>NZ_CANLZM010000001.1 GCF_947495565.1 uncultured Pontibacter sp.
GGTCTTGCAAGGGATACAGTGTAGATACGCAGAAGCGTTAGCCGGAGAAATCAATAGTTAATATAGGGGGAATTTGAGGCAACAAAAAAGCCACAGTCAACTTGAGTTGTCTGTGGCTTTTTTGTTGTTAGTGGTTGTTACTCTATCGGTACAAGCCTGTAAATTACGCCAGGTTTTTCAACGGCAACATAGATATAGCCGTCGGGGCTCATTTTTACTTCCCGTACGCGGCCGATGTTTTTTAGCAGCTTCTCTTCGCCCAGAATCTTGTCACCATCCATTTTCAGGCGGCTCAGGAATTGGAAGCGCAGGGAGCCCACCATCAAATCGCCTTCCCATTTTTTGTAACGGCTGCCGGTTACAAAAGCCATACCTGACGGCGCAATAGAAGGAACCCAATAGTGCAGCGGCTGCTCCAAGCCTTCTTTTTTGGTTAACTCCGTGAGTACGGTGCCATTATAGTTGATGCCGTAAGATATAACCGGCCAGCCATAGTTCTTTGCCTTCTCAGCTATATTCACCTCATCGCCGCCTCTTGGTCCGTGCTCATGTGTCCAGATTTTACCTGTTTGCGGGTGCATGGCCATGCCTTGTATGTTGCGGTGCCCATAAGAGTAAACGCTTGCCACAGCGCCGGCCTGGTTTGCAAAAGGGTTATCTGCCGGAATGCCGCCATCTGCTTTTATGCGGTGCACCTTACCAGCATGGCGCTCCAGGCTCTGCGGGTTTTCATCGTGGTTGCCCCGGTCACCTACAGATAAGTATAGGTTGCCGTCTTGGCCAAACTCTAGGCGAGAACCGTAGTGATGGCGGGTTTTAGAGTAGGGCAGCGCCTCAAAAATGACCTGCTGGTTGGTTAACTCATCGCCTTGCAGCTTTGCACGCATAACAGCTGTAGTAGACAACGTGCTGCCGCCTTCCTCTTTAAAAGCTGAGTAGGATAGGTAAACAAGGTTGTTCGTCTTAAAATCCGGGTGAACTTCTACATCCAGCAGGCCGCCTTGGCCCTGTGCCAGCACCTGAGGCGAGCCGGCTATTTTCTGAAGGGCTTTGCCCTGCGTGTATCGGTAAAGTATACCTGAGCGGTCTGTTATCAGCATGTCGCCGTTCGGCAAAAAGGCCATTCCCCAAGGCACATCCAGCCCAGTCACTACCGTGTCGAGGCGGAAGGTCAGTTCTTCGGAGGTTTGCACGGGGGCTAGCTCTTTCTCCTCGCTAAAATCGTATTGCTTTACTTCCTTGATGCCCTGCTGAATGTAAGTTACCAGCCCATTGATCTGCTCATCAGTAAAGGTCTCATCAAAAGCAGGCATGCCTTCGTCAGGATAGCCGTGTTTGATGGCTTTAAAAAGGTCCTGATCAGAGCTGCCGTGCTTCCATTTTCTGTCGGCAAACGCCTCCAGTTCTTCGCCGTGGCAACCGGAGCAGTAGCTGATGTAGGCAGCCTTTGCGTTACCCAGTGCAACTCCGGTGGTAACTGCTCCTGCAGCAGATGCTACGGCGTTGGCCGTAGCATCAGAAGAGGTGTTGGGCGAGGTAGTGCTTGTGCAGCTGCTGACACTAATCAGTGCGGCTGCCAGCAAAGTATAAAATGGGTATAAGTTTCTCATGCAGGTTTACCAGAAGGTCTAATGTGTAGTATGTTACTATGCAAATATACTTATCTCTTCAGAATCAATTTGAAGTTAAATTATGATGCAGTGCAACACGCGTTATAAAGTGTAACATGCGTTATAATAGGTGCCAGTGCTGCAGCAGCGGACCAGATTTTCCTAGAACCGGATCTGTGGCGGGCAGTGCTACAGCGGCAATGTTTTCTCTTTTTTCCTCCGGGTCTTCTTTTTCGGTGCAGATGTCATAATTTCCCTGTCCGGCCGGGTAGGCACCCACCACTTTAAAATCCGGAGAAGCGGATTTGAGGCAATGGCCTGTGCCTGCGGGTAATACCAGCATATCGCCAGCATTTGCAGTTAACTCCTGCGCGCCAGGTCCGCCAAGTATAAGTGTTGCCGAACCGGATGTCACGCCCAGCACCTCATGCGCCTTACTATGGTAATGATGGTAATTGAAGACACCGTTTACCCAGCTGCCGCGCCAGTTATTTTGCTGAAACGCATCTTTAAATTGGCTTACTAAATCATTGCTGTTCTTGAGCACCTGCCGGTACACCAGCAAGGGCAACTGTTGGTTGTTGGGTATGTTGCCGTGTGGCTGCAGGAGGTAAGTGGTGATTTGCAGATCTTTCATTATGAGGCGGCTTAACTTTTATACTTTCTGCAGATGCGGCTCTGCAAAAAGTATAAACGAAAAAGAGCCACACCCCGTGTGGCTCTTTTAGTTGCGAATAACTGTTTTTGGGTTCTACTTTTCTTCTATAGCTTTAAATACGAGGTCGGTCAGAAAATCCTGCAGTTGGTTGTTCTGGCCATTGTCAATGTTGGTGAGCGAAGGCAGGTGCTGCGCAAAAAAAAGCTGGTAATGCGCACTCTCTGCCACTGTAGAAACCAGCGAGTCAGGGTACTTATAAGTGGGGCTTATCTCCTGGATAATTGCCGATATACGTCTGCAGAGCCGCTTGTAGCTCAGAAAAAAACCTTCTTTATTATCTGCGTCCACATCCTTAGTCAGGTAAGCTTTAGCCGACTCCGCCACTACGATGCGCTGCAGAATTACTTCGCTGATGTGCGCAAAATCCATATCATCCTCCACTTTGCCGGACAATATACCGATCGCGATGCGAAGGCGATGTTCGGGCGCAGCAATATTGGTGGTGGCAAACACCAGGCGGTATTCCAGCCAGTTCCAATACCACGAAATCAAGTATACAAGCAACATGTGCTTGCTCTCAAAATACCTGTAAATCGTAGCTTCGGTAGTGCCTATCTTTTCTGCCAGCTTTCTAAAAGTAAATGATTCCAGCCCTAGTTCATCAATAAGAAGTATGGCATTCTGTATAATCTGTCGTCCTTTCTCTGTTGATTCAGGATCTTTCAGGTATACATTCTCATCAACTTTAATTTTAATGTTTGCCAGTAAATGCCTCATTTAGAGATTGTTGGTGTTTTGCGTTTATTCGTAAAAATTAACAGCGCCTGTCTCTACATCATACATGGCACCTACAATATTAATTTCACCGTTCTTCATCATCTCAGCAAGCACAGGGCTTTTCTCCTGGATCTCATCCACCGCCTTATGAACATTTACTTCCGCTACCTGCTCCACAAACTCGCTGTTTTTAGAGCTTCTGTCTCCTTCATACTTCACGGCATCAACAGACGGGGCTATTTTCTTAATCAAACCAGTCAGATTGCCCAACTCTACGTGGTCGCAGGCGCCTTTAACGGCTCCGCATCTGGTATGACCCAGTACCACAACAAGTTTAGAACCAGCCACTTTGCAGGCAAACTCCATGCTTCCAAGTATGTCTTCGTTTACAATGTTACCAGCTATTCGTGCGCTGAAAATGTCGCCCAATCCCTGATCGAAGATCAGCTCAGCTGATGTTCTGGAGTCGATACAGCTCAGGATAATGGCAAAAGGGAATTGCCCGGTAGAGGTTTCGTTTACCTGCTGCAGCAGGTTGCGGTTGGCCTTCAGGTTGTTAACAAAGCGCTTATTCCCTTCTGCCAGAATCTCCTTTACTTTTGCAGGTGTAAGTACTGCCTGCGTTTCTTTGGTCTGTGTTCTCATGTTTATGCCTTATCTGTTTTATATGGTTATACATTGATTTGTTTTTCCTGAGCGATTTCTTCATCACTCATTTCCTTTACCGTCAGCGCAATATTCTTATTCTTGGCTGTCTCTCTAAAGTCCTCAATCAGCTCTTTCACGTCCTGGTCAATAACAGCTGATTTGGAAATGTCTATTTCCAGTTCGGAGTCTGCCGGAATTTTGCGGAGCGTATCTAAAATATTGCCTTTGTTAAGGAACGTTACCTCCTGTGCCAGCACTACATGGTGGCGCTGTTTGCCGGCCGGTGTTTTAACTACTTCTGTGTAGTGGGACACATGGTAGCTGTTTTTGAGGATGAAGAATACCGCCACCGCCATGCCAATACCAATACCTGTAAGTAGGTCTGTAAAAACAATGGCTATAATAGTTATAATAAAAGGCAGAAACTGATTATATCCTGTTCTGTACATGCTCTTGAATAAAGCGGGCTTGGCGAGTTTATACCCAACTACCAGTAGTATAGCCGCCAAACTTGCCAGCGGAATCATGTTGAGGATACCCGGAATAAAAGCAACGGAGGCAAGTATAAGCAGGCCGTGGATAAAAGCAGATAGCTTGGTGCGGCCACCAGACTGTATGTTGGCCGAGCTTCTGACGATTACCTGGGTGATAGGCAAACCACCGATCAGACCAGATACCATGTTACCTATTCCCTGCGCTTTAAGCTCTCGGTTGGCTGGGCTGATGCGTTTGTAAGGGTCAAGTTTATCGGTAGCTTCCAAGCAAAGCAAAGTTTCTAAGCTGGCTACAATAGCGATAGTTCCTGCCAAAAACCATACTTCATAGCTAAGGATGCGGCTAAAATCCGGTGTGGTGAACTGCGATACAAAACCTCCGATACTTTCGGCCACAGGCAACTCAACCAGATGGTTAGGGGCTAATGCCAGCTGCGGGTAATAGTTGCTGAAAACCACGTTTAGGATGATGCCCAGCACCACCACTACCAGAGGCCCTTGGATAAGCTGAAATACTTTGCTTTTTTTAGAAAGCACCTGGTCCCAGAGTATAAGTATACCCAAAGACAGGACACTGATGATAAGCGCTGCAGGGGTTATGTAATTTAAGGCATCGAATAGGCCTGTAAACGTGTTTCCACCATCAGGCTGAATAAAATGCACATCCCCCTCGTAGTCACCGTCGTAGCCGAATGCGTGCGGTATCTGTTTTAAGATAATTATGACACCGATACCCGCCAGCATGCCTTTAATAACAGAAGTCGGGAAGTAGTAGCCGATGCTTCCTGCTTTCAGGAAACCCAACGCCAACTGAATAACTCCGGCCAGAAAGACAGCGGCCAAGAACACCTCGAAATTTCCTAAATCCTCGATAGCGTTGAGAACGATAACGGCAAGCCCTGCTGCCGGGCCACTCACACCTAGTTGGGAGCCACTAATAAGTGAAACAACAATACCTCCTACTATACCGGCAATAATACCCGAAAAAAGAGGAGCGCCTGAGGCCATGGCAATGCCCAGGCAGAGTGGTACGGCCACCAGAAACACAACGATTCCTGCCGGCAAGTCATTTTTGATTTCTTTGATACTGATCATACTTTATAACTGTTTTTCTATAGCTGTATTCTTTTTAACAATAGTAATACTATAGTGTTTCAAAGTAAGATAATTTTTTTTGGAAGCAAAAGTGTTTACAAGAATTTAACAGTCCTGTTTTGGAGATATTCTGTATTATGCAGCAGCTGTTGCAGGTAAAAAACGTTGGTTTATACTTTAAAATCGCTCATAATCAAGAATGCAAAAATGCTTTAGGATGATGCCTGTTAATAGATAAAGCCTTATATTAGGTTTAGTTGTGGAGAAGCCTTAGCGCAGGCCGCGATTGCAGCACTTATACCAAACAGCCAATCCAATGAAAAAGCTATCCAGAAGATCATTCCTCGGCAGCAGCACCTTTCTGTCCTTTGCGGGCGCGCTTGGCGCTTTGCCGCTGTTAGGCAGCAGCCCCAAAAAGCCGAAACCCAATTTTATACACCATGTTTACTTCTGGCTCCACAACCCCGATTCGGAAGAAGACAAAGCCAAACTGATTGAAGGGCTGAACACGCTGAAGGCAATTAAAGAAATACGTCTGGCCAAAATCGGGGTACCCGCCAGCACCAACCGCGATGTGATTGAAAGAGGTTATGCTATATCCTGGCTACTTTTCTTCGATAACCTGGAAGAGCAGGAGCTATACCAAAAGCACCCCATTCACCTGAATTTTGTGGAGAACTATGCGCCCCTGTGGTCGAAGGTGATAGTGTATGATTCGGTGGATGTGTAGGGGAAATATGGCTGTTTATACTTGTCCGGCTCCTCATGGCGCAAACGTCTATACGTGCCTTTACTAGGATGAGCAATACTCCAGTTGCAGTAGTTTCAGCAGAAGTATAAATCCGCCCCCTGCCCCTCCCGAGAGGGGAATTGCTCGTGAATGATTTCATACCCCTACCCCCGCCTGAAGGGAGCCAAAGCCAGAAATGAAATAAGCAGCTTATAAAGCTGTGGATGAACAAAGGCTATTAAGTATAGCTTATTTCAAATTGAAGAGAAGCAGCAGCTATGAAAGTATAAATTCACAAACATCCGCTTACACTAGAAAATCGCCTCCCACACTTCCACTCAAAAACCTTATCTTGCTTCTTTCATCATACCCACAAAAATCACTCTACTATGAAAAAAGCACTATTGCTGCTGCTGGCCGTAGCCTGCTGGGCCTGCACTTCCTCCCAAACAGAAACAGAAACCGCTGAAGCTGCCTCCATGGACCAACTGGCTGAACGCTATGTGAAAAACCTGCTTCAACTAGGCCAATACGACAGCGATATAGTGGATGCCTACTACGGACCGGAGGAGTGGAAGCCAACTGAAGCAGCGGCAGACTCGCTTCCCGCCGAAGATATTCTGAACGAGTTCCGAGCGATACAGGAGCAACTGGAGGCGCAGCCGGAGCAGAACCTGTCGGAAGACGAAAAGCGCCGCCTGGCCATGTTTAGAAAGCAGGTGCTGGCCGCCATTACCAAAGTGGAAATGATGCAGGGCAAAAAACTGCCTTTCGATGAGGAGGCCAAACTGCTGTATGATGCCGAGCCGCCGCACTACAAACTGGCCTACTTCGATTCCATACTTACCGAAATAGACCGCGAGCTGCCAGGCAAAGGAAGTATAACTGAGCGTTGGGATGCCTATCGCGCCAAATTTGAAATACCGAAAGCGAAGCTTGACACTGTATTTAAAGCTGCCATTGCTGAAGCGCGCAACCGCACCAAGGCACACTACCAACTGCCGGAGCAGGAGAATTTTAAAATGGAGTTTGTGACGGACAAAGCCTGGTCGGGATACAATTACTATAAAGGCAACGGCTATAGCCTCATTCAGATTAATACTGATTTCCCGATTTACATTGAGCGCGCCATTGACCTGGCTTCACACGAAGGCTACCCGGGCCACCATGTGTTTAATGCGCTGCTGGAGCAGAACTTGGTAAATGAAAAGGGCTGGAAAGAGTACTCGATCTACCCGCTGTTCAGCCCGCAGAGCCTGATTGCCGAGGGTAGCGCCAACTATGGCATTGAGGTGGCTTTTCCGGCGCAGGAGCGACTGGCTTTTGAAAAGGACGTCTTGTTTCCGTTGGCTGGTTTAAATGCAGCCGAAGCAGATCGGTACTACAGCATCCTGGAAAAAATAAGCCAGCTGGACTTTGCCGGTAACGAGACAGCCAGACTTTACCTGAACGGCGAGATTAGCAGGGAAGCCGCCGCCGACATGCTGGTAAAGTATAACCTCTACCAAAAAGACCGTGCCCTGCAGCGCACCCGCTTTATGGATAAGTACCGCAGCTATGTCATAAACTATAACCTGGGCCAGCAGCTGGTTCGCCAGTACATAGAAGCCAACGGCGGCACCGACAACAACCCGGAAAAGCGCTGGGAACTGTTTGGGGAGCTGCTTTCTAACCCTTACACCGCCTCCATGCTGAAATAGGCGTGCCTTTGATGTATAGAATCGTAGCTGCCCACGTAAGTAGGTATAGGCTATTATGACTTTGGCCATTTACTGTAAAACAGCAGCAGGTTACTTTTATACATCGTTTCATCTAAAACCTATACCAAAACTATGGCAAACAAAAATATGATAGGCATAGACGCTGATAAGGCGCAGCAGTTAGCCAATAAACTGAACATGCTACTGGCTAATTATCAGTTGTTTTATATTAATGCGAGAGGCTTTCACTGGAACATCTCCGGGAATAAGTTCTTTGAGCTGCACGCTAAATTTGAGGAGCTTTATGATGATGCTATCCTGAAGATTGATGAGATAGCCGAGCGCATTCTTACCCTGGGCCACACACCCTTCCATTCGTTTACTACTTACCTGGAGAACTCCATTATAAAAGAAGTAGCCGACGTATCGGATGGGGCAGAGGCTGTGCGTGAGGTACTTAATGGTTTTAAGGTGCTGATTGAGGCAGAGCGGGAACTATTAACGCTGTCTGGCGAGGCCGACGACGAAGGAACAAGCGCCCTGATGAGCGACTACATTCGCGAGCAAGAAAAGCTGGTTTGGATGTACTCAGCCTACCTGCGGGATTAGGTAGGACATATACTTTGGAAGAATCTGAAAAGCCACTCCATTGCGGGGTGGCTTTTTTGTATATAAGTGCTGTGTAAAATTATATATAATTGCTAAAATATAGTATATTTGTTAGTCCAATTCCCGTTATTCGCTGGATTTGAGTGTATAGCAGGAGTAAGTACTCCTGCTAGCTGATAGTTGGCACACATTACAATTATTGAAGAAAAGCATAGATGAAGAAGAATCCAGCTTTGGATGAGTTAATTTCCTCTATTGTAAATAGTAATACCCAAAAATTTATCGATGTATTAGAAGGAAGCTCAATAAACATGAACAACAGATGACGCAAAGGCTGGACTTTGCTTCATTATGCTGCCCAATACTTAGCTTTTGAAATAGGTCAGATACTTATTTCAAAAGGTGCTGATGTCAATGCGAAAGATGATTTCGGAAATAACGTGTTGTGGAGAGCAACTTTTTCATTCCAAGGTAAGGGTGAATTTATTGAATTGCTTTTAAGAAATGGTGCGGACAGGTTTGCTAAGAATAACAGCGGAATATGTCCTGTTGATTTAGCTAATACCATAAGCAACTATAACGTCAAGCAGTATTTTGAAGAATAACGCAGTGCCAACGTACTTAGCCATAAGCCAGCTACGCCGCCTTATGGCTAAGTACGTTGGCTGTAACCTTGTAAAAACATATCTATTGATAAACTAAACCCAGTTTGACAGATAAAACATGAAAACACTAAAAATCACTTTCATTTTAATACTGACAGCTTCTTTGATTTCTGTTGGATATATCTACTCTTTGACATTCCAGCCTGAAGGACGTTTGGACTGGGGACAAGTGTTATTTTTAAAAATGGTAGGTGACAACGATGAACAAATAGCGCTACTCAAAAAAATGAATGTTCAGCAGCGCAGCCATTTCATAGATGCATTACCATTTAATACCGCAGGCTTAACCATTGATACGCTTGAAATTACGAATGATAGCCTGACGGTTTTTATCTTCAAATCACAACATCTAACTAAAAATAGCCCTGTGATTGTCTATTTTCATGGTGGAGCTTTTGTTTTGCCCTGGACAAATTTGTCAGTAACTTATGCTTCACGTTTGGCTAATTCTTTTAACGCTATTGTAGTTGGTGTTGATTACAGGGTTGCCCCAGAACACCCCTTTCCCACACCAAATAACGATTGCTATGCTACCTTACTTTGGACAATACAAAATATAGAAAAATGGGAAGGAAACCCCAATCAAATAATCATTGCTGGCGAAAGTGCAGGCGCAACTTTGGCAACAACGGTAGCGATAAAGGCCAAGGAAGAGAATTTAACAAACATCAAATACCAACTTTTAGATTGCCCCGTTTCCTATATTCCATTCAAAACAGACGCTTATCAGAAGTTTAAGCGGGGGTATTATCTGGAAGAAACCGAAATGCTTTTTGGTGTAGAAAGTTATTTGCCGAATAAGGCTGATTATACGAATCCGCTGGCGATGCCTTACTATGCAGTTAACTTGTCAAATCTTCCCCCTGCCTATGTAATAACTACCGAATTTGACCCTTTGAGAGACACCGGACGGGATTATGTAAGAAAATTAAAAGAGGCTAACGTTCCAACCATACATAAAGAGGTGAAGGGCATGTTGCACTGCATACCAGGGCCGCTCAATGAAAAGGATAGAACTAAACTATATAACCAAATAGCAAAAGAAATCAACATCACAACATAAAATTGAAATACAAATAGAAAGGCAGCAGCCAACAAAATCTATGAGGTAGCTATGCCACCTCATAGCCCAGCACGTTGTAGCCAATTTGAAGTATGAAAAATGAAAAGCTCAGTAAAGAATTTGGTATACCAGAACTAACATAATATGAAGCATACATTTTTACTTATTTTATTTCTTTCTTTAGTCCCAGACATATTAGCCGCACAAGCTAAGCCAATTAACGAAGAAAAGTTTGTCACAATTGGAGGTATAGAGCAGTGGGTAACTATCAGCGGGGAGGACCAATCCAAATCCGTTATCCTGTTTCTGCATGGTGGGCCTGGCAGCACCATAAGTCAGTACGATGACGCCATCTATGGCTACTGGAAAAAAGACTTTGTTCTGGTGCACTGGGACCAGCGAGGGGCAGGAAAAACCTTTGGCCGTAATGCCCCCGATACGGTAACAGAGGATTACTGGATGGAGAACCCGCTGACTTTGGAGCAGATGACAGCCGATGGGATTGAGCTTTCTGAGTATTTGGTCAAGCACCTGGGCAAGCGGAAAATAGCCCTTGTAGGAACCTCCTGGGGATCGATATTAGGAGCAAAGATGGCAATTGCCCGCCCAGACCTTTTCTCTGCCTATATAGGCCACTCCCAGGTTGTAAACTTCTATGAAGGGTTTGCGCACGCCTACAGCCAAGTAACTAAAATGGCACAGAACACCAAAGACGAGGAGTCTTTAGATAAGCTGAAAGAATTGGGACCTCCCCCCTACGAGGATGCAAGGAAAGAAGGCCAGCTGATGCGCGTCATTAAAATGTACGAAAGGCAGAACTCAACACCAGCCCCCGCCTCTTGGTGGAAGGTGGCAAGTGCCTATGACAATGAAAAAGACGCTAACGACAGGTATAACGGAGATGATTATTCTTTTCTTTATTCTGCCGGCCACAAAAAGATGGGAATAAAGTCAATGATGGCTGGGGTGAACTTCATGAACGATGGCTTGCGCTATAAAATTCCTGTGTGCTTTATCCAAGGTGAGGGAGATATCCTGACCCCTAAAGTCCTTACCAAAGCGTATTTCGATAAAGTGAAAGCTCCGAAGAAAGAGTTCGTCCTTGTACCAGGTGCTGCACACGGTCACAACCAAGCCGTTATAGACGCGCAGTATGAAGCTGTGAAAAAGACCCTAAATCTCCGTTAGTAAACCAGAAACAACAGTAATAAGACTAGCTACAACCACACCCATAAGCCAGCTACGCCGCCTAATGGCCAAGTACGCCATTAGCAAATCTCTAAACCAACAACTTTCAATGCCAATTCTCCATATGTTCCGCATGGGTTTTTAAATAAGAGCCTGACTTGTAAAACTTATCGTAAAATTCTAAATCCAGGTGGTGGGCCTGCAGGTACGTAATCGTGAAGATAGAGGGCACTGTGCCCGGAAACTTGCCGAAGGTATCGTAAATGTACTGCGCCTGCATCGCCACACATTCCCTAAACTCCTCCGGGTGTACTTCGGCTGCCCCTCGCACCTTAGCTGAATCTTTCCAGGGGCCGGGCGTGTCTGCGTGAAAAGGGCCACCTTTACCAAATTTTCTGTCGCAGATAGCATCTACTGCGGCACGCATATTTGTGTGGTGAGGTGGGCAGTAGCCTTCCATCACACCTTTTAAGCCGGTAGGGTTGGGGTATGGCCAGCTGTTGTTAGTGTCGAACCTGAAGCCAAGTCCCGGCACATCAGGGTTTCCGCTTGCGCCAAGCATGCTAAACGGATCGATGCCGTCAAACATCCAACCGCCCAAACCCATAGCCTGCAGCATCAGGGCACCAGCGTAGCAACTGGTGCTTAACTCCGCAGTAAGTTCAGCCATAGACCATTGCTCCAAAAAAGTGATTGGCCATACGCTTTGTAGATTTGCCAGGTGGCTATACTTTTCTATGCCGGGTATGGGACGCTTATTTATATCGTCGGTAATTAACATTCCATTCTGCAGCATGTAACAGATGGCCAGCAGCACGTGCTGCGACAGGTCGCCTACAGGTATAACCAGCAGCGTACCCGGTTTATTTACCACCCAGGTATTGTGTGCTTCCACGTATGGCACCTCACAGGGTAGTTTTACACGCCCACCCTGCAGCTTTTTAACTTGATTTTTTAGCGGGTTGATGACAGCATTCAGGTCCAGGTGGCCGTTTGCATCTCGTTCAGCGGCGGCAGGAGCATCGCGGTTATCGAGAACATATACGCCTTCATCATCTGTAAAAAAAGTCATGCTGGTATGGAAACCGGCGGCAGACGGAAAAGTACGTCCTCCTGCGGCACCAGCGTAGTTGGAGAGGTGTGGGGCATACCTTGCTGCCCTGTAAATCATGTGGTGCCAACTGGTGCTGCCTGCGCAGGCTGTTACCACCAGCAGCTTCTCCAGCTCCGACAGCGGCACCGGCTCATACTTCGATTTGTAGGTGAAAACGCCATCCGGTATTTCTGCGCCCATAAAAAAACGGCGCGAACGGCGGCCTAACAGCGCATCTACAAGGCTAAAATCCATCATCTTCTCAAAACCCTTCGGTAGCTCCATCCCCATACTTTTTATAGCTTATACTTAGTTGTACTGTGGCGTTAGGCTATTGTTGAGCTGTTGGCCAAGTATAAACCCGGCGGCTACCAAGTTCTTTATGTGGTTTCAGGCGGATGCACCCTGTAGAGAGAGCGTAACAAGTATGGCTTTTTTGCTACCTTAGTACTACAAGGCAAGAACATCTAAACAAACTAAAGCTCTTTATCAATTTGAAAAAGATACAACTATACCAGATCGATGCTTTTACCGACAAAGTATTCGGAGGCAACCCGGCGGCTGTCTGCGTGCTGGATGCATGGCTAGCAAACGCAACCATGCAGCAGATAGCCGCTGAGAATAACTTGGCCGAGACCGCCTTCGTGGTGCCGAAAGGAGAGGACTACGAAATTACCTGGTTTACGCCTACCGTAGAAGTAGATTTGTGCGGCCACGCCACCTTGGCTGCCGCTTATGTGCTGTTCAGGTATGCCGGCCATACGTCAGAGGTGATCAGGTTCCACTCCCGCCGCAGCGGCCTGCTAACGGTGGAGAAGAGCGAAGATGCACTGACACTTGATTTCCCGACAGACAGGTATGAAGCAGTAATTACTCCGGATACCCTGATAAAAGCCTTCGGAAAAGCACCCTTACAGGCCTACAAAGGCAAAACTGATTACCTGCTTGTGTATGCTTCGCAGGAGGATGTGGAGGCATTTAAACCTGATATTGCATTGATCAACAGCGTGGAGGCAAGAGGTGTGATTGTAACAGCGCCGGGTCATGACGTTGATTTCGTGTCGAGGTTTTTCTGCCCGCAGGTAGGCATCAGCGAAGACCCGGTAACCGGCTCCGCCCACACCACACTAACTCCTTACTGGAGCGAAAAACTAGGCAAAAAAGTACTTACGGCCAAACAGCTTTCCGCCAGAAAAGGCAGCTTAACCTGCGAGTTTTTGGGAGACCGGGTAAAGATCACGGGCAAAGCCGTGACATATTTGAAGGGGGAGATAGAAGTATAGACCTAGCAGTGTCCAAAGGTCTGGCGAGGGTTTTCGCTCGTGCTGGCTATTGCTTGGGCCTCTGGCCCAGTCGAGTTGCAAACTCAACATGGTAAACAGACACGGGTTACAAACCCGCGCCAGCGGAAGACACTCGATTTAAAAGTATGAAAGCCACCTTTAGAGGTGGCTTTCATACTTTGTAGGTTTTATACTTATAGCGGCAGTTTTACATCCTGCATCAGCCTTCCTACAGGGTACATTTGGTGCGTATATTCGTAGTGCGGCGAATTTTTATAGATGAAATCCAGTTGGGCCCGTGCGCTTTTTGCAAACTCCGGGTCCTGCTTTTTGCGCTCCTCCAGCTGTTGGCGCAGCTTAGGTTTCTGCTCCAGGTACTCGGCGGCCAAATCCTCGAACACATAGCTGGAGAAATACTCCTTCTGCATCAGAATACTGTCAAAGAAGTTCCAGTTGAAGTACGAGTCCACGGCCTGCGGCTCCAGCACCTCTACCAGGAAACGATTTGCCTCCTGGTTCAGGTATACCACATAATCGCCTTTAAAGAACTGGCGCGGCATACGCCTGGTCTGCACCTGCACATCGTAGTGCAGGTAATGGCCTTCGTATGGGCGCTGGCCTGTTTTATAATCGGCAATGTAGTAAGTGTCTAAGGTGAGGGTAGTGTCTTGCTGCAGCTGCTGTAGCTGCACGTTGTTTAGTTTAAGCCGCTCAATCACTTCACGCCAGGCTTGCGGAATTATGTAAGCAACCGGTTTTTCTACTGTTACAGTCGGTGTAAACTCATTGTAGTAGTTTATCTTTTTGCTGTACGGCGATTTATGGTCGTAGTACAGGCGTTCCAAACCGCTCACGTCGCTTGGTTTATACTTGGCCTCATATCCCAGAAAAGGAATTTGCGCGACCTTGCTTGTGTCGAGCTGCCAGTTTAGCGGAAATTGCTTTTGGGTGAGTGTTTGCTGCTTGGCCTGCTGGCGTAACTTCCCGATCTCGTCGGCATCGCGGTGCACGGTTTCAATCATGTTTTCCATCAGCTTATAAGTAGCTTGCACCCGTTGGTTAAACGGCTTCAGCATATGCGTTTCGGGCACAAAGCCAATGGTATGGTAAAGTGCAGTGTAGCCGGTGGCATAGCGCGGCGACTCCATAAAGCCGATAATTCCTTCGTCCGGGGTGTCGCCGGCGTGGTTCATGTAGGGCACCATCGGAAATTTATCCTGCTTCATACCTTCGTAAAGCGTCGGCGCCATTTTACCGTTCAGGTACTTGGCCAGCGAGGGGTGCAGCTTGTTATGCTGTGTGGCGATAAGCGTCATCACGTGCTGGTAATCTGCCCCGTTGGAAGTATGGTTATCCATGAACACATCCGGGTCCCACTCCCTGAAAATCTGGTGAAAGGTCTGGGCGTTGCGGGAATCGGTTTTGATATAATCGCGGTTCAGATCCAGGTTGCGGGCGTTGCCCCGGAAGCCGTACTCCTCCGGCCCGTTCTGGTTGGTGCGGGTGTGGCTGTTGCGGTTTAGGGCGCCGCCAATGTTGTATACCGGAATAATTACCAGCACCACATTATCAAGTTGCTTACGCAGCTTCTTGTTCTGCAGGTAATCGCGGGCCAGCATCATGGTAGCGTCTATACCTTCCGGCTCGCCTGGGTGAATACCATTTTGGATAAGTAGGATGCGCTTATTTTTCTGACGTATGGAAGCAGGTTCGAAATCTTTGCCCGTAGAAACGACGACCAGGTGCAGCGGCCTGCCTGCATCCGTGCTGCCAAACGGAATCATTTTTACCTCATCGTAGGCCTCGTCCAGTTGCTGATACCAGTTTATGGCTTCGTCATAAGTGGCGGTCTGGTTTCCGTTGCCCTGCTCGTAAGGCGTTTTCAGGTTAGGTCTGTCTTTGTCTGGCGTGCCGGTGCTTAGCAGCGCGGCAAGGAATAAGGTGGTTAGCATGGTTTGGTTTAGCGTAAGATCAAGAGGCAATGATAAGGATTTCTGAGGGGAAATCCTTGGTTAGGCGCTTAACTGCTGCAGCCGAAAAGGCACCCCCGCAGCACGAAGTACTGATTTTAAAAAAATAAAAAAGAGACGCACTACTATGCGTCTCTTTTTATATGTTAAGTTTTCGGGTTGCGATTAAAATGTCGTCAGGCAACAGAAGGTCTACGCAAAATACTTCCGCGTTCTTACTTTGTCTTTCGGGAAAAGCTTGTGGTCGATGCTGTACTTGCCTGGCCCGATAAAGAGGAGAGAGAAGAAAAGTATAGCGGCTTCCAGTGCGTGCGAGTAACCGCCAAACCCATCGCCGCCGGCTACGTGCCGGATAGTAGCTACAATCATGGTAATGAGCAGCAGCAATACGGCCGGCCTGAATAGCAAACCCAGCATCAGCAAAAAGCCTCCCACTACTTCAGCAAAACCAGCCATAAAACCCCAAAATGAGGGTGCAAAGCTTATGCCGAGCAATTCCATATTTTGACCTATTGCTTTCCAGAGCTCAGGTCCGCCAGCCAGTTTAGGCCAGCCATGAAGTATAAACATAATGCCGATGCCCACCCGGAGCAGCAGCATCCCAACATTTTTTGATTTGTAGCCTGAGCGTAGTATAGCCATAAAGACAAGTATAGGTATTAACCTTGAACATAGCAATAGACTAATATAACAAGATTTTTTTGACCAGCAAATTAGCGGGAGCCGTTGTGGCGGTAAGCTTTGGCAACTGGTCGGTTGGCAGCGGGCTGTGGTCAAGTATAAAGCTCATGCCTGCGTCTGGTGCCAAGGCTACCAGGTTGCCTTCCTCATACGTAACCGTGCGGATGTTATACGCCTGCTGCAGCTCGCTATACTTGGAGCCAACGCTTATATCCTGCGCGGTCCTGAAATCTGTACTTAGAATGCTGATGCGCCATACCTGACACTTCGGGTTGCAGGCTTGTTCTATTAAAAGGCCTTTTTGCTGCCCTTCAGGATGTAAAACGTAAGCAGTGCTTTGGATTCCCTCTTGCTGCAGGGTGGTGTCTTTTATACTTAAGCCGCTGGCTACCTGCTTCCGCATCTGCTCAACAGGCATCCCGATGCTGATGTTGCCAACCCGTTGCTTTCCCACCACAAATAGGGCCGGGTCAGGTTGTGGGGCGGCTTCTTCGGTGATAGCAGGAATTAAGGCTTCTTCGGGAGCGCTTTCTGTGGTTTTATCTTGTGTTTCGTCTTGTTGCGAGAGACAAGCAGCCATGCCCACTCCCAGCAACATTGCGTAAAGTATGTTCTTCAGCATAGTGGCTTTCTCACTCTGTTATTTAATAATTAAACCTTGATGCGCTGCTGCAGGTTGTAGTATATTAGCATCAAATACGAATTCGTTCTTTTTGTCACACATCAACTGAAAATATTTAAAATGGCTAAACCTTTAATCTTAGTTTCCAACGACGACGGCATTACGGCACCGGGCATCAGAACGCTGGTGCGTGTGGCCATGAAGGTAGGGGAGGTAGTAGTAGTGGCGCCAGACTCGCCGCAATCGGGCATGGGCCATGCTATTACAATTGGTAACACACTGCGTTTAGATAAATCAATTGCCCTGGAGGATTTGGGTGTGGAAGCTTACGAATGCTCCGGCACACCCGCCGACTGCGTGAAACTGGCCAAGCACCACGTGCTCCGCGACCGGCAGCCTGACCTGGTGGTGAGCGGCATCAACCACGGTTCTAACTCCAGCATCAGCGTACTTTACTCGGGCACTATGTCGGCTGCTATTGAGGCGGCTATTGAGGGGTTGCCGGCCATTGGCTTCTCGCTGTGCGACTACGGGCACGGGGCGGATTTTTCTCATGTGGAGGAGTATGTGGAGAAGATCATACGTGAGGCGATAGAGAACCGCATACCTGAGAAGACGGCTCTGAACGTGAATTTCCCGAAGAAAAGCGAGGAGCCGATAAAAGGCATCAAGATCTGCCGACAGGCAAGAGCCAAGTGGCAGGAGGAGTTTGATGAGCGCCTGGACCCGCACAACCGCAAATACTACTGGATGACGGGCAGCTTCGTAAACTTCGACAAAGGCGAGGACACGGACGAGTGGGCACTGGTTAATAACTTTATTTCCATAGTGCCATGCCAGTTTGATATGACCGCGCACCATGCCATTAGTATGATTAACGAGGAGTGGAATTTTTAATATCCCACTTTTCCTAAAGCTAAAAAGTCCCTGCTACATAATGGCAGGGACTTTTTAGCTTTACCGTAAATTGATGCAGCAGGTGCTACTTCTGCTTGCGGGGTGGAGCAGGCGATATAAAAATAGGAACAGTAAAGCGAACCGGCACCAGTTTATTGTTCTGCATGCCCGGCTGCCATCTACCATTCATTTTTAGAACCGCGTTTACACAGGCCTCGTCTACTTGCGGAGATATACTTTGCACTACCTCCACATCATTTACAGACCCATCAACTCCTATCACAAAGCTTATCACCACTTTACCGGCTGGCGGATTTTTAGGTAGTTTAAGTTTAGCACTCAAGAACCTGAACATAGCCGCATCGCCACCTTTAAACTGTGGTAGCTGTTCTGTATATGTCCACTTTATCTCTTCAGAAACAACGGTTGAGTCTTGCGCAAAAGCTGAATTAGCAAGTATACACGCTGCAACAGAAAGTATAGCAACCAAAAGCCTGTACATGTGGGATCTAAATTTGAACCTAAAGGTATATTATTTCCTGTTGCTGTGTGTATAAAATCCTATAGTGCCTAAGCGGCTGTTCAGGCAAAGCAGCTGCTTTATTTCTCCTCCGAGCGCAGAAACTGCACAGGCAGGGCTAACTCTGCGGCTACAGGCTTGCCGCTTTTAGTGGCAGGCTGCCATTGCCCGGAGGTTGCTTTTACAGCTGCTGCGGCAGCCTCTGCCAGTTGGGCAAGTATGGTTTTGTTCTGCAGGTTAAAGGTAGAGGCATCCATGTAATCTAGTCTGGCATCCGGCCCAACGGTTTTCTTTAGTTTGGTGTTCGCCAGTTTGATGTTAGACACGCTGCCATCCTGCTCTACCGTAAACTTTACTACCACTCTGGCGTTCAGGTGCTCCTTTTTAGCCTCTTCAGGCAACTTCAGATGCTGGTTTATAGTCTGCAGCAGGGCTTGCTGCCCACCTTTAAACTGTGGCTGCTGGTCTGAGGTAGTGTTTTTTTGCTCATCCTTCACTGAATAACGGATAGGCAAAGTATATAAAACCGGCACTACCTTTCCATTCTGCTTGCCTGGTGTCCATTTACCATTCATCATATTCACCACACGCACTGCCTCGGCATCCATACTTTGAATAAGTGATTTGATCACGTGCACATCGGAAATAGAACCGTTGGTGCCGACAATGAAGCTAATAACCACCAGGCCCTCCAGGCCCGCCTGCTGTGCGTCTTTCGGGTACTGAATGTTCTGGCCCAGGAACTTGAGCATTGCACCTTCACCGCCCTCAAACACCGGCATCTGATCCACATAGGTGTAAGGTTTTTCTGGAGTTTGTGCCATTGCAACAGGAGCAGAGGCAAGTATAGCCATACATGCAAGTGCGGCTGCGGTTAGGTGTTTAAGCGAGTTTTTCATGGTTAGTATATTTTTTAGGTTTTAGAAAAGGCAATAACTATCCTGCATCAGCCTTAGATAAGCTGAAAAAAAGGTATTTAAAAACGAATAAGTTATACTTTACTTAATGGCGAAACGAATAGGAAGCGTATACCTCACCGGAACCGCCTGACCGTTTTGCCTGCCGGGAATCCAGTTGCCGTCCATCATTTTAATCACGCGTATGGCTTCTTCGTCGGTGCCGTTGCCAAGCGGTTTTAATATGCTGATGTCGCGCAGGCTGCCGTTGTCCTCCACCACAAAGCTCAGCACCACCAAACCCTCCGTGCCAGTCTCTTGTGCTTGTTCAGGGTAACGGATGTTTTTGCCCAGAAAAGCCATCATGGCTGCATCGCCTCCCTTAAAAGTGGGCATCTGCTCTACATAAGTATAAGGCTTTTGTTGTGTTGCTGGAGCAGCCTCTTGGGCAGAAGGTGCTGTTGCCTCTGCAGCAGGGTTAGTAACTAACTCTGAGGATGAATTTATACTTTGGGAGACTGCCGTAGCCTGCTGCCGCGCAAGTATAAGCGCGAGGCCAGCCAATAGCGGAAGTGTAAGCAAAGGGCGCAGCCAGCTTGGTTTTTGCCCTTGTAGCTGCAGCATGCGCAGGCGCTTGAGCACCTGTGGCTTCGTAAAATGGCTACCTACAGGCAAGCCCATACTTAGCAGCGCCTCTTTAGAGAGTAAGGACGTGTATTTCTGTGCCTGGTGCACTGAAACCACAGCTGCGTCAGCCTGGTACTCGTGTACGTCGCGCAGCTCCTGTTTTAGCAGCCACACAGCAGGATGCATCCAGAGTATAGCCGAAATCAATTCATAATAAAGCACATCCCAGGTATGCCCAAGTTCCACGTGTGCCAGCTCATGGGCCAGCACCTGTTTCTGCTCCTGCTGGTTTAGCTGCTCCTGCTGCTTACTCAGAAAAATGCTGCTGCCAAACGCAAAGGCGGCGTACTGGTTATCGAGTTGGTAAACCTCTGCGGGTACTTCGGCAAGTATGGGTTTGGCCACTGCTTTTAATTGCTTAATCTGCCATAACTGCTTTGCCAGCTTTGTTAAGAGCAGCGCTATGCCTGTAAAGTATAAACCCAGAAGCAGAGCGGGTAGGAGGGAGCCTGTAGTTTCGGTTGGTTTAGGGGCGGTGGTTGTTACACTAATCTCGCCGAGCTGCACTGCATGTAGCACCTGCGCTACAGCGGCATCCGGGGCAAGTATGGCGGGCCAGCTAAGGAGCGGTAGCAACAAAGCGAGGACAGGAGCTGCCAGCAAGTATAGCCTGTTGAAGCTAAAAGTTTGCTGGCGGCGCAGCAGTGCGTAGTGAATCAGGTAGAGCATCAGCAGCCCGATTCCTGCTTTTATGGTATAATTAAGTATGGCTTCCATCGGTGCTGTCGTTTTCGTCCAAGTCTTGTTTTACGTGCCGCATCAGTTGGTCCAGTTCGTTTACATTCAGGTTATTGTCTTTGGCAAAGAAGGAGACCAGCTTCTCGAAAGAGCCACCAAAGTAGCCGCTCATGAAGTTCTTTAGGAAAAAACTTTTATACTTGTCCTGGTCTACCAGCGGAAAGTACTGGTGCGACTTCCCAAAAGCCTCGTGCCCCACAAATCCTTTTGTCTCCAGAATGCGAACGATGGTAGATACGGTATTGTAGGCTGGCTTCGGCTCCGGCAGTTCCTCAAGTACATCCCGCACAAATGCCCGCTCCAGCTTCCAGAGCACCTGCATGATCTCTTCCTCGGCTTTGGTTAGTTCTTTCATAGAAGTATAAATAGCTGTGTTGCTGTAGTAAATATATAACTATATACTTAGTTTAAAAACTAAAAGTTTAGTTTTTATGATTTATATATAAAAAAAGCGGCCTCTAGTAGTAGAGGCCGCTTTTTTTATGAAATTGGATTAGTACCCAGGGTTTTGTTGTAGGTTAGGGTTAACCTCTATTTGCTGTAGCGGTATTGGCCAGAGGCTACGGAATGAGGTATTATCCTCTTCACAGAAGCCAAGCAAGTCACAGGTTAGGTTGTAGCGCTTCAGATCCATGAAGCGCAGGCCTTCCCCAACGAATTCTAAACGGCGCTGCTCCAGAATCTCTGATAGCGCCTGCGCATTGGTTAAACCTTCCACGCGTAGCAAGCCTGCCCGCTCACGGATCATATTGATGTCGGAGATCACATCAGCACTTGCCATGGCTGCACCTCCAGCCATTCTTGCATTTGCCTCTGCCCGGATCAGGTACATCTCCGCAAGGCGGATGATGATAACGTTATCTGCGTTGTTCGTAACGTCGTCATACTTGATCAACCTGTTGCGGTTCCGCTCAAAACGAGTGGTAGCCTCTAAGCGCTCATCTTTAAAAAACGTAGTGTCTGTTACTGTTTCGTTGTTTACTTCTCTTTCTACGACAACGGTGTCTGTCTGGGCCAAGAAAGTATTTACAACACCAGAACTCACATAAAAGCGCTGACCAGATGTGGAAGGATCAGAAGAAGTTCCTAGTGCGTTCGCATCGTTCAGCGTGAAATTTAACTCAAAGATTGCTTCGTTGCTGCCTTCCTGTGTGTACAGTGTGCCGAAATCTTCTACAAGTTCATACGGACCGCTGTTGATTACTTCGGACGCGTTAGCCTCTGCTTCTGCCCAGTTGCCTTGTTGCAAGTGCACACGTGCCAGCAGCGCAGTCGCAGCTAAGCCACTTGCACGTTCGTTACCTGCAGTTCCTTCCAGAAGCATCTCAGCGTCCTGCAAGTCTGCGATGACAGCCGCATATACTTCAGCTTCCGTTGCACGCGGCAGGTTTTGAATTTCCTCAATTGTGGTGGATGGGGAAGTAACCACCGGAACACCACCAAAAACTTTTAAAAGATCGAAATGAGCCAGTGCGCGGATAAACTTCATTTCCCCTACAATCTGGTCTCTTTCTTCAGCTGTCACGTCATCACTATCAACTAGGCGCTCAGCGTTTCTGATCGTGATGTTCGCACGGTTTATTGCCGTGTAGATTCCAGCCCATGTACTGGCGATCTGTAAGTTTGAGGCATTTATGCGCTTGCTGGCTACCTCTCTGTCTGTTGTAAAAGTACCGGCAAACGTCAGATTGTCTGCATACAGACCTTGGTAAAGCAGGTACCGCTGTCCGTAATAGTCGGCATCCTGCAGTGCACTGTATGCTCCTAATGCTGAGCGGTTTAGTGTTGTAAAGTCAACTACAGCCCCATCAGCCTCAATGGCGGTAGTTGGTTCTACGTCCAGTACCTCCTCGCAACCAGTAAAGGTGAAAAGCCCTATAGCGGCTGCTAATATGATTGGATATTTTTTCATGTTATGTCTTTCGTTATTCTTTTTAGAAACCAACATTTACACCAAAAGTGATTGTTCTGGCTTGTGGGAAAGTATAAAAGTCTACTCCCAAAGTTGTATTTGACGTTCCTGCAAAGTTAACCTCAGGGTCAAACCCTGGGTAATCAGTAAATGTAAACAGGTTTTGTGCTTGTGCATACACACGCAGGCTTCTCAGTTTGATTCGTTCAGTCAACGATGTAGGTATTGTATACCCTAGCACAACGTTCTTCACGCGGGTATAAGAGCCATCGTAGATAAAGCGCGATGAGTTGCTGCGGTTATTGTTGTTAGGGTCAAAAACAGTTGCTCTCGGCACGTCTGTTACATCACCTTCCTGCTGCCAGCGGTCTGATACAAGCGACAACATGTTATCGTCCAGGAAGTCGTTGCCTAGGTGCTGCTGGTATTGGTGTGCCGGGTTGGCGATTTGATTACCCACAGAGAACTGTAGGAACACACTCAGATCAAAATTACGGTAGGCTAAGGTGTTGGTGAAGCCTCCTACATAATCTGGCTGTGCATTACCGATAATGGTTAAATCATCGTCGGTAATAAGGCCATCAGGCTGTCCGTTTGGTCCGCTGATGTCACGGAAGTTAACATCTCCTGCCTGAGCGCCCTGCTGCAGGCGGCTATCTGGAATTTCAGCCATTGTGCTATAAACACCATCTGTCTGAAACCCATAAAATGTTCCTATAGGCTCTCCTTCACGTAACACAAGCGAGTTACCTCCAAAACCGTAGAAAATGTCCTGGCCTTCATATAGTTCTGTTACCTTGTTTCTGTTAAACGAGATATTAAAGTCAGATGTCCAGTTAAAGCCATCCTTTCCGCCGTCTATGTTTACTGTGTTCAAAGCCAATTCAAAGCCTTTGTTCTCGGTAGCGCCAATATTAGACTGGTAACTTGCAAAACCGTTTTGTGTGGCAACTGGCCGCGAGAACAACAGGTCGTCAGTCTTTTTGATGTAATAATCAAGGGCTAGGTTGATTCTGTTGTTCAGGAAACCAATATCAGCACCTACGTTAAATTGTGAGGTAGACTCCCACTTTAAGTCTGGGTTCGGAATCTGCGTTAGAGCAATACCCGGTAAATCCTGATAATTAGCGCCAGTTACCAATGCTTGGTAGCTAAAGTTACCGATTTCCTGGTTACCAGTTACTCCGTAAGAACCACGTAGCTTGAGCTCGCTAAGCAAACCTATGTCTGACATGAACCCTTCCTCTATTAGTCTCCAGCCAGCTGAAACAGATGGGAAGTAGCCATATCGGTTGTTTTCTCCGAAACGTGAGGAGCCATCAGCACGGAAGTTTACCCCAAGAAGGTATTTATCCTGAAAGCTATAGTTTAAACGCCCGAAATACGATATTAGGACACTCTCTGTTAATGAGCTGGAACCATCATTTACACGGGCAGCACTTGCTACATATCGGAATTGCTCTCCAGGGAAGCCTTGGCCAGTAACATAAGACGATTTAATGTCATTGTTCTCGCGGCTGGTACCAAGCACTGCGGAAACATTATGCATTTCGTTGTAGGTTTTGTTGTAGCTAAGCGTAGACTCCAGCAGAAGCTTTGTAGCAATAGTCGAAGCATTTGTCGCTTCACCGCCTGTAGCTGTCGCGAAAGATCCAGGATAGTTTATAGCAGTATAGCGGCGCTCATCCACATTTAATGCGTCATAACCACCTTTTACCTGCAAATCTAATCCCTCAACCAGGGTATAGCGGGCAAAAATATTGCCTAGTGCACGTAAGTTTGTGGTTACGTCATCATTCTCTGTGCCTTCTGCCACTGGGTTAGTGTAAAAGTAGTTAGGTCGTGTATAGCTGCCATCTTCGTAGTATACAGGGAAAATAGGTGATGCCGCTAGTGCATTAGCAAACGGTCCGTATAATGTGTTATCACTTACAATACGGTTGTTTTCTGAACGGCTCAACTGGATGCTTGTACCAAACGCGAGTTTATCATTCACATTATGGTCAAGGTTTAAGCGAGTTGAGTAACGTTGATACTGGCTTCCGATAATGATGCCTTTCTGGTCAAAATAGTTTCCAGAAACGTAATAACGCGTTTTAGCATCACCACCGCTCACAGAAAGTTCGTAGTTTTGAATGCTGGCATTTCTTGTTACTTCATCAATCCAGTCCGTTTCAGTTGGTTCAAAGTCAACACCTCCATAGTAGTAGTCAATGAAATCCTCAAAAGTAGCACCTGGAGCTAGCTCACCATCGTTCACATAGGCCTCCACCATTATTTCCTTATACTCTTCTGCTCCCAGAAAGTCAGGCTTTTCCCACATGCTCTGAACACCGCCGTAGGCATTGAAGTTGATCTGGGTCTTGCGGTTAGCACCTCGTTTGGTAGTTATCAAAACTACACCATTTGCTGCTCTTGATCCGTAGATAGCAGCGGCAGAAGCATCCTTCAAAATGTCGATTGACTCAATGTCATTTGGGTTAAGGTCAGCTATCGCATTGACGCTTTGCCCTCCATATCCAAGTTGTGAGTAGTCGCCTGTTGTTAATGGCACGCCATCTACCACGTAGAGTGGCTGGTTGTTAGCGGAGATAGAGGTTGCACCGCGTACGCGTACACTAATGCCTGCGCCCGGGGTACCAGAATTCTGAGATATCTGCACACCGGCAGCACGTCCTTGCAGGGCCTGGTCTACACTGGTTACGGGCAGGTTTTCAAGTTCTTCGGATGTTACTTTAGCTGTCGCGCCTGTTACCTGACGGCGCTCCTGTGTACCATATCCTACCACCACAACTTCTTCCAGCAGTTTTTCATCGGTTGCCAGTTGCACGTTCACAGTTGAGCGGCCACTTACAGGCACTTCCTGTGTGGTCATGCCTATAAAGCGAAATACCAGTGTAGCGTTTGGCTGTACATTTAAACGGTATTCACCATCGGCACCAGTGGTTATACCGTTAGAAGTGCCTTTTTCCAGAACCGTAACACCGGGTAGTGCAGAGCCATCTGAGGCTGCAGTCACCCTTCCTGATACAGTTTGAGCCTGTGCCCACGCGCTTGTCATCAGCGCGAAGATCATCAAAAAGCTCAATAGTAAACTTCTCTTCATAATTAATCTGGTTAGTTTTAAAATTTAATAATAATGTAATAGGTAGTATGCTGGTCTCTACTTTATACCAGTTTGTTTAAGCAAAGTATTATGTAAATATAATTAGTAAAACTGAAATTATTGGTTGCTATGGGTTATAAGTGCAAATTAATTTTATCTTTAAAGGCTTCAAAATAAATGATGTTTTAACATGAGCCTGGGGTTGCGAAAGCAACCTGCAAACCAAATGTACAACTGAAAAAAAGTAGGGTACAGGCTTGTATTCTTAATTATAGGCAGTTAGACAACGTTCTTGTTGAGTTCTGCCTTCTCCATCATGTGTACCGCCAGAAAGCTATTTCCGCCTTTTATACTTGCCTGCCAGCCCAGGCGCTTTAACTCGCGGCGGATAAAGCTGTTTAACAGGCCATGCGCTACCAGTATAGTGGTTTTGTTTTGCCGGGCATCCTGCTCAAGCAGCTCTGCCGCCTGCTTGGCGCGTGCTCGGGCTTGGCGGAAAGTCTCTATATCACGGCTGTTAAAACCCAGAAACCAAAGCAGACGGGCACTCAGCAGCCAAAACCTGATGGGCAGGCGTAGCCACGGCAGCGAAATAATCCGACGCTCAAATTCCCGAAAGGTATGATCTATCTTTAGTTCAACCTCCTCCCCAAAAATAGCACGGGCTGTGAGCTGCGAACGCACAAGTGTGCTGCAGTATACTTGCTTTATCTGCTTGTGAGGAATAGCCTCGTGCTGCAGTACAAACTTTTCAACCTGGGCAGTATCATAATCAACTATGTATTGGCGGGCGGCCTTCACATCAAATAATCCATTGCGCGCTACCTTAGGTTTTGCGTGGCGGATAAGGAAAATGCGGTGCGTGCTTTCAGCAGGGTTCAAGTATGGCAATTTTGGTAGTGATATACTTTACCTCCAAAAGGCTGCTGCGGTTGCCTAATTCTTTACCAGGAAATCGGCAAAAGCGGAAGCTTTGACTGCTGGCCACTCAGGTTTCAGGATGCTATAATAGATGGTGTCGCGGCGGCGGCCGTCGTGCATCTGTGTGTGGCTGCGCAGAACGCCCTCTTCTGTGGCGCCAATTTTGAGCATAGCGCGGCGTGAGCGCTGGTTTAAGACATCTGTTTTTAACTCCACTCGCTCCATTCGCAGCATCTCAAAAGCATGCTGCAGCAGTAAAAACTTACAGTGCCGGTTAATGCCTGAGCCTCGAAACGCTTTGCTCAACCAGGTCCACCCAATCTCCAGGCGCTTGTCCGGTAATGAGATGTTGCCATAGCTCGTGCTGCCGGCCAACTGCCCGGTCGCCTTATCCACAATCATAAAAGTGTAGCGGGTGCCGGAGGCAAATCCTGTCTCCACTGTCTGCGCCCAGTTCTGTAGCTCCTGCGCATCACTGATTCGGGTGGGCATAAAGCGCCATATCTCCTCATCGTACACTATGCCTGGCAAGTTGTCAAGATCCAAAGGCTGGTAACGGCGTAGCAGCACACGGCTATCCTCAAGTATAATTTCGTATTTAAAGTCCATTAGAGGCATCCAATTTATGCCGGTAAGTTAAGAGAAATCATACTTAATTTCAGCTAAATGAGCAGTGTGAAAAGTTTGGAGAGGAGGCAAGCTTTAATATAAAATTACGGTGATGGTATACAATGTATGATGAAGTAAGCAGAGCCAGACTTAAAGAGAAACTTGTTATAAAAACGCTTTCTACATTCAACTAGGGCAGCTATAGTTTTCTCTTCCATAGTTTAAGTACCTCCTTTATAAGTCATCATACATTTTATACCACAGCCAAAATTACAATCATGTCTGAGGCGCTGCCTTGTGCAGCGCACACCCGATTTTTTCTAGGATTTTATTGAGGTGTAGGCTTGATAATATAAGTTTAAACAATAATTAAATTGATTTTATATAGTCCTTAGGCAGCATCTACAACCCTGTTTAACTCTGCTACGTTGTAGCTAACAGTTTATTTAGAGTCTATTTTTTATAGCAGGAAAGCAAACTTTAGCCAACAACGTGCAGCATTTGAGAGGTAAAAAAGCGGTAGTAAGTGGAGGTGGGGCAGGCATAGGCAGAGCCATTGCGGAGCAGCTGACACAAAACCAGATAACCACTGCCATTGCAGACCTGCACTTTCCTGAGCAAGCACCCCACAACGCCCTCCCCTACACCTGCGACGTGACTGATGCCACAGCCATAGATAATCTCTTTAGCCAGGTACAGCAGCAGCTAGGCACACCCGATATACTTGTTTGCAGCGCCGGACAAGGTATACATGAAAAACTTACGGAAGGAGACCCTGCTAAGTGGCAGCACGTCATCAACACAAACCTGATGGGCACCCTGCGCATGATCAGGGCCTTTGTGCCTGGTATGGTAGAGGCCGGCCACGGTGATGTAGTATTGGTAACGTCTGTAGCGGCGGGGCAGGCGTACCCCTATGGAGGTGTTTACGCGGCCACTAAAAGCGCCCTCCAAACAATAGCTGAAACGCTGCGGCAGGAAGTGCTGCCAACTATTCGCGTAACTGCTATAGCCCCTGGCGTAACAGATACATCCTTTTTCGAAAACACCCTCTCTGCCTACCAGTCAGTGGAAAGCATTGGCTACGGGGCATTATCTGCCAGCCAGGTAGCCGACGCCGTATTGTATGCCCTTCGGCAGCCGCCGGGAGTTTCCATCAATCACATAACACTTAGGCCCACAGCACAGGTTTTCTAGTGCCCGCCGAACAGTAATCGCCAATAACGAAGCACCATTAATTATATACATTCTAAACAATTAGCAACCCTCAACTATGAAAAACAAAGTACTGATAACCGGAGGAGCCGGGTTTATAGGTTCTCACCTGGCAGATGAGCTGCTGCAGCAGGGCTATGACGTAAGAGCGCTGGACAACCTGAGTGAGCAGGTGCATGGCAAAGATTGCAAACGGCCGGAGTATCTGCACGGGGATGTGGAGTTAATGGTAGGCGACGTGCGCAACCCCGAGGATGTGGCCCGTGCGCTGGAGGGTGTGGATTATGTGTTTCATTTCGCGGCCATGGTGGGCGTGGGGCAGAGCATGTATGAGCTTAGGGAGTACACAGATGTAAATAACATAGGCACTACTGTACTGCTGGAAGCCCTGATTAAAAACCCGGTAAAGAAACTGGTGGTGGCCAGCAGCATGAGCATCTACGGCGAAGGCATGTATAAAAACGCTGCCGGAGAGATAACCACAGCGCAGGAGCGCCCACTGGAGCAGCTTAAAGCCGCCGACTGGGAACTGTACAGTGAGCAGGGCGAGCAGCTGCAGCCAATCCCTACCCCTGAGGCCAAAACACCATCGCTTTCGTCGGTTTACGCGCTTAGCAAGTATGACCAGGAGCGCCTTTGCCTGATGGTAGGCCGCGCCTATAATATCCCAACGGTAGCCATGCGCTTCTTTAATGTGTACGGTACGCGCCAGGCGCTTTCCAATCCTTACACGGGGGTACTGGCCATTTTCGCATCCCGGTTACTCAATAATAACTCCCCAATGATTTTTGAGGACGGATATCAGCAACGTGATTTTGTGCATGTGCGCGATGTGGCATTGGCCTGCCGTCTGGCCATGGAGAAAGACGAAGCCACAGGCAAAGTATTTAACGTAGGCAGCGGCAACAATTATACCATCCGTGAGATTGGCGAACGTTTGGCCACCGTGATGGGCAAAACCGAGCTGAAGCCGGAGATAACAGGTAAGTATAGAGTTGGGGATATCCGCCACTGCTATGCTGATATATCGCTGGCGAAAGAGGTGTTAGGTTTTTACCCGCAGGTAGAGTTTAACGCCGGCCTGGAGGAACTGGCCAACTGGCTGGAAGGGCAGATCGCCTACGACCGTGTAAACGAGGCAAGCGCCGAACTAGCCGCCCGCGGCCTAACAGTATAGCTCCCGATCAATTAAAGAATTCGACATCAAGATGATAACAGATAAACAAACTACAAGCAACACACCTGCTATGCCGGTGGTGGGCCTGGTGGAATGGTTCAGACCCGGAGAGTATGAGCATGTGCAGGAAACACTGGCAAGCCTGAAGGAACTGCGCGTAACCGAGCTGCGCACCGGCGTATCGTGGGCAGATTACTATACACCCGGCGGCCAAGACTGGTACGATTGGCTGATACCTACACTGGCCAAAGAGGTAAACATACTTCCTTGCTTTTTGTACACGCCACCAAGTATAGGCGAAAAGCCGCGCACCTCTTCCCCGCCTAAAGACAGAAAGGCTTATGCCGATTTTCTGGATGTTTTCATTGCCAAGCACGGGGAGCATTTTGAGTGGGTGGAGCTGTGGAACGAGCCGAACAACATGATTGAGTATGACTTTACTCAAGACTACGGCTGGCACAAGTTTGCAGAAATGATAGGCGGCGCAGCCTACTGGTGCAAACAGCTAGGCAAGAAAACGCTGCTCGGCGGCATGAGCCCCATCGACCCGAACTGGCTGCAGACAATGTATGACCGTGGGGTGATGCAGTACATCGATGCCGTGGGTATACACGGTTTCCCGTATGTGTTCGACCAGATGTGGGACGGTTGGGAAGATAACACACAGGCGGTACGCAAAGTAATGGAGCGCAACAACTGCAATGCCGAGCTATGGATAACCGAGGTAGGCTTTTCTACCTGGCAGCACGATGAGTTTAAGCAGCTGGAGGAGTTTAAAAAAGTACTGCTGGCCGATGCCACTCGTGTGTATTGGTACGCTGTAAAAGACCTGGATACAAACCTGCCGACTGTCGGCGGTTTTCACCTGGATGACCGGGAATACTATTTTGGGTTGAAACGAAGCGACGGCACCAGTAAGCTGCTGTACAGGCTCTGGGCCCGCCACGGCATCGAGAAGCTGAGTGAACTGGAATATGTGAAGCGTTCCCTGAACGACAGCACGGAACCTTATACTTTAATTACAGGCGGAGCGGGTTTTGTAGGCACCAACCTGGCCAAGCGCCTGCTGGAGCAGGGCAAGCGCGTACTGGTGTTCGATAGCCTGAGCCGGGACGGGGTGGAGCAGAACCTGCAGTGGCTGCACGACACCTACGGCGACAAGCTGGAAGTATACGTAGGTGACATCCGTGACCTGCAGGCGGTGCGCAAAGTAATGAAACACTCAGAGCAGGTTTTCCACTTTGCGGCGCAGGTGGCTGTAACAACCTCTCTACATCTTCCTATCAACGATTTTGAGATAAACGCCCGTGGCATCATTAACCTGCTGGAGGCGATCCGGGAGCAGGACAACCCGCCGCCGCTGGTGTTCACGTCTACTAACAAAGTATACGGTGGCCTCGAGGACATGGAGTTTATCTCGAACGGTTCGCGCTATTATCCTGCAGATGAGCGCATCAAGAAGTATGGCATTTCTGAAAAGCGCCACCTTGATTTCCACAGTCCTTACGGCTGCTCCAAAGGCGCCGCCGACCAATATGTGATTGACTACGCCCGTACCTATAACCTGCCGATGACGGTGTTCCGGATGAGCTGTATCTACGGCCCGCACCAGTACGGCAACGAGGACCAGGGGTGGGTGGCGCACTTTGCCATCAAAGCCATAGAAGATAATCCTGTAAACATTTACGGCGACGGCAAGCAGGTGCGCGATGTGCTTTTTGTGGAAGACCTGGTGGATGCTTTTCTGCTGGCGCAAGAGCATATGGAGCAGATAACCGGACAAGCCTTTAACATTGGCGGCGGCCCTGAAAACACTGTAAGCCTGCTGGAGCTGCTCAAAACCATCAGCAAGTATAAAGGCAAGGAAATTCCGCTCCATTTCGGCGACTGGCGCCCAGGCGACCAGCACTATTATGTATCAGACACGCGCAAATTTCAGGAGGCCACCGGCTGGTACCCGCAACACAATGTGCAGGAAGGCGTAGCCAAGCTGTACCAGTGGCTGTGCCTGAACCGGGGTTTTAAAGTGCCTATGTCGCTGTCATCAGTGTTAGAAAAAGAAGAAGAACCTATTAAAAAAGCAGCAGTAGCCTAAGCCATGCAAGACACGCTTACAAAAGACAAGCAAACCGTAGCCAACACCCAGGCCGCAACCATGAAAGCAGCCGTCATATCGGCACCTAAAAGTATAACTGTACAGCAAGCCACCTTGCCCGAGCCAAAAGCCGGGCAGGTGCGCATCCGGCTGCAGGGCTGCGGCCTTTGCGCCTCCAACATTCCTGTATGGGAAGGGCGCGAATGGTTTAACTACCCCGTCGAAGCCGGGAACCCGGGCCATGAGGGCTGGGGAATAGTTGATGCGCTGGGTGAGGGTGTGGCAGAATTGCAAATCGGTGATCGGGTGGCTGCCCTGTCTTACAACGCTTATGCGGAATATGATTTAGCTGATGCCGACAAGGTGGTAAAGCTGCCGGAGAGCCTTGCGGGTAAGCCGTTTCCGGGGGAGCCACTGGGCTGCGCCATGAATATCTTTAAGAGAAGCGACATACAGGCGGGGCAGACAGTGGCCATACTGGGCATCGGTTTCCTGGGGGCGCTGCTGGTGCAGCTAGCTAAACATGCTGGTGCCAAGGTTATTGCCGTATCGCAGCGGGAGTTCTCTTTGGAGGTGGCGAAAGAGTGCGGCGCAGATGAGATCATTAAAATGGATGATCATTATAAAATTATAGAAAAAGTTAAGGAACTAACAAACGGAAACTTCTGTGAGCGCGTAATAGAGTGCACCGGAAAGGAGTGGCCGCTCAACCTGGCAGGCGAACTAACTGCAGAGCGCGGTAGGCTGATCATTGCCGGCTTCCATCAGGACGGGATGCGTCAGGTAAATATCCAACTTTGGAACTGGCGTGGCCTAGATGTCATCAATGCGCATGAGCGCGATCCAAAAGAATACATGAATGGTATAAAAGCCGCAGTAGAGGCTGTAGAGAATGGCAGCATGAACCCCGATAAGCTCTACACGCACAGCTATACTTTAGATAACATTGCTAATGCATTTGATAACCTTACAAACCGCCCCGACGGTTTTGTGAAAGCCCTGATAACCTTCTGAATATGACGGAAACTATACTTGACAAAGCGGAAGCTTTTTCAGCATCTTCTTCTAAATCCTCCGGTGCAAAACCTAAACTTGGCTTTTTGGGTGTGGGATGGATCGGCCGCAACCGGATGGAGGTAATTGCAAAGCATAAGGCCGCAGAGGTTGTTTACATTTCTGATACAGCAATACAAAACGCTGAAGAAGCCTTAAAAAGCGCTCCCGAAGCAAAGCAGGTTTCTTCGCTGGAGGCAATGCTGCACCAGCCCGGAGTAGACGGTATAGTGATCGCTACGCCAAGCGCTTTTCATGCCGAACAGAGTTCGCTGGCACTAGAGGCTGGCAAAACAGTATTTTGCCAAAAGCCTTTGGGCCGAAACGTGGAGGAGACAAAGCGTGTGGTAGAGGCCGCCCGCAATAACAACAAACTTTTGGGAGTAGACCTGTCGTACCGCTACACCAAAGCCATGAAGGAAGTATATAAGGTAGTGCAGAGCGGGGAGTTAGGGCAGATTTACGCCATTGAGCTGGTGTTCCACAATGCCTATGGCCCAGACAAAGCCTGGTTTTATGAGCCAAAGCTATCGGGTGGCGGCTGCGTAATAGACCTGGGCGTGCACCTGGTAGACCTTGCGCTGTGGAGTATGAATTTTCCGAAAGTAAAGAAAGTACAAAGCCACCTTTACGCTAAAGGTAAACCTATAAGTATGGCTGAGGGCAAGGTAGAGGACTATGCATCGGCCAATATTGAGCTGGAGGGCAATACCCACATGCAGTTAAGCTGCTCCTGGAATCTGCCAGCCGGTCAGGAGGCTATTATCAGCGCCACTTTCTACGGCATAAACGGTGGTATTGCCTTCAAAAACATAAACGGATCTTTTTACGACTTTGTGGCAGAACGCTACTACGGCACCAAAACCGAGCAGCTTTGCACCCCTCCCGACGATTGGATGGGACGTGCCGGTGTGGCCTGGGCAGAGCGCGTGGCCAACGGAGAAGGCTTTAGCGAAGAGGCCGAAGAGTTTGTGAAAGTAGCAGAGGTATTAGATAAAATTTACGGAAGATAAGAATTATGGAAGCACATCATCCCTCAAAGATTTTGATGACTGCAGATACCGTTGGCGGTGTCTGGACGTACGCGTTGGAGCTGATCAGAGGACTGGCACCTTTTAAAACGCAGGTGGCACTGGCCACCATGGGCGGGCCACTTTCTGAGGAGCAGCGGAGGCAGGCCAGCGACATCGACAACCTGACCCTTTACGAAAGTGAGTATAAACTGGAGTGGATGGAGAACCCGTGGGAGGATGTAAAGCAGGCCGGACAGTGGCTGCTGAAGCTTAAAGACGAGGTACAGCCCGACCTGGTGCATCTGAACAGCATGGTGCACGGCGCCCTGGATTTCGGGGTGCCTACTGTGGTGGTGGTACACTCTTGCGTTATGTCTTGGTGGAAAGCCGTGAAAGATGAGGACGCTCCTAAGGAATGGGACAAGTACAGAGACATGGTAACCAGAGGGCTGCAAAACGCAAGCATGGTTATCGCTCCCACACAAGCCATGCTGCACCAGGCAGAGGCGCTGTACGGCCCGTTCCAGAACAGCTCGGTTATATACAATGGCCGTGGGCAGCACACATTCCAGTTTGGTAAAAAAGAGCCTTTTGTGTTTAGCATGGGCCGCGTATGGGATGAAGCCAAAAACATATCAACGCTTGCGCACATTGCCTCCGATCTGCAGTGGCCTGTCTACATCGCCGGCGATGCCCGGCACCCTGCCACCGGCAAGGAGGTGCAGCTGGAAAATGTGCATTTCCTGGGCCAGCTTACTGAAAAGGAAGTATCAGACTGGTTGTCCAGGGCATCTATCTATGCCTTGCCAGCCAAGTATGAGCCATTCGGTTTAACGGTTTTGGAAGCGGCTATGTCGGGTTGCGCACTGGTTGTGGGCAAAACAGACAGCCAGGCCGAAATTTGGGGTAATGCCGCCAAGTACGTAAACCCAAATGATGCTGATGAGCTGCGCGATACGATCAATCATCTTATCGAGGATGAGTTTGGCCGCAATATTATGGCCTGCCGTGCCGTAAAACGCTCTCATGGCTACACCGCCGACCCAATGGGCCAGGACTATGACCACGTTTACCGGCAGTTGCTAAAGCAGCCGGTCACAGTTTAGTTTGATTGCTGATTGTTAGTTGCTGGTTGTTCTCCTGATAGAACGATGAAACAGCTTAACATTCAGCAATCAGCATTTCCGGCATTGTTGCGTGTTTTCACCAACAACTTGCATGGCTGTAAGAAGAAGCAGCTACAATTAAATTTTGCAGCGTTTGTTGGTTATAGGCATACAACGGCAGAGGCTATAAACTCGCGCAACTCTATCAACTCAGAACTAACAACCACATGAACATCACCCTTTTTTACCACTCCATACTTTCTGACTGGAACCACGGCAACGCGCATTTTCTGCGGGGCATTGTGCGGGAGCTGGAGGAGCGGGGGCACCAGGTGAAGGTATATGAACCCGAAAACGGCTGGAGCCTGCAGAACCTGATCGAGGGGTACGGCAAAGACAAGCTGAACGAGTTACAGGAATACTATCCGGGCATCAGCACAAACTTTTATACTTTAGAAAGTATAAATCTGGATGAAGTGCTCGCAGACACGGACCTGGTGCTGGTGCACGAATGGAGCGAGCATGAGCTGGTAAAGCGTATCGGGGAGCATCGCGCCAACCGAGGCAAGTATAAACTCCTGTTCCACGATACGCACCACCGGGCCGTAACAGAGCGTGAAAGTATGGCCAAGTATGATTTGTCGCATTACGACGGCGTACTGGCTTTCGGTCAGAAAATCCGTGACTTATACTTGCAAGAAGGCTGGACCAAACAAGCCTGGACCTGGCACGAAGCCGCCGACACATCCGTTTTTTACCCGCATGAGCGCACTGCTTTTGACGGTGACCTGATTTGGATTGGCAACTGGGGCGATGAGGAGCGCACCGCTGAACTGCATGAGTTCCTGATTAACCCGGTAAAAGAGCTGGGCCTGAAAGCTAAAATCTACGGTGTCCGGTATCCGGAGCATGCTAGAAAAGCGCTGGCAGATGCCGGCATCGAATATGGCGGCTGGCTGCCCAATTACAAGGCTGCTGAGGAGTTTGCCAAGTATAAAGTTACGGTGCACGTGCCGCGCCGACCTTATGTGGAGGCGCTGCCGGGTATTCCTACCATTCGTCCGTTTGAGGCAATGGCTTGCGGAATTCCGCTTATCTCCTCGCCCTGGAACGATGCCGAGAACCTGTTCTCGCCGGGAGAAGATTTTCTGGTGGCCCGCAACGGAGAGGAGATGAAGCAACACCTGCAAACCATCCTCAACCAAACTGACAAAGCCAAGGCAGTAGCCGCACGTGGTTTAGAGACCATCCGCAGCCGCCATACCTGTGCCCACCGTGTAAACGAGCTGGAGAAAGTATGTGAGGAGCTGGGTATAGCCGAATCAAAAATTTACCTCAACGCAAAAGAGAACATCCTGCATGAAGAATAATAAACTGAAGATTGCTTTCTTCGGCTCTAGCCTTGTTTCTGCCTACTGGAACGGTGCCGCCACTTACTACAGAGGTATCGTAAGAGCCTTGAGCGAGCGTGGCCACCACATCACCTTCTACGAACCCGATGCTTACGACCGCCAGCAGAACCGCGATATGGAAGACCCGGACTGGGCGAAAGTGGTGGTGTACGAGGCTACGGAAGAGGCGGTGCAAAACTGCTTGGAAGATGCCGCCGCAGCCGATATGGTAGTAAAAGCAAGCGGTGTGGGCGTGTTTGATGAGCTGTTGGAACTCGAGGTGCTGAAGCTGCAGACCGACGAGCGCCTGGTGGTGTTCTGGGATGTGGATGCCCCTGCTACCTTAGACCGTGTGCACAACAACCCAAATGACCAGTTCCTGCAGCTGATTCCGCAGTACGACATGGTGCTGACCTACGGTGGCGGCAATCCGGTAATGAATGCATACGAGGCGCTAGGCGCTAAAAATTGCGTGCCCATCTATAATGCCTTGGATACTGCCACGCACTTCCCAGTGGAACCTGACCCGCGCTTTGCCTGCGACCTAGCATTTCTGGGAAACCGCCTGCCCGACCGGGAGGTCCGCGTAGATGAGTTTTTCCTGAAGCCGGCGGCGCTTGAACTGAATAAGAAGTTTATAATAGGCGGCAGCGGCTGGGGCGATAAGCAGATGACAGACAATGTGCACTACGTTGGCCATGTCTACACCAAAGACCACAATGCCTTTAACTGCACTCCCAAAGCCGTGCTCAACATCAGCCGCGAAAGTATGGCACGTTACGGTTTTTCGCCGGCCACGCGCGTTTTTGAAGCTGCCGGAGCAGGTGCCTGCATTATTACCGATTATTGGGAGGGGATAGATTTCTTCTTTGAGCCCGGTACAGAAATATTGGTAGCAAAAGACGGAGCAGAAGTAGCCGAAATTATGGCTGATTTATCTCCGGAAAAAGCAAAAGCAATCGGAGAAGCTGCGTATAAGAAAGTACTTGCAGCGCATACATACCATCACCGCGCCGAGCAACTGGAAAAACTGCTGTACGCAAAAGTTAAACTATCAAACAAAGCATTGGCATGAATATCGTAATTCTGGGCTTATCCATCACCTCAAGCTGGGGCAACGGCCACGCCACCACCTTCAGAGGATTGGTAAGAGAGCTAAATAAACAAGGCCACTACGTCACATTTTTAGAGCGGGATGTACCCTGGTATGCCGGCAACCGCGATTTAGCCAAGCCTGATTACTGCCAGACAGAGCTGTATAAATCGCTGGACGACCTTAAAGCCCGCTTTACAGAAGATATACGCGAGGCAGACATCGTGATAGTGGGCTCCTATGTGCCGGAAGGTGTGCAGGTAGGGGAGTGGGTCATAAAAACCGCTCATGGCATTAAAGCTTTCTACGACATTGATACACCCGTAACACTGGCCAAACTGGAGCGTGAGGATTATGAGTACCTGCACCCTGACCTCATCCCGAAGTATGATTTATACTTATCTTTTACCGGAGGACCGACGCTAGACCTGTTGGAGCAGAAGTATGGCTCGCCAATGGCCCGCGCACTTTACTGTTCCTTCGATCCTGATTTATACTACCCGGAAATGATGGAGTGCAAGTGGGACTTAGGTTACCTAGGCACTTACTCCGATGACCGCCAACCGCCGCTGGACAATCTGATGCTGGAACCTGCCCGCCAATGGGCCGACGGAAGATTTGTAGTGGCCGGTCCGCAGTACCCGGCAAGTATAAAGTGGCCGAGAAACGTACAGCACATCCAGCACCTGCCACCAGCCGAGCATCGTGAATTTTATAACACGCAGCGCTTCACCATGAACATTACCCGCGCAGATATGGTGAAGGCGGGCTATGCGCCAAGCGTACGCCTTTTTGAGGCAGCGGCGTGCTGCACACCAATTATCTCAGATTATTGGGAAGGGCTGGAAACGATTTTTGAGCCGGAGAAGGAAATTCTGATAGCCAAAAACTCTAAAGATACCATTAAGTACCTGCGTGAGATTTGCCGCTCAGAACGCAAACTGATTGCCGAGCGAGCCCGCAGAAAAGTGATGGCAAACCACACAGCCGCCCATAGGGCGCAGGAACTGATCAGCTACGTGGAAGAACTGATGAGCCTGGAGAACCCGTTTGCAACTACGCAAATTGGCCAAGAAGTATAATTCCGCTCAGTTTAAAGTATAAAAGCTGCCGCCTTGGGTTTATACCTGGGGCGGCAGCTTTGCTTTTGTGTATCAATAGCTGCAGCACCTGCGTACGTTTCCTCATACAACAAGTACAATATTTATGACTGAGATAGAAGCGCTTGCACCCTGGTTCCACAACCTGCACCTGCCAAACGGAGATCAAACGGCACCAAATCATTTTCTGGGCGATTTCCCTAACTTTAAATGGCTGGAGATAGAGCCTTGTATTCCTGCTGACCTGACAGGCTGGGAGGTGCTGGACATTGGCTGCAACGCCGGCTTTTATAGTATAGAGTTGGCTAAACGCGGGGCAAATGTGCTTGGCATAGATGTAGACCCGCACTACCTGCGCCAGGCGGAGTGGGCGGCAAAACAGTATGGCTTAGAAGATAAAATCGAACTGCAGCAAATGCAGGTATACGATGTGGCTCGCCTCGACCGTGAATTTGACCTGATCTGGTACATGGGCGTGCTTTACCACCTGCGCTACCCGCTGCTCTCATTAGATATTCTTTCAAAAAAGTGCCGTGGGCAAATGGTATTCCAAACCCTGACTATGCCCGGAAATGAAGCAGCAGACACACCCGAGGACTTTGGCATAAACGACCGCAAGCGCATGCTGAAAGACAGCTGGCCCAAAATGGCTTTCATCGAGAAACGTATGGCCGGAGACATCACCAACTGGTGGGCGCCAAACCATGCTGCCATCGAGGCAATGATGCGTTCCTGCGGTTTGCGGGTGAAAGAGCGTCCGGGGCACGAACTCTACATCCTTGAAGCAGATCAAGAGCTAAAGCAGGCGCAGCAATGGAACGAATCAGAGTACCTCTCTGCCACCGGGCAAGACTGGCAGGAAGCTGTGCAGCGCAAAGTAGAGGGTAAAAACGATTATATGGTGCGGGAGCACAAGGAGGAGTAGTAGAACGTGATTCTGAACATTTACGTTACCCACCTACCTAATGGAGTGGCTTTTTTAAGCTGATTAAGTATAACTTGCAAGTATGTCTGAAAACAACAATACCCCACAGCCCTGGAAGATTCTGAAATCTGACATGGTAGTGGATGAAAAATGGTACAAGTTGCGCCGTGATGAAGTGGAGCTTCCGAACGGCCATGTGATGGATGATTACTATGTAAGCGTGCGCCCGAATGTGGTGCTGGTTTTTCCGGTAACAGAAGATGACCATGTTCTTTTTGTGCGCCAGTACAAGCATGCGGGCAGGGGTATTTTTATAGAACTGCCCGGCGGCGTAATTGATGACCACGAAGCTAAACCGCTGGAAGCCGCCCGCCGCGAGCTGCTAGAGGAGACTGGTTATACTTCAGAGCACATGGAGCCACTGCTGGAGGTAATCGACAACCCCACAAAAGACACAAATAAGATCTACTACTTCCTGGCCCGAAACGCACATAAAATAGCCGAACAAGACCTGGATGTAAGCGAGCACATCGAAGTGCTGGAAGTGCCATTAGCAGAAGTGGAGCAGCTGGTGCTAAGCGGACAAGTAAACGTATCCGGCTCCATAGCCCTCTGCCTGCTTGCTTTGCGGAAATTGGGGGTGTAGTCTTCTTTGAGAATAAGTAGGGGAATTTTGTAACACCTATTTCAGAAGAAGTATAAATTTCATTGCTACGGCTATTCAGGATAATCCCCCTGCCCCCTTCAAAGGGGAACTTGGATCTCGCTCCGTCAGCTGCATCATCCAACCACCCCTAACCCCTCAGAGCTACGCTCGCTAGTTTCGAACTCTCGTTCTCACTAGTCTAAGGCGGGGAATTCTGTAGAAGCTCCGCTAGCGGTGGCTATCGAATCTGATCCCAGTCTTTCCGTGGGGGTAGGGGCCCTCGACAAAGAGCGCCTATGGAGTTTTTCCGGTGACGAACGCAGTGAGGCAGCCCGAGGCACGAAAAGAGGGCCCCTACCCCCGGCAGGAAAAAGTCCCAGCGCGATGCGGGAAGACGAGGCCTCCCTTAAAGAGGGCCCCTACCCCCGCCTGGAGGGAGCCAAAGTATAAGATGAAACAAGCAGGTTATAAAGCCGTGGATCAGCAGCAGCTAGGAAGTATAGCTTGTTTCAATTCGTGATAAGCGACAGCTAAGAAGGTATAAAGCGCTCAAGCGATGGGAGCAGCTTTAAAAGTAAGGCTACTGCAAGTATGGTTTTTCAAGCCAGTTGAGTTGCAAACTCAACATCATTTTAAGACACGAGTTGCAAACTCGCGCCAGAAAAAACGAAAAGCTACAAATACCTATCCGCGCTATACTTTTGCAAACGGATTCTCCGGCTTTACTAGCAGCACCTTCTCCCGCTCCACCACAACAGAACCGGCAGGGGAGCCTTTGGGCTTACGCACCCATTTTTTAGGCGTGTAGATAACCGGGCACAGCGAGTCAGTTTTGCGCTTGCTGTAGTAGGCCGCCAGCTGCGCCGCTTTCTCCAGCACAGTATTGGGTATACTTTTACCAGCCTGGTATTTAATCACCACATGCGAGCCCGACACATCTTTGGCGTGTAGCCACATATCTTCTTTATAAGTATGGCGCTGCGTAAGCTCATCGTTGTTCTGAGAGTTTTTACCGACCAGAATCTTAAATCCCTCACTCTCAAAAACCCTAAACGGAATCTGCACCTGTTCTTGCTGCTTGCTGCCGAGCAGGTGGTTATACTCCCGCAGGTAAGCTTTCATTTGTTTGTAGTTCTCCACATCGGCCAGGTTTTGCAGCGCATCTTCCAGAACAATGAGTTCCTCCAGCTTACGCTCTACTTTCTCCTCCAGCTGCTTTACCTCCACGTGCTGGTTTTTGGCCTTGCGGTAAAGTCGCTCAGCAAACTTCTGCGGCGTTTCGTTCTGCTTCAGCTTATAGGTTCGGGTCTGATCCGTGTAAAAATCATATAGCTCAACCTCGGTGCTGCGTGGCGGTATATTGGTGAGATTAGCCATAATCACATCAGCGGTTTGGGAGTATGAACGGTCGTGGCGCAGCTCCTGCAGCTTCTGTTCGCTTTGGTCCATTACCGTTTTGGTAACATGACGCTTGCGCTCCAGCTGCTGTTTTGCCTGCTCATACTGGCGCTCAAAACCAGTCTCAGATAAGTATAGGCGGGTAAAGTGATCGGCAGCCTCCATAGGGCCCGCATACGTATAAAGCACCTCGCCGAGTGGCAGGAGCGAGAGGCGTAGCTTACCCTTTAAACGGATAATGTAGTATAATTCAGGTGATTCAAGTACATCCAGCATACTTTGCACCAGCTCCCACTTCTCTTCCAACGCAGCCTGGCTATAACCGCGTTCTTCTAAGTATAAAACTGGTACCTCCCCGAAAGTAGGATAAATTTTGCGCAGGTTGCCGCTGGCAGTCTCAAAAGCGGAGAAGTTCTGCAGCAGCGGGCGGTCCATTTGTAGCGGGCTCAGTTCGGCATCAGCAGAGAATTTGTTCTGGAACAGTTCTAGCGCCTCGTTATCCTTGAAAAGTATAATATTAGAGCGGTTGCCGAAAAGCTTAAAGAGCAGCAGGTAACCTCCGGAAAGTATAAAATAGAAGCTGCGCTCGTTTTGGTGCTGCACCACATCCTCCACCGTCTGCCCCTGCAGCTCCTGCATCAGTTCTACGCTGTTGGCGCGGGCCCTTCTAAACTCAGTGGGGAAGGAGAGTGAAGTAAACTGAGAGCCCAGTTGTGCTCGTATGTACAGCTCTTCTGTATCACGGGCGAAGCCAATCACCAGCTCATCTTTATTTTGGCTGAAACCCGTAACTACCTGCATACCTACCAGTTTAAGCTTGAGTGCCTGAGACAGTTGCCGTAAAAAGTAGTAGTTAAGATGCATTTTTTGGGATGATAGACTAGATAACGAAAGATATAGGACGTTTCATGACATACGTATCAAGCAGCACGATCATTATCAAATCAAAATTATAAAGTATGGATGTCTGATACGTGCGTCGTGCTGCCGGTTATACTTCAAGCTGCAGGCCGTCGTAGCCAAGCCGGATAAAATCGGGTAGCTGCAGCTCTACTTCACGGTGCAGGCCCATTAAATGACTGATGTGGGTCAGGTATGCCTGTTCCGGCTGCAGGTCCTCTAGCAGTGCAACAGCCTCTTTCAGAGAGAAATGCGAGATGTGGTGCTCGTGCCGCAGTGCGTTTAGCACGATAATCTTAGAGCCGCGCACTTTCTCCTTTTCCTCTTCCGAGATATAATTGGCATCTGTAATGTAAGTGAAGTCGCCGATGCGGAAGCCGAGCACGGGCAGTTTGTAGTGCATCACCCTGATCGGGGTAAAAGGTACGCCCACTACCTCAAAAGGCTCTTCGGTAATGGTGTGCAGCTCCACCTGCGGTATGCCGGGATACTTGAAATCAGCAAAAATGTAGGCAAATTCCCGTTTCAGCTGCTCCAGCACACGTTCCTCAGCGTATAAGGGCATGTCTTTGTGCTGTGAGAAATTATAGGCGCGGATATCATCTAAACCAGCAGTGTGGTCTTTATGCTCGTGCGTAAACACCAGGGCATCAAGGTTTTTGATGCGCTCCCGCAGCACCTGCTGCCGGAAATCAGGCCCCGAGTCGATGATAATGCTTTTGCCATCGACCTGCAGGTGCACCGATACGCGCAGGCGCTGATCACGGTAGTCTACAGAACGGCAAACCTCGCAGGAGCACCCAATAACTGGTACGCCCTGCGAGGTGCCCGTGCCTAATAATGTTACTTTCAATTGGCGTTAACTTCGTTTCGGATTTCCAGGTAAAGCTGCCTGGTCTTATCGCTCAGGCGGCTTTCATCCACAGAAATGGTGCGAAGGATATCGTAAAGGCAGTTAATTTTACCTTCAAGGCTGTAGTATTTATTTACAACAGCCACTTTCATATCTTTTAGCAAGCAGTAGCCGGCTTTAAAATTTCCTTTTTCGTAGCGCAGCACAAAATCCGACTCTGCAAAAATATCCTCCAGCTTGTTTAAAAATGGCCGCGTGTACTTAAGCTGCATTTACTTTATAGTATACTTTTTTACTGTTTCAACCAGCATGTCAAAATCCAGCGGCTTAGGCAGGTAATCGTTAATGCCTACGGCTTTAAAATCATCCATGCTGTAGTTGTTGGCATTGCCGGTTACCGCAATAATCGGAATGTTAGCAATCTCAGGGTCTTTGCTAGCACGTATCTCCTTGGTGCAGTCCATGCCGTTTTTCACGGGGATGTTCAGGTCCATCAGGATCGCATCGATCTTGCCGGCCTCTACCTGCTTAAGAACCTCGCCTCCGTTCTTGGCTGTCAGAATCTTGTAGTTCTGCAGTTCCAGGATCTTCTTAGTTAGGTTCAGGATAACGGAGCTATCCTCAGCGATCAAAATAGTCTTGCTTTCTGCCATTGTCTAACTGAATAATATGTCCTTGTAAGTTTTTTTATAGTTTTCGTACTGCGTCTGTAACCTGGAGAAGTTTTGCTCAACCTGCTCCAGATTATCATTTTTAATGTCGTGTTCTAGAACTTTGGCAAGTTCTGCCAGCGGATTAATGCCCAGCGTGAAGCCGGTTCCTTTAAGTTGATGCAATGTACTTAAAATACCTTTGTAATGTTGTACATCAAGTTCTTTTTTGGCTTCCTCAATCAATCCAGCGGCCTCTTCCTCAAACTCTGTATATAATTGCTTGATAAAATCCTCTCCACCTATCTCCTTTAGCTGCGCCACCACGTTTAAATCTATAATTGGATCCTGCGTCTCCGGTTCGGCTTCGGCCACAGCCTCATCTCCGGCCGGTTTCCAGGAGTTTTTTTCCCACTTAGATATCATGGTATGCAGGTCAGAGCTCTTCACAGGTTTCGACACATAGTCGTCCATACCCTGGTTCATGAACTTTTCAGCGTCATCCTTCATGGAGTAGGCTGTCATGGCAACGATAGGAGGGCAGGCGGTGCCTAGTTTCTCCTTAATATGTTTTGTAGCCGTAACGCCGTCCATCTCCGGCATCTGGATATCCATAAATATAATGTCATACTTGTTGTGGATGGCGTGGTCAATGGCTTCGTAGCCGTTCGAGGCAATATCGGTAATGCAGCCCAGGCGCTCCAACTGCTTCTGCGCAACTTTCTGGTTTATCTGGTTATCGTCTACCAACAGCACGTGCGGTGTAAACTGCAGTGTGCCCAATTCTTTTGGCTGCTGCTGGCGCTGCTTCTGCTCCTCCACCTCCGTGGCTGTAGCTACACGCACTTTAATGGTAAACCAGAACACGCTGCCCTCGCCCGGCTTTGACTCTACACCGATATCGCCGCCCAGCAGTTGAGAGAGCTGCTTGGATATGGCCAGCCCAAGACCTGTGCCGCCAAAGGTTTTCGTGGAGGAGTTGTCGAGCTGCGTAAAATCGGTGAACAGTAGCTGCTGGTCTTCCTGAGAGATACCGATTCCGGAGTCTTTTACCCGTACTTGTAGCCTGTAATAATCCCTGGTAAGCTGGTTGGCGGCAACATTTATACTTACATCGCCGGCATTGGTAAACTTGATGGCGTTGGAGGTGAGGTTTGATAGCACCTGCAGCAGCCTTGTTTCGTCGGTTACGACGTGGCGCGGCACATCCGGCTCTATGGTATAGGTAAAGTTGAGGTCTTTTTGCTGCGCCCGGTTAGCAAACAGCGAGTGTATTTTGATTAAGGTCTCGTGCAGGTCTACGCCGCTTTCGTGTATTACCAGCTTGCCAGCCTGTATTTTGCTCAGGTCCAGAATATCGTTAAGTATGGCCAGTAGCGCATCCGAAGATTTGCGTAGCGTATCGATATACTCGCTCTGCTCTGGATCAGTGTTTATCTGGCTCATCAGGTCTATCATACCGATAATGCCGTTCATAGGCGTGCGCAGCTCATGACTCATGTTAGCCAGAAACTGAGTTTTCACCTTCAGTAGCGTTTCTGCTTCCTCTTTTGCGCTCAGCAAAGCCACTTGCGTACGCTTGAGTTCTGAAACGTCTCGGGCTACGCCCTCCAGCGCCACCGGCTCTCCTTGGTCGTTGTACACTAACCTGGCATCGAGTATAACGGTTTTATGGCTTCTGTCTTTGCAGACCATCTCCACTTCAATGTCGCGCACGCTCTGCACCTCCAGCACCAGGTCTCTGATTTGTTTCTGATATTCCGGTACAGTATAAAATCTTGCAGCATTGCTGCCCAACACTTCCTGCTCCTCGTACCCAAGCAACTGCGTAATGGAAGGGCTGACAATAAGCAGAATACCATTAAGGTTAGTGCGGTAATACACGTCCTGAAACGATTCGAAAATGTTTCTGAATTTCTCCTCGTTTTCGGCCAATGCCAGCTGAGACCTTTTTTTGTCTGTTATATCCAGGGCTATACCAGATATTTCATCAAAGGTGCCGTCTACCAGGTAAATCGGGTTCAGGTACACTTCGCGCCAGCTTTCAGGGTAGTTCAGGTGGATTTCGAAGTGCTGCGGATGCCCCGCAAAGGCTTGTTTATACTTGTCCTCCCAAAAGGCATAGCTGCTTTCATGAATCATGGACTCGTCGTTCATGTGCATGTGCTGCTTTAGAGGGTTACCGCTACGGTCCTCAAAAGCCTGGGCAAAATTCCGGTTAAAAGAGGTAAGCTCATAGTTGCGGTTAAGCGACCACATGTGATGCGTACCCGACTCAAAAATCGCGTTAAGGCGCGCGTTCTGGGTGTTTATCTGCTCCTCATTCCGCTTACGCTCAATGGCCAGTGCTACCTGGTTCGATATAAAGTGCAGAATCTCAATATCAGTGCTGACGTAGGCTTCTGGGTTCTGGTAATCCTGCAGGGTGATAACTCCGATAATGCGGTCGCCGATGGCTAACGGTGAGCAAAGTATAACTTCCGGTATAGCTCCGTGTATACTCAGGTTCTCGCGGTTAGATAGCTCAAGCAGTTCCTGCTTCTGCATGTACAGCGGCTTACCTGTTTCTATAATATACTCAGACAAGCCCATTGAGAAGGGGCGCTTTACCTGTGGCTTAGCGGATTTATCTACAAACTGATCTACCAGGTACACAAAGTTCAGGTAGTTACGCTCATTATCGCACAGGGCAATAAAGATGTTGCGTGTCTCTATAATCTTGCTCAGCTCGCGGTGAATGGCCGAGTAAAGCGAGTTAAGGTCTTTGCTGCTGATGGCTAGGTTGGCGATGCTATAGTATACTTTCTGAAGCCGCTCCGCTTTTATACGGTCCGTGATGTCGTGCAGAATGGCGCGGGTAGCCACAGGCCGGCCGTCTTGCCAGCTGCAGGTTATACTTCCGATCAGGTGCACCGGCTTGCCGGCTTTAGTCAGGAACACCGTTTCGATCTTGTTCACATTCTCGCCCTTGTACAGGTTGCGCAGCTGGTAAATCAGCTTGGCCTTGTAATAAGGGTGCACAATATCATTCAGTGTCAGCGACTCAATATCCTGGTCCGTGTAACCGAGGCGGTCTTTCCAGGCTTTGTTTACGAAGATGAACTTGTTATCAACCGAGATATTCTGGATAAGGTCGTGTGCATTGTCGAAGAGGTCCTGCAGGCGTATCTTGTTGTCCTTCAGGGCCTCCATGGCGATGCGCTTGTCCGTCATGTCTTTGCCTACGCTGGTGACGCCGGTTACAAGGCCCTCAGAGTTATACTCGAACATGGAGTTCCAGCGGATGGTTTTCAGCTGCCCTGACTTTGTAACCACGTCGCGCTCATAGTATGAGCTAAGCTGCTTTAGCTCTAAAGATTTTTTAAAATCCTGCAGACGCTGCGCGCGCTCCTGCTTGGGTACAAGTAGGTCATGAAAGCTCTGCCCGATCAGCTCTTCTTCCGTGTATTCTACATACTTCAAGAAATAGTCGTTGGCAAAGGCAATCTTTCCTTCCGTGTCGAGGCTGTAGTAAATCAGGTTTACTTTGTCCAGGAAGGTGCGGAACTGGTTCATGGACTCATGGAGCACCTCCTCGCGCCGTCTTGTTTTTTGTGCGAGTTTGCGCTGGGTGATATCACGCTTAAATACCTGAATGTATTTCTCTCCATCCAGTGTAAGCAAGTTTACTGTGAGCTCGGCATCAAACGGGGTGCCATCCTTACGTATGTTTTTCCATTCAAACGTAACCGATCGGCCTGTTTCCAGCACTTCGCGCATGATGCGTTCTGTCTTGTCCACTGAACGCTCTCCGTCCGGCTGAAACTCTGGGGAGTAGTCTATCGGCGATTTACCGATCAGATCCTCGCGGGTACAGCGGAAAAATTCAATGGCCTTGTCGTTGCACTCTATTATGACGCCATCTTTAAACAAAAGTATGGCGTCATAAGAAGCCTCAAACAGCAGTTTATACTTGTCTTCAGTATTCATGAGCTGCTGCTGCAGCCGGTGGCGGTCTATGTAATTACCAATGGCAGTGCCGATAAAGTCAAGCAGCGATATGAATGACTGTGTCATGCGGGGTTCGCTGTTTGGCCAGATCAGAATGAGTGCCAGTATTTTTTTATTTGTGGTGATAGGGACGATGGTGAGCGACCGGAGCAGTTGTTTTTGCAGCTGCTTTTGCAGGCTAGCCACGGCATGGCGCTTGTTTTCAGTGTGCAGGTGCTGCAGGTGTATGGGGTCCAGGCTCAGCTCATCCGGCAGCATCGGTGCGCCGACTTCCCCGGCAGAGTAAGACAGCTTGGCCAGGTTATCAAGAGAGTGTAAAGTATAAACACAGCCGCCTTTTACATCGCTTTTCTCCAAAAGCTCGTCCAGCGTGTTGTGCAGAATATCGTTCTGGCTGTCGGAAGACGAAAGGTTGGTGATAAGCTGATTTACAAACTCCAGCTGGTGGTTTCGGAAACGTACATCCTGCTCGGTCTCGATCAACTCGTTCAGGTTTTTTACCGAGCCATAGAGAATTTCTTCTGACTTGAATTTTCCTTTCTGCAGCGTAATCTCAACGGGCAGCAGTTCGTGGTTTTCTTCGTGCAGCCACCATTCAAATTTTTGTTTGCTTTCCTGCAGCGCCTTCTTCAGCTGCCCTTTTAAAGCTACCCGCTCAAAGAGGTTAAGCTTAAAAGCCCTGAAAATAGACCTGCCGGCCAGCTGCTCTTTTGTTTGCCTCACCAGCTTGAGGGCGGACTGGTTAATGTCTATAAACAAGCCGTCACAATCGAGCAGAAACATTGGCTCCGAGTTTTCCTCGAACACATCGTGGTAGCTGTCGCCGTCGTAAGGTAGCAATGCGGTGGTTTGCCCCACGTTTGCCAGCTCTACGCACACCAGGGTTTCATCCTGATAGTGCACCATGCGGCAACTATAGCTATAAGAGCTGCAGTGCTCATCCTCATCCACATCCACAAGCCCAGTGAGTTTTCGCTTTTGCTGTAGCTTTAACATCAGGGCAGTGAATTTATCCTGAGAGACACCCAAGAGGCTACGCAGGCTGCGGGTAGTACTAAAATCGGAATCTGAGGTTTTATAGTTGCTGGTCTGCGCATTGGCGGCTAACACCAATCCGTTTGGCAAGGCCACAACCACACCGTGGTCAGGCTTTGCAAGTTGCACCAGCACCTGCAGTAAGCCAGAGGCAGATTGTACTGTTTTCTCGTCAGGTTGCCGATATTGAGTATGAGGCATGATGGTATCCTATAAGTATAAAAGTATGCGGTTTGCAAAGAGCGGATCCGCATGTTATGCTAATTTCTTAATAAAGCGATAATTTAGCAAAAAATTGCTTTGCAGGCTATCGTACAACCTAAGTATAACCAATTTAAGCTCAGGATTGTGCATTGTGTTATACGCTACGCCAACTATTTTGCCGTAATATGCGGAGCAGTAGTTTTTTGAAGTTCAGAACGATTTATGGAAAGTATAACAAAGCAGAAGCAGCTGGTGGTGGTGGTAGGGCCGACGGCTGTAGGTAAGACAGACCTGTGCGTGCAGTTGGCCAAACATTACGGCACAGAGATCATATCGGCAGACTCACGCCAGTTTTTCAGGGAGATGAACATTGGTACGGCAAAGCCAATCCCCGAGGAGCAGCAAGGCGTGCCTCACCATTTTGTGGACTCCCATAGTATAACCGAAGCGTATAGCGCGGGAGCTTTTGAGCAGGATGTGCTGCTGTTGCTGGAGCAGTTGTTTCAGCAGCACGACGTGGTGATTATGACCGGTGGTTCCGGGCTTTACGTGCGGGCGGTGCTGGAGGGGATGGATGAGATGCCTGAAACTGACCCGCAGGTGCGGGAGGCGCTAACTAAACAGTACGAACAGGAAGGACTGCAGCCACTGCTGGACAACCTGCAAAACCTGGACCCTTTATACTTTGAGCAAGTAGACAAAGCCAACCCGCAACGGGTGGTGCGTGCACTGGAAGTATGCCTGAGCAGCGGAAAACCGTACTCTTCCTTCCGAATAAGCGAAAAGCAGGAGCGCCCGTTCAACATCATTAAAATAGCTCTGAACCGAGACCGCAGCGAACTCTACAGCCGCATAGACCAACGCATGGACCTGATGCTGGCGCAGGGGCTGCTGGAAGAAGCTAAAAGCCTGTACCCGTACCGCGAGCACAATGCACTGCAAACTGTAGGCTACAAAGAGATATATGATTACCTGGAGGGCAAGTATGACTGGGAGGAAGCCGTGCGTCTGCTCAAGCGCAACAGCCGCCGGTACGCAAAGCGCCAGCTTACCTGGTTTAATAAAAATCCGGAAGAGTATGCCTGGTTCAGCCCGGTGCAGTGGCAGGAGCTTGTAGCGCACATAGAGAAAAGTATGGCTGAGAAAGCCTGAGGTCTCTAACTATAAAAGCTGCCATGCTGTAAACTACACTTTAGAACGGATACCCGATACCAATGTTGAGCACCATACCATAGTCGCCGCTGAAGCTGCCGTTAAATTTGTCCAGCACAAAACGCTCTCCTTTTGGTAAGTAAGGCACACGCACCGGTATACCTAAATCCAGGCGGATCACGAAGAACTCAATATCGATGCGCAATCCAAATCCAGTACCTACAGCCAACTCATTCAGAAAATCGCTTGCCTCGAATTTTGCGCCGGGTTTGTTTAGGGAACCGTCTTCTTTAAAAGTATCGCGCAGCAGCCAGATATTACCTGCATCCGTAAATACAGCTCCTTTAAAGAACCCGAAAATAGGGAAACGGTATTCTAGGTTGGTTTCCAGTCTGATGTCACCGGTTTGGTCAAAAAACGAGAAAGTTTCTGATGTGGACGGTTCGTAACTGCCGGGGCCAATGCTTCTGGCCCGGAATGCCCGAATACTGTTAGGCCCCCCAATAGAGAACTGCTTTACATAGGGCATGGTAGACGAGTTGCCGTAAGAGTACCCTACGCCGGTAGCCAGTCGCCAGACCAGTTGGCTCTCTTTCCCCAGGTTCAGGTAGTGCCTGAAATCGTTATCCAGCAAAACATATTGCGCATATCTGTCTCCGAACAAGGTGCGCGGATCATCATCTGTCGGAGTGTGGGCTCCTGCTAACGATTGAATGCCGCTAACCAGATTGCCGGAAACGTCCAGTGTTACTTTGTCAAAAATGTTGCTGGTCCGGTCTTTATGCATTTGGGTACTGTAGGTGAGCTGGTATATAGACCCAACAATAAACTGACTTTCAAAACTGCTTTGTAGAAAAGGGTTGTCCTCCAGAAAATCCGCGAAGAACCTTGTGCTATCCACAAGCCTTACATACTGCAGGTTTATAGGAGTTACATCAAAAGTAAGTTCTTCCTTCGGCCGCCAGGTATAGCCATAAGAGGCGTTGTAAGAGTTCATTCTGTAATAGCCGGAGCGGCTCAGGAAGTTAAAGCCTAGGCCTATGCGGGTTTGCGGCACAAACTCGGTGCGGAGGTTACGCAGGTTAAATGGCGACACAATCCGCGGAATGGCAAGGTTTGCCTGTACTCCTAACTCGTAGGAGGTAAGGTTGGTGTTATCGGGCACCTCCACTTCCTCTGGGGCTGTGCCTGTGCCGCGCCCGCCCACCTGCGATTCGAAGCTGCCTGTCAGTTCCACGCTCAGTACTTCGGAGCCTTTAAAGGCGTTCCGGTTGCGGAAAGATACCTTAAGCCCTGGCCCCGCAAAATTGTTTGACTTACTGACCATCTGCGCCTCCGCCCGCAACGATTTCTTTAGAGCAGGGGTGAGGTAGACAAAGGCGTCCAGTTTCCCGGTATTGGCAGTGTCTCGTTCATAGTCTATGTTTACAAACTTATAAGCCGAGAGTCCCGAAAGGCGCTTGATGGTGAGCAAGTGGTCTTCTCGGGTGTACAAACTATCCTGCTCCAGAAAAACACCGTCCAGCAGGTGCCGCGCCCGCACATAATTCTCATTCGGGATGTAGTGGTAGCCTCTAAAGTCGATGGTGTCGTTTGTGGAGAGGCTGTCGCCGATAGAGTAATTGGCGAAAATAAAGATGTCATCTAAATCGTATGGCTGCAGCGCCTGCGCCGAGGCTGCATTCTTAACGCGCATCAGCACATCTGCCTGCCTATTGCCCACAGTGGTATCAACGCTGAATATCAGCAAATCAGGGCTGAAGTAGTAGTAGCCTTTGTTCTTGAGAGCGCCGTCAATCCGGATGCGCTCATCTGTCATCTTACTTAAATCATAAGGTTCGCCGGGCTGCAGCAGCGACTCTGGCTTTGTCTGCTCAATAGCCTGGTGCACCGGAAGCGAATCGTTTAAAGTATACTTGATGTTGCGCAAACGGTATGGCTCTCCTACACGAGCAGTCCAGTTGATGGTGGCTCTCTTCTTATTTACTTCTGTGGAGCTGGCTACGGTATTGTTAAAATAACCCCGGTTGTGCAGGCGGTTGCTCATAACCTGGCTTACGCTGCCAGTGTCTACTTCCGAGATAAGCACAGGCGGCTCTCCTAGCTTTGTCATGATCCAGTGGCTGAGACCTTTTTCCTTTTCAGTATAAAAGGCATTGTAGATGGCCAGTTTCGGGCGAAGGCCAAGTATGGATGCATTAGGCTCGGGACGTACAGTGGCGCTCAGCTCCGTCTCCATGTCGGCGCTTCGGTTGCTGCTGTCACTTTCGCCTTCAACTTTTACATTGTAACCGATAAAAAGGGCATCGTCTTCAGGCACAGTCTTGGTAACGCTGCACCCTGCCAAAAGCAGCAAGAACAGCAGTAGCGATAGGGTAGAGGCACTTCTAAGCCTTGCAAGTGGGTAACTTTTTAGCATATCCTGTTATTCTGTACCTTCTTCTTGTAGTTTTTCTTCTTCTTTAAGCTCCTTTTCCTCTTCTCTGAACTCGCGGGCAGCTTCTATCCTGCGTTCTTCTTCTCTTCTGCGCCTGCCTTCCAAATCGCGGAACAGGTCTGAAAAGTTATTATACTCTCGCACATAGATCAGCGATACGCCCGTAGCGCGTACATCACCGCCTTCTATAAAGCCTTCGTATTGGTTGCGCTGGAAACCGCGTACACGCAGGCGGCCGTCTTCTGTTAAAGAGTACTCCACTGAAATATCGCCGCCAAAGCCGCTCATGGTTTGGTTAGACTGGCTGCCGCCTTCTAAGCCTATATCTGTACCCACACGAACGGTAAGCCTGTCGTTGAGGAACTGCTGGCGCATGGCCACATTCAAGTCTGTGCGTCCCTCCGCAGAGCCAGACGAATAATCCTGGTAAGAATCCACGCCTAGCTCAAGCCCTAAGCCGCCGGCGTAGCGGTTTGTAAGCTGGTTGAGCTGGTCGGTCATTACCTGGCCCAAGCTGTTTCTGGCCGTAGACTCAAAGCCGCCTCCCGAGCTTGTGAGCGGGTCAGGAGCCATAAATCGGTTGAGCACCAGCAGCGAGAACACCTGTTTATTCAGTTCAGATTCGTCCTGGCGAAGGTTGCCTAAGCTTGAAACCACCATTGGCGGCACGCTGCCCTGCTCTTCTTCCGGTAAACGTATATCAAAGCTGATTTCAGGTGTCAGGATTTCGCCCCGCACAAAAACATACACCTGGAAAGGAACCTGATTTTGAAGATCGGGAGTTAGCGTACCTGCAGCCTGCGATGCTACCAGTTCCTGTGGTGCGGTCTCTACGTTATAGATGGCTGTAATATCCATGATAGCCTGTAGCGGATCTCCGGTCCAGTTGATGTAGCTGCCTTCTGCAATGTCCAGTTCGCGGGAAGCCAGGTCATAGAAGTCCATGCTATACTTGCCGTCTGAAACCGTAAAGCGTCCGCTCATGTTAATCTCGCCGCTAGGGCGCATGCCTATAAACAGCGGGTCTGCTGAGCCGCGTACAGTAAGCTGGTCGCCAGTAATTGGGTCAATAATAATAGTGATTGGTGTAGCGTCGGTTACGGTGATCTGCGCCTCAATATCAGCGCCAACAAAGCCAGTTACTTCTGTGGAGTCTTCTTGTTCTGCACGGATTACCCGGGTCATCTGCGGGTTCAAGTTAACAAACTCCACGATACCGTCGCGCTCAGCGGCCCCCACCTGGTCGGCAGGAATAACGGTTGTGAACTCAGAGCCGTCCAGTACGCGCGCATTTACTTTAATAGCCGGCTGCGCCATGTCTCCTGTTATGGAAGCATTAGCGTTAACATAAACTGTGCCGTAGAAAAGGCTGTTATCCTGCGCGGTGGAGTTAAGCGCCAGAAAACGCTCCGTGTCTACTTCCAGCCCAAACTCAAAATCTGTGTAAGTCTCAGTCAGGATGTTGCCGTTGATGACCATATCGTTGCCCAGAGAATCGGTGATGGTGAAGTTAGGGAAGCGGATGCCCTGCTCATTAAACTCCAGTTGCTCGTTCTGTAAGGTGAACAAGGAGCCCAGCATGGTAATGTTAAATTGCGCCTGATTAAAGTTGAGCTGCCCCTGAATGTTCGGTTGCTCCAAGGTGCCGGCAATGCGTAGATCGCCGGTGGCGCTGCCATCTAATTGGGTTACCATACCTGCCATAAAACCTTCCAGAGAAGCCATGTTCAGGTTATTGATGTTAGCATTCAGGTTCAGGAGCGTAGCGTTAGGCTGTGGTTCCATAAAACCGTTTATCACTACCTGGTTGCTGTTGCCGGTTAAGCGGGCATCAATATTGTAACGGTTGTTGGTGCCGCTGCTGGCTTGCAAGGCTAAATTGCCTACGGGCACACCTTCGTATGCAAAATCCGATATAGTTAGGTCCGACGTGAAAGCCAGGTTATCAGTCATGATGTTGCGCACTGTGGCAGTGCCGTTTATAGTACCGGCTATCAAGCTATCCTGCGGCTCCTGAATGGTGCGCATCAGGTAGCCGATATCAACGTTTTCAAAATTGGCGGTTAGCGGCGCGTTCGGGGCAACAGGGCCTGTGCTGTTAAGTATGATGGCCTGGTTGCCGTACGCTAACCGGATGTTGTTGGCATAAAGAAGGTTTGTGTCGAACTGCAGGTAATTATCCTGCGGCACATCCCAGTCATCTCCGTTAATAACTAACTGATCCGGGTTTAAGGAGAAGCGGTAGCCGCGGTTCATACTATTTAAAACTCCTCCCAAAACCAGACGCTCGTCTTGCTGGGTGCTGTCTCCGGCAATAGTTAAACGCACTGCCAGTTCATTGTCACGTGCGGCGCCGTCAATCCGGATGTTATCAGCGGTTAAGGACGGCGAAAGCAGTTTCTGCAGGTTAAGGTCATAAGCCAATTGGTTTCTGTCGCCGCGCACTGCCAGGTCTATATTATGCAAAGTATAATCCGTGTAAACAATCTTGCTGATGCGGCCATTTAGTGCCAGTTGCTGGTTATCGCCGTTATAAGTAGCTGTGATGGGGGTAGCTGGCTGTAGCTGTTCCAGACCTGGCACAAAAGAGGTGATCAGGCCTGTCTGCTTCAGATCAATGGTGGCGGTGAAATCGTCCAGGCTTAAGTTTGCAGGGAAAGGCGGGTCTGGCTGCAGGTCCAGGTAATTGGAGAAGTGCTTCTGCAAGGCAGTGGGCAGCGTCGCCAGTGAGTTCCGGAACCTCATATCTGCATCTACTACGTCAGACTGTACCATAATTTCTGCTGTCTCGCCACGTTGGGCCAGTGTCATTAACAAAGAGTCCACGGGGTAAGTAGTGCCGTTGTGCTGCACCTTTAGCTCTTGTGCCGCCAAACGACCGCTCAGCGTGCTGGCATCAGCGCCTGTAAAGTCTCCTTGTAGTTGCCCACGTACAGCCATTGGCTCCGGATAGAGGTTAAGGGCCTGTAAATCGGCTTTGGCCAGGTCCAGGTTAAAAGTATAAGCTGGCTGGGTTGTGTCGCGGAGGTTAAATTTACCCACAAGGTCAAAGGCCAGGTTCTGATCTTTGGCAGTGGCCTCTACTGTGTACAGGTTGCGGTTTACGTTGGCATTAAGCCTGATGTCGTTGTAAGTATAATTGTTATAGTCAAAGACTTTTAAGTTAGCTGTTACATCGGCCTGCATGGTTTCTGGGGTAAGGCCGGTGCCGCGCGCCTCAGCCTCCAGTGCTATTTTGCCAAGCCCCAGGCTGTCTGTCATCAACTGGTTCAGGTCGAAGCCGCCGCTGCGCACGGTAGCCGTAAAGCTTTCGTTCGCGCCCATATCTACTTTAGCCACCATATTACCAAAAGAGGTGCGCAGGTCAGCATTTGCATCGAAGGCGGCGAGGGTACCTTGGTAATTACCCGTCATGCTCATTTGCGAAGGCAGCCTGAAATTTGGGGGAATAGTGCCTGCCGGTACCAGCGCCTGCACATCGGTGCGGGTGGTGGCAAAGCGGTCAATGTCCAGGTCCATGTATAAATTATCCGGATCCATGGCGTTGCGCACAGTTCCACTTACATCAACCTGTGTGTTGCTCAAGCCCGACAGTTGCAGCGTTTGGATACGCAGGTTATCAAGCTGTCCCTCGGCCCTGGCTGTAACCCTGATGTTGGAATTGGCTATACTTCTAAAAGATGGGTTTTCAGCCATATCCGGCATAAAATACAGTACATCCTGCATGCCGATGTAGCTGTTGCTGATATCCACATCTAAGCCTACCTGCTCCGGGTTTTCGGCGATGGCTTCCAAAGAGGGGTATGTCATTGCCAATTGGTTTTGCAGATGGCTGTGCCCGGTTTTCAGATCCAGGTTGGTGAGGCTGGCGCTGGTAGAATCTACTACGATCTGCCCTTCGAAATTCTGTATGGCAAATCCGCTCTGCTCCTGTAGGGTCAGTTGGTTTAGGTTTACCTCCGATCGGTTAAGGCTATACTTTATGTCCTCGGCATCCAGCACAATATCCTTGAAATTAAGGTGATTGTAGTCCATGCCGCGCGGCTGCTTTGGCGTGTTAAAGTTGTCGAAAGCCACGTTCAGGCCGGTTACATCGATTTCTCCGAGCGTAAGTACCCAATCCACAGTCTGGCCGTTTGCCTGCTCCACCGATTCATCAAGCTCTTCTGCGGTTCTGGCTGGGTTCACGGCCAGCGAGTCTGTCGGTTTATACTTTTCCTGTATATACTTGAGGTCTGTGTGGTGCAGATCAAAGGTGCTGAGTTCTATGCGTGCGTTTTTCAGGTCTATGTGATCGGCTACCAACTCAGACTCCCCGAGCGCCAGCTCAATCTGCTGCTCAGCAGGCCGGCTCAGGTACTTTACCCGGAGGTTTTCGAGCGCTACCCGGTTCAGGCCGAAATCCATTTCCAGCGGCTCATAAGCAGAAGTATCGGGAGGAGGGAGCTTTGTTTGCTCGTAATCAACCCAAGTGTTAGCCAGCCTGATTTCATCCACCATATAACGCTGCTCTTCCAGGTTCAACTCTTCCATGGTTGTGGTGAGGTCGCCGACACGGGTACGTATAAAGTTTCCGCCTGCCTCATCCTGAAACACCACATACACATTTTCGAGGTTAACGGTGCCGAGCGTAATCTGCATGGCAGAAGAAGCGGTGTCGGCGGGTTGCGCTGCGGCGGTGTCCGTGGCAAAGGCCTCTGTAATAAAATCGAAATTCGTGGTGCTGTCTTCCCGGATGTGTAGCTTCAGTGTGGCGTTGTCAAGGTCTACTTTGCTGATATTTATCTCGCCTTTTATCAGGGAAAGTATGGCCATATCTACGCCCAGTCGCTCAGAGTACCAAAGCGTATCCTGCTGCTGGTCTTCTACATACACCTCCTTCAGCACGAGGGCGTTACGCCAGTCGGTGGTAAAGCCGCCTATGTTTACCTCTGTGCCAAGTGTGTTCTGAAGGTAGTTCTCTCCCTGCCTGGCCAGGTAGTTCTGCACCCCCTGAAACTGCAGCGCGATGATAATAAGTATAAGCAGGCCAACTATAATGGCGAGTGGCCAAAGGATGACCTTTAGGGCGATTTTGGCTATATGTTTGGCAGAGGCGATAGTTGCTGGGTTTAAGTTTGTGCTTTGCTTTACGGAAAATGATATGCAAGGATAGGCTATAAAGAATATTTGTACCGACCAAAACTGTTTAAAGCAGGTTTTGACAGCCGTTTGGTACTGATAAAATATACATACAGCATATTCGCGCTTCTGGATTAAAAGTTGCAACAAATAAAAAAGCACCCTGAACTAAGTAGTTTATACTCAGCCCAGGGTGCTTCTATGCTTTATAACGCGCTTGCGGTCTCAGTTCCGAAACCCAGCTGTTGCTAGTTACACTGAAAGCACGTTTACCATTTTCAGGTAATGCGGGTTAATCAGTTTGTCTTTCGTAATTGTATCGATGAAAGGTGTGTACACTAATTCGCCGTTTATAATACCGGCCATTTCGCATTTGCGGCCTTCCAGCAGACCCTCTACGCAGGCAATTCCCAATTGGCTAGCCAGCATACGGTCGGCAGCGGTTGGGGCTCCCCCGCGCTGCACGTGGCCAAGTATGGTGACACGGGCATCCATGTGCGGCAGCTCCTGCTGTACTCTATGAGCCACATCGTTAGCGTTGCCTGCTTCGTCGCCCTCTGCCACAATAACGATAAAAGAGGTTTTGGAGCGGTTCCAGCCGGTTCTAAGCGTGTCTACAACGTGGTCTATACTTGTTTCAGCCTCTGGTATCATTACAATCTCAGCGCCGCCGCCTATGGCGCAAGGTATGGCAATGTAACCGGAGTCGCGGCCCATCACTTCTATAAAAAATACGCGGTCGTGGCTATCGGCCGTATCCCGGATCTTGTCTATCGCGTCTAGCGCAGTGTTAACAGCTGTATCGTAGCCAATGGTGTAGTCTGTGCCGTAAAGGTCGTTATCAATAGTGCCTGGGGCGCCTACTGTAGGTATGCCGAACTCTTCGTAAAAAACATTGGCTCCTGTAAACGTGCCATCTCCGCCAATGCAGACAAGTCCTTCTATGCCGTGCTTCATCAGTTGCTCGTAGGCTTGCTTGCGTCCTTCGGGTGTCACGAATTCTTTGCTGCGGGCCGAACGTAAAATGGTGCCGCCTTTCTGGATGATATTACTTACCGAGTGAGAGTCCATTTTATAGATCTCGCCCTTAATCATACCTTTATAGCCGCGGTGGATACCATATATTTCTACCCCATGATAAACGGCTGCTCTTACAATAGCTCTGATACACGCGTTCATACCTGGCGAGTCGCCGCCCGAAGTAAATACTCCTATCCTCTTCATGGTGTTGTTGTGTCTGTTGTTAGTGGTAATGTTACTCAAAGATCGAAAAACGAATGTTATCTAAATTTTAATTTATGCACGGCATCCGCTCAAACAGTTATTGTTGTGCGGTACGATTAAAAACTGACGATATTGTGCGACTTTAAATAGAGAAAACCGTATTTTAAATCGACACATCGTACGCTCACTTAGTGGCGAGATTTACTGCTTTAAGAATGGAAGGTTCTCCTTACTTTTGGTGCAGATACCGTGTCAACACAAATTGGAGTCCAAGTAAAGTAATTTAACCTACAGAGGCAACGTATGTTCGGTTTTTTTGAGAGTGAAGAGACAAAAAGATTAAAAAGCCATATCTCTAACCTTGGAGCGTTGGCAAAAGTTGATGGGCATTTAGACCCTTCCGAGATGAAATTTATCATTGCCATCGGCCAGAAGCACGGGTTAAAACCCAATGAAGTGCGGGACCTGCTAACCGATGTTAATGTAAAGGCTCCGCAGCTGCCAACCAACGACTCCGAGCGTTTCGACCAGATATATGATTTGGTGGAGATGATGCTGGCTGACGGCATTGTAGACGAAAACGAGATGGATTTCTGCATTAACATGGCCGCTAAGCTTGGTTTCAAAAAATCAATTGTAGGGGTGCTGGTAGGTAAGATCTCGATGGGGGTGAAAGACGGCTTAACGCGCGATAACATCAAACGTGAGGCCCAAGCATTCTTAAATTAGCAATAAAATCATATTTATACTTCATTCCTTAGGCGGTAATGCGCCTCATCCGGCGCGTATATATTTAGTAGTTTACACTAAACTTGCATTTAGCCGGATGAGGCAAAACCCAAATTCATCTCTGTTTCTGATATTATCGTTGTACGGAAGCCTGCTTATGGCGGTGGCAGCTTATTACCTGTCGTCCGACTACCGGCCGCTGGAGTTTCTGATGCGTTTCAGCACCTTCTGGTTCTGTAGCTTTTTGCTGGCGCTACTGGTCACTTTATACTATACCAGAAGGCAGATTTATACTTTGTCTAAGGTAGACAGGAGCCGCGTGCTGCTGTTTAGCACGTATGCTGTAGGGGCAGGGCTAGCTATTGCTATTGCCGTAGCCAGTTTGTTTTTCCTGTTAGGATTACCCGGTAGTAAGACAGGCTTCACATTTTAGGCCGGCACTGCGCCAGGTATGTGGCAGTACTGACAGCTTTTTCAGGTATCATTCCTGCACTTTCATCTCATAATTTATAAAGCCGCCATTCTGGTAAATATAAACGCTTTTCTGCTGCCCTACACCAAGTACAAAAGCATCGTGCGGAAGCTCAATCTCATTCATATTATGCGCATTCTGGATTTGCTCGCCCTGAGGCAGCCGGTACAGGTAGTATAAGCTTTTCAGGTTGCCACGCTCGTTAAAGAGGATATCCCTTTTCAGCTCCACCAACTCATACTTGCCATCTTGCTGCTGCACAGCGGCTACTATGATCAGTTCGTCGCCTTGCCGTAGCTGCAGCGCTACATCTGCGCGGTTGTCGCCGTTAAAGTCGCCGTGGGCCATGGCCGGAGTGCCGGGGTGCTCTTCTGCCTGCTGCTGTGCGTTTGCTGCAATCTCAGGCCGCTCCCAGCCTTGGTACTGCGCTGCCAGTAGCTGCATAACGGGTTGCGGTAACGGCACAACTGGAGCGATCTCATTCTCGTCTGTCCTGAGTGCATCCTTGCCAGTGTCTGTAATAGAGTCCAGCGCTTCAGCGGGAGGGGCCACCTGCACATGCTGTTCCTGTACCTCTTCGTTTTCCGGCGAACAGGCTAACAGGCAAAGCGGCAGTAAGTATAGTGTAGCTTTCATAAGCAGTTATGTTGGTACTTTTACTGTACTGCCTTTAGCGGCAAGCTGTTACAGAGGCCAGATAATCGGGGTCATGATCAGGATAACGATGATGAGCAAGAGCGTGAGCGGAGAGCCGACTTTAATAAAATCCTTAAAGCGGTATTTGCCGGGGCTGTAAACCAGAATACAAGCGGGCTCAAAAGGCGTTACAAGCGATACCGAAGCAGCCAGCATAATGGCAATGGCAAAAGCTCTGGGATCAGAGCCGAGCGTTTCTGCCGTGCGCAGGGCAACAGGCACAATGACAAGCGCCGCCGCTGCGTTAGACATAGGTTGAGTAAGAATAACCGTAAGCAGCACAAAGCCAGCCAGTACCGCCAACTTGCCCATTGAGCCCAATAAGTCTACGATGCCTTCTGCCAGGAAATCGGCGGCGCCTGAGTTTTCCATCGCTGAGCCAAAGGCAGTCATGCCGCCTATCAGTATCAGCAGTTTAAAATCTATGGCAGCGTACGCCTTATCGGAGCTGATGCACCTGAAAAGTATGGTGCAGAGTGCTGCCAAAAGAAAAGCGATGGAAAGCGGCAGTACATTTAAAGTGCCTAATAGTATGGCAATAACAAAGCAGGAGATGGCGATAATGCCTTTTCGCTTTTTAAAGAGCAAAGGCTCAAACTCGTCGATTAGGGCCAGGTTGCTGGAGTTGCGCAGTTGGTTAAGCCGTTCCGGTGAGCCCTGCACCAGCAGCACGTCGCCGAGCTGCAGTTTTATACTTCCAATTTTGCTGCGCAGCGTTTCGCCGTGGCGGGAGATGGCCAGCACCACAAGCCCGTAGCGTTGCAGAAAATTTATTTCTTTCACGGTGCGGCCAATCAGGACGGACTGCCGCACCACCAGCAGTTCCGCCAGCCGGATATTGTCTGTTTCGAGGTCTTTTTGCAGGATGACATCGGCCATAATATCAATGCCTTTGGTTTCCTTTACCTTCATCAGGTTATCCAGGTCTCCTTCCACCAGCAGCACATCGCTTTCGTTAATGCGTGTCCGGAAATCAGGTAGAAAGTTATCTTTACCCCGGATGATATTGAGAATGCGGAAGTTAAGTGAGGTAAGGTCGGAGGCGAAAACCAGCTGCCCCACCAGCGGAGACTCCTCCCGCACCACGATTTCGGTTAGGTACTTCTGCAGTTTATACTCATCGGCTAGCTGCTGGTCTTCGTAGCTGGGTAACATGCGCTGCCCGATTGTCATCATATAAATCACGCCCACCACAAAAATTATAAAGCCTATGCCCGATATTTCAAAAACCCCGATGGGAGGGAGGCCAGTTTTAGCGATATAGCCACTCACAGCCACGTTAGTTGAGGTGCCGATAAGGGTGCAGGTGCCCCCAAGTATGGCCGCGAAAGCCAATGGCATCAGGAGCTTAGAGGCGCTCGTGTTAATACGCCGCGAGAGGCCTACCAGCGGCGTGACAAACATTGCCGTAACGGTGGTATTGTTCATAAACGCGGACACAAAACCTGTAACCACCATTACCGTGAACAGCATGAGGTTTGTGCTCTTGTGCGCCAGCCGTACCAGCCTGACCACGGCAAAATCCAGGATACCGGTTTCTTGGAGGGCGGCGCTAAGTATAAAAATAGAGGCTATAATAATGATGAAGTCGCTGCTGAAGCCGGCAAAAGCCTCTTCGGCGGATATAATGCGCGTGCTTGCCAGAACGATGAGCATCAGCAGCGTAACAATCTCGATCGAAAGCTTTTCTGTAGCAAACAGCACCACTGCAATTACCAGCAGTGTCAGCACAATGGCTATTTCCATAAAGTTCAGTTGATGTGCTTATACTCCAGGTGTTAAAGTATAGCCCCGGTTTTTACGTGCAATTGCTGCCGCGGTTGCTGCTGTTGCTGTGTTAGATTTGAGTTGTGAGTTTGATGAAAGAATTGCACTGGATTTTAGCTCGTAGCATGCTTTCTGGTGGAGGTTGTTCTCATTTGTAAATTTATACTTTTATAGCTGCTGCTTGTTTACGTAAGGAGATTTATACCTTTATAGCTGCTGCTTCTGGCAACTTGAGCCAGGCTATAATTTCTAGCAGCTGTTCATTCTCTGCTTTACCAGCTGCTCGTTTCATTTCTGGCTTTGGCTCCCTCTAGACGGGGGTAGGGGCCCTCTTTAAGGTAGGCCTCGTCCTGGGGGTAGGGGCCCTCGATAAGGGCATCGCGCCTTCTACATTTCCGTTGCTCCTGCGTCGCAATTTCGCTGAAGCGAAACTGGAAATCTAGAAGGCGCTCAACTCAAGGACTGGGATCAGTTTTCGATAGCCCTCGCTGATGAAACTTGAACCAAACTCCCTCCCCTGTTCTTAGGGGAGGGCCGGGGCGGGGTAAAATTCACCGCCTTAGAGTAGTGAGAACGAGAGTTCGAAACTAGCGAGCGTAGCTCTGAGGGGTTAGGGGTGGTTGGATAATACAGCTGAAGGAGCTTTTCCAAAGTCCCTCTTCAAAGGGGGCAGGGGGATGAAATCATTCACTAGCAATTCCCCTCTCGGGAGGGGCAGGAGTGGGTTTATACCAGCAGGGACAGGTCACGAACTGCCCGCGTTACCAACGCTAAGGGTTTTATAATTTAGCCAAAGTAACAACAGTACCTTCTTCATACCCAAGGACAGGCAGAAGCAGTTAGACCCGGTACTGAAGTATCAGATCTATAGGTGCAAATCCGCTCAAGTTTCTAAAAGCAGGCCTGATTCCCAGTCGCTTCGTCTATAGAGCGAAGTATAACGGCACAGGCTTCTCGAATTTCTGCTTCGGTGATAACCAGCGGCGGCGCAATGCGCATGGAGTTGTCGCAGAACAGGAACCAGTCCGTTAGCACCCCGTTGATTATAGCGCGATCTATCACGGCTTTCAGCACCTCGAAGTTCTCGAACTCAGCGGCCATCATCAAACCACAGTTGCGGATCTCTTTGATGCGCGGGTGCACCAGCAGTTCTTTGAATAAATCGGCTTTACGTTTTACGTCGTCGAGCAGGTGCTCCTCCTGTATTATTTGCAGGGTAGCCAGCGAGGCGGCGCAGCTTACCGGGTGACCGCCAAAGGTGGTGCAGTGGCCAAGTATAGGATCTGTTTTAAAGGCTGCCATGATTTCCTGCGGTGCGATAAAGGCCCCGATCGGCATGCCGCCGCCCATCCCTTTGGCGCAGAGCAAAATATCGGGCTCAATGCCGAACTGCTCGAATGCCCAGAAGGTGCCGGTGCGGCCAAAGCCACACTGTATCTCGTCCAGTATCAGTAAAGCGCCTACTTCGGTACAGCGCTGGCGCAGGTGCTGCAGGTAATTATCCGTAGCCACGCGCACGCCGGCCTCGCCCTGAACGGTTTCAATGATTACGGCGGCGGTGCGGGTAGTAATGTTTTGCAGGTCGGGGAGGTGGTTGTACTGGATATGACGCACATCAGGCAGCAGCGGCCGGAACGCGTTTTTAAAACCCTCGCTCCCGTTTACCGACAAAGCGCCCTGCGTGGAGCCATGATAGGCATTACGGCACGACACAAACTCAGTGCGGCCGGTGTAGCGCTTGGCAAGTTTCATGGCACCTTCCACGGCCTCCGTACCAGAGTTCAGGAAGTATACATTGTTAAGCCGAGCCGGGAGGGTGCTGGTAATAGCCTGCGCCAGCTGCGCCTGCGGAGCCTGCACAAACTCGCCGTACACCATCAGGTGCATGTACTTGTCCAGTTGGTCGTGTATGGCTTTTAGTACGCGCGGGTGCCGGTGGCCTACATTACTCACACCAATACCCGAAATCAGGTCGAGGTAGCGCTCGCCCTGGGTACCATACATGTATACTCCCTCCGCCTTCTCCACTTCAATCATCAGCGGAAAATCTGACGTCTGTGCCACGTTCTGCAGAAACAATTGCCTCATCGAAATCATGGTGCAAAGGTACGCAAATAAGTGCAGAAGAACTGAAGGATGGGAAATGCAGGAAATTTATTGCACTATAATTATATAGTGCATTTAAATTGTTTTATACCTTTCTTCTAACAACTTTCATGACTAGATTTAGTAATTATACCTTCAGGAAGAACTGAAGCTTATGTGTTAAATGCATTCATTGGCTGATTAGACTCTTAGATGAACGAGGCAAATTATATTTTACAAGACTCCTCTGAGCTGCTGTCGGATAACCAGGATTTGTACAGATTGCTCGTACAGGGGGTGAACGATTACGCTATTTTCCTGTTAAACGCCACTGGCCATATACAAACCTGGAATGCCGGCGCGGAGAAGATAAAAGGGTATAAGGCAGAGGAGATCATTGGCAAGCACTTTTCCACATTCTACCCCGAGGAGGCCAAGCGAATAAAGCATCCGGAAATGGAGCTGCGGTATGCAGCGGAACATGGCTGCTTCGAGGAAGAGGGCTGGCGCGTGAAGAAGGACGGCTCCATGTTCTGGGCCAATGTGGTGATCACAGCCATCCGCAGCAACAAGAGCGGGGAACTAATCGGCTTCTCCAAGATAACCCGCGACCTTACGGAAAAGAAGTTGCTGGAAGATAAGCTGTCCGTAACGCTGGAGGAACTCAGGGATAGCGAGGAGCGGGCCAGGCTGCTGACAGAAGGTATAAGGGACTATGCCATTTTTATGCTTACGCCGGAGGGTAATGTAGCTTCTTGGAACCACGGTGCGGAGAAGATAAAAGGCTATACCGCCAAAGAGATTATCGGCAAGCATTTCTCTGTTTTTTACCCAGAGGAGGCTGTTCAGAGAAATTATACAGCCTATGAGCTGAGTAGAGCGCTGCAAGACGGCCGTTTTGAGGATGAGGGTTGGCGCGTGAAGAAGGACGGCTCTACGTTCTGGGCCAATGTGGTGATCACGGCTGTGTATAATAAAGATGAAAAGCTCATAGGCTTCTCCAAAGTTACCAGAGATATGTCGGAGAGGAGAAGGAATGAGGAGCTGATGAGCAAGAACAAGGCCCTCCACAAGATAAACACCGACCTTGACAACTTCGTTTACACTGCCTCCCACGACCTGAAAGCGCCTATTGCCAACCTGGAGGGCCTGCTGGCTTTGCTTAAAGCCGACCTGGGCCCCGCTATGGAGGAGCATGAAGAGGTTGTCAGCAGAATAGATAATTCAGTTCAAAGGCTGAATAGGATTATACTCGACCTGACGGATATCTCAAGGGTGCGCTACGAGGAAAACCTGGTAGAAAAGGTGCAGCTAAAAGAATTGGTGGCAGAGGTAGAGGCTAGCCTGGAGAACCTGATCTATTCCAGCCAGGCGGTGGTAGAGAAAGACTTTTCCGGTTTCAGCCACTTGAGTTACTCCAGAAAGAACCTCCGAAGCATCCTTTTTAATCTCCTCTCCAATGCCATCAAATACGCCTCTCCGGAGCGGCGGCCTGTGATCAAAATCAAAACCGAGAAACAGGAGGAGGGATATGTGCTGTCGATATCAGATAACGGACTGGGCATTGACTCAAACCACCAGCAGAAGATCTTTTCCATGTTCAGGCGTATGCACACGCATGTGGAGGGTACCGGTGTGGGGCTATACCTGGTAAAGCGCATTCTGGAGAATTCTGAAGATAGGATCGAGGTGGAGAGTGAGGTGGGGAAAGGGTCAACCTTCAAACTATTCATCCACCAGGACCACATAGTAAAGCCAAGCGGAAGCTAGATTAGCGTACCATCGAGCTCATCCCGCCATCCACAATCATAGTATGGCCTGTTACAAAGCCGGCGGCATCGGAGCAGAGCCACAGGATGGCAGCCGCCGCCTCTGCAGGCTCTCCAAGCCGCTTTTGCGGAATGTAGGAGAAGTAAGCTTGTTTAACCTGCTCCAGTTTCCCGGCATCATTACCGGCCTGTGATTTGAATGCTTGTTGTAGCATGGGCGTATCATGCGCGCCCGGGGCAAGCACATTTACGCGGATGCCGGAGGTAGCCAGTTCCTGTGCCGCAGATTTGCTCAGGGCAATCACGCCTGCCTTGGCTGCCGAGTACAAAGATCCCATCGGGGCACCGCCCAATCCGTTTACACTGGATACGTTCACGATGGCGCCAGCGGGAGAGGCCTTGTCCAACATTATCCTGATTTCCTGCTGCATACAAAGCCATACGCCTTTCAAGTTAGCGGCCATAGCCAGATCAAATTCCTTTATCTCGAACTCATGAAGCGGTGCACCAATGCCTTGTGTGTCGGCAGCATTGTTTACAGCAAAGTGCAGGGTGCCGTATACCTGCCGGATTTCCTGGAACAGGTCAAGTATACTTTCGGGCTGGCTATTGTCTGTCTGGATGTAATGTGCGGGATGCGCAGTGGGGGAGATAGTTCTCAGGGCCTGCTCTGCTCTTTGGGTGTCTCTGCCAGTGAATACTACCTTGGCGCCAGCCTGGGCAAACTGCTGCACCGTGGCTAGCCCGATACCCGAGGTGCCACCGGTTACCAGTACTACCTTGTCCTGGAAATTATACTTTACCTGATCCATCGCTGCAGATTTTAGAAGTACTACCTGCTGTAACTGTCATACCACATAGCCAGCTTTACCAGCTGCTCGGGGCTTTCCTCCAGCCAGGCAGGCATACTTTCAGCACCTTTGCTCTGGCTCACCTAGTAGCTCATGGCCTTTAGGTTATCCGCTAGTGCCATGTTATAAAGGAGTTTACGTAGTAACTCCACCAGAAGCTATGCTTGGGCTCTTTCAAATTACTTAAATCGCTGATAAGCGAGCGCATGCTCTTGGAAAAACCTATTCTGCTGCCTGTCCGTTGTACCTGTCTGTCACGGAGGCTGCCTGCAAGAGCGAGATCATTATTTCGGCGGCGGTAAACGCAACTTCCTCGCCTTTTTATACTTGCCGCAGCGCTGTGTAAAGTATAAACTGATGCCTCATACTCATCTCCCCCTAAAGATTTCTGCTAACATAACATTATCAAGCTGGCAGCAGATCGCAGAACCAGAAGGCGGTGTCGTAGGTTGGTTTATCTTGCTTGCTGAAGCAGTTGTCGTCCTGGTTGGCAGGCGGGCCGTAAGTTTTTCGTACTTTCTCGCCGAGCTTATACTTTACAGGCTCTTTAAAAATAGGCCCGTCAAAAACGAATGTATGGAACTCGCCGTTCTCGCCCGCAGGGTCTACGTTATCAGGCAACTCATTCAGGAAAGAAGCATCCAGCTGGCGACCCACATAAGAGGCATCGAGCAACCGCTCGTTTACGCTCACCACCACCGCTTTAAACCCTAAGCTGATAAATTCGTGCACCAGCTCTGCCGTAGATCGGCCCCATAACGGGAACACGGCTTTCATATTTACCTGCTCTAGTTGCCGCTCACGGTAAGCCCGCAAGTCCTGCAGGTTAATGTCCCCGAAAATGGCGTATTGTATACCCTGCTCTTGCAAGGGACGCATGGTTTGCTCCATCAGCTGGTTATAGGCGCTCATGCTGGCCTGCTCAGGCAAGTATATTTTTTGTAGCGGCAAGCCTGTACTTTGCGCCTGCTGGTTGAGCAACTCCTCGCGCACGCCGTGCATGCTTACGCGCTGTGTGGCCCCGCTCAAAGTGGTCAGCAGCTTCTCTACCCTGTACTCTTTTTGCTGCAGCACATGGTACAGGCACAGGGCGGAGTCTTTGCCGCCGCTCCAGTTAAAAATGCTTTTCTTTTCCAATATATACAACTACTTGTCTCAGGGCTGAAGGTAAGGCAACAGGGGCACATCTGGAAGCATTGGCTAAATTCGTTTTGCCGATGAAGCATAATTTAAGTGAGGAGCGTTCTTTGGAAATCGACTGGCAATTACAATTGCTATCATTTCTGCCGGATAGCTCGTACAACAGAGGGAGCTAGAGGATACGGAACTGATGTATCACCATAAAGAAAAGAGAAAATATGCCACAAGGAGATAAGTCCGCTTACACGGATAAGCAGAAACGCAAAGCTGAACATATCGAGGAAGGGTACGAAAAACGCGGCGTGAGCCATAAAGAGGCTGAGAAACGTGCCTGGGCTACCGTGAATAAACAAGACGGCGGCGGAAACAAAAGCGGCTCAGGCAGAAAGAACCATCCCGGCGATAAGTAAACCGGCAAGCATAGTATAAAAAGAGGGCCAGGAAGTATAAACCTGGCCCTCTTTCTGTTTACGGGTAGTTATTGGTATGTTCTGTCGGGTCGTCGTAATCAGGGTCTACGGCACGCGGTGGTGTTTGCCTAAGCGGCCGGTTATGCGAGTAAGGCCGCTGAATGGAATAACGGCGGGATCTTTTGCTATCGCCATCATCCTGTCTGTTGTTGCCTCGCCTGTTTAAAACAGCCCAGGCCAAACCTGCCACGGCTACTGCGCCAGCTACGGCCAGTACTGTCGGCACCGGGTTGACTACGGGCGGCGGCACTGATATTACGCCATTCTCATCCACCACTGCCGGCTCGTGCACGTACCGGCCATGCTTGGGCACAGCCACTAGCCAAAAATCATGCACCAGGCGCTCCAGCTGTTGGCGCAACTCTTTGCCTTGCATCGGCATACCGTGGCCTGCGGCTGCAATTTCCGGATTTAAATCATGTAGAGTTTCCACGGAATGGTGGGCAGAGCCCCAGTCCGGCGTAAAGTAGGAGGGCGGCCCGTGTACTTCGCGCTTTTCTGTCATCACGGCAATGGCCGATTCTCCGTGCCGGGTTACAAAGGCGTCTCCCACAATCAGCACACGGTCCTCTTCCCTGAAAAGCGAAATGTGGCCCGGCGTGTGGCCCGGCGTGTGCACCCACTGCCAACCTTCCAGGCCCGGAACACTGCCATCGGTTGGGAGAAGCTCTACACGGTTTTTAATGTTGATTGGCTTCTTGGGGTATGCAAACGATAAATAAGCCATGGCGCCCCCGCCTACGCTTGGGTCTGGCGGCGGATAACTGGATTGGCCTGTCAGGTAGGGCAACTCCATAGGATGAGCATACACAGGTACGTCCCACTCTTCAGCCAGCTCTTTTACTGCGCCAGTATGGTCAAAATGACCGTGCGTGAGCACAATAGCGCTTGGCTTACTGTCTGGGCCGAAAATTTCTGCAGCGACCTCTTTTATTTTGCCAGCCGAACCCGGTATGCCCGTGTCAACCAGTACCCAGGAGCCGTCAGGGTTGGCTGCAAAGTATAGATTTACAAATACGGTTTTAAGCCCCCATACCCGCGGGGCAGCAGGAAAGGATTGTCTTTTTCCGATTTTGATGCTCTCTGATGATGCCTCCATAAGTTTGCTTCTTTATTATTTTAGAACCTGAACCTGTACTTACGCAACAACCGCCTGTTAAGCTGCCAAAACTGGTGATGCTGATTTGTTTTGCCTAACATTATGGCGAATGGCGTGTTTGTAGCTTGATAGGCATACTTTTTGTGCTTAACAATTTGCCTTCCGGATTTTAAAGGCAGCTATTTCCTGTTTTACAGGAATTTTTTAACTTACAGGAAAGTTTACATAATATGGTTAATTTATTCGTACCCCCAAGCTATATGGCAGTCTATGCTAAGTGTGTAGATGCGACCATGCCCGCCTTCGACCCGGAGGAGTGGATTGAGGAAGGGAAGGTGTACCCGGTTAAGCATTTCACGGAGCCTCTGAACCAGGGCGAAGGTTTTGCTGTAACGATTATGGATGAGGATGGCATCGAGATCCATCCGTCGTCCTCACACTGGAGCTTCGCTTCCACACGCTTCGAGCTGTATACACTTCACCTGAACTAGACCAAAATCAGGAAATTTACGTTAAACTATAAAGGCTGCCTCGCGCAGCCTTTTTTATAACTTAATTGTTGGATAGTGTAGCAGAAATTTACCCATGAGTGCCGAAGAATTTAACGAGTTGCCGCCGCACCTGCAGGCAACGCTGGCCTTAGACCAGGGCCACTACCTGCACCACCGCATAAAAGGCTGGTGCAAAATAGACCTGTACTGGCTCCACGATTTTTATGTAGAGCTGTGGTTCTTGTATGATCTTAAAAGCATTGGCCTTGTGCGTGCCCTCACCAGCAACCGCCAGTTAGAACCTTACCTCGAAACCATCAAACTAAAACTGAAGACTCAGAAGAAGGATAACTGAGGCTGGATATTTAGGAGAAGCGAAAAGAGCTTTTATACAGATAGCAGTTTTGGGTTCTGTTACAAAGATTACTCTGCTGCCTATACTTGCTTTTCTGATAAAACAGCAGCTGCTCTGGCTTACATAAGAAGTGCATCTCAAACCTTCCAATGCTAATTCCTGCGTTGCCTCATCTCCAAATTTCCTATCTTTGGGTATGAGCAGAAACCTACTTTTAATAAGCACCTCTACCACGCACGGTACCGGCTACCTGGAGCATGCAGAGCAGGAGGTGAAATCCTTACTGGAGGGTAAAAAAAGCATCTTGTTTATACCTTACGCTCGCCCGGGCGGCATGTCGCATTCAGATTATACCGCCAAAGCACGCGAGGCTTTCTCGAAGTGGGGCATTAGCGTAAGCGGCGTGCATGAGTACGACGAACCTGCAAAGGCAGTAAGAGAGGCAGAGGCCGTATTTATTGGCGGCGGAAATACCTTTGTACTGCTGCGCCAGCTGTACCAGAACAAGCTGGTGGAGCCCCTGCGGGAGCGTGTGCAAAAAGGAATGCCTTATATGGGAACCAGCGCAGGCACCAATGTGGCAGGCCGAACTATAGGCACCACCAACGATATGCCGATTGTGCATGTAAAAACGTTTGATGCGCTGCAACTCGTGCCGTTCAATATTAACCCTCACTTCCTGGACCCGGAGCCAAACTCTACGCACATGGGCGAAACGCGTGATACGCGTATAGCGGAGTTTCATCATCATAACCGCCAGCCGGTAATTGGCTTGCGCGAGGGCAGCATGCTGCGTGTGCAAGGCGATAGAATAGCGCTTTTAGGACCGCATACTGCGCGCGTTTTCCTGCAGACGGAGAAGCAGCCGATGGAATTTAAAGCGTCTGACGATCTGGGTTTTCTTCTGGAGGCATACTAAGTACAAAATCAGGCCAGCAGTAACGGTACGAGTGCTTCTGGCCTGATCCCCCTTAAACGAGAAAAAGGCACCCCTTCACGGTAGTGCCCTTCTCACTCTCAACTTTAGCCAATTTTAACCTTAATTACTTGCTCTTTTATCGTCGAGGCGCTTTAGGAGCATTTTCGTGAAATCCCGTTCGCCGCGGTATAGCTTAATGAGTTGCTTGGAGGTGATAACTCTGAGGTATCTGTTTGCATACTCTTTCTCCAACTCCAGTTCTTTCTCTTTGGTAACAAACATGTTATCGATGCGGGATTTGGCCTCAGCCTCGCTTAGCGCGTCCACATCCTGGCGGTAGCCGCTGCGGTACCCTTTAATCAGGGTGCGTCGCTTCGCTTCGTACTCGTTATACAGTGGCCAGAATTTCTGTGACTGGTCCGATGTTAACTCCATTTTATCGGTGAGGAACGCAATTTTGGCGGCCTCCACATTTTCGCTGCGCTCTTCTTTACTACTGTTCTGCGAGAAAGCAGCAGTACTGCCCAAAAGCAAGGCGCAGCTTAATAATAAAGACAGGGTATAACGCTTCATGGGTGAATTAGTAGTCAATGTGGTTTAGGTTATAGTACTCCAGCTCCTCCTCGGCAGCCGTAGCACTTACGTTTAAAAGCTCGGCAGGTAACTCCTGCTCACGCAGCGTGCTAAGCTCAGCAAAATCGGTTGTTTCTATGGTGGCGTAAGTGCTTAGGTAATCTACTATTTCTGTGTCAGACACAGAGGCTAAGTTTACCATTTGCTGCTCAGGCTCATCAGGCATACTATAAAAATACGCACCCACAAACAGCAGCAGCAGCACCACCGGCACCAGGGCCAGGCGCAAGGGTTGCCACAGGGTTGGCTGTTTCTGCTCCTGGGCAGCCGTACGCTCCATTACACGCATCGGAAGGCGGTCAAAATAATTTGCCGGCACCTGGTAAGGGTTACGCTGCGGTATGTCGCTCAGCTTTAAATCTTTCTTCATTCTTGTTAACTCTACCGGTTAGATAAGGCTTCTTGACTTTAGTTTAATCATGCTTCAGAAATTCTTCAATTTTTTTTACAGCGATGTGGTAAGAAGCCTTTAGCGCTCCTACGGAAGTACCCAATATCTCGGACATTTCCTCATACTTCATCTCGTCAAAATATTTCATGTTAAACACCAGGCGCTGCTTTTCGGGTAGGCGCAGGATAGCCTTCTGCAGTTTCATCTGTACCTCATCGCCAGCCAGTTCCGGAGAAGACTCTACCTTTTCCATCAGCTCGGCGGTAACGTCGTTCAGGGGTAAAAAAAACTTTCTTTTTTTGCTGGATAAGAAGGAGAGGCACTCGTTGGTGGCGATGCGGTAGATCCAGGTATAAAGCTGGGCATCCTGGCGGAAGTTGTCCAGGTTCTTCCATACTTTCACAAACACATCCTGCGTCAGGTCGTCAGCATCGTCATGGTCTATCACCATTTTACGGATGTGCCAGTATATTTTCTGCTGATACTTGCGCACAAGCTGGTTGAAAGCCATGTTTCGGCTCTCGGGCTGGGCGAATTTCTCAAGTAGCTCTTTATCTTCCAACTGAACGTATGGGTAAGCAGAAACGGCGGGCTCGGGTAAGAAGCAGTATACTACGGGCTTGTTCAGCAGCTCTTCTTCCGCAAGCAACAGCAAGTATACTAAAAAATTAGAGGGAGATAGCACTCTACCTCCCTCTAATTATCCGGCAGATTTTAAATTCTGCTTATTTTCTGCTGATAGCGCGCTCTGCGGCGGCCACAATGTCATTTTCAGTCAATCCATACTTTTCCATCAGTTCGTCTGGCGTGGCAGACTCGCCGAAGGTATCGTTAACGGCAACATACTCCTGCGGGGCAGGTTTGTTTATGGCCAATACCTGCGCCACACTGTCGCCAAGGCCACCGATGCGGTTGTGTTCTTCTGCTGTTACCACACAGCCCGTTTTGGCTACCGACTGCAGTACGGCATCATTGTCCAGTGGCTTAATAGTATGGATGTTAATAATCTCCGCTGAGATTCCCTTGTCAGCCAGAATTTTTCCGGCAAGTATAGCTTTCCAAACCAGGTGGCCGGTAGCGATAATACTTACATCTGTTCCCTCGTTCAGCATCACGGCCTTGCCGATCTCAAACTTCTGGTTGGCAGGGGTGAAGATTGGCACCACCGGGCGGCCGAAGCGCAGGTATACCGGGCCTTCATGCTCGGCAATGGCAAGCGTAGCGGCTTTTGTCTGGTTATAGTCGCATGGGTTGATAACGGTCATGCCGGGCAGCATCTTCATCATACCGATGTCTTCCAGTATCTGGTGAGTTGCCCCGTCCTCGCCTAAGGTAAGGCCGGCGTGTGATGCGCAGATCTTTACGTTTTTGCCGGAGTAGGCCACAGACTGGCGTATCTGATCGTATACGCGGCCAGTAGAGAAGTTAGCAAAGGTGCCTGTAAAAGGGATTTTGCCGCCGATGGTCATACCTGCAGCCAGGCCGATCATGTTTGCCTCAGCTATACCTACCTGGAAGAAGCGCTCGGGAAACTCTTTCTGAAATGCGCCCATTTTAAGGGAGCCAACCAAGTCGGCGCAAAGGCCTACTACGTTAGGGTTAGTGCGGCCTAACTCCAACAGACCATCGCCGAAGCCAGAACGTGTGTCTTTTTTTTCTGTGTAAGTATACTCTTTCATCTGTATTTTTTTCTTGAAGCTTAGAGGAGGTCGGCTGGGTGTTTATACTTCAGGTTGCCAGCGAACCTCGTTTATCTGTTAAAAATCTTTACTGTTGTTGTAGCGCCCGACCGTATGGTGAAGTCCTGCACATAGGTAAACTTGCTTGATTGGGCAGATTTCATTCGGTACACCAATTTATACTGGCCAGGCTGCAGTGCCATGGTTATTTTGCTGTTGTCTTCCGGCAGGTTGCATAGCCAGCGCTGTGCGCCGCTTTCGTGCAGCTCGTACACGCTGCCGTAGCCCTGCACCTGCGATGGAATAGCCAACTGACCGGGAGGTGGTATTGTAATAGTGTTTGTTTCTCCCTGCTTCACTTCCACGTTGCGGAGCATAATGCGCGGCATTGTCAGAATCTCCAGATCATACTTGCCCGTGAGGTACTTGTGCCGGTTACCGAACGTTTGCACGTTCAGCGTTTTTTCAGCACCTGCCTGACGCACAATGGCGTTCAGTATTCTGTAGGGCGATGGCCCGTCCTGGCGCAAGTATAACTCGCCTTGCGGCGCTTTCACTTTGATGACATTGTTCTTGCCGGGCTTGATAGTGAGGTTACGCTCCACTACGGGTGGCGTCGTGTTCACGAGCAGGTGATAGGGCAGGAGCGCGTCTATGTCCAGCAGGTCGGCTTTGCCGTTGGTGTCCAGGTAATGCACATAGTCATACTCTGCCTCGCCGGTTAGCGTGTTCACAAAAGTCATGTTCACGTCTGTTTCGCGGGGGCGGTTCTGCTCGTCCAGTAGCTCCACGCTTACAGTGGTTTTGCTCAGCGTCTGCGTCACGATTTCTGTCAGCACGGTTTCAAAGGTTTTAATGTCCTCTGCGTTAAAGTACTGCCCGATGCAGTTCAGTTGCTCTTCGTGCTCCGGCTCAATGCCAATGCCGATCACAAACGGGCGCAGGAAAATCCGCTTTCTTTGCAGTGCCTCTGACGTGGCGCAAGGGTCGCCGCCGCAGGACTCCAGGCCATCTGTTATAAGTATAACTACGTTACGGGAGCGATCTTCCGGAAAGTCACTGGCGGCCTGCTGCAGCGAGTAGGTGATAGGCGTGTTGCCACGCGGCACAATCGCATCCAGCTTCTTCTTGATCGTTTCGGAGTTATCCTTCCCGAAAGGCACTTCCAGCTTGGTGTCTTTGCAGTCGTTTCGCTCACGGCCGAACTGGTGGCCATACACCCGCAGCGCTACTTCCACGTTATCGTACTGGTGCAGGGAGTCTACCAGATGGCTCAGCAGGTTTTTAGCCACGGCCATGCGGTCGCTGTTTTCCCACTTCGCCATCATACTCCCCGAGGCATCCAGCAGAAAGAGAATGCGGGTCTTATCCGGCTGCTTTTTTTCCTGGGCATACGCTCCCCCGGTCACTGAAAAAATCAGCAACAAAAGTAAGGCAGCTATGCTTTTGCTCCAGCTTATCATTACTAAAACCAGAAAAGTGCGGGCTCAGGAATCAAAGTATATTTTTAGTAGTCAGAGGCTACATCTACGGCTAACTGTTGCAGGGCAATCTCTAGCTGCTCATCGTTCGGAGCCACGCCGTGCCATTTGTGCGAGCCCATCATGTAGTCTACTCCAAAGCCCATTTCCGTATTCATCAGTATCAGTACCGGCTTGCCTTTGCCTGTGGCGGCTTTTGCGTTCTCCAGGGCTGGCAGCAGCAGCTCAAAGTTGTTTCCGTCAGCCTCCAGCACGTGCCATCCGAAAGCCTCAAACTTAGCCTGCAGGTCTCCGAGGCTCATTACCTCTTCGGTAGAACCGTCAATCTGCTGGCCGTTTCTGTCTACGGTGGCAATAATATTGTCTACTTTGTGGTGCGCGGCATACATAGCGGCTTCCCAAATCTGGCCTTCCTCCAGTTCACCGTCGCCCATCAGCACGTACACCAGGTTGTTGTCTTTGTTCAGTTTTTTTGTCTGAGCCGCGCCTACTGCCGCCGAAAGGCCTTGACCCAAAGAGCCGGAAGCGATGCGCACGCCTGGCAGCCCTTCGTGGGTAGTTGGGTGGCCCTGTAACCTGGAGTTGAGTTTACGGAACGTGGCAAGTTCTTTTACATCGAAGAAGCCAGCGCGAGCCAGCACACTGTACCAAACCGGCGAAATATGGCCGTTAGAAAGGAAGAAAATATCCTCGTTTTTGCCGTCAATTGTAAACTCTTTGCTGTAGTTCATCACCCGGAAGTATAGCGACACAAAATAATCTGTGCAGCCAAGCGAGCCGCCCGGGTGGCCCGAGTTTACGGCGTGCACCATGCGTACAATATCGCGACGTACCTGCGCGGCGGTCTGCTTCAGTTCTGTGATGCTTTGGTTATGTGGGTTCTCGTTATTCACACCTGATATATTAGTAGTTTGAGTAAATGATTTAATGCTTCTATGCTTTTACGTACAGAGGCGCCCATACTTTGCAGTATTTATACTTTAAAATGATGTCCAAATATAACAAAAAAACGCAGCTGCCGGAGTGGGCAGCTGCGTTTAAGTTTTACTTCAGTAGCTGGGCAGCGTGCTCTTTTGTTTTCACTTTCGTGATGATGTCTTGTATGACACCGTTTTCATCAATCACGAAGGTGTAGCGCATCGTGCCCATGTACTTGCGGCCATACATCGATTTCTCCTGCCATACCCCATACTGCTCTACAATCTGCTTATCGGTGTCGGCCAGAAGTGTGAAAGGCAGTTCATACTTGCTGATGAAGTTTTGGTGTGACTTTTCACTATCTATACTTACACCGATTACTTCGTAGCCCTGCTGCTGCAGTTCGCCGTAATTATCGCGGAGGTTGCAGGATTGAGCGGTACAGCCGGGCGTATTATCCTTCGGGTAGAAGTATAAAATAACTTTCTTGCCGCGGTAATCGCTTAGTTTAACAGTATTGCCGTTTTGGTCTTTGCCTTCAAACGCAGGCGCTTTGTCTCCGATGTTCAGTTGCATAGAGTTTTGTTCTAGGTATCTCGTAGCACGATTCGTCTTGATTTTAAGGCCGTAATACGTGTTTCTTGATACGGTGTCAAATTAAATTCTGGTAGTATAAGTGGCTTCGTTACCGGCGTTGTCCTTCACCTTCACGACCACCTCACCTGACAAAGAAACATTTTTATCGAGCTTTTCAGACCAGATGGTGGCGGTTTTGTGCTCATACTTCATCAAGAGCCACTTTCCGTCTACCCAAGCATTAAAGGAGTTAAGGCCCGAAAGATCGTCCGAAATCTTAAAGCTGACCCCGTTTCGGCTCTTACTTACCAGCCTGATAACAGGGGCTCTGGTATCTTCCAGCACTTTAAACTTACCCATGTTTTTGGTGGTGAAAGTAATGGTGTTGCCTTCCCATTTGCCTCCGGTGAAGCCACGGCCACGGCCACTGCCCAGGAAGTACACAGCCGCCTTGCTCTTGTCAAGGCCAGCGGTATCAGCCTTCATGGTTACTTTCAAGGCTTTGTGCAGGGGCGTAAAATAGTCGCCGATAGTATAAACGCCGTTCTCCAGTTTTGTCTGTAGGTATAGCGTGTCGTAGAGCGACTGCTTTTCGAACAGCACTTTCACATAATTGTTCCTGAACTGGAAATCCTGGGCCGGCGGCACCATCTGCTCCAACCCAAAACCTGAGTTAAGGCCGCAGAAACGCATGGAGTCCGGCAGGCCCGCACGCAGGTCGTATAGGCTCACCGATACCGAGTTGTTCATGTAGCTTGGCACCAGCATCAGCTCTTTGCCTTTCACAAACAGCTCGATGTTCTGTGGCGTGGCACTGGTGTCGGCTGCGCTAATCTTTAATACATTGCCTATAATTTCATAGGAAATAGAGGGCTTCTTTACAGCGGCAGACCTGGTTTGCGTAAATGCTGGCTTTTGGCCTTTTACTGTGAAGCTAAGGGTAGAGCTGTTGTTATAAGAGTCGCGGGCTACCAGCTTTACCTGGTAAACCGAATCAGCCTGTACTTTCAAGCGCCCGTCGTAGCCGTTGGCTTTGTAAAGTGGCAGGTCGTTTCCGTGGTCTATAAAAGCTTTTTGAAACGTATTGCCACGGCGTTTGTACTGGTTATAGTTTATGTGCTGCGACACCTGGCGGGAGAGCTCAAAAGGAACTCTGTCGATGTAGTGCGTATACAGCTGCTCGCCGTTAACAAAGAGTGTAACCTCCTGCGTGCCATTTTTATTGGCGGCGCCATCCAGCCGGTCTATTGTCTGCAACTCAAGCCCGATCAGGCCATGCGCGTATACCGTGTCGGTCAGGCTGTAGTTGGTTCCGACCTTTTTGGTGCGCAGCTCGGCGCGTTCAAACTCATTGCCTACCCTGGAGTGAATGTTGAGCGGGGAGATGCCGATGCTGTAAATATCAGGCGGAGTAGTGTCTATTACTTCTTTAAAAGTATAGCGGAGCGGGTTATACAGGCGGTCTTCTTTATCCCGGATCTCAAAGTGCAGGTGCGGGCCACCAGAGCCGCCCGTATTGCCGGAAAGACCAATTACGTCGCCGCGTTTTACCGGAAACTGCCCCGGCTCCGGGAAAAGCTCCAGGTCAAACACCTGCTTCTCGTACTGCTTCTGCAGCATGTAGTCGGCCAGCGGCTTGTAATACTCCAGCAGGTGCGCATAAGTAGTAACCAGCCCATTGGAGTGCGTTACGTAAATAATGTTGCCATACCCGTAGCTAGACTGCTTTACCCGCGAGATATAACCATCGGCAGCGGCGTGCACATTCAGGCCCACGCGCTGATCGGTTTTAATATCCAGCCCACCATGAAAGTGGTTGGAGCGTATCTCGCCCATGGTGCCGGACAGGTAATTGCGCTCCCCCGGCTTTATCGGGAACAGAAAGTAATCTGCCGGTGCGGGCATAGCAGGTTCGGCGGGCATTTGCGCCAAAGCACTAAAGCCGGTAAACAATGCAAGTATGGCTGTGGTAAGCCGCTTTTTATTTAACTTCAAAATCGAGGAGTTTCTTATCTTCAACATATCCTTCCAGCCTATCTCCAATTTTTACGGGGCCTACGCCCTCCGGTGTTCCAGTATAAATAATATCTCCCTTCTTCAGGGTAATGTACTTAGAAATGTAAGCAATGATGTCGTCAAAAGAGTTCAGCATCATCTTTGAGTTTCCCTGCTGCCTGGTCTCGCCGTTCACGTCCAGCCTGAAGCTGATGTTCTGCAGGTCCGGAAAATCCGAAAGCGGCAGAAACTCGGAAACAGGAGCCGAGCCGTTAAAGCCTTTGGCCAATGTCCAGGGCAGGCCTTTGGCTTTGGCCTTCGCCTGTATGTCGCGGGCGGTGAAGTCAATGCCTAGGCCAATGGCGTCGTAGTATTTGTGTGCAAATTTCTGCTCGATGTTCTTGCCCTCGCGGCTAACGCGCAGAATCAGCTCCACCTCATGGTGCACATCGTTGGTATACTCTGGGTAATAGAAAGGCTCATTGTTCCGAAGTACGGCTGTGTCCGGTTTAAAAAAGATCACGGGCTCGTCGGGCACTTCGTTTTTGAGCTCGGCAATATGCTCGGCATAGTTCCTGCCGATGGCTAATATTTTCATGTAAAGGAGTTTTTCAGTTCTATCCTCAAAAATAGGATTTCTAATGATGAGCCCCAGCAAATAGTTGAAAAAATATGTGACTGGTAGCGTGTTAAAGCTGCCCGTTTATACTTGCTGGCAAAGGCAGGCAGTGCAATCCGCAGCGCCTGCCAGTAAAGCAAATCCTGCAAGCCAACCTGCCGTATACTTGTGCAGGAACCATACTTTATTGAGCGGATGAGGCTGTTTATGCCAACGTAAAATTGAGTTTTAGAGTATAGCTTTATGCTAATTTGTTCATATAATTGCGATCAGTTTTTCAAAATTGGTTCAAAATTTGAATCCGGTTTTTAAGGACCACTTAATTTTAATGACGATGTATAAGAAAATTATTGCCTTTACAGTAGCTGTGGTCACGTTCGTGGCCTGTACTACGGTGCCGATAACCGGCCGCCGGCAGCTAAACCTGGTGTCCGACTCGCAAATGCAGTCGCTTAGTTACGATGCCTACGATCAATTTCTAAAAGAGAACAAGCTATCGCGCGATGCACAGGCCACGGCCATGGTAAAACGTGCCGGCCAGCGCATACAGCGGGCGGTGGAGGAGTATATGGCAGCCAACGGACTGTCTGACGAGCTGCAGGGCTTCCAGTGGGAGTTTAACCTGATTGAGGATGACCAGGTGAACGCTTGGGCGATGGCCGGTGGCAAAACAGTGGTGTATACAGGTATACTTCCGGTTGCCCAGAACGAGACGGGCCTTGCCGTGGTAATGGGCCATGAGATTGCCCACGCTATTGCCAAGCACGGTAACGAGCGCATGAGCCAGCAGCTGGCGCAGCAGTTCGGAGGCCAGACTTTATCAGCACTGGCTGGCACTCAGCCGGGAGCGGCGCAAAACCTGGTGATGGCAGTTTACGGTGTAGGTTCTCAGATAGGCTTGCTGAAGTATGGCCGTACACAAGAGTCTGAGGCAGATAGGCTTGGCTTGATTTTTATGGCGATGGCTGGCTATAATCCGGAAGAAGCTGTACCTTTCTGGAAGAGAATGGAAGCGAAGAGCGGAGGGCAGGCCCCACCGGAATTCCTTTCCACTCACCCAAGCGCCGGTACCAGACAGGCAGACCTGCAAAAGCACATGCCTGAGGCGCTGCAATACTACAAGCGCTAAAAATCCTACTACATGATCACAAACTTTAAGAACCATACCCTTGGCATCACCCTGACCAGAAGTAGGATACTGTACCTGCTGTTTTTCCTGCTGCTGGCTTCGTCGGCTTGCTCCACCCGGGAGTTTATAAAAGAAGAGGATGCCGAAAACCCGGAAGGCGGTGAGTTAGAGGCAGAAATAGCCTACGACGGAAAACTGCTGGCGCAGATTGTGTTTGACTCGGTAGATTACATTGTGCCGGCCGAGCAACTGATGCAGCCTTTTATCCGTGAATTTGGAGATGGCACTGTGGTGGATAAGGTGATGATCCGGAAGGTGCAGGAGACCAAAGAGGATGAGCCAGCTTATTATCTGGTGGGGCTGGGCATGCAGAACGGAGCTTTCAGAAGCATGGCACTGGAGCTGGATCTGGCCGCAGACAACAGTTTGTATCTGAGCAGCAAAGGCGCAAGGCATATCTGCAAATCATCTATCGGTTGCGGTTTTTGCTATTTTACCTTTTCCGGTAACCGCATAACAGGCTGCGAGTGCTCCTCCAGGGCGCCGGGCAATAACTGCGAGCATGGGTACTCGGAAGGTAACACGCTACTAAAAGACGAAAGGCTGCGGCCTACCAGAGAGCGGGAGAACAAAAAGCGATAAGATTTTAAAGAGAAGAGGCCAGCTAAGTATAGCTGGCCTCTTCTGCTTTCAGGAGGGTAAGCAGGTTACGACATCTGCAACTTGCGCAATCTGATGCGGGTCAAGACTTTTTTGGTGTAGAGCGGAAACTCGCTTTTCATCATCCAGTCATAATAGCTTGGCTCTTTCTGCAGCACTTCCTCCACTGGCACATTTTTATACTTGCCAAAGTTAAAGACCTCCTGCCCGGAGTTGTTATACACAATGCGGCCCGAAAGGTCTGCTGTTTTCTGGAACGTAAACTTGTGCAATGCGCCCATGTCGTTCTGCACCGGGTATTCTGTTACACCTTCTGATGTTTCGTAAGGCGTTTCCTCGTAACGCTCCAGCTGGGCTTTCAGGATTTCGTAGGTTGCTACGGTGTCTGCTTCAGCGCTGTGGGCGTTGTTCAGCGTTTTGTTGCAATAGAATTTGTAAGCAGCCGAAAGCGTGCGCTGTTCCATCTGGTGGAAAATGCGGCAAGCATCCACGATATGGCGGTTTTCAATATCAAAGTCCACATCGCAGCGCAAAAACTCCTCTGCCAGCAACGGAATATCAAACCGAATAACATTGTAGCCACCCAGGTCGCAGCCTTCCAAAAACTTACTCAGTTCATGGGCCACCTGCTTAAAGGTTGGGCTATCTGCCACATCCTCATCATAGATCTTATGTATCAGGCTCGACTCCAGCGGAATGGGAATAGTGGGGTTAATGCGGCGTGTTTTAAGAATCTCTTCGCCGTTCGGCATTATTTTGAGAGCGCTCAACTCCACAATCCGGTCTTTGCCGATGTCGGTGCCGGTGGTTTCGAGGTCAAAAAATACGATGGGGCGCTTTAGGTGTAGTTTCATACTTTATGCTTTAAGAACCGCCTGCGTTAGCGCCTCCAAGTTAATATTGTTGTAAGTGCCTGAGCTCATCAGCAGCAGGTTGGCGTTCTGCCAGTTGCGCTCCAGCAGGTGTTGCTGCAGCGCTTCAGAGTCAGTGTATACTTTAAGATTCGGGTTGTTGAAGGCGGCTTTCAATTCTTCTTCCGTCAGCATTTCCATGCGTTTGTTCTCCAGCGTTTTCGGGCTGAAGAATACAATTGGCTCATCGGCCAGGTCTAAAGCGCCGGCATACTGCGGAATAAAGCTCTTGTTCAGGCTGCTGAAAGTATGGAGCTCCAGCACCGCCACCAGCTCACGCTGCGGAAACTGTTTCTTAACGGCCTCTGTGCTGGCCTTCACTTTGGAAGGCGCGTGTGCAAAATCACGATAGATGTTGGCTGTAGCCGACTCGCCCAGCTTCTGCATTCGCTTGGCTGCCCCCTTAAACGTTTTTATGGCTTCATAGAAATCATGTGCCTTCACACCTATTTTCTTGCACACTTCCTTTGCCGCGTTAAGGTTGCGCAGGTTGTGCTCGCCAAAGAGCTTTACCTCCACATCGCCCTCTTTCTTGGTATGCAGTATGGTTTTGCCCTTGCTGATGCTATGCTCATGCACTCCGTAGCCGATGTAGGAAATGTCGGCGGGGTTGCGCGGAACACTTACCAGCTGCACTTGCTCGTCATCCTGGTTGTAAATCAGCGTGCCTGCCTTTGGGGTTAATTCGGCAAAAATTCGGAACTGATCGCGGTACATCTCCGGGTTCGGAAACACGTTGATGTGGTCCCAGCTGATGCCGCTGATGACAGCGATGTGGTGGTGGTACAGGTGAAACTTCGGCACTCTTTTAACAGGGTCCGACAGGTACTCATCGCCTTCAATAATAATCACCGGGGCGTCGTCAGACAGCTTTACCATTCGGTCGAAGCCTTCCAGTTGCGCACCCACGGCATAATCAAACTTACGGCCCAGGTGCCGGAGCACGTGCATGATCATGCTTGTGATAGTGGTCTTGCCGTGGCTGCCGCCAATTACCACACGCTGCTTATCGCGGCTCTGCTCATAGATAAACTCCGGGAAAGAGTAGATCGGAATGTTCAGCTCCTGTGCGCGCTGCAGCTCCGGGTTATCGGGGCGGGCGTGCATGCCAAGTATAACTGCATCGGGCTTGGCGCTCAGTTTCTCTGGAAACCAGCCTTCCTGCTCTGGAAGAATGCCTGCGGCAGCCAGTCGGCTTTTGGCCGGTTCGTAAATTTCATCATCAGAACCTGTTACTTTAAGCCCTTTATCGTGCAGGGCCAGTGCCAGGTTATGCATAATGCTACCGCCAACGGCGATAAGGTGTATGTGCTGAAAATCCTTCTTCTCCATATGCAACAAATTTGTACTAATCAGACAAAGTTATAAGTAGTTAGCTAATTTAAAATAGCTATACGTTAATATGTGGATACTTTGTGGATATGTGTATATCAATGTGGATAACCTGTGCAAAGCCGCCTGCATGCCTGTTGATAGCCCGGTGGGCAATTTTTACAAACATTTTTCAGGCATGGGATATATAAGGGTTTATCTTTGTGCTTATGGAGGAGATGAAAATGAATGTGCGGTCTGCGGCTAACCGTAACGGATGGCAGAAAAAAGCCCCCGTTGTTTCGGAATTGGGTAAGAAACCACCGCAGGCGCTTGATCTGGAGGAGGCCGTGCTAGGCGCTCTTATGCTGGAAAAAGATGCTTTAACCAACGTAATCGATATTCTGCGTCCGCAGAGTTTTTACAAAGAGTCGCACCAGCGCATTTTCAAAGCCATACTTTCGTTGTTTGATAAATCAGAGCCAATCGACATCCTGACGGTAACTCAGGAACTGCGCGAGCATGGGGAGCTGGAACTGGCGGGCGGTGCCTACTACGTAACGCAGCTGACCACACGTGTAAACTCGGCCGCCAACATAGAGTATCACGCCCGTATCATTACGGAAAACTCCATAAAGCGGGACCTGATTTCTATTTCATCAGAAGTGCTTTCCAGCGCTTTTGAGGATACCACCGACGTATTTGAACTGCTGGATAAGACCGAAGCTAAGCTGTACGAAGTATCGGAATCAAACATCCGTAAGAATTTTGACGACATGCGTTCGCTCATGCACCAGGCCATTAAGGAGCTGGAGGAGAAGCGTAAGCAGTCTGATGGCCTGACCGGGGTGCCAAGCGGCCTGACTGCTCTGGACCGTGTTACCTCAGGTTGGCAAAAGTCTGACCTGGTTATACTTGCGGCACGTCCGGCGATGGGTAAAACAGCCTTCGTACTGTCCTGTATGCGTAATGCTGCGGTGGATTTTGGCAAAGGAGTAGCTATTTTTTCCCTGGAAATGTCCTCGCTGCAGCTGGTGAATCGTCTGATTTCCTCGGAGGCGGAACTTGATTCAGAGAAGATCAAGAAAGGCAGCTTGGAGGAGTATGAGTGGGCGCAGCTGAACCATAAAATCGCGAAACTGACAGAGGCTCCGATCTTTATTGATGACACACCGGGCCTTTCTATCCGTGAGTTACGCACCAAGTGCCGCCGTCTGAAAGCGCAATACGATATCCAGATGATCATTATCGACTACCTGCAGCTGATGAGCGGTAACGCAGACGGCAAAGGTGGCGGTAACCGTGAACAGGAGATTGCCTCTATCTCGCGTGCCATGAAGATGCTGGCCAAGGAGCTGAATGTGCCGGTGATCGCGCTGTCGCAGCTAAGCCGTGCCGTGGAAACCCGCGGCGGCGACAAACGACCGCAGCTGTCTGACCTTCGTGAATCCGGTTCCATAGAGCAGGATGCTGACATGGTGTGCTTCCTGTACCGCCCGGAATACTATGGCATCACCGAGGATGAAATGGGCAACCCGACAGCAGGCGTAGGTGAGGTAATTATAGCCAAGCACCGTAACGGCTCGCTGGAGAACGTGCAGTTGAAATTTATCGGTAAGTATACTAAATTTACCAACCTGGACGATGATTTTAGCGGAGGTGACAGTATGGGCGGATTCAATGCCTTGCCAAACAGTACTTTCGATACCGAGACGCCAGGAGCCATACGCTTGGGCAGCCGCATGAATGACGGCAGCGGCAGTGGTTTCCCAACATCAAATTTTGACGAGGAGCCGCCGTTTTAATTATCAAGAGAACACCAAAGCAAAAGACAATAGGCTTTGGTATAGTGCGTTATAAAACTGTACTGTAAAAGGTAGCCAAAGTATAAACGAATAGCCAAAGGAGGATTAGCCGCTGCGCCAAGAGCCAGTGGCTTTTCTGTTTTTAGAGGTATTTTTTACAAGCTGGCGCAAGCGTCCACTTGGGCTTTTACCTGCCACTGCTATTTGCAGCTGGAGCCAAACTATACTTGCTAGCTGCTGTTCACCCACAGTTTTACAAGCTACCTGTTTCATTTCTAACCTTGGCTCCCTCCAGGCGGGGGTAGGGGCCCTCTTTTCGTGCCTCGGGCTGCCTCACTGCATTCGTCACCGAAAAACTCCATAGGCGCTCTTTGTCGAGGGCCCCTACCCCACGGAAAGACTAGGAATTATTTCGATAGCCACCGCTAGCGGAGCTTCTACAGAATTCCCCGCCTTAGACTAGTGAGAACGAGAGTTCGAAACTAGCGAGCGTAGCTCTGAGGGGTTAGGGGTGGTTGGACCCGGTGCTGCAGAAAAACCCGTGCATCCTTTCCAATCCTAAAATCCTGCTTCTGAAAAACACTGAATCTCCTGCTAAAGTATAAATTGATCCGGCTTTTGCAACTCTTTTGGCGCTGCAATTGTGTTGCAATTGAAAGTATAGCCAAGCTGCGTTTTTATGCTCCTAAATTCTAATTAACTTAAGCCCCTCATTTATTACCTTTGCTTCAATGAAAGTAGGAATCATTTTCGGTGGCCCATCGCGCGAGCGCGAGATCTCGTTTGCTGGTGGCCGTACGGTATACGATAATTTAGACAAGTCTCTTTTCGAGGCCGTTCCGGTGTTTGTGGATAGCCTGGGCAATTTCATTCTGCTCGATTGGCAGTTCATCTACAAAGGCACCATCCGCGACTTTTACCCGCCGGTAGAGGCGCTGCCGGAAAACGAGCACGGGCTGCAGATTTACCTGGAGTCGTTGGGCGAGCTAAGTATAGCCGAACAGGACGAGATTATTTCCAAAGCGGGTAAGCGCCTGCAGCCAAACGAGTTCAAGCAGCATTTCGACTTTGCATTCCTGGCGCTGCACGGCCCATACGGCGAGGATGGCAGCATCCAGGGCCTGCTGGAGTGGTACCATATTCCGTATTCCGGCTCAGGTATACTTCCTTCGGCCATCGGTATCGATAAGGCGGCGCAGAAAGAAATGCTCAAGCAGCATGGTTTCCCGACGCCAGATTACAGAACGATACAGTATGCCAGCTGGAACGGTAAGCAGAACCGCCGCCAGATCTTTGAGCAACTGAAAACTGATTTGAGCCTGCCGCTGGTTCTTAAGGCGCCGCACCAAGGGTCCTCCATCGGTGTCTCAATCATCAAAGAAGATGATTTTGACGCCTTTGAAGCAGGAGTGGAGCGCAGCTTCTTTACCAAAACCATCTATAAAAGCCACTGGCTGGCGATAGGCGAGGAGAAGCAGCTGACGAGCATGAAGCAGCTGGTGGATATCCGTGAAGGTATCGGTATGCCGGTTGTTTTGGAAGACGGTAACATTATTTACCACCCGGAGGAGCTTTTCAACCACATCAACCATACGTTTAGCTCTACTGCCACTGATAGCATTACGCTGACAAACGTGGAACATGAGCAGCAGGTGCTGGTGGAGGCCTTTATTCAGGGCAAGGAGTTCTCGTGCATTGTGGTGCAGGATGAGCAGGGTCAGCCAATTGCGCTGCCGCCAACCGAGATCGTGAAAGGCAGCGAGGTGTTCGACTACCGCTCTAAGTACCTGCCGGGCCTGAGCCGCAAAATTACTCCGATAAACCTTCCAACCGATCAGATTCAGAATATCAGAAAAGCCACTAGCAAGCTTTTCACCGCCTTTGGCTTTAACGTGTATGCCCGCCTGGATGGCTTTATAACCGACAACGGCGATATTTTCCTGAACGACCCGAACACTACTTCAGGCATGTTGCCATCATCGTTTTTCTTCCATCAGGCGGCTGAGATTGGCCTTAACCCGTCGCAGTTCCTGACTTACATTATCCGTACCTCCGTGGCCGAGCGCCTGAAGACCGGTAAGGACACTGTAAAGCTGACACGCTTGCTGCAAAAGCTGGATAAAAGTATAAAAGACGAGCAGGCGCACCGCCAGGAAAAGATTCGGGTTGGTGTGATCATGGGTGGATATTCCTCTGAACGCCATATTTCTGTGGAAAGCGGGCGCAATATTTACGAGAAGCTGTCGTCTTCTACAAAGTATGAGCCGTTGCCAATCTTCCTGACAGGGAACAATGAGGCGCATCGTCTGTACTCAATTCCGATCAACATTATGCTAAAGGATAACGCCGATGACATTAAGGAGAAGGTGTTATACTTTGAGCAGGGAGGAAAGCCGCACCCGGTGCTGGCACAGATTGCCGGGGAAGCAGCAAGTATAACAAGAAAGTATACAGGCCGCAGTTTGCAGGAGCCGCAGCGGATCACGTATGAGCAGTTGAAAAATCTGGTGGATGTAGTGTTTATTGCGCTGCATGGCAGACCAGGAGAGGACGGTGCCCTGCAGCAGGAACTGGAGAAGCTGTACATTCCGTATAACGGCTCAGGCATTCGCTCGTCGCAGGTTACTATTAACAAGTATGAAACCAACGAGATACTGGCTAAGCATGGTGTATCAGTAGCCAAGCATGCCATGGCCCTGAAAGAGGATTGGCTGCAGGATAAAGAGGCATTCTACCAGAGTATAGAGCAGGGCTTTCCGTATCCGTTTATAGCCAAACCTGCCGATGATGGCTGTAGCTCTGCCGTAAAGAAAATCAAGAACAGGCAGGAACTAGATGCCTTCGCGACGCTGATTTTCAGGGAAATGGAAGAGCTGGACACAGACTGCGCCCGCACGTTGTCGCTTGGTTTTAAAGAGGAGTTTCCGAATAAAGCGGGGTTCTTAGTAGAAACCCTGATCAGCAGAAACGGCGCAAAGCATTTTCTGGAGGTTACGGGCGGCCTGCTGACAAAGTATAAACCAGACGGTACGGTTAACTACGAGGTTTTCGAAGCTTCCGAAGCTTTGGCCGAGGGAGAGGTACTTTCTTTGGAAGAGAAGTTTTTGGCCGGTGAAGGACAGAATATTACGCCTGCCCGTTACGCTGCAGACCCGCAGCGCCGCCAGAAGATATCTGACAAAGTGAAGGAAGACCTGAAGCATGTGGCCCAGATTCTGAACATTGAAGGGTACGCCCGCATTGACGCTTTTGTGCGCGTGCTGGAAAACGACGAGGTGGAAACCATTATCATTGAGGTAAACTCATTGCCGGGCATGACGCCGGCCACCTGTATCTTCCACCAAACCGCTATCAACGGCTATAAACCATACGACTTCATCGACCGCATTTTAACTTACGGTATAGAGCGTAACCGCATGAAGGCGGAAATTTAGGAGTTAGAAAGTTAAAGAGTTAGAAAGTTGGGAGTTAAAACAATGTAACCCCAACTTTCTAACAATCAACCATCAGCAATTTAATTGCATGTTTAAAACGAATTCATTTTTAGGTGTGATAGGGCACCTGCTGATAATGGGCGTCATTGTGGCTGCCCTGATTCTAGGTTTCTTTTATTATTACCTGCCATCCACCACCAACCATGGCGAAAGCATCTCTGTGCCCAAGATTACGGGCATGCAGCTGCAGGATGCAGATCAGCTGCTGGAAGAGCAGAATCTTCGCTATTACATCAACGACTCTACCTATAAGCCAGACCAGAAGCCGTTTCAGATCCTGACACAGGACCCGGCACCGGGTGCTAAAGTGAAGGAGAACCGTAAAATTTACATCTCGGTGAACATGAAAAACCCGCCGATGATCAAAATGCCGAGGCTGATAGACGGTTCTGTGAAGAATGCGGAGCTCATCCTGAAAAGCTATGATTTGCGCAAAGGCAAGATTACGTATGTGCCGGACCTGCAGCAGAACGCCGTGCTGAAGCAGTTTGTTGACGGCAAAGAAGTGAAACCGGGCGATATGGTTCCGAAAGGCGCACTGGTAGACCTGCACGTGGGCGATGGTTTGGGCGAAACAGAGTTTGAAATGCCAGAAGTAATAGGCATGCCGGTAGATGAAGCCTCTGTGTTGCTGGTAGGCCAGGGCCTGCAGATCGGAAACATTATTTACGTGCAAGGCAGCAGTGAGCCGGACGGCACTGTGCTGAAGCAACGCCCCTACGCCGAGGTCGGAGCCAAAATACGCGTAGGCGAATTGGTAGACCTGTGGGTAGCTGGCCAGGAGCCGGTGCAGGGTATCGAGTAATTTCTTTTAAGCATAAGCAAAAGCGCCTGCCAGCAATGACGGGCGCTTTTGCTCTTTAAGAGACGTAACATTAAAGTTTTTAACTGTGTAGCGGAAATACTACCTTCTGCTCTATAACTTACTCTCCGGATGAAAAAACCGCTGGCGCTTCTATTTTTTATACTTGGCAGTGCTGCCACAGGAGCTCAGGCACAAGCCGTGCTGCAGCCCTTGCAGCAGGAGTTGCGCCAGCCCCAGAAGTATAAGCTTAGCCAAAATCCGAAGCTTCGGCTTGCTGCAGAGCAGAACCTACCTTTCTTTGATGATTTTGCAGCAGCTGATACCCTGAATACCTCACGATGGAGTGGCAGCGGCGTTTTTGTCAACAACCGGTACGCCTTAAGGCCTGTCACAAAAAACGTGGCAACGTTGGATGGGCTGAATGGCAATGGCAAGGCCTATGCTCCTAACACGTTAGCGGCTGGCCCCTCCGACACGCTTACTTCTGCACCCATACTTTTAGGAAGCCTCACGCCCGCCGACTCAGTATACCTAAGCTTTTACTGGCAATCCGGGGGATTAGGCGATGTGCCTGACCAGACAGAAAATGACCTGCGCTACCTGGCGCTGGAGTTTTTAGATAAAACCGGCGCATGGCAGGAAGTATGGCGACAGTCTGCGGTTGGTGTGGTAACTGATTTTGCACAGGTATTTGTTGGCCTGCAAGAGGCGAAATACTTTCATAGCGGTTTCCAGTTCAGATTCCGTAATGTGGGCTTGCGCAACGGTATGGCAGATGTATGGAACCTGGATTATGTGGAGCTGGACAAAAACCGCCGCAAAGGCGTTAGTACAACCCGCGATATTGCCATCAGCCAAAGTATAAGCAAGCTCCTTAAAAACTACACAGGCATGCCTGCCCGGCAGTTCCGCGAAAACCCGGAGAATGAACTGGCCGAAGAGGTGCGAGCCGCTTTAAACAACCTGGGAGATTTTCCGGGTGCCATTAGCTGGCGTGGCTATATAAAGAATTTAGGTGCAGCCTCTGCAGATACGTTTCTGCGGGAACAGGCGCTTATTCCGGGCTTGGCCAGGCAATATGAAATCTCTGGCACGCCTACACTGCAAAACACTGCCTTGCCAGCTACCGATATTTTTACGCTCGTGCACGGCATCCGGCTTGATACCAAAGAGCAGAATGCACAGCAACGGGCTAACGACGTGACGGAGCGCATCACAGAATTTGGCAACTATTATGCTTATGACGACGGCACTGCCGAGGCTGGTTTCAGTTATGTAGGAACCGGCAATACGCAGGTGGCCCAACGCTTCGACCTCAACCTGCCTGACCAGGTGCGGGCTTTCAGGGTATACTTTCCGAGGGTGGGGCCGGATATTTCGGGCACTTCTATTACCTTTAGAGTTTGGCGCGATGAAAACGGCGTGCCAGGCGAAACACTTCATCAGCAGAGTTTCCAGATACAGTACACCGACTCTTTAAACAGCTTTTACGAAGTAGCACTAACGCAGCCGGTGCCGGTGCAGGGTAGTTTTTACATCGGCTGGACGCAGCCAGGCAGCAGGTACGTAAACATCGGTTTTGATAAAAATGAGCACGCACAGGGCCGCCGGTTCATTTTTACAGCGTCTGGTGGTTGGGTAGAGGAAGCCTCTCTGCAAGGGGCTATTATGATGCGCCCTGTTATGGTGGGCGATGTGCCTTTAGGTGTAGCGGACGACCGATATAACGCTGCGATGCGCGTTTACCCTAACCCGAGCCGAGATGTTGTATATTTAAGTGAGCCGTTTGAGCTGGTGCAGGTATACGATGTGCTGGGGCGGCAGGTGCATAGCCATAAGTATAAAAATAGCCACGAGCCGTTATCGCTTCGGCATTTGGCACCAGGTGTTTATACTTTGCGTATTCATAATAGAGAAGCTATTATATCGAAAAAGATTATTTTAACTAATTAAAACTATGATTGCATCAGTAGACATTACCGCAGAAGAATTAAAGGAGCGCCTGAACAAGGGAGAAACGCCTGTTATTATAGATGTGCGTGAAGATTGGGAGCATCAGGAGTCAAAGATACCTGGGGCTCAGAATATTCCGCTAGGCGCACTGCCGCAGCGCCTGGATGAACTGGAAGAGCTGAAAGACCAGGAAGTGATTGTGCAGTGCCGCTCCGGTGCCCGCTCCGCCTCGGCAAAGGCTTTTATGCAGCAGCAGGGCTTTACCAATGTACGTAACCTTTTAGGCGGCATTTTAGCATATCAAGGCTAAATTTTAAAGTATAAGTTAACTGAAAAGGGAGCAGCTGTCGTGGCTGCTCCCTTTTCTATTGAAGCTATTTAGAGTTTTTGTTATAGTGCCTACACCCGCCATTGTTGGTGTTTTCACCAACAATCAAAATGCAGATGCTGTAAATCTTGCTGGTGAAAACACGCACCAAGGGCAGGCAATATAGTATGAATAAACTCTAAACAGGCTTGGCTGTTGTTATAAAACCTGTCATCCTAAACCATAAACTTACACCAGAATATTTAAGTTTTTCCTGCTCCTACAGCAGCTTTCACAGTATTTCTAACATCCTACTCAATAATAAACGGTGTAGGTGTGAAGCACAGCAGAAAGATGATGAAGGCAAGTATACCCAGTGCTTTGCGGAGCGGCGTGAGTGGGCGCTCATCGGGGCAGGAGGGATGAAAGATGCCCATTACCCGCGAGAGCAGCAACCCAAACGCGAGCCAGCCGCTGTAGCCATCAGAATCCGGGAAAGCCAGTGAAATAAGCACCTGCGCCACCAGCACCACCCCAGCCAGGTATAAGCTATACTTTAATTTAGGCGTGGCAGGCTGCAGCACAAACACCAGGTAGAGCAGGTAAAAAGGCCAGAGCCAGAAGTATGCCTCAAGCTCCGGAAAGAAGTTAGACAACCCGTATTGCAGCAGCAGCATGGCAAGCGTAGCGGCTAAGGCATAGTTCCGGTTGCCCAAGAGTTTCAGATAAGCCCAGTAAGCAAAGGGAGCAAACACAACCAGCAGCTCCTCGCCCCAAACCGGCTCTGTGTAAGGCGAAATGACTCCCAGCCCGGCATAAAGTATAAACAGCGCAAAGAAGATAGGGGAGAGTTGGTTGAAGCGTTGGTACCCGATAAGGCCATACAGTACATGGCCGCCATCCAGCTGCCCGATCGGGAGCAGGTTAAGAGCTGTAAAGAAGAGGGCCAGAAATCCGGCGAATACAAAAGGATAGTGAATAATTTCATACGCATTTGGCACCAGCGCAGGGTCTGCCACAAACTGCTCAAAAAGTATAAACAACAGGTTTTTACCTAAAGCAAAGTTGCCAAAATTATCCTGGTATACATACTGTGCATAATCCAGCCCGTAGCGCTCATACTCAGGGTGAATGCTGAAAACGTACTCTGGCTCCGGCAGATGCGTAAAAGCGTAAAACAGCAGCGGAATGGCCACTACAAAACCAGCCAGCGGACCGGCAATCCCGATGTCGAAGAACTGCTTTCGGGAGAAGATGCGCTCTTTAATCCGGATAAAGGCTCCCATAGTACCGATGGACGAGGTGATACCAAACCAAAGCGGGATATAGTATGGCAGCGTAACGGCGGTGCGGTAGTAGCGGGCCGTGAAATAATGCCCGAACTCATGCACCGTAAGTACCCCCAGAAAAGGCAGCGAAAAGTATAACCCGCCCAGAAATTCGGCCCAGGTAAGTGTACCCATCCAGCTAAAGCCCTGCGGCCCCAGGAAAAACAGCTTACCATAGCGCCATTCTGCCCCGGCAATGGTAGTGGTAACCAGCGTGAGGCAGAACAGCAGTAAGTGAAGGCTATATTGCTGCCATTTAGACTGCAACATCCGCAAAAAACTTGTTGATGGTAAGCGGTGGCTGTAAGTGCAGCGTTTTAATGCCGATCGTGTTCGCGCTATGGATATGCTGAATGCTATCATCAATAAACAGCGTATCTTCCTTCTGCAGGTTGTTTTCGGCTAATATCTGCTCAAAAATAGCGGCATCGGGCTTGCGCTTGCCCACCAGGTGAGAATAATAGGTTTTCTCAAACAAAGAATCTAAGCTAGGGATGGTAAAGCTGTGTGCCACGATCTGGTTAAAGCGCTCCAGGTGGATAGCATTTGTGTTGCTGAGCAGGAAGATGCGGTACTTTTTGCCCAACTCCAGCAGCAGGTCTATGCGCTCCTGCGGTATATCAAGCAGCATGGCGTTCCAGGCCTCGTCAATCTGTTCATCGGTGGCGTCTATCTTGTAAGCTTCGCGCAGACCGTTGCGGAACTCTGTATTAGAGCAAGCGCCGGTTTCCAGCAGGTCGAACAAGTGCGACTGCTCTTTCTGGCTGTAGGCAATGCTGCAGTTATCTTTGCACAGTTTCTGCAGTTCCTGAATGCTTTTGTCGTAGTCTATATTAATGATGACACCGCCTAGATCGAAGATGATATTGTTGATTTGTGTTAGTTCCACGAAAAAAAATATGTATAGTGTTTGATATATTGAATGCAAATATGTAAAATTGCACTCCCAATTCAAAGGAAGCACATCCAGAGAAAAGGAAAGGGCCTATAGCTCAGTTGGTTAGAGCACCTGACTCATAATCAGGTGGTCCCTGGTTCGAGCCCAGGTGGGCCCACAGTCTAAAAAAAGCACTTGCAAGGTAAAACTTGTAAGTGCTTTTTTGTTTGCACACTTTTTTACAAATTTCGGGCAGGTTATTATCTTGGCCTGCACAGGCAGTCTTTCATATTATTAATGGTTGAGCTTGGAACACTTTCGTTGCAAACTCAATCCCGGCTAACTCTCCTCTTAAAGTAGCTCGTTCTTTGGGAGTGCCAGAATCATTGTCAATTAACCTTACCCTAATATTTTCCATCCTTAGTTCAAGCTGTTGTAGGTATTCTTGGCTATTGTCACTAACCACTTCTGGTGCTATAGACTCTCCTCAAGATTTGAGACTAGCTGTGGACGGAGGTTCGTTAACTGTCATCGCTTAGCGCGGAGCCAATCTTTTTCCAGGCAATCGGAAAAAAACAAGAGGAGTATACTTTGCCTGCTGCTGGCACTCTTAAAGTAAACTGATAATGCGTTTAACTTAACTTCATATAATACTTTGTCATGGTAAAACAGCTTTTGCTAAGAGAAAAGCCATGCGACAGCCTCATCTCAGCCGCAGAAATCCAATCTGGAGGTAATCTTGAACTCAATTTTACGTATGGATGCTGTTAAGTAAAAAGACATTAGGGCTTCTAGTTCATCTTAAAATAAATTTATACATACCTGTAGTGACCAAAGCAAGGTGGGTTATTTGAATGCTTACAAGAAACTTTGTTTGAGCAACTGTTAATGGAATAAGATTAAAACTTCAGGTTATACTAGCCATACTTCAACACCTATCTTTTTAAGCTTACCTGCAAGCCATTTACTTAAATCGTGTGAGCACCTTATACTTTATGGCTTAAGTGGGGAAATAATTCCCAATCCTAAGTCAGCTTTAGCTTTCTAAGGTATACAACTGACCTGATAGGTACTTAACTGTAATATTATCTGTCTTTAAAAAATGAAAGGTGAGCGGAGGGCTATGAAATTCAACCACATACTACATAAGTCTATAAGCGGGTTCTAAGCTTCTCTTGCCAGAAAATTTACGGTCGAATCATTTTTAAGAATTAGAATAAACTTTTTAACTAAATTTGTGTTAATGAATGAGTGTTCATTAACTAATATACGCTATGGCAAGACCCTCTGATCCAAATAAACTTCAGCAGATTAAGCAGGCAACAGTCGAAACTATTGTGCGGCTGGGGCTGGAGAATACAACTATCTCAATAATAGCGCGCGAGGCGGGAGTGAGCGAAGGATACCTTTACCGCCATTACGCCAGTAAACAGGAACTGATCCATTCGCTGTTTCAGGAGCGGATGGAGTCTATACTTGCGCAGATAAATAGTATTCTGGAGCAGGATAACATGAGTTTGGCGCAGGTGATGGAGAGTTACATAACGGGCGTCGTAACAAGGGCTATCGAAGCACCAGATGCCTCTAAATTTTATTATACACTGCTCCATAACTATAATTTCGAGGTAAGTGCGGAGCAGAAGGCTAGCACACTGAAAACGTTGCAGCGCCTGCAAGCGCTGGGGCTGAAGAACAACCAGGTCAATCCTGATATATCACTTGAGCAACTATACTTATCCAGTTTCGTGCTTACCATTGACTATGTGCACCTTAAGATGCGTAAACTAGTATCACCAGAGGGCCTCACACTTACAGACATACCAGTAATAACCCGCCATGTGTTGCGCACACTTGGCTATAACAATTTAAAGTAAAGTTTCTAATGAGATGTTTATATCAATTTGGATTAAGCCTTTTGCTGATTCTCCCTATCCATGTGCAAGCCCAGGAACTCTCGCTTCATGATGCCGTGCAGCATTTAGAGCGAGCAAACGGTAAACTACAGGCAGCTAAGTCGCTGGAGAAAAAGTCGGAGTATGAAGTGAGCCAATCACGTGGTCGCCACCTTCCGAACCTGGACTTCAACGCAAGTTATACCCACATCAACGATGATATCAGCATCAACCTAAACCAGATCAGGGATGCTATTGGTATGTTACACCAGTTACCGGAGCCCGGTGCGGTTTTAGGCGACTGGCAGCCCGTTTTGCAGCAGCAGGACTTTGGTAGCGCAGATGTGACCATGAAATGGCCTGTATTTACAGGAGGAAAGCTGAACCTGGCAGACAAAGCTGCACGGTTGAAGAGCAGCGCCAGCCAAACCCAGACCGAGTCTACGCGAGAGGAACTGTTAGCCAGCCTCACAGAAGCCTATTTCAGGGTGCGTATGGCTTCTGAGGCACTGGATTTGCGCCAGCAGGTTGAGAACTCTGTGAAGGTGCATACTCAAAATGCTGAGAAGTTATTTGAAAATGGGATGATACCGAAGGTGGAGCTTCTGAATGCTGAAGTGGCGCTTTCTAATGCTCAACGTGAGGTGCAGGCTGCTCGAAGAGATTTAGCGCTGGCCCGTACCGCCCTGAACAACCTGATCGGCGATGAAAGCTACGACTCGTTAAGTACCGGCCTGTTTGCTCCTAAAGCTGTTCAGAACCTTGACTTTTACCAGGACCAGGCTTTGCTGACGCATAGCCAGCTACGCTACCTGCGTCAGCAAAGCGAGTTAGCGCAACTTGGCGTAAAGAAAGAGCGGCTAAGTTATATACCTGACGTAGCGCTTTTCGGCAAAAAGTATTTGTATACTAATAACCTTCCGATCACAGAACCTAATTGGGCAGTAGGTGTGGGACTGAGTGTAAATGTTTTTGATGGGTTTCGGAGAGAGAACAGCATTAAGGTTGCCTCAGCGCAGGCTGAGCAGGTTAACCACCTTATCACGCAGGCTGAGCGCGATATACAGACCTACGTGGAGAAGCTGTATAACGAGTTAATGAAGCAGCAGGAACAGTACCAAAGTCTACAAAAAGATGAAAAACTGGCCCTAGAGCTAAAATTCATGCGCGAGCGGGCCTTTGAAGAAGGAATGGGCACTTCCGTAAACGTGGTGGATGCGACTGTGAACCTGGCATCTATCCGGCTAAAGCAGTATCAGGCACTTTATCAATACGATACAGCCTTTGCCCGCCTAGCACTTGTTGCCGACCAATGGGACGAACTTATTCAGAATTTATAATATAAAAGTATACAACAACTTTATCCGATGAAAAAGAAGAATAGCGCCAAAACAATTGTCAGCCTGCTGTTACTGCTTGCCGTTGTACTGCTGGCTGTGTGGTTTTTGGCTAAGCCTGAAGAGGTAGTGCTGCAAGGCAGGGTAGAAGCCACGCAAACCTATCTATCGCCTAAAATTGCAGGCCGCATAAAGGAATATAAAGTGAAAGAGGGTGATGAAGTGAAGGAGGGGCAGCTGCTGGCTGTGCTGGAAAGCCCGGAGCTTGATGCAAAGCTATCACAGGCGGAGGCGGCTCAGGCAGGCGCTGAGGCCCAGCAGGCCAAAGCCCAAAAGGGCGCCCGTTCAGAGGAGATAAACGCAGCCCGCAGCGTTTGGCAAAAAGCGAAGGCCGCCGCCGACTTAGCAGATAAAACCTTTCAGCGTGTGAGTAACCTGTATAAGGACGGGGTAGTGTCTGAGCAGCAACGCGATGAGACGCAAGCCAAGCGAGAGACCGCCCGCCGTGACGAGCAGGCAGCCTACAACAACTACCAGATAGCACTGCAAGGGGCCCGCTCCGAGGATAAGGATGCAGCTGCTGCTGCCGTTGCTCGTGCCCAGGGAGCCGTATCTGAGGTAGAAGTATACTCACAGGAGCGATTGATAAAATCACCGGTAAACGGGGAGGTGCAGGACCTGCTCCCGGAGCTGGGAGAACTCGTGTCACCTGGCTTTCCTGTTGTGAACCTGATTGACTTGAACGATGCCTGGGTGGTGCTCAATGTAAAGGAAGACTTACTATTTCATTTTGAAAAGGAGAGTGTGTTTATCGGAAGTGTACCGGCGCTGAACAATAAGCAACTGCAGTTTAAGGTATATTATGTTGCTCCCCTCGGAGACTTTGCCACTTGGAACGCAACCAAAGCCACTGGTAGTTTTGATGTCCGCACGTTTGAGGTAAGAGCCAAGCCTGTGCAGCAAAACGAAGGTATCAGGCCAGGTATGAGTGTGCTCGTTGCGTCCGATCAGTTAAACAAATAGGCGATGGCAGGATTGAAAAAAGTATTTACCAGAGAACTCTTCTTGATGGGGCGGGAGCCTAAGCGGCTGTTGTTTGCGCTGGTGCTACCACTCTTGTTCTTCTGGTTTTTTATGGGCTTGTTCCAAAGCGGTGTGCCCCGCGACATGCCTATTGCGGTGGTAGATTACGACCTGTCTGCACTTTCGCGGCAACTGAGTGTGCAACTTGATGCCACTCCTGAAATAACAGTGAAAATTCTGCCAGAAACCGACCTGGAGGCAAAGCGGTTACTGGAAACCGGGCAAGTATATGCCATGGTTGTGATTCCGGAAAATTTTCAGGCGGATGTGCGTAGCGGCCGTTCCGTTAAAATAGTGAACTTTACAAACGGGGCTTTTCTACTGCCAAGCGGCCTGATCAGTCGGGCATTCCAGAAAACGGTAGGTACGCTCTCAGCAGGCGTAAGTATACAGGCACGTATGAAACGCGGGGCTTTGCAGGAGCAGGCAATGATCAGTATGCGCCCCATCGGGTTAAGTTCCAAGATCCTTTTTAACCCATACGGCAACTACTCTTATTACCTGAACACCGGATTGCTCCCGATGATGCTGCAGCTTTTTGTGATGCTAACCACGATTTATTCTATCGGGAAAGACCTGAAGTATCATCAGGGGCGAAGCTTGTACCGTTTAGGGGAGCGCAGTTTACCCTCAATAGTTTGGGGTAAGTTGCTGCCTTATACTTTGCTGTTCTTTATAGTAGGTATGCTGATGAACTTTGCCATGTTCTTGTGGGAGGATTTTCCGCTGAACGGCAGCAAGTTTATAGTGGTGCTGGCTACCATGCTCTTCATTTTGGCCCACCAGGCATTAGGCGTTTACTTTGCAGCGGGTGCCAAAAGCCTTCGCGCTGCGCTCACAAGCGGTACCGGCTTCTCGGCGGTCAGTATGTCTTTTGCAGGCCTTACGTTTCCCGATCTGGGTATGCCGGTTCCAATACAATGGCTGAGCAACGTGTTTCCGTTAACGCACTATTTGTCTGTGATGATTGACCAGGGCCAGCGCGGAGCACCTGTTGTCTATTCTTTGCCTGCCTTTGCACTTTTGTTACTATTAGTGCTGCTGCCAATGTTGGGCTGGCTTAAATTACGCAAGCTGTATGCTGCTGGAGGTTACCCCGAAAGAGTCTGATTCATGAAAAAAATTTTTAAACTATACCACCGCGCACGCCTGTCTTACACAGATACTTTAAAAAAAGAGCTGCGTGCCGTGCTTTCTGATAAAGCCGTATTGGGCGTTTTTATCAGCACAGGTTTTATAGTGATGGTGCTATATGCCTACATCTACTCTAAGGAGGTTGTGCGCGAGATACCGGTAGCGGTCGTGGACGAGGACAATTCTGCCATGAGCCGGCAGTACATCCAGATGCTGGATGCTACAGAGCAGGTACAGGTAGTGCCCGGATTCTATAGTATACCGCAAGCAGAGGATGCTTTCTTTAAGCGAGATGTAAAAGGCGTGCTGTACATACCCGATTCTTTTTCGGAGGATGTGCGCAAAGGCCGGCAAGCTGATGTGGCTGTGCACGCCGATGCCTCCTACATGCTATACTACCGGCAGGTACTAACAGCTGTTAACTTTGTGAATGGCTACTTTAATGCCGGTATAGATATTAAAAAGCTGATGGCTTCAGGCTATACTGAGGAACAGGCCAGAGTTATAAATACGCCTGTAACGTATAGTGTAGTTACGCTTTATAACCCAGCATCTGGCTACGGCACTTACATCATTCCGATGGTAACAGCGCTGGTGGTGCAGGTGGTGCTTTTAATGGCCATCGGTATACTTGGCGGATCACGGAGAGAAAGTAGCCAACACCATTTCCTGTTTCCCAGGGCTTTAAAACGAGGAGGTACCATCCCAATTTTATTTGGTAAGGCTTCTGTTTACGCCATACTGTATTTCTTGCTGCTTATACTTCAGTTAGGCCTGGTTTTTACTTTTTTTGTGATACCAGTGCGTGCTGGTTTAGGCGATTTGTTTCTATTCATGCTGCCATACTTCCTTTCGGTGGTGTTTCTAGGGATTTTTCTGACGGGGCTTTTCCGTTACCGCGAGGATGCGATCATGGCCCTTATCTTCACGACGCTGCCAATGCTGATGCTCAGTGGTTTATCTTACCCTGTAGAAGGTTTCTCGCCGTTCTTCCAAAAACTGTCCTGGATCTTCCCGTCAACCTGGGGTATGAAAGGCTTCGTGAAACTAACCCAAATGGGCGTACCGCTTCAGGATGTTGCAGTAGAATGGAAGGCACTTTGGTGGCAGGCGCTGATTTATTTTATACTTGCTTCTATGGTCCTGAAAGGCCTGGTGCGCAGCACCTGGCGTAAGGGTTAAGCTTTTTCCAATCTCTTACTCTCAAATCGCAGTAATTATAACAATAAGAGGCTATCGCTGTTCTGAAGCATTAGCGTTGAATTTTAAAATAACCTTTGCAAAAGAATGGCTGCTTTAAGCAGTTCTCTACAAGTTGCTTAGCAAGGTATTAAATTGACTTAACATCAAACATGGAATTATTAGACAAGTTAAAATGGCGCTACGCAGCCAAGGCCATGAATGGGCAGAAAGTGCCTCAGGAAAAAATTGACAACATCATAGAGGCTGTATCCCTTGCGCCCACTTCAAGTGGTTTACAGCCTTTCGAGATCATCGTGATCACAAGCCAGGAGGTAAAAGAGAAAATCAAACCCATCGCCTGGAATCAGTCTGTTATCACCGACTGCTCCCACCTGTTTGTATTTGCAGCCTGGGATACATACACAGCGGAACGCATCAACAAGATGTTTGATTTGACAAATGAGCTGCGCGGTTTTACCAACGAAGGCTGGGAAAACTACCGCCAGATGCTGTTAAACAGCTACCCGCAACGGGATGCGGAAGTGAACTTCCATCATGCTGCCAAGCAGGCTTACATCGCTTTCTCACAAGCTATAGCAGCCGCTGCCTTTGAAGGGCTCGACAGCACTCCTTTGGAAGGTTTTGATCCTGATGCCTTGGATGAAATATTAGGGCTAAGGGGAAAAGGGCTCAGGAGCTGCGTTATGCTGCCTATCGGGTATAGAAACGCTGAAAACGACTGGTTGGTAAACCTTACCAAAGTCAGGAAAAGCAAAGAAGATCTTGTGACTTTTGTGGAGTAGTTAAAGGGTTAATAACTTTTGTGTTTATACTTGTTGATCCTAGTGAGTGAATAAAGCAAATGCAAGATGCCGGTGCGCCTTAGCAGAACTAAGCTGCCGGCTTCAAGCAAGAATCCCTGTTTAAAACTCCACTATAAAGCCAAGCGTAGGCACCAGGTTACCATCTGTGTTCTTAAGTATAACCGGAATGGCATTGCTTCCGTCCGTACGAAGCGTGTTGCCATCCGTAGTCGCGAAGCCGGTATTGCTTTCGTTGCGCTGGAAAGTATAGCGGTCAAAGCCCGGTGTGCTGCTGCCCAGCACATTGGCAATATCCAGGAACAGGTCTATAGTAACGCGGTTGAGCGTCCATTTTTTATCGATGCGCACATCAAGCTGACTAAACGGCTGCAGGCGCTCAGAGTTCAACCGCGTATAATCCAGAATGCCTACACCCAACGAGGCGTAATTTAAACGAGAGGCCTCCAGATCGTACGGTGTGCTGGGCGCGCCACCGGAAAATCTGTACTTGGCCCCGAACTCCCAGTTGCGCGACAGCTTTTTGCCCAACAGGCCCGACACCAGGTGGCGGTAATCCCAGGCGCTGGAAACGTAACGGCCATCCAGGCCGGCAAACTCACTCACCGCATAAGTATAGGATAGTACGGAGAACACCGTGCCCGTCAGTTTTTTCTGTAGGTAAAACTCGGCCCCGTAGGTTCTGCCTTTCCCGTTTGTTACCACAGCCTCGTTACCAATTGCGCCAAAGTCGCCGCCCAGATTCGCCAGCGAGATACCATCTCGTACAGATATCGGATAGTGGCTATAGTCCTTGTAAAACCCTTCCACGGTCAGGCGCAGGTCTGGGCGGGGCAGAAATTCGGTACCTAGCACGTAATGGATCGACCTAGTATAATCGGCGTTTCTGTTTAAGTACCGGTTATCCTGTTGGTAACCCAACACAGTATAAGTAGGCAGTTTATAGTAGATGCCAGTAGAAGCGTTAATAGCCCATTTTTCGCTGAGCAAGTAAGAGAGCGCCAGGCGTGGCGAGAGCGTTTGCAGCGGGTTGTTGCCGTTTTCGGTAAAGGAGTTCATGTCTGTTCGCATGCCCACCGATATCCCCAGTTTGCTATCCAGCACCGATTTGGAAACCTGCCCGAATACACCGTAGCGGAAGAAGTCGAGGTTGGTGTCGTAGGCCACCGTCACGCCAGGCTGCACCACGTTGTTCTGCCCGTCGCGCAACTCTTTACGGATCACGCTGAAAATATCGTTGTTGAACTGTACATACTGCCCGGCTAGGCCATAGGCATATTTCCAGCCGTTTTTATACTTGTTCACATCCAGCCGCAGTTTGTTTTCTGTTTCGCGTGAGCTTGAGTTCAAGGTTAAGGCTTGGTTTTCCTCTTCATCAGCTGCCTCATACTTTTTCAGGGAGTTGTCAAAGGCGTTGCGGCTGAGCGCCAGGTTCACGTACCCATCGTTTACAAGCCTTTTCAGCGCGACACCGGTAGTATAATTCCACTGATTGATGGATGGCGTGGAGCGCAGGATATACTCGTTTTCAGGCGTGCTTTCGCGGGGAGTCCCAAATGCAAATTTATCAATGGCACCCACACCGATAAAGGAAACAGAGGTTTTATCGTTGATTTTGTGGTCTATTTTATACTGAAAATCCCAGTAGTTGGGCCGTATGGGCAGGTCGAGCAGCTTAAACAGAAACTGCAGGTAAGACCGGCGCGCCGAAACCAGGTAGGTAGTCTTTTCCCCTGCTGGCCCTTCCAGAGTGGTAGCAAATTCTGAGCCGCTCAGGCGCACGTTGCCCGAAAAGCGCTCCGGGTTGCCATAGCGCTGGCGAAACTCAAACACCGAAGACAAGGCATTGTCGTAACGAGCGTCAAAGGCAGAGGAACTTAACTTCAGGTCTTCTATAAACGAAACATTCAGAATGCCGGTAGCCCCGCCGGCGCTTCCTTGTGTGGTGAAGTGGTTAATGAGCGGTATTTCGATACCATCGAGGTAATAGACGTTTTCATTAGGGGCGCCTCCGCGGATGATCAGGTCGTTGCGGCCCCCGCCGCCGGCTCCGTTTGCGGCAACGCCAGGCAATACCTGCACCACTTTCGAAATGTCAAAGTTACCTCCGGGGTTGCTGCGGATTTCCTCTGTGGTGAGGCGCTGCACCGATAGCGGCGTTATAAGGTCAGCCACGGCGGCACTTTGTCTGCGGTTGGCCACCACCTCTACCTGCTGCAGTTGGCTGGCTGCAGGTACCAGCTCAAAACTGATAATCTGTGCATTGCCCACCGTCACGTTTACATTAAACCGCGACTGTGGCTGGTACCCAATGTAGGAGCTTTGTAGCGTATAGCTTCCAACAGGTATGTTTTCTATCCTAAAGTTTCCGTTCTCATTGGTGGCGGTGCCCAGCTGCGTGCCCACTACCTGCACCGATACGCCTATTAGTGGCTCCTGTGTATTGCGGTCCCGTACTGTGCCGGTAAGCAAGCCTGTTTGGGCAAAAGTGAAGGCAGGAAGTATAAGTAGGAGTAGAAATACAAGTCTCATTGTAGCAGTTTCTGTTTGCGCTGCACTAAATACAGTGTTTTACAATATTGTTTGCAAATTTACTTAAAAATCAGCTATTGATTACTGTATGGTTGTTAGGTGCTGTCTAAACAGGGATCGGCGCTAGGCTGCTAAAGCTGCTCCCTCATAGCATTTGCTTGGCTGGGTGGTTAGAAAGTTTCTCTTTTATTAATGCTAGTGTTTGGTTAAACTGTAATGGATAAAAAATTACACTGCTTAATTAGCAATTCTATTCAACCTGCTCTCTTAATTAAGAAATAAAATGAGTGTAGTTTTTTAAGCGGCTAACCCTGGAGCAAGTCTGTGCAAGTTACGGAAACCTATTCATTCCGTTGATAACTGAAAATTGACCAGTGATAGAAAAAAAAGCTGCTGAAGGAACTTAAAGGGGGCAGTTCAAATACCACTTTTGCTAGGAGAAAAGCCACTCTACAGCCTCATCTTCATGTAAAAATAGCTGAAGCTCGTAAGGGCGGGGATTCAATCTTGACGCCACCATCTCTACTGCCAGAGACTGAAAAATATCTTGCGAAAGCAGCAGGGCTAGGCGGGTAACAGATAGGTCGTCTATAGTATTAATAAATTTAACAGTCCAATTCTGGTCAGCCACTGAAGGGGCGTTTGCCTTAGAAGCGTCTATCAGGAGGTGGTGTATGTTACACGATTTAGCTCTGTGAAAAGAAAGCTCTGTGCCTGCTCTATACTCCTCACTTGTTACAAGGCGCAACCAAATCACTTTCATGTATCGGGCGCCAGGAAACCGGCTTATGTTAATAAAGTCGGTGTCGTAAGCTGCATTTTTGTAAGCTTCTGGCATAGGCGGATAAATTTAGCTAAACGGCAATCCTACGCTAAAACCAAGTATGGCTTTAGCGGCAGCTTTACGAGCGCAAGGCTATAAGTAGTACGGACTACCAAAAGAGGAGTTAGCACTTTGCAGTATTTCTATCCAATTTTCCAAGTAATCGTTACCGTCTCCGTCACATCTATGGCATCAGGCTCAAAGTCAGGGGTAATATCGTAAGTAGATACCGTGTCAGCTTCGTAAATTGGGTAATCGTAGCGCTGCGAACGGATGGTTAGTTCTCGGAAAGTATAATCAATGTTTAGTATTTCCATAAGCTCCACGCCGGTGGCATTGGCAATGAGGGCGGCATTCTCCTTCGCCTTTTCAATTGCATAAAGTATAAGTTGCTGCTGTTGCTCAGAAGCGTCTTTTACACCAAAAGTAATGCTGAACTCAAGATTTTCGAGCTTTTTGGCAATCTGCCCCAAAAGCTGGTTGATGATGGTTTTATCCAGGGGCAGTTCGAGCTCCAGGTTATGAGAGGCACTGAAACCGTTGAATTCTGACTTCTCTGCCTTCTTGTTCCACATGGTCTCCCTCCGGATTCCAAAATTTAGTGTCTTCAGGTTTTTACGGTCTATTCCTGCTGTTTCGATAATGGTGCGGAGATCCTCCACCTTTTTATTTAAGGCAATTACAGTTTTCTCATACTCCCACTCATGCGCCGATGCATCAAATGAGATAATAACAAGATCAGGGGTGACAGCTAATTTGCCTCTGCCTGTGATTTGTAAGTTACGCTCCATAGCTTTTAATAATGTTTTTATAACGTTAAATAAATAAAATTATATAAATAAGCGTTTAATATATTTTAGAAAAATGTTTTGCCAGGAACTGAATAGGGTGGAGCTTTTTAGCCTTGCTTTTGAAGTAAATGCATAATGTCGCTATTTAGAAAGCTTTTCCTTTATAGTTTAATTAATTTTTAGTTCAGGTATAAACTTTTTACAGCTGTAGAAACTAAATCCGTAAATTAATCTAAAATACAATTTTGGGTTTGAATACTTTTAAGGCGAAAAGGTGCTGGTATTTCCAACTGAACACCGTACTTTTAGGCTGAACTAGGAAAGGCCTGTAGTAACTACAGCATAATAAGTGAGGTGGCTAATTTTAAGAAGATTTCTTTCAAAACAAGGGGCGCAGAGGGTAACATTAAGCTGTACCAAAAAAGCTATGTGGAAATAGAACTTGACCAGCACAGGCAGCTGCTGTCGGTGCGCTGGCTAAGGCCTGTAAAAAGCGAAGAGTATCGGGATGGGATTCAGGAAACAAGTCACATACTTTTGGCTCATAAACTGCAGAAGTTATTGGTTAATAACCAACGCATGGGCGTACTGACCATGGAGGACCAAGGCTGGTTGGCTAAAATCTCTGTAGAGGTAATCTCTAAAAGTAACTTGAAATGGCTGGCTATCGTGTCTTCTGTAGATATGCTGCAACAACTGACAAACGAGGTGTTGGATAAGAAGGTGAAAGAAGAAACGCCACCTTTCGATACCCAATACTTTCTCTCAGAGCAGGAGGCACTGGAGTGGCTGGCATCTGCCTAACTTAAAACCTGAAAGCCTGGGCGCTGAAAGTATGGCCTTTTAAACCTCCTGAGCCTCATATTAAAAATTATACTGATCATCAGTATTTTATGTGCTAACTTTATACTTCACAAGCCATTCCAAGGCGCTTTGTTCATCCGTAAACATCCGGGACGGGTTCTGAGGTTTGTTTACCATAATAAAGAAGTTGGCCATCATGCGCAGCATAGGAGAGCTTACCATAATGGCGCTGGCAAGCACCAAATCATTTCCTTCATTAGCCATGTAGTCGCGGGCTTGTTTGGTAGAGTGCTCTACCCGCTGAATATCAAACAGACATGGGTAAGAAACCCCTTCCTGAAACTGTATCCTCTCACTTACAATTTGCTTTGCAATACTAAGGTCCAGCTCCTCCAGAGGCTTATAGTATAGATGCAGTATGCCGTCTTCCAGTTTCATTGTAACATAGTCTGTACTTTTAGACTTTGTTTGGTAATAATTTTCGAATTTTGCCATTCAAGAGGAGTTATAGGCGGTTTGCACTGTAATCAGACTTCTCACTATTTACTGCAAGTATAATAAAAATTTATGGCTAAAATCAGGCATAACAACATCCTGGATACAGTTGACTCTGTTCTCTCGGTTTCTAAGAAGAACGGAATAATCCATTTGCATGCTCAGGATGAAATGCTTACAGGGCAGCACCTGACCCTTAAAGGGCGAAAAGTTCTACACTTTGGTACCTGTGGTTACCTTGGGCTGGAGCATCATCCGGCTGTTAAAGAAGGCGCTATCGATGCTATCCAACGGTACGGAACCCAGTTCCCGATGTCGCGCACGTATGTTTCTAACCCACTATACGCCGAACTGGAGCATATGATACATACGATATATAACGCTCCGGCTGTGATCTCTAAAAACTGTACGCTCTCGCACCTTACCACTATTCCAAGTCTTATCCGCCAGTCTGACCTCGTAATTCTGGACCACCAGGTACACGCCAGCGTGCAGGAAGCCGTTAAGAAGCTGCTGAGCCAAGGCATTACAGTAGAGATGATACGGCACAATAACCTGGAGATGCTGGAAGACCGCATCCTGAAGCAGCGGAGCAAGTATGATCGCATCTGGTACATGGCCGACGGGGTATACTCCATGTATGGCGACTATGCGCCGGTGAAAGACCTGATTGCCCTTGCTGAAAAGTATGAACAGTTATACTTGTATGTAGATGATGCGCACGGTATGAGCTGGGCTGGCCAGAACGGGGCAGGGTACGTGATGAGCCAGATGGACAATAAGCTGTACCGCAAAATGGTACTGACAGCCAATTTGGGCAAGGCTTTCGGTGCCTGCGGTGGCCTGTCTATTTTCCCGAACGAGGAGTGGTACCATAAAGTGAACAACTTTGGAGGGCCGCTGACATTTTCGGTGCAGATTGAGCCTGCCACACTGGGCGCTGCCATTGCCTCTGCCAAAATTCATTTAAGCGATGAGATTTATACTTTGCAGGAAGAGCTGCAGCAGAAAATAGCCTATTTCAACTCATTACTGAAAAGCACAAACCTGCCGCTGGTGCATGAGTGCAACAGCCCGATCTTCTTTATCGGTACCGGCACCATGGACATGGGCAACTACCTGGTGCAGGCGCTGTTGGAAGATGGCATTTACGTAAACCTGGCTACTTTCCCAGCTGTGCCAACCAAAAACATAGGCGTGCGCATTACCATATCGCTGCACAATACTTATGAAGATATAGAACAACTGGTAGATTGCCTGCAGGCAAATTTTGCCAAGGCGCTGGAGGCCACAAACCAGACGCACGAGAAAATCCGCAAAGCCTTTAAAATGCCTGCTCCTGCTGTAGCAGCGCCGGTTCCTGCGCCTGCTCCGGCAACGGAGTGTGCATTAAAAATTAACACCTATACTTCTATAAAAGAGATTGAGCCGACCTTATGGGATAACTGCCTGGGCAAACGGGCAATGTTCGACTGGAATGGCATCAATTTTCTGGAAAAGGCCTTTAGCGGAAACGGAGCCGCGGAGCACGACTGGGACTTTAAGTACTACCAGGTGCAGGATGAGAAGGGGGATACGCTGCTGATGACATTTTTTGTAACAGCACTTTATAAAGAGGATATTTTCTCACGGGTTTCTGTATCCAAAGTGGTGGAGCAGGAGCGTGAGCTGAACCCGTACTACCTTACCTCCACAGGCATTATTATGGGGAGCCTTTTTACCGAGGGTAACCACATGTACCTGAACCGCCAGCACCCGGACTGGAAAAAGGCTTTCAAGCTGCTGCTGGAGGAGCTGTACCACGAACAGGAAAAAACTAACGCCAGCAACATTCTGCTCCGCGATTTTAATGCCGGTGATCTGGAGTTGGATGAATTTATGGTGGAGCAGGGGTTTGTGAAAGCTGATATGCCGGAGTCTTGCGTGGTGAATAGTTTAGGCTGGAACTCAGAAGCCGGTTTTATGGATACGCTCACCAAGGAGAGCCGAAGAAACTTTAGCCGCTACATAAAACGTTATGAAAAGTACTTTGATGTAGAAGTACGCAGCCAGCTACCGGAGGCGGAGCTTCAGCACGCCATCAGCCTGTTCCGGAATGTAAAGGAAAAAAACCTCGGTATAAATATTTTCCTATTCCCGGATAAAGTTTTTCAGGAGATGAACACTGATTCTCACTGGGAGTTTATTACCTTGAAGCTGAAAAAGGAGTTTGGCGGAACCGACATGCCTGTAGCGGTATGCTTTTGCCAGAAAAACTCAGCCAAAGTATACAGCTTTATGTTAACAGGCTTAGACTATGCATATACGCATACATATGGTGCTTACCGGCAGGCGCTTTACCAAATAGTGAAAAGAGCTAATGAATTAGGTTACGAAAAAGCTAACTTTGGCATATCGGCTACGCTGGAGAAAAAACGTGTGGGTGCAAGGCCTTATCCTATGGTAGCTTACCTGCAGGCAAAAGACAATTACACACTGGAGATGCTGGAAACAACCATCGCCATAGAAAAAGAATAAGAGGAAAAAAGTAGCGTGGAGATTCTCAAGCAACGAATAGAGGAAATCATTACTTTAATTGCAGAGGTGGCAAACGGAAACTTCGATTACCAAATCGAGGCTTCCGGCACCGGCGACGAACTCGATGCCCTGATTGAGGGCATCAGCATGCTTGGGCAAGAACTCAAAAACTCAACCGTTTCCCGCGATTTTATGCAGAGTATTTACCAAGGAGTGGTAGATATGCTGCTGGTGTTGAACACTGATTATACTATCCGCAACGTAAACGAGGCTTTTGAGGAGATAACAGGGTATAAAGAATCAGAACTGATAGGCAGGCATATCTCGGAGCTTTTCCAGCACAAGGAGGAGCAGGGGCTGCAGGAGATGCAGGCCAAGTTTGAGGAAAAAGGGAAATGCCTGAACGTGGAGCTTCTGTTAAAGCTAAACAAAGACGGGAAAATCCCTACTTCCTGCTCGCTGTCTTACTTAAGAAACAACAAGCAGGAAAAAGACGGCATCCTGATTATAGCCAAAGATATTACCGAGCTTAAGACAAAGGAGCGGGAACTGAAAGAGGCCAAAGAGAAGGCCGAGGCCGCAAACGAAGCGAAAAGCAGCTTCCTTTCCAGCATGAGCCACGAAATCAGGACACCGCTGAACGGAATTATGGGTTTTACCAGCATCCTGCGCGATACGGCCCTGAATGATACCCAGGCAAAGTATGTCAACCTGATCAAAACCTCAGGGATCAATCTCTCCAAACTGCTTAACGACATACTTGACCTGCACCGGATTGAACAGGACAAGATAGCCATAGAGACTATTCCGTTTGACTTGCGCGAAACCCTGGCCTCACACCTGGAGCCTTACAAGCACCTGGCGCAAGGCAAGCACCTCGCCTTTTCCTATACTTTTGATGAGCATGTACCGCAAGTGGTTATCGGGGATTCTGTACGGATAAGTCAGGTACTTGTAAACCTGATAAGCAATGCCATAAAGTTCACCGACACCGGAAGTATAAGAACACACTGCTTGCTGGAGTCTCAGGATAAGGAAACAGAATCTGTTGTGCTGAAATTCTCAGTAACAGACACCGGTGTAGGTATACCAGAGGATAAGCAGGGCATTGTATTTGACACGTTCACGCAATCAGACCAATCCACCACGCGTAAGTATGGCGGCTTCGGCCTGGGGTTGGCCATAAGCAAGAAACTGGTCAATCTGATGCACGGAGAAATTGGAGTGATTAGTCCGGTGGAAGGGCTGCCGGGGGGGGCAACAATCTGGTTTACTGTCAAGCTAAATGCTGTAACCAACGAAGAGGTTATGTTAGATGATGAGACTGATCCATCCTTTGCGTTGGACAAAAATTTAAAGGTGCTGGTGGTTGATGATAATGCCATTAATGTGATGCTGATGCAGTTGGTGTTGGAGGGCTTTGGTGCCCAGGTAACTACAGCCGAGGGCGGAGAAGAAGCGGTAAAGACTGCCTTATCAAATCCTTTCGACCTCATATTTATGGATATACAGATGCCAGATGTAGACGGACTGGAAGCAGCAGTCAGGTTACGGAAAGCCAACATTGAAAGCCCGATAATAGCCTTTTCAGCCAACGCTTATAAAGATGACATCGCTAAAAGTATAGCCGCCGGCATGAATGACCACTTATGCAAACCGTTTAATAACCGCGATTTAATAGCGTTGCTTAAAAAATGGGTGTAGCGGCAATATTTTAACATCTGCATTTTAAAGTATATGTTTCCGAAACAACTTACCCGCTGTTGCTGTACATAGAGCTGCTTATCTATAGTTTAGTTAATATATTTAAGCTAATATTTATTCAAGTTTAGACTTCTTTTTATATTCGGTTATAAGAATTAACAGCGTACGCAATATGTCAGACATGGTACTAGAAGCAGAGAATAAGACGAAGCTTTTTGAAGAGCTGGAGCAGGAACTGCAGGCAAACGGTTTTAACATAGCTAAACAAGACCGCTCACGCCCTTGGGGTGGTTTTTTTGTTATTGATGAGGCGCAGGCGCAGCGGTTTGCCGATATGTATTTCAACGGAATCTCTATAGATGACCTGAAAATTTCTGGCAAGCTGAGCCCGAAGATTTTGGTTGTGGCTCCGGAAAAAAGATTATCGTGGCAGTACCACCACCGCAGAGCCGAGATCTGGCGGGTTGTAACAGGTACGGTAGGCGTGGTTACCAGCAACACAGATGAGGAAGGCGAGCGTAAGACCTTGCAGCCCGGCGATCAGATTAAGTTAAAGCAAGGCGAGCGCCATCGCCTGGTAGGTTTAGAGAACTGGGGCGTATTAGCTGAAATCTGGCAGCATACAGATGCTAGCCAGCCATCTGATGAAGAAGATATTGTGCGGGTGCAGGACGACTTTGGACGTTAACCTGATCTAAATAAAATCAAAAAGGCCGCCACTGATATGCAGTAGCGGCCTTTTTGATTTTCAATTAACCTGTGTTTTCTGAAGATGGTCAGGCTTCTTTATTATCGTGGTTTTTCTTTTTGGAGAGTAGGCTGCCTAACAGCAAAGCGCTTATAGCTACCGCGCCCGTCAGAACTTCCTGGCGATGCAGGCTTAGCCATACTTGCGGGCTGGTGTAGGTAGACTGATCATCAAAAGTACCGTGAGCCCCATGATCACCGGGAATTGGCTCATATAGGTTATTCTTGCGGTTGGGGTCTTCTGGCTCATTTGTCTGCTGTCCCTTAAATCCATTTTTTGCCAATACGTAGTCAGCAAACCACGGTGCTATTTTGTTACCTATAATAGCTTGCAGGGTAGGGTAGCCTACACGGTATTCGCGGCGCTCATGCTCTGCAGCGTAAACAATTACCTCAGCGGCTACTTCAGGTTGATAAATAGCGCCCATTGGCCGTGGTTTGTTCGGAAGCCGTGACTTTACGAAACCGAACTGCGTGGTGTTCATAGCAGGCAGCTGCACCATTGTTATCTTTACATTGCTTTCATCATGCATCAGTTCGGTGCGCAGCGAATCATAGAAGCCTTGTATGGCGTGCTTTGCCCCACAGTAAGCCGACTGCAGCGGAATGCCCCGGTATGCCAGCGCGGAGCCGACCAATATAATAGAACCTCGGTCTCTGGGTAGCATGCGCTTTAGTGCGGAGAGGGTGCCGTAAACCTGGCCCAGGTAAGTTACATCAGTTACCCGTTTGTAATCTTCCGGCTGCATTTCCTTTACCGGGCTGAAAACGCTGTTCATGGCATTGTTTACCCAGACATCTATCTCACCCAATTCCTGCTCTATTTTAATGGCGGCATCTTCTACGGCCTGCGCATCAGCAACGTCAACCGGTACATATACCGCTTTGCGCCCCAGTTGCTCTATTTCGCGCTTGGCAGCTTCTAAGCCGTCTATGCCACGGGCCAGTAAACCCACGTCATACCCGTTTTTTGCAAACTCACGGGCGCAGGCGCGGCCTAAGCCAGCCGAGGCTCCTGTAATAACAACAACACCTTTGCGGCTATCGTCATGGTTGTTTTCATCAACTGTCATCTTCTGTATCTTAAATTTTTAGATTTCGCTTTTGCTGATGTTACGCCTGCTTACTTATCATTGTTATAAAACGGGAGGTCAGATGTTTTGGGGCGGCTTATAGTCTTGAACGTGAGGACAAGCAATGGTGAAGAGTAGCGGCGTGAATTTGAGTCTTTGCTTAAAACACAAAGAGCACCCATCAGGGGTGCTCTTGCACTTATTACGTTAAAATAAGCTGTCATACTTACTTCTCTTTCTCTTCCATTATCTGTCCGTTACGGTAGAGGCGGGTTTTAATTACTTTACCTTCAGGGTTGTGGTATTTCCAGGTGCCTGTCTCGCGGTTATTTCTGAATTGGCCCAGAACCTCTGTCTTGCCATCTTCGAAGTACGCCTTGTAAGGGCCAAAGCGCAGTCCATCTTTATGGTTTGTTTCGGATTTAAGCTTGCCGGAAAGGTGATAAGTATAACTGAGTCCAGTAATTTTCCCGTTCTCGTAAGTATGTTTCTCCTGCACCTGGCCGTTGTCGTGGTAAGTCAGTCGCTCGCCTGTTAGCTTATCTGCGCTATAGTTTTCGCTGAGCTGTACTGTTTTGCTTGGGGCATCAAAGTATACTTTCCAGTTGCCGTGCTTTTTTTTATCCTTTAGCTGCTCCTCGGCTCGCAAGTGTCCGCTTGGGTAGCAACGTAAAGTCTTCACCGTTGAGCCGTTGCCGCTGGTGCTAATTTCTTCCTTTACCTTTCCGTCCTCATAAAAATATTGTGCAGTGCCGTTTATCTCTCCGTTTTTATAGTTGATGATACTACGCGGCTGGCCGCTCTCAAAGTATGATTTGGCAGGACCATGCATTTTTCCGGCTATAAACTGGCCTTCGGTGCTCAGCTTACCGCTGCGGTAGTAGCTTTTGTAAACGCCTTGTTTTTCGCCGGCCACATTTTGCACCTCCGTCTGCACCTGCCCATTGTCGTAAAAGGTTTTGTAGGAGCCCTGCAGCATGCCATTGCTGTAGTTTGCTTCAGTTTCTGGGTTGCCGTTGGTGTAGTAGGTTTTTGCGGGGCCGTTTTGTTTGCTGTTGCGGTAGGTTATTTCAGATTTCAGCTTGCCCGATGGATAATACTCCCGCACGGCACCTTCCGGAAAACCACTTACAAACTCGGTCTCTCTCTGCAGTGAGCCATCCGCGTAAAAAGTCTTGTAGAGTTTGCTCTGTTGATCGTTCTCAAAATAACCTTCCTGCAGTAATTTGCCGTCCGGGCGATAGGCTTTAAAAGGCCCCTGCTTTACATCTTGCCTGTAAGTGAGCTGCAATTTAGGTTGGCCGCCAGGGTAGAACTCAGTGTACACGCTGTCCTTTTTTCCTTCTACAAATTTCACCAGCGCCTCCTGCTCACCGGTAGGGTAATAGCGTTTGTAATAACCCACAATGGCAGAGTCAGGGGTGATGGTATACTCTTCCTTTATCTGGGTGAAAGACTCGTCGTGGTAAGTAACAACTTGCTGCTGAGCCAGCGCTATACTTTGCACCAGGCCAAACGGGAGCAGTAATGCCAGGAGTTTACGCATGTGATTTAAATAATTTATACTTTATCAGAGTATGATGAATGTATATGGGCAAACAGGATTTATACTTGTTTCATTCCAAATACACTTATTGCCAAGTAATTCAGGAATAAACCTTTAGCTATATTTTCCCCCGAGTATGGGTTGCCACTGCTGGTTTCTCTCGTCCTGTACATCCTAAAAATCATGATCCAAAAAGAAAGCCTTACGCGTTAAACGTAAGGCTCCCCATAAATTATATGCCTGATGGCAAATTATACTTTCTCAATTACGATGGCAGATGCACCGCCGCCGCCGTTGCAGATACCAGTCACACCGATCTTACCGCCTTTTTTATCCAGCACATTACAAAGTGTAGTAACAATGCGGGCGCCGGAAGCTCCCAGCGGATGGCCAAGCGATACTGCGCCGCCAAACACGTTTACGTTTCCGCCTTCCAGGCCAAGCTTTTGGTTGTTGGCGATGGATACGACAGAGAATGCTTCGTTGATCTCGTAGAAATCTACCTCAGAAGCATCAACGCCAGCGTTTTTCAAAGCTTTAGGTATTGCCAGCGATGGCGTGGTAGTAAACCAGATTGGGTCCTGCTCCGCATCGGCAAAGCCACGGATTTTAGCGATTGGCTTCACGCCCAGTTCCTCGGCTTTCTCCTTACTCATCAGAAGAAGCGCAGCGGCTCCGTCGTTCAGGGTAGAGGCGTTGGCAGCTGTTACTGTACCGGCCTTGTCGAACACAGGGCGCAGGCCAGGTATTTTCTCAAAATTCACTTTAGAGAATTCCTCATCTTCAGAAACCGTAATCGGGTCTTTGCCACGCTGCGGAATTTCTACCGGCACGATCTCGTCTTTCAGTAAACCGGCTTTAGAAGCCTCGGCAACTTTTTTATATGAGCTGATGGCGTACTCATCCTGCATCTCACGCGTGATCTGCATTTCTTTGGCCGTGTTCTCTGCAGCGTTACCCATATGGAAGTCGTTGTAAACATCCCACAGGCCGTCTTTCATCAGTCCGTCAATCATCTGGCCGTGGCCTAACTTGGCACCAAAACGGGCTTTATCGAGGTAGTAAGGCACATTGCTCATACTTTCCATGCCGCCCGCCACAATCACATCCTTATGACCCAGCATAATAGCCTGCGCGGCAAACATGATGGCTTTAGAACCAGAGGCGCATACTTTGTTGATAGTAGTACACTCTACTTCATGGCCTAGTCCGGCAAATATAGCTGCCTGGCGTGCAGGTGCCTGGCCCACGTTAGCCGACAGCACGTTGCCCATTATTACTTCTTGTACTTCGTTTTTATCTACGCCGGCTTTTTCCAGGGCGCCTTTGATGGCTGCTGCGCCAAGCTGTGTAGCCGAAAGGCTAGCCAGCGCACCTCCAAAAGAACCGATCGGGGTACGAACCGCCGATATGATATATACTTCTTTCGTTTGCATAGTTTTAGTTTAACTTATTGGGTTTGGTTGTGAAGTTACAGTGATTTGCGCTCAAAACCAAACAAGCGTTAGCTTTCTGAATGTCCTGTCAGCAACTGTCTGCTGCGTGAATAATCCAGGCTTTTGTATTTACAATACGTTCAGTTGTACCATCTGTCTGCTAACATAGAATATAGATTTATTTTAAACCAGCCGGGTATTTAGCAGTCTAACCTCAACAGCGGCTGCACCTTTTGCAGATTATGCTTAACTTTAGTCTCAGTACTAACCTTATTTTCAATCAGTTTCACCCGACATGAAAAGACTTCTATGCCTGGCTGTGATCTTTAGCGCTGGCCTGCTACAGGCAGAGGCGCAACAGCAAACAGCTAAAAAAACACTTACCCATGATGTATACGATAGCTGGAATGCCCTGCACGGAGACAAAATCTCCAACAATGGCCAGTACGTGCTTTACAACATTGATCCGCAGGAGGGCGACGGCGACCTTTACATCCGCAACATAGCAAACAAGGCCACGGCAAAGTATAACCGCGGCACCAAAGCCAACTTTACGAACGATGACCAGTTTGCTGTTTTCCAGATTAAGCCGGAGCACCAGAAAGTACGCGCCCTTAAGCTGAAAAAGAAGAAAGGCGATGATCTGCCGAAAGACTCTTTGGCTATTGTGAAGCTGGAGGATATGAGTGTGGTGAAAATGCCGCGCGTAAAATCTTACAAGCTGCCGAAGGAGGGAAGCGGCTGGTTGGCGTACCAACTGGAGAAGCCGCTGTCTGACAAAAAAGAGGCTAAAAAAGATACTACAGCAGCAGCCGAAACTAAGGCTGAGGTAAAAAAAGCCTCTCCAAAGAAAAACAAAGACGCCAAAGGCACAGAGTTGGTGTTGCGCAACCTGAAAACAGGCCAGGAGCACCGCTTCTCACGTGTGGTAGATTATGCTTTTTCGGAGCAGGGCAACATGCTATACTTCGTGAAGGATGAGCTGGACTCGCTGCACCACGCCGGCGTGTTTGCTTTTAACACTGCCGAGCTGAAGGAAATGCCCATCGATACGGGCAAGGTAACTTACAAAGGCATCAGCACCGACAAAATTGGCAACCAGCTAGCCTACGTAGCCACTGCCGATACCCTGAATGCCGATATCCGCTACTTTAGCCTGAACTACTGGAACACCAAAACACGCAAAAACCAGACTCTGGCCGATACCGTGGCGAAGGGTATGCCACAGGATTGGATGGTGAGCGAGCACGGGAACCTGATTTTTTCTGAAGATGGCAAGCGCCTGTTCTTCGGCACGTTCCCGCGCCCGGTGCGCTACGAGAAAGATACCACACAGCTGGAGGAGGACAAAGTGAGCCTCGATATCTGGACCTACAAAGACCCGCTTATTCAGCCGATGCAGCTGAAGCAGAACGACCAAACGCTGAAGCGCTCTTTCCTGGCCATGTATGACCTTAAAAACGGTAAGATGCAGCAGCTGGCCACCCTGGAAATGCCTGATGTATACCTAGATGCCTATAAAACCGGCGATGTAGCGCTTGGCGTGAGCGACGAGAAGTATAAAATCACCATCGGTTATGACACACCCACTCGCAAAGACGCGTACCTGATCGACCTTAAAAAGGGAACGACCAAGCAGGTGCTGACTGAATCGAGAGGGAACCCGCGCCTATCGCCGATGGGTAAGTATGTATACTGGTACGAGCCGATGGACAGCAGCTGGCATACTATGAGCGCTAAAGGCGGCGACAACATCAACTTAACAAAAAAAGTTGGCGTGCCTTTTTATGATGAGGATTTTGATATGCCGATGCTTCCGGACGATTACGGTTTCGGGGGCTGGGTAGAGAACGATAGCTACCTGCTGGTATACGACAGACATGACATCTGGAAGCTGGACCCAGCAGGCAAGAAAGCAGCCGTAAACCTGACCGACAAGTATGGCCGCCAGAACAACCTGCGCCTGCGCTACGAGAAACTGGACCCGGAAGAAAAGTTTATACCTGGCAACGCGGAGCTATACATAAGCGGCTTTAACATCAACACCAAAGCTGACGGTTATTACAAAGATTACGTGGGCAAAGACCTGAAGCCAGAGAAACTGATCAGCTCCGACCATGGGTATGCATCGCTTAGCAAGGCGAAGAATGACAAGCTGGTTACCTTCCGCCGTGGCGATTTCAGAAACTACAACGATCTTTATACTTCTGACCTAAGCTTTGCCAACGTGCAGCAGCTGACGGACGCCAATCCGCAGGCAGCAGAGTATAAATGGGGAACAGTAGAGTTAGTAGATTGGAAATCTACGGATGGGATTCCGCTGCAGGGCCTGCTCTACAAGCCGGAGAATTTTGACCCGAACAAGAAGTACCCGATGATGGTGTATTTCTACGAGCGCTCTTCGGACCGTATGCACGCGCACCGAGCGCCTGCCCCGAGCGCCTCCACTATCAACATACCGCTGTTTGTAAGCAACGATTACCTCGTGTTTGTGCCAGATATTGTGTACCAGGACGGCTATCCGGGCGAGAGCGCCATGGACTGCATTATACCGGGTGTGCAGAAGCTGGTGCAGCAGGGTTTTGTGGATGATAGAAATATGGCGCTGCAAGGGCAGAGCTGGGGCGGTTATCAGATTGCTTACATGGTTACCCGCACCAACCTGTTTAAGGCGGCTATGGCCGGAGCCCCGGTTTCAAACATGACGAGTGCCTATGGTGGCATTAGATGGGGTACGGGCCTGAGCCGTCAGTTTCAGTACGAGCGCACGCAGAGCCGCATTGGCGGTACGCTTTGGGAGAAACCTATGCAGTATATTGAAAACTCGCCGCTGTTTTTTGCAGACCGAGTACAGACGCCGCTGCTGATCATGCATAACGATGCTGACGGAGCTGTGCCTTGGTACCAGGGTATTGAATACTTTATGGCGCTGCGCCGCCTGAACAAACCTGTCTGGATGCTGGTATACAACGGCGAGGAGCACAACCTGATGCAGCGTAAAAACCGCAAAGACTTATCGGTGCGCATGTCGCAGTTCTTTGACCATTACCTGAAAGGTGCTCCAGCGCCTGTTTGGATGGAGCAGGGTGTGCCATCGGTAGTGAAAGGTAAAAACTATGGCTTTGAGCTGGTAAGTGAGCCGGAGGTTGCCGGTGAGCTGCAGGAATAGTTATACTTAACAAGTAGCAGAAACGGGAGCAGGTAAATACCTGTTCCCGTTTTTTTATGGCAAATTATCCGCTTTGTGCCATACTTATAATCGATGATTTTTGAAAGTATGAACAAGTTCTGGAATGGTTCCATATGCTGAAAATAATTCCACATTTTGGAAAATAGTCTCTAAAACAGTCTTAGGCTGGGAATGGTATTTACAGCGTGTTGAATGTGAATTTGTATTGTTTTTCACCATAAAAAGTAAAAAGCTTTGAGATTGTAACATAAGCATCTCATCTTTTGATTATTGTAAGAAAGTATAATATAGAACGGCTTTTAATAATAGGATATTAATATTTGATTGTATTTCTGGTGCGATATTCATGAGGGTAGTCTTAGGTATTACTAAACCTCTCTATGAAACACCCTTACTTAGGCACTAGAATTCTTTCCAAAATGAAAAACTCGGCTTCGCCCTGCCCTGCTATGCTGCAGGCACCCAAGCAGAGAAGCTTCTCAGGCGTAGCTACTGTCTTTTGTGCTATATTCCTGATCCTGTTTACAGCGGGAGGCGCACAAGCACAAGTATGCGCTTCTCCTGGCAAGGACGGGGTGTTAACTAGCAGCGTAACGATGGTAAACACTTACTATCCGGGCACTGCTTTTGTGTCAGCTGGGGCAAACAAAAACATTGCCTTAGGAGCTACGCGCACAGAAACAGGCGTTACCTTTTCGCCAATAGCTAAAGGAGATCTGGTATTGATTATCCAGATGCAAGGAGCTGAAATCAACTCATCTAACTCAGATGCTTACGGTGATGGAGTTTCAGGAGGAGGAGCTCAAGGCAACTTGAACAATACAAACTTCACTGCCGGGCAATATGAGTACGCAGTTGCCTTGTCTGATGTGCCGCTTTCCGGTGGTACCCTTACAGTAGCCAGTTTGGTTAACTCTTATAGCAATGCCAATGCAACCACATCGCAAGGTCAGCTAAGGTATCAGGTTGTGCGTGTGCCGCAATATAGCTCTGTTACGCTTGGCGCAAACCTGACAAGCCCAGCCTGGAATGGAACAACAGGCGGTGTTGTAGCCATGGATGTTACAGGAAGGTTAAACTTTAACAGCAGAACGATTGATGTAAGCGGTAAAGGCTTTAGAGGTGGTGCAGGCAGAGCACTGAGCGGTTCTAGTGCTAGCGGCTTGTCAAACACAGACTTTAGAACTACATCTAACTTGGCCGCAAACGCTCAAAAGGGCGAAGGTACAGCAGGTACTCCTGCTTATGTAAACGACCAAGGAGTTTTGGTTAATACAGGTGTAGAAGGTTACCCTAACGGAAGTATGGGACGTGGTGCGCCTGGTAACGCTGGCGGCGGCGGTACAGACGGCAGGCCAAGCGCAAACGACCAGAACGCTGGCGGCGGCGGCGGCGCTAACGGCGGGGCTGGTGGATTAGGTGGTAATTCGTGGAGTTCTAACCTTGCTGTTGGTGGCTACGGTGGCGCTGCTTTTGCACAAGCAGCGGCAATAAGATTGATAATGGGCGGCGGCGGCGGTGCCGGCACCACAAACAACGCCACCGGTACTCCAAATAACGGCTTTGCCAGTAGCGGTGCTGCCGGTGGAGGTATCGTGTTTGTGCGGGCTGGTTCAGTAACAGGTACAGGTACTGTTAATGCTAGCGGTGCATCTGCCAACAACACTGTTGCCAATGACGGTAGCGGTGGCGGCGGTGCAGGAGGCAGCGTTCTGATTACTGCAACCAGCGGCTTGAGCAGCATTGCTGTAAATGTTGCAGGTGGCAACGGTGGTACTAACACGGGAGGTGACTCAAACCATGGTCCTGGCGGCGGCGGCGGCGGCGGCGTAGTATACGCGAACGGCAATCTAAACTCAGCTAACATTACTGCAGGGGCTGCCGGAAGAACCTTTAACAATACCTCATTTGGTGCTTTAAACGGTAGCAATGGTAAAGTAATCCAGAACGTAAGCCTTGCCACGCTAACCAACTCTGCTTCTGGAGCTGCCTGCTTGCCAAACCTTACAGTAACTAAAACTACAAGCACGCCGCTGCTGGCACGTACGGCAGGCAGCGCCATTACTGCTGATTATGCTATCACGGTAACTAATACTGGTGGTGCGGCCCAAGGGATAACTATCCAGGATGTATTGCCTTCAGGATTCTCATTTGACTCACACCTGTCTTTTGCAGGAAGCGGTTATTCGTTTGACAATGGCGGTAATGCTACAACAGGTGCCGTAAGCGCCAGTTCAACACATACAAACGCAGGCACTACTACAGTAACGTACAGCAGCTTTACGATTAACTCAGGGGGCAGCTTAACAATACACTTCAAGGTAAACGTGCCATCCTCTGTAGCAGACGGAACATACCAAAACCCGGCTACTGTCACTTACCTGGACCCTACACGCTCTACGGCAACCCTTAAAATCGCACCTGGCGGAAGCTACCAAACCACTTCCTCTGCTGCTACGGCAGGCGGTTCTAACTATGCATCCTCATCAAGTACAGGAGAGGACGTGACGGTGAATACAAGGCCAACAACTGATGCTAAAAGCATCGCCAACATCCCGAATACGGCATCTTATACTTCTATACCTGCTTTTTCCGGCGCTGATACTGCCCCTGGCACTGTTACCAAATACGTTATTAAATCTATTTCAGGAACTGCAGCACAGGGAACGCTCTACAAAGGCACAACAGCTTTAACTGTGGGCAACGAGGTACTAGCATCTGAGGTGAGCAGCCTACGGTTTCTGCCAAACGGTGGCACAGGTAACTTTGTGTTCACTTATGCGGCTGTAGACAACCAGGGCGCCGAAGATGCAACACCTGATACTTATACTATCGGACTTGTGGGAGATAACGCTGCTGTGTACTCTGCACCTAACACCTATGCTAAAATGGCCGTGGCAAACGGTAGCGTGGTGGCCACGGTAACTGACGCTGACGGAGCTGTTACAAATGCCACTGTGGCTGGTGCGGCACTTCCGAGCTTCCTGACATTAAATGCCACTAGCGGTGCTATTTCGGTAAACAGTGGGGCAGTGGTGAGCGGCACCTATACTACCAGCGTTAGAATAATAGATGCAAAAGGCGGCATTTCTACCGTGCCAGTTACGATTACTATAACTGATGATAAGTTTCAGGCGAGCGGCACAGCTACAAGAACCGCGGAGAACTGCTACCAACTTACAACAGCTACTGCTAACCAACAGGGGCAGGTGTGGAGTGTATCTACTATCGACCTGAGCAAGTCTTTTGAGATAACCTTCAATATCAACCTTGGCAATAATGACAATGGAGCTGACGGTGTTGCGTTTGGATTTCAGCGAGTGGCAACTAACCCGGTTTATACATCGGGTAGCGGCGGCGGCGGGCTAGGCTTCTCGGGAATAACTCCTTCTGTGGGAATTGAGTTTGATACCTACCAGAATGGCAGCGACCCGGCTGAAGACCACCTCAACTTCTTCCTGAATGGTAACCTTGGCACTCCTGTAACTGCTCAAGTGCAGATGAGTAACGCAAACGCTAACACTGAAGACGGTAAAGACCACGCAGTGAAGGTAATCTGGGTGAAGGAGACGAACACAATGGCCGTATACTTTGACGGTGTTCTACGCTCAAGCTATACTTCAGATATTATAAAGCAGGTTTTTGGAAGCAACCCTAATGTATACTTCGGCTTTACGGGCAGCACAGGAGGCGCTGTAAACAACCAATCGGTTTGCCAGATAAAGTATAACATGGCGCCTGAGGCTACTGATCTTACACGTAATAACTCGGTATCAAGCAGCGCTAACAACGATTCAAATTTAAATCCGAACGTAACGGGTACTGATCCGGATGGCGGAAGCCTTTCTTTCTTCCGACTGACCACGCTGCCTGCTGTTGGCGTGCTGAAGGTAAACGGAGAAGAAGCAACGTTAGGTGTTAACTATGCCTGGAGTTTAGCCAATGCGCTACAGTACAACCCACAGGGCAATGCTACAAGCAATGTGACTTTTACCTACACTGTTATAGATGCGGATGGAGCAGAAGATAGCACGCCAGCTACCTATACCATACCTGTTAATATGGCACCAAAGGCTGTAGCCGTGACAAACCCGGTATTGCTTAACACTGCTGCCGCAACGCTTCTAACACCTTTGGAGGCAACAGACGCTGACGGAACTATTCAGGACTTCCAGATCCGGAGGCTACCGACAGCAAGTGAAGGAGTATTGTATGTAAACGGCGAACCTGTAACAAGTACAGGCACCCGTTACCCGTGGTCATCCAGAGGCCTGTTGAGCTTTGACCCAGCACCTGGTAACCTGAACGATGTGAGACTTAATTTCAGAGTAAGAGATAATGAGGGTTTAACTAGTACTACGGCTGCAATCACCATCCCTATAAACGGGGAGCCTGTTGCCATTGATCAGACTAATACGGTGGCTTTGGCAAATGGAGCAGCAGCTACAAAGTTAGACGCTCTCAACGGTTTAGATTCTGATGGTACTGTTTCTTCTTTCAGGTTCGCTGCATTGCCAAGTGCTGCACAAGGTGTGCTGTATGTCGATAACGAACCTGCTGATCTTACCACCGCCTATCCGTGGGCAGCGGCCAGCAAAGTATACTTTGATCCGGCTGTAGCTAACCTGGCAAACGTAACGTTCCGCTACATCATCAGAGACAATGAGAACGCTGAAGACAGCTCACCGGCTGTTTTCACGATCAGAATTGCACAAGACTGGGATGCGGATGGCGTTACTGATGCAGAAGATCTGGATGATGATAACGATGGTATTCCGGACACGCTGGAAGGCAACGGAGATAAAGACGGCGACGGTATCATCAACTCCCTTGACCTGGACTCAGACGGCGACGGAATTCTGGATGCTGTGGAGGCTAACAAAGGTGTAGTGCCTGCTGCTGCTATTTTCAGCTTAGAAACTGGTCGTTATACTTCAGCGGTTGGGGCAAACGGTCTTGTAGATGTGCTGGAGACAACACCGGGCTCAGGCAACATTAACTATACTTTGCCAGATACAGACGGTGATAAACTGCATGATTTCTTGGATATTGATGCTGACAACGATGGCATACTGGATAATGTAGAGGCGCAGCTCCTGAACTCCAGAGTAGTAAAATCTGGTGCAGATGCTGATGGCGACGGTATTGACAATGCGTTTGACCTGACCTGCGGATGCAGCACCAACGGCGTAGCGCTTGTGCCTGTAAACACAGATGGCGACGCGTTGCCTGACTATTTAGATCTGGATAGCGATAACGATGAAACGCCAGATGAACACGAAGCGCACGACACAAACGATAACGGCGACTCAGCAGATGATTTGAAACTGCTAGCCGAGCAGTTCTGGGCACGAGCCCTTGGAAATAGTAAGAATTACTATGCAGCCAACGGCCAGAAGTATGAGTGGCTTGCAGATGGAGACAACAACCGTGTGACAGATTACCTACAGTTCGGGTCTATGCATTACTACGATTCAGATAATGACGGCCTTGTTGACTTATTCGATGCGGATAGCTACGGACAGGAAACTGCAGCAAACCCATCCTTCCGTGATGCAGGAACTATAACACCGCTTCCTGTTACGCTGATCAGCTTTACGGCACAGGCGCAAAACGGAGGCGTGCTTCTGAAGTGGGCCACAGCCACAGAGCTTTCAAATGATTACTTTATAGTGGAGCGTAGCATAAATGGCAGAACATTTGAGGAGGTAAGCAGAGTAAAAGGGGCAGGCAGCAGCAGTGTGCGTTTAGATTACTCCCTGCTAGACAGCAAAGCTCCGGCTGGTGTTGTATACTACCGCCTGAAGCAGGTGGACTTCGATGGTCAGTTTGAGTACAGCAGAGTTGCCATGGTGCGTGTGCAGGAAACGGCCGCACCAGTTGTAAAACTTTATCCTAACCCGGCTGTAAGCACCGTAAATTTAGACATGACTACCTTGCCTGATGCCGTTTACAGAGTGCGCATTGTAAGTATGGATGGGCGAGTGCTAAGGGAATTAAACATAGAGGGCCGTAAAATAGAGCAGCTAGATATTAACCAGCTGCCAAGCGGCAACTACCTGCTGCAGGTGCAGGGGGCGCAGTTCGCCAAGTCCCTGAAGCTGATAAAGCAATAAGTTTTTAAGTTGAAAGAAAGGGCTCTGTTGATGACAGAGCCCTTTCTTTGTTTTAGCAGTATCCATCCAAGCTCTCGAGCGGTTGCGTGGTGCGTGCAAACTGGCCGGTGCCGAAGGCTACTTCTTTGCCGCGCTCGTTGTAGAGGGTAGCTTCCGCTATAAACAGGTTCTTGCTTTGGGAGCGCAGCGTGCCTACTGCCTTTAGCATGCCGCTTGCAACAGGCCTCACCAGGTTTAGCTGAAAAGACGCTGTTACGATAAACACATCCTGTACCACAGAGGCAACCGCAAAGTAGGAGGCATCATCAAGTAGTTTAAAGTATACTGCGCCATGAATGGCATTAGCGCCGTGGTAGTATTTTTCCTGAATGGGTAGCGTAATCTCGGCGCTGCTGTGGCTGACCTGAATGCTGCTGCCGTTAAAAAGCTCCTGCACCTTTGCCTTGTGGTACAGCCGCTCCAGCCGCCGGAAATGTTCTTCGTGTTGCATCTGGCAAGTATAAGTATAAATCAGTAAATGGCTGAGCCAACCAAGTACAAAACCAAATGAGAAGTGCGCTTATCTCCTTTTGTAATCACCCGGTACAAGTATACTTGGATAAGAAGAAGCTATCAAACAAACTCCTCCCACCGGTATTTATACTTTCTCCTGCATACAACTTGGCCTATAAAGTATGGGAATGTATACTCCCGGATATCAAACCATAAAAAAAGCCCGGCTTTGCGGGCCGGGCGTTCATGTATTCACCAATAAGTTGTAGTATTAGCAGTGTGTAGATGCAGCCACATCTTTGTTGTAATGCACGAAAAAGTTAAACCATATCGCCCGCGCCATCCTGAAAATGAAAGGATAAAAGAGCAACAGCGCAACGCTAAGAGAACCTAAAAACCAGAACATGGTAACCTCTGGCAACAGCACATTTAAGGCAACCAGAATGGTGATAACCATGGCAGTGGTAATGCCATAGCTCACGTACATGGCACCGTAATAAAAGCCCGGCTCCGGCTCATAGCGCTGGTGGCAGCAGGGGCAGTCTTCAGGCATCTGACCGAATTTAGTGTAACTCCAGCCTTTGTAAGTAAAAAGATCTCCCTTGTGGCACTTGGGGCATTTATACTTCAGGATACTGTATAGTTTTGAACCTTCGCTTAGCATGATGATTTTATTTTTTTTATCTGATGCAAAAGTACCGCCTGCCGCTATTTATACATGGCACAAAAGCTGCGCCGCATGGTACAAATGCTTTACCTGTGTTTATACGGCCATAGTGGGCTTGGCTATCATGCGTTTTTTTACGGACGCTACGTTTATGCCGGCAGCTTCCATTTTTAAGACTGCCTGCGCCTCAATAAGCTCTTTTAACTGCTGCAGGCAGGAGTCAAACTCTGTGTGGCGGCCCATCAGGAAAACAAACTCCTGCTCAATCTCCAGCCAGGTGTTTATGTCGGCCTGGTTGTGCTGTATCTGTACCTCCAGCTTATCCAGTGCGTTGGCTACGCGCGCCTCATAGGTAAGTTTATCCTCAAACTCGTGCCAAAGCTCATACACGTGCTGGCCCAGGCCGTTGCCCAAAGTATCGCGCAGGTTTTCGATTGCTTTCAGCTCCCGCTGGCGCTTCTGCTCTTTCAGGGCTGTGGTGTTTACCTCGAAGGCCGGCACGTCGCCTGCCTCTGCCTCAACCAGATCATGCACAATCACCATTTTTAAAGTATGAGCTACGTTTATTTCGTTGTCCAGGTAAGGCTCCAGCAGCACAACCATCAGCGACATGCGCCACGTATGCTCCGCCACGCTCTCCTGCCTGCCGTTAGACAGCCAACTGTGGCGCAATTCATACTTCAGTTTCTCGGCAAGGTGGAGCACCTCTAACACGCTTTTTAGTTCTTCTTTCATACTTGTGTTTTGTAGTTGCTGATGCCAGTGCGGTTATAGTTATTGCAGCTATGGCAAAGTTATGAAAAACAGCGGTTAACCTCTTGCAAAAGTATAGCTATTGGCAAGTATAAGCACCGCAACAGGATATATAGCTATAGCTGGTAATCGAATGGCAGTTTTACCAAGACAGAAAACAACCCGAAAAGGAATTACAGCCTTTGCTTACCAATCCGGTTTGGCGGGATCTGGCTTGCGAGATGGCTTTTTAGGGAGTTGCTGAATGTACTGCAGTTCGGCGTTTCGCATGGCATCTAGCAGCAGACGCGCCTTTTCGGGGCTCATGTTTGCCTGCTTTAACCGGGCGCGTCGCGTCTGTGCCTGCTGATCTTCTGCAGATACAGCATCGGAACTGCCCCTGTGCTGCTGCCCGTCTTTATCGAAAGGATTGTTCAGTTGCTGGCCTTCTTCATTGCCAGGTGTTTGGCCGGCGGCTTCTTCGCGTTCATTTTCGCTATTCTGATTTTCTTTGCCTCCGGCAGGTTGCTGCTGCTGGCTTTCTTGGTCAGGCTCAGAAGTATCGATTTCCTCCTGCTGGTTGCCTTGTTCATCTAGGTTTCGCTTTGGTTGAGGTTCCAGATCATCCGTGGCTGGGGGGGGTGCCTGTTGCTCATCCGGCGCTGGGCTTTTATCCTGTCCAGACGGCTCCGGGCTTGTTTGTTCGGCAGCTGCCTCGGGGTGCAACTCAAGGTATTTTTTCAGGAGCTCATAGTTATACCTGGCTGCATCGTTCGCGGGTTCTACCACCAGTGCCTGCTTGTATAAGGCTAAGGCACGCTTATAGTTTTTTTGCTTTGTATGGATGTTGCCCAACTGCAGGTGCGCCAGCGCGCGCAGGTACATGGTCGGGTGGTCTGCCAGGTATTGGTAGGCCGCCGTTGCCTGCGGCAGTAGCCCCGCCTGATAGTAGGAGTGGGCCAGGTTTAAGCGCAATTGGTCGTCATCCACTTCCAGATCATCCAGCAGATATTTATAAGCCGCTATGGCCTCTGCATAATCTTGCTGGTTATAGGCGACAGCTGCCTCAGCTGCATACTGGTTTATGCGCGTAATAACAGAAATGCCGCCTGTAAACAAGCTTGCCAGAAGTATGGCTGCCATGGCTACTGCTTTCATACCCTGATAAGTTTAATAGTGATCAGGATGTCCAGCAATATCAGGAAAAACGCAAGTGCCAGCGGGTAAATATACTTGTTTGCGGTCACGTCTATGGTTTTGCTTTCCCGCAATTCTCCTTCTATTTTATTTATAGCGCTGATGAGTTTGCTAACCTCGCTTACACGGTCATTTACCTCAAAGTAGGCGCCGCCTGTGAGTTCCGCCAGTTGTGCCAGGGGCTCAGGCTTTAACTGAGTGACTACCTCATTTCCGTTACGGTCAGTTTTAAAACCCTGCCCAGCCGGAATGCGGCTGCCACCGGTAGTACCAATGCCCAATGTGTAGATGCGTATATTTTCTGCGCGAAGCTGCTCTGCCAGTTGCGTCACGTCCTGTCCGAAATCCTCGCCGTCGCTTATCAGCACCAGCACCCGCGCCTTTTGCTCCTCCTCTGCTAAGTTAGACCTTTGTCTTAGTTTGTCTAGTGCCAGCTGCAGCACCGGCGCGTAGTTAGTGCCAGAGTGGGGGAGTAAGTTTGTTCGCAGCGTTTGGGTGTAAAGCTGCAGCGCATTTTGGTCAAAGGTGAGGGGGCTTTGGATGTAAGCTTCGTTAGAGAAGATGATAAGGCCAATGCGGTCAGAATTAAATCGGCTGATAAGGCGCTGGGTTACTTGCCTGGCTTTTTCTAACCGGGAAGGCTGTACGTCCGTTGCGTTCATGGATTGAGACAGGTCCATGGCGATGTATAAATCCTTGCCGATGTTTCTGATCTCTTTTTTCATCGCCCCAAAGGAAGGGCCAAGTATGGCAACTATAAGTAGCAGCAGGTAAAGGTGGCGCAGCAGGAACTTAAACCATACTCCGTGCGGGCGCTGCTTAAAAAACAGTGCTACCCTGCGCACACGAAACAGATAGCCTGCATACAGCACAAAAAAAGTTGCACCGAACAGGATCTCCAGTAATGTCAGGGTTTGGTACCAGGTCATTCTAAAAAATTTGGCAAGAGGCACAGCGCCATACGTTGAAAGGCAGCTGTTAGCTACAAATATACTAAACCGCAGGCATACTCTGGTATGGAGCTGTAGAGGGTATTTTATATACTAAAGCAGCGCTATATGGAACGGTTGAGACCATGTAATAAGTATAGCTATATAGGAGGCGAAAAAATATTTAAAATTTTTGATTGCAAGAAGCCTTGCTGTATCAATGAGTTAGCGTTTTAGAGAGGCTCTTAGACTAAATATTTGGCGGGAATTTTCAGGCAAGGTATTGCGTTGTACCAATCGATGTAGTATGTTTGCAGTCTCTTAAGCAGTAAGAGAAATCCACGGAGAGGTGGGTGAGTGGCTTAAACCAGCAGTTTGCTAAACTGCCGTACTGGTAACGGTACCGGGGGTTCGAATCCCCCCTTCTCCGCTGTAAGATGATGATGAAAAAAAGTTCAAAAAACTTTTGCAAATCAAAAATCTTCACTTACCTTTGCATCGCAATCAGAGGAAACGGTTTAAAATCGGATGATCTGAAAGCGAAAAATAGTTCGGGGTGTAGCGTAGCCCGGTATCGCGCCACATTTGGGATGTGGAGGTCGTAGGTTCGAATCCTGCCACCCCGACTAAAAAAATTTCGGAAGCAATTCCGAAATTTTTTGTTTAAGGGTAGAGCAAAGCTCTCCTGATAAACGCTGGTCTCGTAGCTCAGCTGGATAGAGCAACTGCCTTCTAAGCAGTAGGTCTTTGGTTCGAATCCAAACGGGATCACAAAAAGCCCCTATACATGAAGTATAGGGGCTTTTTTGTTTTATGGGCACCAAATTGGGCACCATTTTCGAGTCCATGCCTACCCGAAGGCCCGTCTTTCCAGCTCGTTCAGCTGCTGTAACCTCTCCCTGGTATCGCCGATATTGTTGTGCACCTCCAGCCGGTTCGGCCAGCTCAGTACCTCTTGTTTCTTCTCTCTTACTTCCTGCAGCAACTGTTTCTCAAGTGAGGGAATGGCTTCACTTGAGCTTTTTCACCTTCTTCGGCTGATCTCCAGTAAAAAATCAGTGACCTCCCCCCGAAAAACCGGACTATTGTAAAGTAGAGAAAACGGGCAATAGTCGTATAGTTTTAAAAGCGAATTGCCATGAAGAAATCGAAATTTACCGAGGCGCAGATCATCTTCGCCATCAAGCAAGCGGAGACGGGTGTCAAGGTGGAGGAGGTGTGCCGCAAGATGGGCATCTCTGATGCCACCTTCTATAACTGGAAGAAAAAATACGGAGGCTTAGGGGTGTCGGAGTTGCGCAAGCTCCGTCAGTTGGAGGAGGAGAACCGCCAACTGAAGCAACTGGTGGCGGACCTGAGCCTGGACAAGCAGATGCTGCAGTATCTGCTGCGAAAAAAGCTTTAAGGCCAGCCCAGGTAAAGCGGCTGGCCTTGGAACTACAGAAGGATTACCGGATTTCGGTCAGAAGAGCATGTAAGGTGCTGCTGTTTCACCGCTCAGGCTGGTATTACCGCTCCAGAGCCAGGGACAGCTCTGTGATCCGGAAGCGGATGCAGGAGATCGCCCAGGTGAGGGTTCGCTACGGGTTCTGGCGTATCTTTATCCTGCTCCGCCGGGAGGGCTGGAAGGATAACCACAAGCGCGTACATCGCCTTTATAAAGAAGAAGGGCTGAATCTGCGGAGCAAGCGCCCGAGAAGAAACAAAGCAGCCGCGCACCGGCTGGAGCGTCCAGAGCTCTCTACTAACCATGAGTGCTGGTCGATGGATTTCGAGGCCGATCAGCTCTTCGACGGCCACAAGTTCCGCTGCTTAACTATAGTGGATGATTGTAGCCGTCAGTGTCCTGGCATCCTGGTGGGACAGTCTCTGAAGGGGGAGGATGTGGTGGCTGCTCTGGAAAGCATCAGGCGAAGCACCCAACTCTTACCTAAGCGTATACAGGTGGACAACGGCAGCGAGTTCATCTCTAAGGCACTGGACAAGTGGGCTTATGATAACCAAGTAACACTGGACTTCTCCAGGCCCGGTAAACCAACGGATAACGCCTTTATCGAGTCCTTCAATGGCAGTTTCCGGGATGAGTGCCTGAACGTGAATTGGTTCCTCTCACTGGAAGACGCAAGGGAGAAAATCGAGGCCTGGCGGCAGGAGTATAACTGCTTCCGGCCCCACAGTTCACTTGGTAACAAAACGCCGGAAGAGTGGATAAAAGAAAATATAGTAGAACCCGAATTCTCTAATTTTGACCTGTCCTAATATTGGGAGGGGCTCAAAATTTTGAGAAAAGTCTCATTTAAGCTGTCCGAATAAAGAGGTACTTACACTATGAGAAAAGGAAAATAACAGAATTCTCAACAAGCAACATTATTAAACACCTAGCTATCGGAATCGCTTTAGGTGTTTTTTTACAGTCGCTGACTATATTGGTGATTTACTTAAAAGGAGGTTATACTATCCTGTCTATAAACCTTATTGTGTTTATAATTCCTCCATTGGCTATGGCTTTCAACTCGGCGATTGTGGAGGAGATTTCATTAAGGGGCATCGTTTTCAGGATTACAGAAGAGAGGCTAGAAAGCTACTTTGCCCTGCTGATTTCTGCTGCTTTGTTTGGAGCAATGCATTTTGCTAATCCGAATAGCTCTTGAGTTGCCGCTGCCGGGCTTGCCATTTAAGCAGGCCTTTTACTTGCAGCTGCTTACATCTATTCAAGGAATCTAAGGTTTCCCATTGCGCTTCATTTTGCTTGGAATTTCACACAGTCGGCAATTTTCGGGACGAACGTGTCTGGTAATTCAATATCTAAAACTTTGATAACATCCAAAATAGAAGGTGCGGAATGGTTTACAGGTGGGCAATTTGGCCCGGAAGGCTCTATTCAGGCAACGCTATTCTGCTTAATCCTAACGGTTATACTTTTAGTGCTGAGCCATAAAGAAGGTAAAATTCTAAAGCCATATTGGCATCAGGAAAAAGGACTGAAGACAAAGATTAATGATAATGAAATGCTGGTTACGAAGTAAACATATGGGGCTGCGCATTAGATGAATAGTCACGACTTATTCCGGTAGTTAAACCATTTCGGAGGGTGCAACGATTACTTTTTTAGAATTCGGGAAAAATTAGTCTTAATAATCTTCAGCTAAAACCGCGCTTCCAGTCGATATGCGGTTCTTTTTTGCCATTGCCATACTTTATAACCTCAAGTTCTAACCGCTCACCCCGACGGCGCACTGTTGAATTTTACCAACTGACCTAAGCCTCTCCGCAATAGAGAAGATAACCGGAAGCCGCAGCCCCACCAGCTGCGGTTTTCAGTTACAGGGCAAACTAGCTTTTTCAGTCAAAAACATACTTGAAACTTTACAAGAGATTAGCTAAAGACACCATTTCAGCGCAGGAGTTTTTGATGCACCATATCAGCTTGATTTTTAGGAGAAGTAGTGTAGGGGCAGCTCACAAATTGGGGAGCTTATACTTCTCTTTGTAAGTTTCGGGTCGAAATTAAACTTCTAAGGTATTACAAAGGTTACGACAAAGTATAGTTACTTTGTACAGAAGTAAGCAAGCACCACAGTTTAAGATTTATTTTAATAACGAATGGATTCCCTGACAACATCACCCGAGTATTTTGCGAAGGAGTTACAAGAGTTTAAGGCTGAGCTGGAGAACGCTGGAATACCGGGTGCTTTACGCTACTTAAACGCAAGAACACCGCATAGGTACACTGGTATATACAAGTATGATGGAGAAATCCTGCGCAATGTTGCGATCTATGACAAGTATGATCCGAATGCTCTGAAAGGTGAAGATGCTCCGATGGGAGCAACCTACTGCTCTTTGCTGGTAAAGGAACGCGCACTGGAAATAACTGACGCAGCGGAGGATGATAGAGTGAAGAACGTGATTATCACGCCTGTTACGTCTTACTGCGGGGTGCTGATGAAAGACCATGCCGGAAACGCTTTCGGGAGCCTTTGCCATTTTGATATGAACCGCTGCCAGGAGCGCACAACCGATTTTCCTTTGCTGGAGTTAGCCGCAGAAATACTCTACCAGCACATGTATCCTAAACCTGAGTAGTAGTTGCTCAGCAAAACGGCCCTGGCTGCTAGGGTTTCTTTTTAGCAAGATGCGTTCTTAATATAGTGAATTTTGCTGCTTAGCGCACAGAGCTATTACATAAGTTATACTTCCTTTGACCTAAGCAGTAAGCCAGCCAATTGCCAACTCCTCGTCTGTAAAAAACTGAAATTCCAGTTCTCCTGTTTTAGCCTCAGACAAGTTGCTTATTTTATCCTGTAGTTTCATCGAGTCAAGTATAAGCAGGCTTTTAGGCGACTCAAGGCGTGCATACCTGCAAATTGAGGACTCCAGCAGGTTAGGTAAGAAATAATCAAAAATCCATCTCGCATCCTGCACAGTTGTGTAGTACATGGCTCTGGCATTGCCAAGCCAGCTTTTAGGCTCAAATTTTTTTACTATACTGAGCAGCGTCAGGTATTTTTCCCTGAGAACTTCGCCTTCTACATGGCGCTTCCAGAAGACATACATCAAAGATGGCTTCTCATGAATCTCAACCCGGTAGTATTGATCATCAGCTATCAGGTTAAAATCAGTATCATACATTTCAGAAGGGTTTTGCTGTACAAAAAATTTATTCTGAATATATAAATTTTTTTCTGCGATTCAAAATTGTGGTTCTGTTAAGTCAGCTGCTTAAACAGCTAAGTTCCATCTGGTAAATTCAGCTATGCAGCAGCAGAGCGAGTATGAAGTTGTTGCCCTTCCTCTTTAAAAATCAGAGGCCAACAGGAGTAAAAGAGTATGTGTTTTAAGCCATCCAAACCTGCTGCAAATCTTTTATTTTAGTAGTATAGCACGGCGATTTATAGTTGCTGTTTAGCTGCCAGCTGTTGTCTGTGCCTTGTGTGGCCACACGCACTTTGCTCCGCCCGAACCTGTCTGTCAATTCATCTATCACCTCCATCAGTTTTGAGTGCTTTTCGCGGTCTACGATATCCAGCAGGTCGAGCTGTACTTGGTTTTCCGGCACTATTTCCGTTACCATAACGCCAGACTTTTTGTAGAAGTAGCCATCGCGGTAAATAGCTTTCAGGGCGATGTTGGCGTAGTAGGTCAGCTCCAGGTCAGAATTGGTAGCCACAGGCATGCAGATGGTTTTGCTGTTGTAATACTGGCGGTCGTTTGCAGAGAACTGGTTTGTGGTGACAAACACCGTAACCAGGCGGGCGCAGCTCTTCTGCCGGCGCAGCTTGCGGGCGCACCTGGCGGCGTAGGTGGCTGTGGCTTCCTGTATGTCATTAAAGCTGTTTACTCTTTTGCCGAAGCTCCTGGAGGTGCAGATGCCTTTTTTGGGCGGGGCCACTTCCTCCAGCTCCAGGCACGCCTCGCCCCGGAGCTCCTTCAATAGCCGCAGGCCCACTATTGTCATGTGCTGCTTTACCCAACTCTCCGATAGGTTCGTGAAATCGTAAGCCGTCAGAATGTTCCGCTTCTTTAGAAATGCAGCGTACTGCCCGCCAATTCCCCACACGTCATCAATCTTAGTTATTTCTAACGCTTTCCGGATGTGGTTGGGGTCTGTAAGCACCAGCACGCCATTAGCCTTGCCAGATTTTTTAGCCAGCTTGTTAGAGAGTTTTGCCAGCGCTTTTGTTGGTGCCACACCCAGGCTAACGGGCATGCCCGTCCAGCGCCACACGGTGTTTTTTATCTCCCAGGCATAGGCTTGCAAATCTATACTATAGAAGTCGCCCAGGTCCAGGAAGCATTCGTCTATAGAGTATACTTCCAGGTTGGGGGTGAACTGTGCCAGCGTTTGCATTACCCGGTTAGACATGTCGCCGTAGAGCGTGTAGTTGGAGGAAAAGGCGCGTACCTGCCCGCTCTCCACCAGGTTGCGAATCTGGAAGAACGGCTGGCCCATGGGTATGCCCAGTTCCTTGGCCTCGGAGCTGCGGGCTATCACGCAGCCGTCGTTGTTGCTGAGCACTACCACCGGCTTGCCGTTAAGAGCTGGGTCAAACACACGCTCGCAGCTGGCGTAGAAGTTGTTGCAGTCGCAGAGGGCGTATAAGCTGGTCATAGTTTTGCGGCTTTATGAAGTATCCATACTACCACGCCCCACACGCGCATATCCATGTCCTCGGTTACCTCTATCGGCTTAAAATCGGGGTTGGCCGGCATCAGAAAAGCTTTCTTGTCTATCAGCCGGAAAGTCTTTACGGTAAACTCGCCATCCAGAAAGCAAACCACGGGTAAGCCGTCGGCAGGGCGCAGCGATTTGTCTATCACCAGTATGTCGCCGTCCTGGATTTTGGCATCTACCATGGAGTTGCCCTTTACCCGCATCATGTAAGTAGAGGTTGGATTCTGAACAAGGTATTTGCCCAGGTCTATGCGATCTTCGAGGTGGTCATCGGCAGGAGAGGGAAACCCCGCCATGATGTAAGAGGCGTAAAGGGGTAGCTCCAACCCTTCCATCGTATCAACATTAACCGGCTCCAGGGTAAAGGTGTGTATCGGAATTACTTTTGTGTTGCACATATAACTAAACATCAAGCAATAAATACTAATTATTTTAGCAAATACGTAAACAAGAATTAAATTAGCTAAATATATTAGCTGTATTTATTCACATAAAGCCAGTTGCTGCGGATAATTTAAGTATAGTTTTAATGTATCTATTTGATTGTCAATTAACAGTAACCGGATAAAGTATAAATTTGGCGAAAAAGGTGTGCCGGCAGTATAAGTGGCTAAAAGCAGGCAAGCGGCAGATAAGGTGATTTTTTTAACTAAAGGTACCGTATTATAGCCTAACTTTACGCTTTTGCCTAACAGGGCCATACTGCCTTTTATGTTTGAAAACCTATTGTTAACGTTCACGCATTTATAAATAAACTGCTAATGATTCTGTTTGAGAACAGCATTGTGAAGTTAGATTATGACCCGGCTACTGATATTTTGGAGGTAGCGTACCCCGATTTGCACGGTTATTTACTGCCCGAGATAAAGCATACCATCAGCATTATGGTAGATTATATCAGGAACTATGATGTGAAAAAGCTGCTGCTCGACTCCAGTAAAACAGAAATATCCGTGAGCGCAGCCGAAAGCAAAGAAGTGACTTCATTTTTGGCGGCCGGTATAGGGATAACCCGTGTAGAGAAAGTGGCGCGGGTGCAGTCGTCGAGCGAGGCCGTGGAGCAGACTGCCGAGGGCAATATAAGGCACCTGAGGCAGGCGCAGCAGCTGCCGTTCGAGCTCCAGAATTTTGTGAGCAAGCCTGAGGCGGTGGCCTGGCTAAGAGCAACAAGCTTAGCAGGCGATTCTTTTTTCGCCTCGGCCTCGTCCAAAGTATAAATCATAACACACATATTTTTAGCCATCTATGGAAAAAGGAACTTTGAGAGAAGACTACATGCATGGCTCTATATTCGTTTTGCTGAAGCGTTTTATAGAAAGCACTTATAACTACAGCACCTGGATAAACCTGCTGGAGGTAACAGGCATACCGCGCAATACCTACGATGTGCGCGAAATGTATCCAACCCAGGAACTGTTGGATATTGTACATGCTGCCGCTATAAGAGATGGGGTTACCGCTAACGAGCTTTTAGAGCAATACGGTGAGTTTCTGGTGCCGGACCTGCTGCTTGTCTACAAGAAGTATGTGCAGCCCGAGTGGCGCACGTATGAACTGCTGTTGCATACAGAAGCCTCAATGCACGGAGCAGTAAGACAAACAGACAACAGGGCTAACCCGCCGTTGCTGCTGGTTACAAAGAAGGGCAGCCGCCAGCTAATCGTGGATTACCACTCTAAGCGCAAAATGGCTGGTATGGCTGTAGGCATAATCAAGGGCATCGCGAAATACTTTAACGAAAGCGATATAGTGCAGGTAAAGCGCTTAACGCCTGTAGATGAGGAACGGGTGCAGATACAGGTAGACTTTTTAGACCGATAAATGAGGAAAGCAGCAATTACGAACCATACGATGCAGTTTATTATCTTTAGCAACGGATTGATTACACCTAGCTCTGATCCGGCCTCAGGTATACTTGCTGTGGCTGAAGCAGCTGTAAGGTTGCAGCTGTTGTATAGTTAAACTTCTGTAAAAAGTATGGCCGGCAACCTTACAGCTGCACCGGGCAGGTTTCCAGCAGCTGCTCTACCTCTGGCATAGTATACCGCGGGTTGTTGTTGCCAAAATTGGTTTGGATGTAGTTTAGCAGGTTTGTTACCTGGTCTTGCCGCATACTTTCCACGCCGGGCATTGCCTTGTTGTACTCCACGCCATTCACCACAATAGAGCCATCCATGCCATGCCGGATAATGCAGGGCAGGTCGTTGCGATGCGCTTGCAGGTAATCGGCTTGCGCCAGCGGCGGAATAAGACCTTTCAGGCCACTGCCGTCTTCCATGTGGCAGCTCTGGCAGTGCTGCTCGTAAAGCCGCTTGCCCTCGTCTTTTTTCTTGGTGAAGCACTGGGTAAGGGTGGTGAGGGCAAAAGCCCCCATAGCCACCATCACAAATTTATTTTTTCTCATCCTTCTTCTCGTTCAGCAGCAGCGGAATGTCCTGTATCAGCCTGTCTACGTCTTCTTCTTCGGTGCCATTGTAGTGGCCACGGATGCGGCGCTGCTGGTCTATCAGGTAAAAATCGCCGGAGTGCGAAAAGCCGCCTTCCGCGCCTTCATCCTCGCGAGCTGCCGCCAGGTAATTTTCGGCAATGCTGTAGATGCTGTCTTTGTTGCCGGTGAGCAGGTGCCACTTCTCTGTTTCTATCCCTAACCTGTCAGCATAATCTTTTAGAACAGCCACGGTGTCGTGAGCCGGGTCTATGGAGTGGGAGAGGAGTACCACGTTCGGGTTATCCTTGTAAGCCTCGTACACGCGCAGCATCTGGGTTTTCATTTTAGGGCAGATGGTGGGGCAGCTGGTAAAGAAAAAGTCGGTTACGTAAATTTTGCCGGCTACGGCTTCCTGCGTTACGCGCTGGCTGTCCTGGTTTACAAAAGCGAAATCCGGGATCTGGTGGTAAACGGTGTCTACCACGGTTTCGCCGTTTACGGTTCGTTCTACGGGTTCACGCTCGCCGTAAATGGGCAGGGTGTTCTGGGTGGTGGTGCTGTCGCAGCCAGAAAAGGCGGTGGCGGCCAGGGTAAGGGCGGCTGCGGCCAGGCCGTTTCTTAGGCTGATGTTATTTATCTTGCTCATAATTTTTTACAGTTGCCTGGGCAGCCGCAATGGTGCTGTCCATAATGGTTTGTACTCTTTCTATTTTGGTTAGCTCCTGCTGCAGATACGTCATGGCCTGCTCGTGCTGCAGCGTGTCGGGCTCATCATACTGGCGCATCCACTGCATCATGGCTTCATCGGCTTTGTTCAGGCCGCTTATTTCCTGCTGCAGCGCAAGTATAGCGGTGCTGTCGGCCTGCTGCTGTGCCTCCAGTGTATCGCGCATAGTGCGCAGGGTGCGGCGCAATTTATAGATGTTATCCATCTTAGCCATGGCTTCATCGTGTATGGTCAGCACTTTTGTCTCCAGCTCCGTTTTCTCCTCTTCTCCGGATGCACCGCTCTGGCAGGCCGAAAACAGGGCTAACGGCAGGGCCAAAAGTAAAATATGTTTTTTCATGATGATCTATAAAGTATGGGGCAGCGTAATGTAAGGTTGTGGTCTCTCCCGGTTTTAAAATGATTTAACAGGCAAAAAGGTTTATACTTTGGCACCGGCTTAAACGCGGATTAGTGCCACGGTTTATACTTTATGCCTGCCGGGGCGGATGGAAGGGAGCGGAAAGTATGGCGGTGCTGGTGCGTGGTGCAGCCATGGGCGGAGGTATGGCGGCCGCGGCGGCAGGAGGCGTGCAAAGCAGCAAAGACAGGTGCGGTATATCTTCTACGGGCTGATAAACGCTTACCAGGTGCTGCAGCGCCTCTTTCTGTTGCTGGTGCTGGGTAAGCTGTGCCAGGTTTTTGCGGAGCTGGCACTTGCCCTGGCATTGCAGCTGCGGCTTGTCGCGGTTTATGCAGAGCACTTCCGAAATGTAAGTATAATCTAGCTGGTAATGCACCACCGGCGCCAGGTAGCGGAAGGTTGTCATGAGGTAGACCACCAAAAAACCGAGGCCGATGAGATAGCTGCGCCACATGCCACAAAGGTATGGCAGCGGGTTGGCAAGTACAAGTATAAACTGCCGCACACAGAAAAGGCCCGGCTGCTGCCGGGCCTGTCGAAATCTGATGCGTATGATAAGGCTTACGCCGGAACAGTAATATCGGAGTGCAGCGCCTGGGCAATTTGCTGGTACTGGCCCTCCGAAATATGGTCGCGCAGAAACGTCATCACATCCTGAAAAGCATAAAACGCGTGGTCCAGCGTCGGGAAGTCGGCCTGGTCTGCGCCGGAGTCTTTGCTGCGGATAAACTCGAGCCACTCGTCCTCGTGCCGTATGCGCACCGGTTCGTGCATCGAGAAGCCATCGTAGTAAATGCCTTTCCAGATAATGGGTAGCTGAGCGCCAAAATGGATCGCCTCACCTGTTGGGATGCGGTCGCGGATAGCGTGCAGCACAGCTCTAAAGATACGCGATGCCTTGTTTTCGTCATCTATGCCCAGGTAAGTGCACAGCTCGTGCAGCCATGTTTTGCCGTCTTTCAGGTAATTCTCAAAATTCATTGCCATAGTTTGTCTTCATTTTTAGATGGAACATACACTAATACAAAACGGGCACGCAGAAGCAGGGTTATGCAGGCAAAGTATAAAAGCCAGCTTAACTTAACAGCGGCTGCAGGCGTAGTATACTTTTCCGGAACTAGGGAAACTATACTCAAACCATGAAGTAAAGAATATATGGGTTTGGGCTACCGCAGTTTTATACTTTAAAGAATTATGCCGTAAATATTTTGGCGTGAGGCGGAATAAGCCTAATTTACGAAACGGCGTGCCCGGAAAAGGTGCTGCCGGTTTTCCTATTTGCAGCAATAATACCTGACCCTCTGGTGATCTTTTTTACAGACAAACACAGCTTTAACAGCAAAGCAAATTTCTTCTTTTACCACATCAGCGAACGTTAATATGCAGAAGGCCATCTTGTTATTGTTCGCCGTTTTTGGTTTGCTATACTTTCTCTTCTATCCTTTTCTGAAGAATGTAGCCAGCCGCAAAAAGCTATTCCGGTGGTTTCTGATTATCTACGCCATCGCTGCCCTTGCCTCCACGGTAAGCTATTACTATCTGTAACAGTACCCCGCTTATACTTTGCCTGAGCTCTTGTAAGCTATACTTTTAATTGCCTCTGTAAGAACAGACGGTGCGTCAAGCCGAGCCCGAGCACGAAGAATAATGATGAGCGGCACGAAGTTTTATACTTGCAGCAGCGCCATAGTTTTCACCACTTTTCATGCAGCACCGGATGCCGCTCCGCAAGCAGAACAACGGGATTAAAAAGCAGGGCCGAAGAAGGCCTTTTTTTGTGTTTTTCTGAGTAAGAAGCAGGCGTTTAAGGCACTATTAGAGTATGTAAATTGTTAAAATTTAGTAACTTATACTTTGGTTTAGACCTTGAGGAGGTTGGCAGCTGCAGCAGCCCTTTTGCACTGCCTTCAAAAGTATAGTTTAAACGAAATAAAAGTGGTAATTTTACCTATTCAATCTACCCTGATACACAAATGAGTGAAGTGGAAGAAAAATCATTAGCAAACGATTATTCAGCAAATAGCATTCAGGTACTGGAGGGGCTCGAAGCAGTTCGGAAGCGCCCTGCCATGTACATTGGCGATATCGGCATTAAAGGCCTGCACCACCTGGTGTGGGAGGTGGTGGATAACTCCATTGACGAAGCTCTTGCCGGTCATTGCAACGAGATTTCAGTAACAATCAACACGGATAACTCCATCACAGTGTCGGATAACGGCCGTGGCATCCCGACGGACTTTCACCAGAAAGAAGGTCGCTCTGCCCTGGAAGTAGTAATGACGGTACTGCACGCCGGTGGTAAGTTCGATAAAGATACCTATAAAGTTTCCGGTGGTCTGCACGGCGTGGGTGTATCCTGCGTGAACGCGCTCTCCACGGACCTGCACGTAACCGTGCACCGCAAAGGCAAAGTATTCGAGCAGCACTATAACATTGGTGTACCGGCTTACCCGGTACGCGAGATCGGCGAAACCGACAAAACAGGTACTACGGTAACGTTTCAGCCGGACGCTTCTATCTTTACCAGCACAGAGTATAAGTACGATACGATTGCCAGCCGCCTGCGCGAGCTCTCTTTCCTGAACAAAGGCATCCGCATTAACCTGCAGGACCTGCGCGAGATAAACGAGGCAGGTGAGCCGTTGTCAGATTCTTTCCTGTCGGAAGGAGGTTTGAAGGAGTTTGTGACCTACCTGGACGATGCGCGTGAGAACCTGATTCCGGAGCCGATCCATGTGGAGAGCGAGAAAAACGGTGTGCCAGTAGAGATTGCCCTGCAGTACAACACGTCTTATACCGAGAATATTTTCTCGTATGTAAACAACATTAACACCATTGAGGGTGGTACGCACGTGGCTGGTTTCCGCCGCGCCCTTACCCGTACCCTGAAAGCCTATGCCGAGAAATCGGGTATGCTGGACAAGGTGAAGATCGATATCGCTGGTGATGACTTCCGCGAAGGTTTGACAGCGGTTATCTCCGTGAAGGTGCAGGAGCCGCAGTTTGAGGGACAGACCAAAACCAAACTGGGTAACTCAGAGGTGTCTGGTGCCGTGGATACGGCCGTTGGCGAAATGCTGAACCAGTACCTGGAGGAAAACCCGAGAGAGGCACGTACCATCGTGAACAAAGTTATACTTGCTGCCCAGGCTCGTTTTGCCGCCCGCAAGGCCCGCGAAATGGTGCAGCGCAAGAACGTACTTTCCAGCACCAGCTTGCCGGGTAAACTAGCCGACTGCTCTGACAACAACCCGGAGAACTGCGAGATTTACCTGGTGGAGGGTGACTCTGCGGGTGGATCTGCCAAGCAAGGCCGCGACCGTAAGTTCCAGGCTATTCTGCCGCTGCGCGGTAAGATCCTGAACGTGGAGAAGGCGCAGGAGCACCGCATCTACGAGAACGAGGAGATCAAGAACATGATCACGGCGCTTGGCGTGAGCTTCGGTACGCCTGATGATGACAAGGCCCTGAACATGGATAAGCTGCGTTACCACAAAGTTATTGTGATGACGGATGCTGACGTGGACGGCTCACACATTCGTACCCTGATCCTAACCTTCTTCTTCCGTTACATGAAGGAACTGATCGAAAAAGGCTATGTATACATTGCACTGCCTCCGCTGTACCTGGTGAAGAAAGGCAAGGAAGAGCGTTACTGCTGGACCGAGCAGGATCGTGTTGAGGCGATTCAGGAACTGGGTAAAGGCAAAGAGGAAAGCGTTGGCGTGCAGCGCTACAAAGGTCTGGGTGAGATGAACCCGGAGCAGCTTTGGAACACCACCATGGACCCAGGCACCCGCAGCTTGAAGCGCGTAGACATCGAGTCTGCCGCTGAGGCCGACCACCTGTTCTCTATGCTAATGGGCGACGAAGTAGGCCCACGCCGCGATTTTATAGAGCGCAACGCCAAGTACGCCCGCGTAGACGTGTAACGCTTCGGTTTTAGCAAATATCTAAGAGCGGCGGCTATACTTTAAAGTATAGCCGCCGCTTTTTTTATGTTTAAAATGCCATATTTAGTTGCTGATGTTGGGAAGGTGCTCTGTGCAGATAAGCGTATGTTTGCGTTTATATAGCAGTTGGCACTTATATAGATTATATTAAACTAATGGTACTTTTTGATTACATCTATTTTAGACTGGCACAATTCTTTTTCAAAAAGGACGGAGCAGCAGCTTACAGAGCAAACACTTTTTTAACTGTTATGCAGATGTTTCTGCTGCTTGAAATTTGTACTTTGCTTAACCGTTATCTGCTTCATATTGATGTATCAAAGCCTGATATAGATTTAAGAATATTAGTAGCTGGCCCTGTTTTACTGTTAATGGCCTACAATAACTATAGGTATAAGCACAAATATCTGATATTTAGAGATAAATGGTATGACAAATCAACTGCGTATATAATAAAAGGTGTATTAGTCGTTTTAGCTCTTCTGTTTCCTTTTATATTGCTCTTTGCAATGGTTGACAACCCACTATTTAACAGGCTTTTCTAAAAAACAATAAGAAAAACATTCGCCAACCAAAGCTTTACGGCAGCTACGCCACTGCAAAACTCAGTCCGTTGAAGATAATTTAAAAGCATGTTGAAGCCACTATACTTTAGACCTCTCATTCTTCTCTGCTTAATTTTCTTTGGGTGCAAGCAGGAATTTCCTGCTGTTAAAGTAGATATAGAAGATTACAAAAAGGTATAATAATATTGAAAAATGGTAGAGTGCTAAAGGGAATAGTTAATGAGGTAACGTTTCCACCAGAGTTGCAACTCGAATTAAACTCAATGGTAAGCTACGATATTGACTCTCTAAATCAAGTCTTGTACATCAACAACTATGCTAAGGACCTTCTAGCTATATCCATTGACAACGGCCAAGTACTTCAAAGGTCAAGTTTAGAAGAAATTGACTACGATGGGACACATATTCATGGGAAACTGAAGAGAAGAGTTTTTCATGTTAAGAAATACAGAGATAAAGTGCTGCTTATCACTGATATGGATGTACTGGTTTATAATGAAAAATTACAGTTGCAGAAGAAGCTTTTAGATAGTGTGGCTGTAAAGAACCCAAGAATAATAAAAGGTTTTTTCGGTAGTTTTGATTATACTTTGGAAAAGGATTCTGTTAAGTTAATCTACAACATAGAATCCTATCGGTATGGATTAAATGATTTGAGTAAGTCTGTCATAGTAGAAGATTACTCATTCAAGTTGTAGAAAACCTATAAATACTAACAAAGACTCTAAGCGTAAAGCAGGTATCGAAAAGAGTAAGTGTATAAATAAAAAAATCCCTAACATTACTGTAGCTGAGTCATAACTTGTCCCAAAGCGTAAAATCGATTTTAAGGTATGCTTTGCAAAAAACCTTTAATAGTTAAAAAGAAAATGGAGCTTAAATCTCAAGCAAAAATACAAGTTCAAAGATCTATAGAAGAAGTCTTTGAAGGAATTGTAGATCCTGTAAAGATGACCAAGTACTTTATTTCGGAGAGTACCGGACGGCTAGAATCAGGAAAAGAAGTAATCTGGAAATTTCCTGAATTTGCTGACAAATTTCCTGTTAAAAATATTAAAATTGAAGATAATCGCTCAGTATCGTTTGTTTGGGATCCGGAAACTGTGGTAACTATCACATTAGAAACCTTACCTGACCAAAGCACGCTGGTAAGAGTTAATGAAAACGGAAAGAAGTTTAGCGAAGAAAATATAAAATGGGCTTTAGGAAATACTGAGGGGTGGGCAAATTTCCTGGCCTGTATGAAAGCTTATTTAGAGTATGGAGTGCAACTTAGAAAAGGTGCATTTGATTTTATGAGGAAAGACTAATATCCTTTACCTCATCAAATGAAGGAATTCCTAAAATAGAAGTATGATATCTTTATATGGGCAATGCTCCGGCTACTTCACAGAAGCGCTTCAATGAAGAAAAAGATAAGTTTCAGGTCAACGTTATTGTTCAAGCTGTTGCCATTGTTCCTGTTTGCATCGGCTCTAAATATTTTGCTGGTCTTCTTGAAAACAAGTATAAGGCCGGTCGCTACTTTTACGAGCTGCCCTCCGGCACATGGTTGCTTTGCGGGCGCTACTGTTGAACTTTGGGGCAACAAAAGCTTTAAGTACCACTACGCTGATTGCCTTACAAACAGAAGCTTTGAAGGTAAATGGAGGGCCGAGGCGGATACGCTTATCTTAAATGATGCGCCAGGGTTCGGAAACACCAAGTATGTCATTTCTAAAGATAGTACACTCAAGCCCTTACACTTTAAACGGCCAACCTACTACCTGGCCAAACCACTGGCATCCGCTAAAAACGAATAGCAAGCCTGCGCATTATTCTCGCTTAGTAAAGTTCTAAATCACCTCCTCCAATTAAACCTTTCTCCTCAAACCTACTCTAAGAAGCCAGAAGCGCCTAAAAGTATACTTCCGAACGCCATGTATTTACATCGCTATACTTGGAAGTATGAATTTTATAGGAGCTTGGCTTGTTAAAAGAGCACAAAAGGCGCTAAAACGTGAGAAATAGCATTCTTTAACTTTTTAACCGCTATTTTAGGGCCGGAAAAGATAAGTATTTATCTGCCCGGTATTGATCTTTACTTTATAACCTTAAACAACCTTCTAAGAAGAGCATGTCGAACTGGAAAAATCACCTCCGACTACTACTTTTCGGGGCTGCTGTGCTGTATGGCGCAGAAGCTACCGCCCAGCAAAAAGCTGACACCAAAACGCCATTCATCGATAAGTCCAACATGGACCTGTCGGTAAAGCCAGGCGATGACTTTTATACTTACGCCAGTGGCGCGTGGCTCAAAAGCAACCCGGTTCCTGCCAAGGAAACCCGTTGGGGAAGCTTTAACTTACTGCGTGATTTCAACATACAGGCTGTAAAAAACCTTCTGGACGAGGCAGCCGCCGACAAAAACGCAGCTGCAGGCTCTGTTAACAAGCGTGTAGGCGATTTCTACGCCGCCGCCATGGACAGCGCCGCCATTGATAAACTGGGTTACAAGCCTATCAAAAAAGACCTGAAGAGAGCCGGCAAGGTGAAGAACATTCAGGGCGTTTTAAACGAAGTGGCCTACCAGAGAACAACTGGCGTAGGCTCTCCGATGTTCGGTTTCTATGTAGGCCAGGACCGCAAGGACCCGAATACGATGATCCCGCAGTTTAGCCAGGGCGGCACCACATTGCCAGACCGCGACTACTACCTGAAAAACGATGCGCGAAATCAGAAGATTCAGGAAGCGTACAAGACCTACATCACCAAGCTGTTTACGCTAACCGGAACATCCGAGAAAGAGGCGAAGCAGAACGCAGAAACCATCTTTAACCTGGAGAAGAAGATGGCCGAGGCGCAGATGGCGCGTGTAGAGATGCGCGACCCATACAAAACCTACAACAAATTTGCCGTAGCAGACTTCAGCAAAACCACCTCTAACATAGACTGGCAGCCGCTGATGGCGCAGATGAAGGTAACCGGCGAAGACACTATTTTGGTGAATAACCCGAAATTCTTTGCTGAGCTGAACGACCTGCTGAAAGCAACCCCGATCACTGACTGGCAGACTTACCTGCAGTGGAATGTGCTGAAATCAGCAGCGCCATACCTGAGCACTCCGTTTGAAGATGCAAACTTCGCGTTTACGCAGGCTCTGAGCGGACAAAAAGTACAGACGCCACGTTGGCAGCGCATGTCGCAGCTGACAGACCGCACCATTGGCGAACTGTTAGGCCAGCTGTATGTGAAGGAGCATTTTAAGCCGGAGGCGAAAGCCAGAATGAATGAGTTGATCGCAAACCTGATCAAGGCTTACGAAATCCGTATTAATGGCCTGGACTGGATGAGCGCCGAGACAAAAGAGAAAGCATTGGCTAAGCTGCACGCTTTCCGCCCGAAAGTTGGTTACCCTGACAAGTGGAAAGATTACGAAGGTCTGGCGATTAGCCGCAATGCCTTCTTCCAGAACGTGCGCAACGCCGGTGCATGGGGCTACAACGAGATGGTGGACCAGCTGGGCAAACCAGTTGACCGTGAGCGTTGGGGCATGACGCCTCCGACTGTTAACGCTTACTACAGCCCGGTTATGAACGAGATCGTGTTCCCGGCAGGTATCCTGCAGTTCCCGTTCTTCGACCCGAATGCGGATGACGCGGTGAACTACGGTGGTATCGGTGCTGTAATCGGCCACGAAATTTCTCACGGCTTCGACGACTCCGGTAGCCAGTACGACAAAGACGGTACGCTGCGCAACTGGTGGACAGAAACCGACCGCGCCAAGTTCGACGAAAAAGCTAAAACACTGCAGGAGCAGTACGATGCTTACACGGTGCTGGATAGCGTGCACGTAAACGGTAAGCTGACTTTAGGTGAGAACATCGGTGACTTGGGCGGCCTTAACGCTGCTTACGAAGCCTTTAAAATGACAGAGCAAGGGCAGTCTAACGAGAAGATCGACGGCTTTACGCCAGATCAGCGTTTCTTCCTGGCTTGGGCACAGGTTTGGAGAGGTAACATCCTTCCGGAAGCTGCCGCACAGCAAATCGTAACCGATCCGCACTCTCCGGGGCAGTTCAGAACTGTTGGCCCTGTAGTAAACATGGATGCTTGGTACGAAGCCTTTAATGTGCAGCCTGGCGATAAGCTTTACAAAGCACCAGAAGACAGAATCAGACTCTGGTAACCTTATTGTGACCAAGTATAAATTGATGAGAAGCCGCTCTGGAAGTATAACCAGAGCGGCTTCTTTGTTTTTTGAGCATGCCGTAAGTTGCACGTTATCGTAAATGTGGCTATACTTCTGCAATATTTTAATCGCTTTCTGCGGGAGCAGAAAAGGATGTCTTAGCCGGTAATTCACCTCCTTAGACAAGGCTACGATAAGATACAAGTTTACAACCAGCTAACCTGCCGCGAGTTTTCAACTTGGGGATTCCTATGGGGCAAGCTTTCAGCTTGCATTGCCCTCAGAAGGCTCGATTTATACTTTTGCAAGCTGAAAACTTGCCCCATTATAAGCCACAAGATGCAATCTTGCGGCAGGAATAAAATGTGTCCTAATGGTAGCTTTTGATATGGAGGGGTCAGGGTAAATGCCGCCAACTTAAGCGTTTAAGTTTGCCGTTGTTACGTGTTCTGACCAACAACTTGCTGGTCAGAAGACACAGCAAGGGCGACTGCTTTACTGGATGCAACCCGAGATATTTCTTAAGTTGACGGCATTGCAGCCAGGGGTAGTTAGATAATTTAAAAGGCACACGCTAACGCCCGCTACAAAGTATAAAGTACAGCTTCAGCCATTGCTTATCCACCAAATCACCGACTGCATTGTGCACCAAAGTATGAAAAGCCTTATTTTTACAAAAAATCTGAAGATATGAGCAAAGCTAACTGGATAACGGTCAAAGAATACGAAGATATCACCTATAAAAAATCCGGAGGAGTGGCCCGGATTGCCTTTAACCGCCCGAATGTGCGCAACGCGTTTCGCCCTAAAACAGTGGCGGAGCTTTTCGAGGCTTTCCTGGATGCCCGTGAGGATACTTCTATTGGCGTAGTACTGTTCTCTGCCGAAGGTCCTTCCACTAAAGATGGGATTTATTCTTTCTGTAGCGGCGGCGACCAGAACGCACGCGGCCACCAAGGCTATGTGGATGAGGCAGGTATGCCGCGTCTTAACATTCTGGAGGTGCAGCGCCTGATCCGTTTTATGCCGAAGGTGGTTATTGCCGTGGTACCGGGCTGGGCTGTTGGTGGCGGCCATAGCTTGCACGTAGTCTGCGACCTGACGCTGGCTAGCAAAGAGCACGCAATCTTTAAGCAAACCGATGCCGATGTAACTAGTTTTGACGGTGGTTACGGTTCTGCTTACCTGGCCAAAATGGTAGGGCAGAAGCGCGCTCGTGAGATCTTCTTCCTGGGCAGAAACTATTCCGCACAAGATGCTTATGACATGGGTATGGTAAATGCCGTTATTCCGCACGATGAGCTGGAGGATACTGCATACGAATGGGCACAGGAGATTCTAGCGAAATCACCAACTTCTATTAAAATGCTAAAATTTGCTTTTAACCTGACAGATGATGGTATGGTAGGGCAGCAGGTGTTTGCCGGTGAAGCCACCAGGCTGGCATACATGACCGAGGAAGCCAAGGAAGGCCGCAACGCTTTCCTGGAGAAGCGAAAACCAGATTTCTCAGACATTAAATGGATTCCGTAACAGGAGGAAGTATGCGTATAAACAAAAACAGGCGAACCGAGAGGCTCGCCTGTTTTTGTTTATACCTGTTTTTATACTTTGTTAAAATCCAGCCAGGTCAATTTCATCTGTCGGCGTCATGGGTACGCGCTTGCCCATCTTTTTCTGAATCACTTTAAAATGATGCTCCTCGTCTGGCGAGATAAGGGAAATAGCTTCTCCGGAGGCTTCTGCGCGTCCGGTACGGCCAATGCGGTGTACGTAGTCTTTAGGTGAGCGGGGCAGTTCGTAATTAATGACGTGCGGCAGAAACTTAATGTCGATACCGCGAGAAGCCAAATCGGTAGCCACCAGCACACGCACTTTGCCGGCCTTAAACTGGCGCAGCGCCTCGGTTCTGGCTCCCTGGCTTTTGTCGCCATGAAAAGCAGCGGCCTCTACACCGTTCTTCACCAGTTTGCCTACTACGTTGTTAGCCGTGCGGATGGAAGATGTAAACACCAGCACCTGCTGCATATCGCCCTGCTTTATAAGGTAGCGCAGCAGCGGGCCTTTGCGCTCCGCCGCCACCTGATAGGCTATCTGGTTTATCAGCTCAGGCACTACAGCCTCTTCTTCAATTTTAATCTTAACCGGGTTGTGCAGAACATCGGCTACTACAAAAGCCACCTCCTCGTGCAGCGTGGCAGAGAAAAGTATGTTTTGGCGTTTGGCGGGTAGCAAAGAGAATATTTTGTCAACCTCCTCCTTAAAACCCAGGTTCAGCATTTTATCGGCTTCATCCAGCACTAGCACCTCTACCTCAGCAAGTTGCACCGCCTTGTGCTCTACCAGGTCAAGCAGTCGGCCGGGCGTAGCAATAAGTACATCAGTGCCGTGCAGCTTCATCATTTGCGGGTTTATGGATACGCCCCCGAACACCGCCATAGATTTTACCTGCCTCGGCAGCTCTGTGGCAAAGGAGCGGATCACTTCATTTACCTGCACCGCCAGCTCTCTGGTTGGCACCAGCACCAGCACAGGTACGGCTCTGCCGGCAGCAGGACTTTTGCGTTGCAGCATCTCCAGAATTGGCAGCACATAACCCGCCGTTTTACCCGAGCCTGTTTGCGCTAGACCAAGTATATCTTTGCCTTGCAGCATAGCAGGTATGGCTTCTTTCTGGATAGGGTACGGCTGCGTGTACTGCTGCGCTTCTACAGCTTTAACTAAAGGTGCCGATAAGCCAAGAGATGAAAAGGACATGGAGCTTATAGTTAGTTGATGCTTGATGGACGCAACAAAGGTACAACATAAAATTCGTTTCCAGTTGCAGGATAGTTTAGAGGCCGAACGACAACCTGAACAACACGCCCCAGCTCTGGACTCTTGTTTGTGGAAGGAGCGGAGCCTTTAAACTTTTGTTGAAGTGTAAACCTACCCCCTAGCCCCTCCAAGGAGGTAAAATTCCGTCAGCTGTATCATCCAACCACCCCTAACCCCTCAGAGCTACGCTCGCTAGTTTCGAACTCCCGTTCTCACTAGTCTAAGGAGGGGAATTTTGCTTGAGCTCCGTCAGTGGTAGCTATCGGAATAATACCCAGTCCTTGGGTTGAGCGCCTTGTGAGATCCGGTGCCGCCTAAGCGGCAGCCGCAGCGCAGCGGAGGCAGGAGGGAACACCGCGCGATGCCCTTATCGAGGGCCCCTACCCCCGCCTAGAGGGAGCCAAAGCCAGAAATGAAACGAGCAGGTTGTAAAGCCAAGGATAAGCTGCAGCTAGAAAGTATAGCTTGGTTCAAATCCGGAAAGCAGCTTTTAAACGAATAGACTTATAAAGCCGAAGACTACCAGTAGCTGGTAAATAAAACTATTACCCCAGACGGTACAGAAAACATTACAGTGCAAATCCTTTACAGCATCTCCAAAGGTTTTGTCTCCAGCTCTTTTACAGGCCATTTAGCTAGTTTCGCTCCGGCTTGGTAGGCGCTTTCCAGAAAATCTAACAGGGCTTGGCGTGGGTTGCCGAGTTGGCGGAACTCCTCGTAGTTAAGCATGGCCATAGGACTTCCGTTAGCATCTACCCAACTGGCTTGCCTGGGCTGCAAAGGCTCTTTCTCCAGGCCCTCCGGCGAGGGAAAAGTATAGGAGTAGAAAGCCGGGAACCGCACTTGATCATCGCCGGGCCAGAAACCAAAGCTCACCACCTCGTGCGAGTAGGCATCTTTTTCCACCACACTGGCCTCAGGGTTTGTAGGAACCTGTTTACCGGAAAAACGCGTAACAGTTAAATCGAGATGGTGCCAGTACAGCTGCACAGGACAGGTTTTACCGGTAAAACGCCCGCTAAACTCTTTCAGTACCTGGTCTACGGTAACCAACACGCGCCAGTAGCGGTGCACCTGCTCAGGGTTGTATGTGGCATGGGTATGATCCTGTGCAAAAGGTATGGTGCTTTTGTTGTCGTAAGGCTTGGCCAAAAGCTCCACATGCACGCCTAAAACCTCCAGCGCCTTCATCACCTGGTTGTAAAATTCGGCTACGCTCAGGCCATCTTGCAGGCTTATACTTTCAGAGGCGCCGGTGTTGGTGTGCAGGTGCAGCTGGTGATCTATAAAATCAAACGCACACTCTAAAGTATAAAACTTGTAAGGCATGGGGCCGGTAGTCAGTCCTTGGCTGGTTACGTACAGGGTTACATTCCACCAATGGTTGCGGCGGGGCATCAGCTTCAGCCGGATTTTGCCAATAATCTGCAGGTAAAGGTGCAACGTATCTTTGGTGTTTTCCCAATCATCCAGTGGCAGCGGCGGAAACTCATTCAGAATAGGCGAGGTGGCAGCGGAAGTGTTCATGGCAAAAATAGTTGGTTGCTTTTGGTGTACGTTGATAGTTAGGCAGAAGTATAAACGGAAACCCGGCAGAAGAGAAAAAATCAGGCAATATGAAGGATTACCTATACTTTCTCCTTATATTTTGGGGTTAAGAAGTATAGAGAGCACCTGCCGCCGCCCCGGCTGTATGCAGGCATCCGAAAAATAAAGAAGACATGCTTATCAATAAGGTTTCTGACCAGATAAAGAAAAGTAAATACATTAGCCGTGACCTGAGCTGGTTACGATTCAATTACCGTGTGCTGGACCAGGCGCGTGATCCGGGAAAAAGCATTTTCGACAGGCTTAAATTCCTGGCCATTACCTCGTCTAACCTCGATGAGTTTTTCATGATTCGGGTGGGCAGCTTGTACAATTACCTTGACTACGGAAAAGAGCGCCTCGATTATTCTGGCCTGCGCGAACTGCCTTTCCGGAAGAAGCTGCTCGACTATGCCCACCGCTTTGTAAACGACCAGTACCTTACATTTAACAATGAGCTGAAGCCGTTGCTACCCAAAAGCGGCTGCGATATACTGAAGGTAAGCGAGCTGACGGAGATTGAGCAGAAGAAGGCAGACTCCTTCTTTAAGAATACCATATTTCCGCTGCTTACGCCCATGGTGTTCGATAATTACCACGGCTTTCCGCTACTGATGAACCAGCTGCTGACCTTTGGCGTGGTAACCCGCACCACCGACGAGGGCAAACCGCAGGACCGCGTAACATTTGTGCAGATTCCGCAGAACTTAGCGCGATTTTACGAGATCAACCGCAAGGAGAAAATCATCTTTGTACCGATTGAGGAGATTGTGCGCTGGAAGATTAAGAAGTTCTTCCGCAACGTGGAGATCGTGTCGGTAAACCTGTTCCGCATTACCCGAAACGGCGACTTTACGCTGGAGGAGTCTGACGACCTGGAGGCGGATTTTGTGCAGGAGATAAAAGCCAAGCTCAAAACGCGGAAAAAAGGACGTGTGGTGCGGCTGGAGGTAGAGCGTAACCCGTCGCAGTTCATGATGAAGATACTGAAGGAGCGCTGGACAATAGACAATGCCAACGTGTTTACCATTAACAGTATGCTGGACCTGCGCGCCCTGTGGCAGATTGTTAACCACCGCCAGTTCCGTGACAAAGGCTTTAAACAACCGTCTTCTATTCCACCGCTCAGCCTGCCCAGCGATGGCGTGGATATGTTTGAGTACCTGAAAGAACACGATGTGCTGCTACACCACCCTTACAATAGTATGGAGCCGGTGGTAAACCTGCTAGAGCGCGCCGCCGAAGACCCTTCGGTGCTGGGTATAAAACAGACAATCTACCGTTTGGCAGACCAGAGCCGGGTAACGGCAGCTCTGCTGAAAGCGGCTGAGAATGGTAAGCACGTGTCGGTTCTATTCGAGGTGAAAGCTCGCTTTGACGAAGAACGCAACCTACGGGAGGGCGAGCGCCTGGAGAAGGCCGGCTGCTTTGTTATCTACGGCATCAGCAAGTATAAAACGCACACCAAAATGATGATGATCATCCGGAAGGAAGGCGAGAAGGTGACGCGCTACATACACATAGGCAGTGGCAACTACAACGAAGCCACCGCCCGCCTCTACACCGATGTGAGCTTGCTGACGACCAACGAGATCTATGCGCACGACGTGTCTGAGTTTTTCAACGTAATTACCGGCCACTCGCGCCCGAACGAGTATAAGTACCTGATGACCTCGCCTAAAGGCATGCGCACCCAGTTGATGGAGCTGATCCGGCATGAGGCGCGCAACGCTAAAAAGGGCCTGAAGAGCGGCATCGTGGTAAAGATTAACTCGCTGGAGGACCGTGAGATAATTGATGAGCTGTACAAAGCATCCAAAGCCGGTGTTCAGATTAAGCTGATTGTGCGGGGCATTTGCTGCCTGCGCCCGGGCCGTGAAGATCTGAGCGAGAATATCTCTGTGAAAAGCATAGTAGGAGAGTACCTGGAGCACTCGCGCCTGTACTACTTCCACAACAACGGCGACCCGAAAGTATACAGCGGCAGCGCCGATATGATGGTGCGCAGCTTCGACAGGCGTATTGAAGCGCTCTTTCTGATTGCTAATGCGGAGCTGAAGCGGGAGGCAATCAATATTCTATACTATAACCTGCTGGATAACCACAACTCTTATATTATGCGCGAGGATGGCACGTATATTAAGCGCCGCCCCGGAGCAAGCGAAGAAGTAATGGATATACACAAGCTGTTCTACAACAAAGCCTACAGCACTGAACCAGTAGAATTAGTATAGCTCGCCTAAGGGTGTAGACAGCATCTAAAGCGGTGTTAAAATATAGAAAACTGCTTTGTAAAGTATAAAATCCATACTTGCCGCAATATAAAAACCGGCTGCAGCTTATCTTCTGAAGAAGGGGCTGCAGCCGGTTTTTAGTATAAGTATTTTGCTGAATTTAGCTGATACGGGTGATAACGAAGCGCTCCGGGTGGTAACGCTCATACAGGGAGTGAAGCATGCCGTCTTTCAGGCCAACTGTTGGCACAATCATACTTTCCACTTTGGCCCACTTCATGGCGGACAGGTAAATCTCAGAAGCTGGCACTATCACATCGGCCCGGTCAGGGTTCAGGAGAAGGTCAGTTATGCGTTGCTCCATACTTAGGCTGGCTACGTAGGTGGCAACCTCCTCAATCTGCTTTCTGAAAATAGCTTTGCCAGGCGATTTGCCTGCAATTTCAAATATTTTGTTGATGTTGCCGCCTGTACCGATGGCACGAGATATATGGTGCTTTTTGGCATTAGCCTCGATCCATGTGCGCATGCTATTCCAGAGTACTTCTGAGTCGCGGCCATGCATGTGCCGGATAGACCCTTGCTCAAACGACTGCGAGGCAACTTTTTCGCGGTTTACGTAGATGTTAAACTCTGTGCTGCCACCGCCTACATCTATGTGCAGGTAGTTGCGCTCATCCAGGAAGTTATAGATAACCTTGTTAATCAGGTCTGCCTCTGTTTCCCCATCAATCACCTGAATCTCCATCCCGACTTCTTCTTTCACTTTTGCGATGATTTCAGGAGCGTTATAGGCACTGCGCATCGCAGAAGTGGCGCAGATCATATGATGGTCCACGTCGTGCACATCCAGCAGCAGTTGAAAAGCCTTGAGCAGCTTCACAAACTTCTCGATTTTCAGGTCGCTTATATAGCCGGTATTAAAAACATCCTCCCCAAAACGGATCGCGTAACGCACGTATTCTACTTTCTTAAAGAATACTCTCCCGTTCTGGTTCAGTACTGTGGAGATCTGGCATCTCACCGCGTTGGATCCAATATCTATGGCAGCTAACTTCAAAGGCAATAGGTGTTTGGTTTTATCTTAAATGTAAATATAAGGATTCTCGGGCATTTTGAGGTATTAGTATTTGGGGAAATGGCAGTTGTTGTGTTCGTTTGTTGTATGCAGTAGCTTTTACTTGTGTCTGTTCTTGATCAGTTTAATTGATTGCTTGTCGCAAGCTTTTGATTGTGCTGCCTTTGTTAATTGCAGCAGCCAGCCAAGTTATACTTGGCTGGCTGCTGCTGCTTATAAAATGAGAAAAGCTACACTTTCTAATCGTTAGTTCATCCCCAGCTTTACACCCTGCTTATTTCATTTCTGGCTTTGGCTCCCTCCGGGCGGGGGTAGGGCTCGTCTTCCCGTATCACGCTGGGAGCTTTTCCTGCCGGGGGTAGGGGCTCTCTTTTCGTGCCTCGGGCCGCCTCACTGCGTTCATCACCGGAAAAACTCCAAAGGCCCTCGAGAAAAGGGGAGGGCCGGGGCAAGGTAAAAATTCCCCTCCTTGGACAAGGAGGGGTTGGGGTGGTTTGATAGTCACGGCTGACGGAGCTTACCCAAATTCCTCATTCGAAGGGGGAATTTGGGGATGACAATCGTTCACGAGCAATTCCTCTCCTCTAGGGTCAGGAGTAGGTTATCAAACTTAACGCACACTTACCGTCAGCTGTGGGTTGATCCAGCCGAACTCACCGGCATCGATACGCACAAAATCAAACCCTTGGTAGCTGCCAAGTATGGCTATACTGGTTCCGGCTGGCAGGTTGTTTTTAGCGGCAGCCTGGGGATGTGCCTGGTCGAGCAGTTTCGTGTCGGAGGTTAACTTTTTATACTTTACAGGCTTGGTAGCCGGCTCTACTACACTGCTGGCAATATACGCCTCTTTGCCAGTAGGCAGTGCGATTCGGTACCAACTGGAGGTGCCCCCGGTTACCTGCAGCGGTGTGTGCTGCGGCAGCGATAAGTACACACCCGATTTTATACTTGGTTGCAGGCGCACATTGGCATTGCGGCTTGCCACACGAACCCAATTGCCTAACAGCTCACCATTTATTTTAACGGCAGGTGCCGGAGTAGCAGACTGATGCACGTACGGGTACGGGTTTGTAGCGCCATGGCCGTAGCGGTAAATACCGAAGTGCAAGTGCGGACTGGTGGTGCGGGCGTTGCCGGTGTTACCTATCAGGCCCAGCGTGTCGCCGGCTTGTACCTGCTGCCCTACCTGTACCAAATGGCTATCCAGGTGGGCATAGTATAGGCTTTGCCGGCGGTTAATGTCTGTTAGCCATACTACTTTGCCGCCACGTGGCGTGGTAGCTACCTGCCTTACTGTGCCAGCCGTGCCTGCTATAGCGGGGGTGCCGCGCTTGGCAAAAACATCTATACCTTCATGGCTGCGTGCACCGGCATCACGTGGGTCTCCCCAGATACTGGCAATATTGCGGCTGCTTTTGCCTGCCACCGGAAAAGCAAGTATGGGTTCTGCCTGAATGGTGACAGTATACTGCCCGCTGCGCAGCAACTCTGGCTGCACACGCAAAACGTGCTGCTGGTCCTCCTCCACCTCATAAGACAAAGTGGTAGCGGCTGTGTCGGCAGCTGCTAAGTGCTTGTAAGTTCCGTTGCCGGTTTCAAACAAGTCCATAAACACTTGCAGTTGTTCGCGGGCCTGTACCTCCAGGTTCACGATTAAGCGCTGCCCGCGTTGCGCATCTATGCGGTAGCCAAGCGCTTTGGGTTTATCCGCAGCAAAATATCCTGTTTCCTTAAAAGGCAGCGTGACAATAATCGAGTCCTGCAGCGCCTGTTCGCTAGCCTGAAGCCATTTTTGGCCCAAGGCGGTTTCGTGTAGGTTAGCGGATTTTAACTTGGCGGCATACTTCTCGTGGGGCGTCTGGTTGCTAAACACGCCGCGCAGAGTTTGCTGCTGGCTGCAACTGGCCAGCAAAAGGGTTATCAAAGTATAAAAAATTAAGCTTGTGTACCTGTTTCGGTTTATATGCATACGGTAGATCTTCTTAGAGTATTTTTAACATCAGGTGAGGCAAAAATGGTGCCTGTTAAATGTAATATATTGGTGTTTAGGATATTTGATTGCTGTGATGTTGGGGTATGAATATTGTTTACGGAAGTGCGGATTTAAACCGTAACAGCGCCGGGCCGTAAAATCAAGAAGTATAAAATTATGGAGAGATGAGAAAACCGAGATGGAGATACATGCGCCGCAGGCTTAGCCGTAAATTACTACCGCTGTTTGCACCGCTTATTCTAACGCCGCTGGCCACGCCTGTTAACACAGGTGCCGCTATGCCACACTCAGACCCAGCTACGCTAAAGCGAAAGATGATGAACGTGAAGCTCATGCGCTTTAACCAGGTAGCCTACAACTTGTATAGCAACATGCAGCTGCAGGAGTCGGGGCTGCGTTTCGAGGTGTTTCACAAAGCGCTTACCGGCTACTACAACATGCGGCACAACAACGAGGTGTCGGGCAAGCCATACATCACGATAGTGGATTTTACGAAGTCATCGAACGAGAAGCGGCTGTGGGTGGTAGATGTGGAGAAAAAGGAGCTGCTGTTTAACACTTACGTATCGCATGGCCGAAACTCAGGCAACGAGTTTGCAGAGAACTTCTCCAACGAAAACGAGTCTTTTATGAGCAGCATCGGTTTTTACATGACCGAAGGCACTTACATCGGAAAGCACGGACTCTCCCTAAAGCTAAACGGATTGGATGAAGGCTATAACACCAACGCAAAAGACCGCTACATAGTAATGCACGGTGCCGAGTATGCTTCGGAAGCTTTTATACAACAGGCAGGGCGCTTGGGCCGCAGTTTAGGTTGCCCGGCTATCCCGATGGAAGAGCACGAAGACATAATTGATACCGTAAAGGGAGGTACAGCCATGTATATTCACGCTGCTCAGGATAAGTATACGTCGCAATACCTAGACCATGTAACAGCCATGAAAGAACTTGTGAGCGAGAACAAACTGGATGTGCCGCCACCTATAAACCCTACGCAGGGCTAAGCGACCGCCACTTAATGCCACAGCCTATACCTGGCTGCTGCTGCTCCGGCACCCTTTGCCCGGATAGCAGTGCCTCCAGCGCTTTGCTTAAGTCCTGACCGGTAACGGGGGTGTTGTTTTTTGGCCTTGCGCTATCGAATTGGCCATGGTAAGCCAGGCGCATGCTGGCATCATATACATAAAACTCCGGAGTGCACTCGGCATGGTAGTTTCGGGCTATCTGCTGCGTTTGGTCGTAGAGGTAAGGGAAAGGGAAGTGCATTTTTAGGGCGAGTTCTTTCATGTGCTGCGGCCCATCCTGCGGGTATGCTCCTGCATCGTTGGCATTAATAGCGACAAAACTGACGCCTTTGCTTTTATACTTGTTGGCAAGTTGTACGAGTTCCGGCAGTATGTGCATTACGTAAGGGCAATGGTTGCAGATAAACATGATGACAGTGGCATTTGGTGAGGCCACATCCTGCAGGGTAACAATCTTATCAGAAACCGTATCGAGAAGCGCGAAGTTATGGGCCCGGGAGCCAAGGGCAATCTGGGTGCTTTGCTGTGCCATAGTTTTGGTTTGTTAAAGGTTGATCTGCGGAGCCGTCTGCTGCCGTGTTATGCTCTAATATAAGCTTTTGGAAGTGTTTAACAAACAGAATTTTAGATGATTATGCTACTTTAAAGTATAGCGGATTGCGGTAAGTATAAATTAAATGCAAAAAACCGTGGCTGGTATTCCTGTAGGTTTACCAGCCACGGCTTTTTAGCTTTCGGAAAGTATAAAATCTGCTGCAGAAGAAGCTTGAAGGTTTAAATCCCTAAAACCTATACTTACTGCAGCTGCTCTTTAAAGAAATCAATGGTGCGGTTCCAGGCTAATGTTGCCGCCTCTTTGTCGTAGCGTGGGGTGGTATCGTTGTGGAAGCCGTGGTTGGTATCAGGGTATACATAGGCCGCGTATTCTTTGCTGTGCTTTTTTAGCGCCTCTTCATAAGCAGGCCAGCCCTCATTTACGCGGGTGTCATTTTCAGCGTAGTGCAGGAGCAGTGGCGCTTCTATTTTGGGTACATCTTCGGTAGCGGGCTGGCCTCCGTAAAAAGGAACGGCGGCGGCCAGGTCTGGCAGGCGCACGGCCATCATGTTCGCTATCCAGCCGCCGAAGCAAAAGCCTACCACGCCAACTTTTCCGTTGCAGGTTTTGTGCTGCTTCAGGTAATCTTGAGCGGCTATAAAATCCTCCAGCATCTCATTTCTATCGCGCTTGCTTTGTAGCTCACGGCCGGCATCATCAGTGCCGGGATAGCCGCCGAGTGGCGTTAACGCATCTGGGGCAATAGATATGAAACCTGCCAGTGCGGCTCTTCGGGCTACGTCTTCAATATGCGGGTTAAGCCCACGGTTTTCATGCACCACCACCACGCCCCCAAGTTTCCCTGTCGCGTCTGCGGGCATACATAACAGCGCCTTCATCTTGCCGCCGCCCTTCGGCGACTGGTAGTAAATGTATTCAGATTTAATGCGCGGGTCATTGGCTTTTACCTGGATACCACCCTGGTAATCCGGCATCAGAAAGCTCATGAGCGAACCAACCGTAAGGCCACCCACAGCATATATAGAAAGCTTCTGCACAAAGTCGCGCCTGTTTATCCGGCTGTGCGCATAGTCATCGTAAAGGTCGAATACTTCCTGCTTGATGTCTGATTTTTTGATTTCGCCCATGATGATTAAGGTTTAGGTAGTTATTGTTTAGAATATAATCTATTAGAAGCTGTCGGATTGCGCGCAGCCAAAGTATAAACCTGGCTGGCGTGATTCATTTTAGAGTTTGCTCGCCTGTTTGGAAGTGAATAAGGCTATTCCGATGATTGGTAACTTAATTTTTTATAAAACGAATCGTCTGTTTGAGTGACGAAATGATAACGGAAAAGCCTGCGATGATTCCGAAGATACCACCAGATATTAGTCCAGCATTGCCTATGTCAAGCCAACTTCTGTCTTTGCTATCATCTTGATACCACATCAGTAACCTTAATATACCAGCTGATACAAACACAATCCCCCATAAGAAGCTGTACCAATCCATTCTTCGACTAATTCACTTAAGTTTATTAGATTGATTTTATCACTAAATTCTGTAACTACATTTACTGTCAACGGACTAGTGCAGCCAAAGCCCGCAGCTCAGGAAGGGGTAAATCTGTACTGGTTTAGCGAAATTAATTTTTCATGTTACTACTTTTTCAGGTTGATTAAAGTCAACGTAACTCCCATTGCAAGTCCACCTAATGATAGTGCTGAACCAACAGTAATTAGCTGTATGGCGCTGTTGTTAACAATTCCAAAGTCATTGAACTCAGATAGTACAGCAAAAAAAGTGTATAAACTAATTATCGCTGCAAATATACCCATGCAAATACCTATTGTCTTATTTTGTATAATTGCTTGAATGATCAGGATAACTGAAACCCCTAAGGCTAACAGGCTGAAATTTTGTATTGTCAATAAGTCACCGAAAAACCAGAAAGCGGCTAATCCAGTGAAATAGATGTGTGGCAATAATTTCCAAACATTTTTCTTTGATTCTAAATGCTCTTTCATTCCTAAATTTTAAAGTTTATAAAATAATATTTAGCCCTAGCGGTTTGTACTGCATGTGCCCTTAGCGTAGCAATGGTTAATGCAGTGCTGGGTTATAGGATTTATTTCTTTTGACTAACTGCGGAAAGAAAATCATCATAGCTCAATTCCCTAAGATTAAAATTCACCTCGTCTTCCCACCCAGTTGTAGTCTTTAATTGCTTGATTAATATGTTTTCCTTACCATCCCTAATGATTCGTTCTTTTTGAAATTCTATGAACCAAGAGCCAAAAGTATCATCGTCATAGTTGGATTCTAAAATGTCTTCTTTTGTTAGTTCAATCAGAGCGGCTTCAAACAGGAATTTATTCCATTTCTTTCTTATCTGTTTTTCAATTTCAAATGCATATTCTGCACATTTACGTATTCCTGCTTCTAAATCTGAATCCGTTGTTCCTGCTTTTCGATTAGCGTCGTCTGTTAAAGTAATTTCATAGACATTATTAGAAACTTCTTCAACTAATAACTTCCATCCAGGTAATACAATTTTTCTATTGTTAAGATTTTCTCTCATTTCATACTTCTATATTACCCATAATTAGCGGCTAGCAGGAGTACTTACTCCTACTAGCCGCACTATGTGCGGAATTGCTATGCCTTCAAATCACACAAAGCATAATTGCTTAGAAATATAGTATATATCTAATAGGAATAAAAAAAGTATAGCCAATATGTTAGCTATACTTTTCTGTACTTATTCTTCTTCTGGTTCTTGCCACCTACCGTAGCGGGTAGCCATGTTTTTTAGTTCTTGTATGTGAGCCTCAGTAAATTGCTGCGGCTGCAGGCGCCACTCCCAGTTGCCGTTGCCGGTGGAGGGTTTGTTCATGATATGTTCGTTCCCTAGCCCCAGCACGTCTTGCATAGGCAGCACAGCCAATTGCGAAACCGAGCTATACGTTAGCCAGTTCAGGATGCGGTGCACATTGCCCTGGTTTACGCGATGGGTGCTGTACTCGCGCAGGCGGCGTTTGTCGGCTCTTGAGGCATCTTTGTCGTACCAGCCGCGCACGGTGTTGTTGTCGTGGGTGCCGGTGTACACAATACTGTTTTGTGTGTGGTGGTGCGGAGCGTAGAGGCTGTGCGGCAAATCCTCGCCAAAAGCAAACAGCAGCACGCGCATACCCGGCAGCTTAAACTTCTCCATCAGGTCGCGCACCGGCTGGTCTATATCACCCAGATCTTCGGCCACAATGGGCAACTCCTTAAACTCCTGCTGCACCGCCTTTAAAAAGGCTGCTCCAGGGGTTTTTACCCATTTGCCGTTGATGGCGGTTTCTTCTCCCGCTGGCACCTCCCAGTAGGCCGAAAAAGCCCGGAAATGATCGAGGCGAAGGAGGCCGAACAATTGCAGGTTGTGCTCGATGCGGTGCAGCCACCAGTCAAAATTACGCTGCTGCAGCACCTTCCAATCAAATACAGGTGTGCCCCAAAGTTGCCCTGTCTCACTAAAGTAATCCGGCGGAACTCCCGATACCGCTGTGGACAAGCCGTCACGGTCCAGTTTAAAGATATCGGGATGGCTCCAAACGTCGGCGCTGTCGTGGCTTACGTAAAACGGCATATCTCCAAAAAAGAGTATGCTCTTACTGTTACAGTATGCCTTCAGCTTATTCCACTGCCGGTAAAACAGGAACTGCAGAAACATCTCAAACTCCACCTGCTCACTTAGTTTTTCGGCCAGTTGCTCCACCGCCTGCTCGTCCCGCCATTTTATCTCCTCTGGCCACTCCGTCCAGCTTTTATATTTAAAATGCTGATTAAATGCTGCAAAGTGGGCATAATCCTGCAGCCAAAGCTGATGCTCCTTCTGAAACTTAGTGAAGCTTTTCCAGAGCACATCCGGCAGCTCCTCGCTAAAGCTTTTATAAGCCTTGCGCAGCAGCTTCAGTTTATACTTGGTCGCCTTCTCAAAATCCACGCGGGCCTCATTAAACTCCTCGTAGTGCTGCAGGTCTTTTTTGTGCAGCAGGCCATCCTGCACCAGCTCCTCCGGGCTGATGAGCAGCGGGTTTCCTGCAAAGGCGGAGTGGCTGCTGTAGGGAGAATTACCATAGCTAACTTCGGTAGGGTTGAGTGGCAAAATTTGCCAGTAACGCTGCCCCGCCTGCTCTAACTGGTCGGCAAAAGCAAATGCCTCCGGACCCAAATCGCCAATGCCGAAGCGGGAGGGAAGGGAGGTGATGTGAAGCAGAATGCCTGCGCTGCGTTTATGTACAATCATAATGGGGTTTAGGAGTTAAAGAGTTAGAGCGTTGAAAAGTTAAAAAATCAGGTAGACCCGTAATTAGCAACCACTCATAAACAACGAATTACTAATATCTATTGGCCAGCGGTTAAGAGTGCTACCGGAAATGTTTTAAACAGTTCTGCTACAGGCAGCGAAGGTGCTGCGTTTACAGTGCCTGCGCCCAATACCTGCAGCCATTCCTGCGGTGCGTTGTCCGGCAAAAGTATACTTGTATCCTGCCAAACCTCCTCGCCCAGCGGCTGGCTGTGGCTGCCTATTAAACTTGTCAATAGCAGCGGCACCGCAACCAGCGCCCATTCTCCTTTATGGTGCCGGGCAAAAGCCAGCACATGCTCTTTCTTGGCTCCCTGTACCTGCAGCGGCACGTAGTCGCCTTTGGCAAAAAGCGTCTGCATGTTGCGGCGGGTGGTTAGGGCTTTGTGCAGCAGGTACAGTTTTACCTTGCCGTTTTCAGGGTGATGAAGCAGCTCCTCGTGCAGTTTATCTATACTTTGCTTTTCGGCCTGCTGCATCTCCTGCAGGTAGCGGCGGCGCATGTCATAGTCTACGGGGCGGCGGTTGTCAGGGTCCACCAAGCTCAGGTCCCAGAACTCTGTTCCCTGGTACACATCGGGCACACCGGGGCAGGTCAGTTTTAACAGCGTTTGCCCAAGCGAGTACAGCCAACCGTAATGGGCTACTTTCAAGAAGAAAGGCTGGAAAGAGTGCATAAAGTCCTCGTCCTGCTGCAGCAGCTGGTGCACAAGGTCTCTCATCGCCTGCTCATACTGCTCGTTCGGCGCTGACCAGTCAGATTTGTTTTTTGCCTCGCGCAAGGCTTTCTCCAGATACTCCTGCACCCGCGTGACTAAGGTGTCGTCAGTTTCGCCGGTAAGCGGCACTACGCCCAGCAGCGTCTGCAGCAGAAAGTATAAATCATTCTCAACAGGTTCAGAAGTATACTTTTTAGTGAGTTCCATCCAATGCTGTGCCTTTTTTTGCCACTCCTCTGCTAGCTCAGTCAGTACATTCAGGCGCAGGCGTGCATCTTCTCCGCGTTTGGTGTCGTGGGTGGCGGTGGCGTTAAGAGAGTGCGGGTAGGTGCGCTGGCGGTACTCCATGCGCTCATGGAAGTCCTGCGGCTCCATGTGAAAAATATTCGGGCTGTTGCCTACCTCGTTCAGGGAGATGAGGCGGTTATAGTTGTAGAAGGTGGTATCTTCCACACCCTTGGCAGCAAGCGGGCCAGTAAACTGCTGGCTGCGCATGATAAAGTATAGCTTGTGGTGCTTAGTTTGCTCCGTATCGTCTGGGGCAACGGTAAAGAGGGTGTGCAGGTGCTGCAACTGTTCGGCCAGATCTGGAGCCTGATTGCGGGCTTGTTCAAAAGCCTCATCTACAATTTGCATCTCCTCTTTAGGGATAGGGAAACTGTTGCTGTAGATGCAGTACACAGGCCAGGCCACCAGCAAAGTTGCCAGTGCGTTTCGCCATTGTTCCTCCGGCTCCAGGGGTATAAGCTGGCGCTCCTGCAGCAGGCGCAGCAGGTTCTCCAATTCGCCCTGCATGTAGTTTGTCAGGATGAACATCTTCTTATCGAACACCAACTGCTCATAATCTTCGGCGGCATTGGTAACCAGGTGGCTGTAGGTTTGCGTTACCTGCTCACGGGCCTTGGCGGAAGTATACAGGTTGCTCACCCACGCCAGAAAGTCGTAGCCGCTGTTGCCCTGAATCGGCCAGTTTTCCGGCAGGTGCTCTTCGCCTTCGAGTATTTTCTCCACCACTATGTATTGCTCCGGGCCGGCCAGCTGGCGCAGCCGCTTCAGGTAAGTAACAGGGTCGAAGAGGCCATCCACGTGGTCTACGCGCAGGCCCTGCACCAGCTCCTGGTCGCAGAGCTGTTTGATGAAATGGTGATACTGCTCAAAAACCTCCGGGTGCTCCATGCGCATACAGATCAGGTCGTTCACCGTAAAGAAGCGGCGGTAGTTAATCTGCTTTTCCGTTTCCTGCCAGTGGCAAAGTATGAAGTGCTGTTTCTGCAGTAACTTTCTAAGTTTCTTTTCTTTACCGTTTATACTTTGCAAAACCTGCTCCAGCGCCTGGCGCAGCGCCTCCGACCGATAGATTCTCTTTTTAAAATTGCCCCACGCAGCCGGGTTTATACTTTCCTCGGCCTCATGCAGCGTTAGCTCTTTAAGGCTTTGCTCTGCTTGCGGTGTTGCCTCGGGTTTACCAGAAACCTGCAGCGCCTCTTCCAGCAGGGTGCGGTAACTCGACACGCTGATCGGGTACACGTTATCAAAGTAGTTTAAAGTGATGCCCTTTTCGCTCAGCTTCAGCTCCAGCTGGTTTTGCTCCAGCACCTTGTCCAGCGGCTCTCCCAGAAAAGGCACCATCACCTGTCCGCTAAAATCGGGGTGGTGAAAATCGATGTCGAAGAAAGTATAAAAATGCGACTGCGGCCCCTTCTCCAGCACATCCATCAGCCAGATGTTATCCGGGTGGAAAGCCATGTGGTTAGGCACAATGTCCTGCAGCCAGCCCATTTGGCGGCGCTTCAACTCCAGCGAAATTTCCTGCAGTTCTTTCTGCGTGCCTACTTTGGGGTTGATATCGTAAGGTGCGGTAACGTCGTAGCCGTGCTCGCTGCCGGGGCGGGCGCAGAAAAAAGGAGCCGAATAAATGGTGCTGATACCCAGCTCGTGCAGGTAGGGTATGATTTGCTTTATATCGCTTAGTCTGAACTTTGGCGATGTTTGCACCCGGTAAGTAGCGGATGGTATATATGTCATGTTATACTTTCAGATTGAGGTTTAAGTAGAGTTTTTCGAACTTCTGAGTCCAGGCGGCGGCTTCTTTGTCGCCGAGCTTGCTTAGTTTCTTTAAATCGTAGTAGCCGTCCTGCTGCATCCGGAAAGCGATGTTCTGGGCCTGCCAATAGTCTGTTTCAAGCTTGGAGCCATCCACTACCTCCAGCAGGGCGATGAGCCGGTCCATAGTGGCTATATCCTGCGGATGCACCTTTATTTTTTTCATCATGAGGCCCACGCGCTGCGCCAGGGCAAACTCCAGGTCCTCGTGGTTTAAGGTTACCTTCATGCGCTTGGCCTCTTCCAGCAAACGCTTTATTTCCGGCGCCGATGGTTCCTCCGATTCAAACTCGCGCATCAGGCGCGTGTTTACAATATAATCTACGGTGGTTTGCAATGGGCGCGGCATCTGCATGCCTATGGTTTGTATGGCAGAGATAAGGGAGTAGTTGTTGTCGTATAGTTGCTGGAAATCGTTCTCCAGGCCTTCCATTGTCTGCGCCAGCACCTGATCGAGTATTTTTTTCTGATCATCTTTAAAAAGGTGCCAGAACGAATAATTATGCGATGCGAAATGCTTGTCGAGCAGCATGATCACTTCGCTGACATAGCCGCGGTCGAAGGCTGTTTTTAGTTCCTGCTGCAGCCTGTTGTACTCATCGTGGCTCATAAACTCGCGTACACCGCCAAAAAGCTGGTGGTCGCCGAGGTGCAGCACGCTGTAGGTAATGGTAATTTCCTCCCAGGTTACTTTGCTTTTGATGGTTGCCCTGCCCATGGCCAGCCGCTGCCGTCCTGCCTGTATGTTCTCGTACTCCTCGGAAGCGGCGGTGTAACTGTAAAGCTCCAGCACCTCGGTAAAGTCCTGGAAAAGGGAAGACACCGCGTAGTGGGCACCTACGCGCAGCAGGTCGATCATGGTTGGTTTTACCGTTTTCTGATAAGCTGTTGCGGCATCGCCTCGGTCCTTGTAATTACTCTTGGCAACGCTCAGGCGCTCCGTAAACTCCGGCTCCAGGTCGCGGCTGCCCAGGTCGTGGGCTAGCTGTAGGGCACGGGCGGCGTACAGAATATCCTGCACGGTTTCAATGCCGGTTACCTCATCAAAAAACCAACCGCAGCTGGTGTAAAGCAGCAAGGTGTGGTATTGCATTTCCATCAGTTTCAGGAAACGCACCTGCTCATCTTTGGTCAGCTCCCAAGAAGTATGGCTTTTAATAAAACTGGTCACATTTTTTTCAGAGCGGTCCATGATCACCTGAATATAGTCGTTACGGGCGGCCCAAGGGTCGGCGCTTAGCTTGGTTAGCTCGGCTTCAAAGTATGGGGTAAGCTGGTCCCGCAGCCAATCAAAAGCCTCCCGCACAGGTTTTCGCCATTCCTGGTTCCAACTGGAGTGGCCGCCAGTGTTGCAGCCGCAGTTGCTGCGCCAGCGTTCCACACCGTGGGCGCAACTCCAGGAGCTCGGCTCAATAATCTGGGCTTCGTGCTTGGGAGGGTGTTTGGCCATGTACTCGCCATACACGGTGATCCGTGCCAGTTTCTCCTCTTCAATATGGTTGAGGGCATAAGAAAGCGCCATTTCGCCGAAGCGGTGGTGGTGGCCGTAGGTTTCGCCGTCGGTGGCGATGTGCATGAGCTGCGGCTCTTTGATGGGGTCTTCAAAAGTGCTGCCTAGGCGGCGTGCAAAATCCTCCCCGTGCTCTAAAAGCCCCTCAAAAGCAATCCCCTGCGATACCGGCCCGTCGTAGAAAAACAGCACGATCTCTTTGCCCGAAGCCAGTTTGCATAGGTAAGGCCGGCGCGGGTTTATCTGGGCACCTTCGGCGTTGGTCCATTCTTTGTCCCCTATTTTGCGGAAGGCCTTTGCCTGGTAAGGCGACAGGATGGTAAACTTGATGCCATGCTCGGCCAGCACTTCCAAGGTTTGTACATCTGCTGCCGTCTCGGCCAGCCACATGCCCTCCGGGTCGCGGTTAAAGCGTTTTTTAAAGTCATAAATGCCCCAAATCACCTGTGTGTGCTTGTCGCGCTCGTTGGCAAGCGGCATAATGATGTGGTTGTATACCTGCGCAATAGCCGAGCCGTGGCCAGAGAAGCGTTTCATACTTTGCTTGTCTGCGTCCAGTATCGCCTGGTACGTTTCCGGATCTTTCTTCTGCATCCACTCCAGCAGGGTAGGGCCAAAATTAAAGCTGATGTAGCTGTAATTGTTGATGATATCCACGATGTTGCCTTTGCCGTTAAGTATGCGCGAGGCAGAGTTACGGGCATAGCACTCATCAGAAATCCGGTCGTTCCAGTCGTGGTAGGGCGCTGCGGACTCCTGCAGCTCCACCTCATTTAGCCATGGGTTCTCGCGCGGGGGCTGGTAAAAGTGCCCGTGTATGCAGATATACTTGGTCATACTTTAAAACTGTTGTTGAAGTATAAGTACAGATTTTGGCGGCAGTGTTACCTCAGCTTTTTGCTCCAGCACATCAGGCAGCTCGCTTCCGCTGCCGCCCCATTCCGCAGCCGCTGAGTGAAGTATAGTTTTCCAGTTGCCGGTATTTTCTTCAGGCTGAGCCAGGTTTATACTTTGAGCAGAATCGTGCAGGTTAAAGAGGCAGTACAGGTACGGCTCCTTCGTCTGGTGGATGAGGTGGAGCACCTTTTCGTCGCTGATTTGCGCCAGCACTTTGCTTTTGTCTGGTTTGGATAAGGCAGCGGTGTTTTTACGTAGCTGAAGCAGGCGTTTGTAGAATTCGCGCAACTGGTTCTGCTGCGTATTTTCTGTGTAGCTTCGGCTGAGCTTAGATTGGTTAAATGTTTTCTCGCTCTGCGGGTCCGGGGCCTCGCCCTGCCAGGCAAACGACTTAAACTCTTCGCGGCGGCCTTTGCGCACAGCCTCAATCAAAGCCTTGTCGCCGTGGCTTACAAAGTATAAAAACGGATTCTTCTCCCCGTATTCCTCTCCCATAAACAGCATGGGCAGGTAAGGCGAAAGTATAACCAGGCCGGCCACTGCTTTCAGCGTTTCAAAATCAACCAAATCCGAAAGTCGCTCGCCCAACATGCGGTTGCCCACCTGGTCGTGGTTCTGGGAGCAAACCACAAACTGCTCGGCACGGTTATCTTCGGTGCTGTTGCCAAACGTGCGGTGGCGATGCTCTGAGTACAAGCCGTCATACACAAAAGCCTTTTTCATGACCTTTGCCAGCTGATCCTGCGTACCGAAACCTACGTAATAGCCTTCCTGTTCGCCGGTTACCATCGCATGTATTACATGGTGAAAATCATCGCTCCACTGTGCATCCAATCCATAACCGCCGCGCTCCATCGAGTTTATCAGGCGCACATCGTTCAGGTCGCTTTCGGCGATAAGTATAAAGTCGCGGCCTACCTGGTCTTCGAGTTCCTGCACGTGTTCCTGCAGCTCCTGCAGAAAATGCTTGGCGCCCATGTCGTAAATCGCGTGCACGGCATCCAGGCGCAGGGCATCAATGTGGTAGTCGCGCAGCCACATCAGGGCGTTCTGAATAAAATAGTTGCGCACGGCGTCGGAGTGGTTGTCGTCAAAATTAAGGGCAGATCCCCAGGGCGTTTTATACTTGTCAGTGAAGTATGGGCCGAAGTCGTGGAGGTAGTTGCCTTCCGGGCCCATGTGGTTGTACACCACATCCAGTACCACGGCTAGCCCTTGCTCGTGGCAGGCGTTTACCAGTTTCTTCAGCCCTTCGGGGCCGCCGTAAGAGTTCTGCACAGCAAATGGCAGTACGCCATCGTAGCCCCAGTTGCGGCTGCCCGGAAACTGCGCCACCGGCATCAGCTCGATGGCTGTTATGCCAAGCTCCTTTAGCTCCGGCAGGCGTTCAATCATACTTTCGAAAGTGCCCTCCGGGGTAAAAGTGCCCACGTGCAGCTCATAGATGATATACTGGTGCAGCGGCAGGTTTTTCCATTTTTTGTCCGTCCAGGTAAAGGAGGTGTGGTCTACCACTTCAGAGGCTTTGTGCACACCCTCAGGCTGGAAATGTGAAGCCGGGTCAGGGCGTTCTGTTTCTTCATCCAGCATCACCGTGTAGCGGGTGCCGGGGTTGGCGAACTCGCTCAGGGCGGTCCAGTAGCCCATGGCCTCGCGCTGCAGCGGTACTTGTATAGGTTCTGGTTTATGTAAAAGTATATGTACCTGCTTGGCATTTGGTGCCCAAACAGTAAAAACGGTTCCTTTTTTATCAGCGGAGTACTGCGCTCCTATTTGTCTAAGTATGGCCATATAATCAGGGATTTACTCAGCACGTTTTAACTCACTTTAGGCGTATTAGGTTGTGCATTTCTAACAGGTCTGCAAGTATGTGAAATTAAATTTTTTCGAGGATTTGCGCCATAACACAGGCTGCTGACAGAGACCTGAAAAAGAAACAGGTATATAAGGCGAAACATATTTATATTAGATGGGGTACGTACAACGGTTAAAGTATAAGTATATCTTAATGGAACAGCTCGAAGGAACAAAACGGATTGTTATTGAAAATGTAAAACCTCAGATCAACTGCGGCAGGTATCCGGCCAAACGTGTGGTAGAGGAGGAACTGGTTGTAACCGCCGATGTGTTTGCCGATGGCCACGACGAGGTGAAAGCCAGACTGCTATACCGCCACTCCCGCAGGAAAAAGTGGAATGAGGTGCCGATGGAGTTTTTAGGAAATGACCGCTGGCAAGGCTCTTTTACACCGGATGCCATGGGCCGTTTTGAATATACAATCGAAGGCTGGGTGGATCATTTCTACAGCTGGCAGAAAGGGCTGAAGAAAAAGTTTGAAGCCAACCAGGATATTACCGTTGAGCTGCAGATAGGCGCCCAGTTGATGGAGGCCGCTGCCGAGAAATCCAAGCCGGGGCAGCAGAAGCGCCTGCGCAAATGGGCAGAGCAGCTGCGCCACAGCCAGTCGCATGCCGAGGATGTTGCCTTTGCCACCGGCAGCGATGTGAGCGAGCTGATGCACGCCTGCTGCGAGAAAGAGAACGTAACAACGTATGATAAAATCCTGCAGCTGGATGTGGAGCGGCAAAAAGCGCTCTTCAGCGCCTGGTACGAGTTCTTTCCGAGGTCTAGTGCGCAGGAGGCCGGCAAGCATGGCACTTTTCAAGACTGCATACGTCTGTTGCCACGCATCTCCGAGATGGGTTTCGATACTATTTACCTGCCGCCTATCCACCCGATTGGACATGCTTTCCGGAAAGGTAAGAATAACTCTGTAACCTCTGAGCCAGGTGAGCCAGGCTCGCCGTGGGCTATTGGCGCTGCAGAGGGCGGGCACGACGCCATACTTCCTGAGCTGGGCACACTGGATGAGTTCCGGGAGTTTGTGCACCAGGCGCGGGAGCATGGGCTGGAAGTTGCCCTGGACTTTGCCATCCAATGTTCTCAGGATCACCCTTACGTAAAAGAGCATCCGCAGTGGTTTAAATGGCGCCCCGACGGTACGGTGCAGTATGCCGAGAACCCACCCAAAAAATACCAGGATGTGCTGCCGGTAAACTTCGAAACCGAGGATTGGCCAAACCTGTGGCGTGAACTGCGGCGCGTGCTCTTCCACTGGATTGAGCAAGGCGTGTTTGTGTTCCGGGTTGATAACCCGCACACCAAAGCCTTCAGCTTCTGGGAGTGGGTGATAGCAGAGATTCACAAACAGTATCCGCAGGTCATTTTCCTGAGCGAGGCTTTTACCCGTCCGCGCGTGATGGAGCGACTGGCTAAGATCGGTTTCACGCAATCTTATACATACTACACCTGGCGCAACTCCGCAGAGGAGATAAAGCAGTACATGACGGAGCTGACGCAGACAGAGCTGCGCGAGTACTTCCGCCCGAACTTTTGGCCAAACACACCCGATATTCTCCCTTCTGCCCTGCAGGAGGGCGGTGAACCCGCGCACATTACGCGTGTGGTGATGGCGGCGACACTCTCCTCCAACTACGGCCTCTACGGCCCCGTGTATGAGTTCGGTATTAACCAGGCAGTGCCGGGTAAGGAAGAGTATTACGACTCCGAGAAGTATGAGGTGAAGCACTGGGACTGGGGCAAGCTGACGAAAATACGGGAGGTGATCACGCTCATCAACAAAATCCGGAAGGTAAACCCGGCCCTGCAAACCACCTGGAACATACACTTCGGCGACTGCGACAACCAAGCCATACTTAGCTATGTGAAGTGGAGCAGCGACTATAAAAACAAGATACTCGTAGTGGTTAACCTAGACCCGCACCAGACCCAAAGCGGTTGGGTAAAAGTGCCGCTCTGGAAGCTGAAAATGAAACCGGACAAGCAGTACATGGTGCACGACCTGCTAACTGAGCGTAAATATACCTGGACCGGCGAGTTTAATTTCGTGGAGCTGCGGCCGAACGAAATGCCAGTGCACGTTTTCCGTATAGAGGAAGCCAGCCCTGGCATGGGGCACGATAATTTAGACGATACCTGGCTGCCATCAGAGCACCACACCAACGAATAAAAGAACCCTTTTGACCACAACTATGGCTGACGAAAAATTCGAGCTTGACGACAACATCCATTGGTATAAAGACGCCATCATTTACGAACTGCACATAAAAGCCTTTAAAGATGGCAACGGCGACGGCATCGGTGATTTTAAAGGTCTGATGCAGAAGCTGGATTACCTCGAAGACTTGGGAGTAACTGCTATCTGGCTGCTACCTTTTTACCCATCGCCCCTCCGCGACGACGGCTACGATATTGCCGATTATCTGAGCATTAACCCAAGCTACGGGGTGATGCAGGACTTTAAGATTTTTGTGCGCGAAGCGCATAAGCGCGGGCTGAAGGTGATTACGGAGCTGGTTATAAACCACACTTCCGACCAGCATCCTTGGTTCCAGCGGGCGCGTCGGGCAAAAAAAGGCTCAAAGTACAGGGATTGGTATGTGTGGAGCGATGACCCGAACAAGTATAAGGATGTGCGTATCATTTTTACAGATACCGAGCAAAGTAACTGGAGCTGGGACCCTGTGGCCGAACAATACTACTGGCACCGTTTCTTCTCGCACCAGCCCGACCTGAATTACGACAACCCAGCCGTGCAGAAGGAGGTGTTTAAGGTGCTCGATTACTGGTTTGATTTAGGCGTGGATGGTTTCCGTTTGGATGCCGTGCCATACTTGTTTGAGCGCGAAGGAACCAACGGTGAAAACCTGCCCGAAACCCACCAGTTCTTAAAGAAGCTGCGCGCACACGTAGACCAGAAGCATACCGGGAAACTGCTGTTAGCGGAAGCAAACATGTGGCCCGAAGACTCTGCCTCCTACTTTGGCGATGGCGATGAGTGCCACATGAACTACCACTTCCCGATCATGCCGCGCCTGTTTATGTCTTTAAAGATGGAGGATCGTTACCCGATTATCGATATCTTTAACCAGACACCGGCCATTCCGGAAAGCTGCCAATGGGCCATGTTCCTGCGCAACCACGATGAGCTGACGCTGGAAATGGTGACCGACGAGGAGCGTGACTACATGTACAAAGTATACACCAAGGACCCGATGGCCCGCATTAACCTGGGTATACGCCACCGCCTGGCCCCGCTGCTGGGCAACGACCGCGCGAAGATAGAGCTGATGAACGTGCTGCTCTTCTCGATGCGCGGAACGCCAGTGGTATACTATGGCGACGAGATTGGGATGGGCGATAACTACTACCTCGGCGACCGCGATGGCGTGCGTACCCCGATGCAGTGGAACGATAACCGTAACGCAGGATTCTCCGATGCCAATCCGCAGAAACTGTACCTGCCTGTCATCATCGACCCTGAGTATAAGTATGAATCTATCAACGTAGATACACAAAACCATAACAGCAACTCGCTGCTCTGGTGGATGCGCCGCACCATTAACATGCGCAAGCGCTACAAAGCGTTTGGCCGCGGGAGTATAAAATTCCTGAACCCGAGCAACTCCAAAGTGTTGGCTTTTGTGCGCGAGTACGAGGACGAAACCATACTTGTAATCGCCAACTTATCGCGCTTCCCAGAGGCAGTGGAACTGGACCTGCACGAGTACAAAGGCTATGTGCCGATGGAGGTTTTCAGCAAAAATAAGTTTCCGTCCATCAAAGATGATGCTTACCTGTTTACAATCGGCGGCCACGGCTATTACTGGATGGAGCTGCGCCCGCAGGAGGTAGTGCAGGAGTCTGAAAAGGACCAGGCAAGGCCAGCTATGAAAATGGGAAGCCTGAAGCAGCCGCTCGATTCCCGTATCCTGCGTGAGTTGGAAAGCCGCGTACTGCCGCAGTACATCTGGCAGCGCCGCTGGTTCGGAGGCAAGGCCCGCACGTTGCAGCGCATGCAGATACTGCAAAGTATACCGCTCCCTTTAAGTAAGGGTGGCGCAGCGCTGTTGTTTGTGGAGGTCAGCTACAACGAAGGGCTTCCGGAAGTATACCAGCTGCCTATAGCGTTTGCCACCGGCGAGCAGGAGCAGGATCTGCGCGACCACAACCCTAACGCCATTATTAGCCGCGTAAGTATAGACGGCAAAGACGGTGTGCTGTATGACGCCCTCTACAGTGAGGATTTTCGTCAGATGCTGCTGCAGCTAATTTCGCGACGCAAAAAGCTACGCCACGACGGCGCAGAACTGGTTGGTTACAGCCACCGGGGTGTCAGCACTGAGATTCGTAGCTCAGAAAGTCCGTTAACCTCTAAAATTTTATCTGCCGAGCAAAGCAACACCTCCATCATTTACAACAATACCTTCTTTATGAAGGTGTACCGTAAACTGGACCGCACCCTGAACCCGGATGTGGAAGTGGTGCAGATGCTGACGGATAAGGTAGGCTATGGCCATGTGCCGCGCTTCCTGGGGTCGCTGGAGCATCAGGAGGGGAACAAGCCCCCTATGGTGCTGATGATGCTGCAGGAACTGGTGCCTAACCAAGGCGATGCCTGGACTTATATGGGCGACGCTTTAAAAAGGCTCTATGAACGCCTGCAAACGCAAACAGACCGTGTGAAGGTTAGTGCGGTTTCGGGCTCACTTTCCAGGCCGCTGGCATTCTCAGAGATTCCGGAGGAGGTGCAGTTGCAGATTGGTGGTGCCCATGTAGAGCGCGTGGAACTGCTGGGGCAGCGTACCGCAGAAATGCACCTGGCGCTAGGCTCTATTACTGATAGCAAGGACTTTACCCCGGAGAATTTCTCGCTGCACTACCAGCGTTCGCTGTACTCATCGCTAACCTCTTTGGTGCGCAGCAACTTTGATAGCTTGCAGAAACACCTGCCAGGTTTGCCGGAGCATGTGCGCGGCGAGGCAGAGGAAGTGCTGCAGATGCGAGGCGAGATTCTGGAGCGCCTGAAAATGATCTTTTCCCATAAAATCGATACACAGAAAATCCGCACGCACGGCGACTACCATTTAGGGCAGGTGCTGTTTACAGGCAAGGATTTCTACATTATTGACTTTGAGGGTGAACCGGCACGCTCCTTTAGTGAGCGCCGCCTGAAGCGGTCAGCACTGCGCGATGTGGCAGGCATGATCCGCTCTTTCCACTATGCCGCTTATAGCGCCCTCTTCCAGGAAGAAGGGCTTCGTAAAGAAGATGTGGACTACCTGGAGGCTTGGGCCGAGCAGTGGTACCACTACGCAAGCGGCTTCTACATGCACAGCTACCTGGGTAAAACCATGGGCACCGGCATTGTGCCGGCCAAGGAAGAGGACTTTGAGATCCTGATACATACTTTCTTGTTAGAGAAGGCTATCTATGAGCTGGGCTATGAACTGAATAACCGTCCGGATTGGGTGCTCATCCCTATCAGAGGCATTAAGTACATCATGAAAAAGTATAAGAATGGCTAAGAGAAAAGAAAGCATATCCCCCGAGACCAACGATACTAGCAAAGCAACGGACGCTGCTAAAGCTAAAAATGCTACTTCCCGCAAAAAGAAGGAAGAGCCAATGGCAGCTGAGGAGGCGAAGGCAGAGGCTAAAGCCAAGCGTACCCGCAAAAAAGCGACGGATGCGCCCGCAGCAGAAGCGGGAGCACCTGCAACAGCGTCTTCCAAAAAGCGCGGGAGACCCAAAAAGTCTGAAGGCGGTGAGCAAGAGGTTCCGGTGCAGGTAGCGTTTAAAGGCGGTGTGCAGGAGGTGGTGAAGGCAAAAACCCGCGGGCGCGCTAAAAGTGCGTCTGCCACCGAGGTAAAAGAGACTGCCCAAGTTATTGCTCCAGATCAGCAGCAGGATCAGCCGGTGTGGTATGCCAGTCTTTTCACGGATTTTGATATCTACCTATTTAAGGAAGGCAAGCATTTTAGCCTGTACCTCAAGCTAGGGTCGCACCCGATGGAGCTGCAGGGGCGGCAGGGAACTTACTTTGCTGTTTGGGCTCCAAACGCTGATCAGGTATCGGTAATGGGAGAGTTTAACGGCTGGAGCCGCGAAAACCACCAGTTGCACGTACGCCACGACGGCTCCGGTATTTGGGAGGGTTTTGTGCCTGAAGTACAAGCCGGTATGATGTATAAATACCACATCAAATCTAAGTATCACCTGTACCATGTGGAGAAGAGCGACCCGTTTGCTTTCTGCCGTGAAGTGCCGCCTCAAACTGCCTCCATAGTTAGCGAGCTAAAGTATGAGTGGCAGGACCAGGCTTGGATTGATGAGCGTAAAAGTAAGGCCGGAAAGCCGCAGCCGTTTAGCGTATACGAACTGCACCTGGGCTCGTGGCGCCGCAAACCTGAAGATAACAACCGGCCGCTTACCTACCGGGAGTTGGCTGAGGAACTGCCAGAGTATATAAAGAACCTCGGGTTTACGCACGTGGAATTTATGCCGGTTATGTACCACCCGTTCAGCGGATCGTGGGGCTATCAGATAACAGGATACTTTGCCGCACACAGCCTGCTTGGTTCACCTGAAGACTTGATGCACCTGATTGATGTGCTGCATCAGCATGGCATCGGTGTCATTATGGACTGGGTTCCGTCACACTTTCCTTCGGATGAGCACGGTCTGGCATACTTTGACGGCACGCATCTTTTTGAGCACGCAGACCCTAGAAAAGGCTTCCATCCCGACTGGAACAGCTACATCTTTAACTATGGCCGCAACGAGGTACGTTCTTTCCTGATCAGCAACGCGCTTTTCTGGCTGGATAAATACCATGTGGACGGGCTGCGTGTAGATGCTGTGGCCTCTATGCTATACTTAGATTACAGCCGCAAAGAAGGCGAATGGATACCGAACGAGCATGGCGGACGCGAGAACCTGGAGGCAATTTCCTTGCTAAAAGATTTTAACCACGCAGTGCATGATAACTTCCCGGAAGTACTAACGATAGCGGAAGAATCAACGGCTTGGCCAGCGGTGACGGGTCCTGTAGAGAATGGCGGTCTTGGCTTTGACATGAAATGGATGATGGGGTGGATGCACGATTCGCTGCACTATTTTTCTAAAGATCCTGTCTATCGCCGCTATCATCAGGGTGAGATTACATTTAGCCTTGTGTATGCTTTTTCAGAGAAATTTATGTTGCCACTGTCGCATGATGAAGTGGTGCACGGTAAAGGTTCGCTGCTAGGCAAGATGCCGGGAGATGAGTGGCAGCGCTTTGCTAATTTACGCGCACTGTACGCTTACATGTACGCTCACCCTGGTGGCAAACTCATGTTTATGGGCGGTGAAATTGCGCAGGCCACCGAGTGGAACCATGATAGTAGCCTGGACTGGCACTTACTGCAGTATGCTCCTCACCAAGGGATACAGCAGCTCCTGAGTGAACTCAATGCCATTTATAAAGCAGAACCCGCTATGTACTGGCACAGTTTCAGCCCCGAAGGTTTCCAGTGGGTAGACATGAACGATGCGCACAACTCCGTAGTGAGTTTTCTGCGCAAAGGAGACAATCCGCAAGAGGAGATACTGGTGATCTGTAATTTTACGCCGGCGCTGCACGAGCATTACCGTATCGGGACTCCGCATGCAGGCAAATGGGCGCAGATCTTTAACTCAGACGACAGACGGTATGGCGGAAGCGACGCGCATAATATGGAGCCGGTTCACACAGAACCTGAGCCGTTTCATGGGCATCCATACTCTCTTACTGTTAAACTGCCGCCAATGGCAGTAGTATACTTTAAGCTGGTAAACGGAGATTAAAGATTAGTATAAAAATAAAAATAGAGCCGCCGCAAAGATTAACTTATACTTTGCGGCGGCTCCTTTTTTATAACTGTGTGTGGCTGATCAAAGCCAACTATTCAGAAACGCTATTTACCCTTGCGCAGAGGAAAGAACCTGCGCAGACTTACCTGCCGTTCATTCTCGCCCTGAGGCAAGTCAATGTCTGAAACAGAGCGGACATCTTCCACAGAATAAAAAGCCTGCGGGTTGTAATCACGGATAATGTCGAGGACGTGCTGTAGCTTTTTGCGCTTTACGATCAGGAAAAGCAGGTTTACTTTGCCGCGCGTGCCCCGGGCATCAATACAGGTAAACCGGTAGCCATAACCAGCTAGTATGTCAATCAGCTTGTTGGCAGGCTCTACTGTTATAACGCGTACTACCATTTGGCCCAGCGCCAGCTTCTGCTCTACACGCAACCCCAGGAAATTACCCATGGCAAACCCCCCGGCCCAAGCCAGGTAAGAAGCCACATTGCTCAGGTTTTCCATGACTTGTGTAATAGCTACAAGCCAGATCAACACCTCCAGAAAACCCAGTAAGGGTGCCACAATCTTATCTCCTTTAGAGATAAAAACAATGCGCAGCGTGCCAAGGGTAACATCACAGATGCGGGCAAGAAAAATAAGGGTAGGTATGATAACCCAGTCTACTATTGCTGGGTCTATGCCTTCAAAAAAATCCATAGGGTTATACTTTTAAATGGGCAGCCTCAAGTTACGAAAGCTCAGCCAAAGGGGGTAATTTATCTCCCACAAACTCGCTGCGTGTTCTGGGCAGCGCCTCCGGGTAATTCCGCTGTATAAAGTTAACAAGCTGTTCGCGCACGTAGCAGCGCAAATCCCAGGCAGTGGCCGAATCCTGCGCACTCATAAGCGCACGTAGCTCCAGGGTACGCTCTTTAGAGTCTGTTACCTGCAGCACCGATACCTGTTTGTTCCATAAGTTGGTGGCGGCAAGTACCTGTTCAAACTCTTTTCTTAGGGGCTCGATGGGCATGGTATAGTCTGTGTAGAGGTACACGGATGCAAGTATATCGGAGCCGGTGCGGGTCCAATTCTGAAACGGCTTCTGTATAAAATAGTTGAGCGGCAGAATCATGCGGCGGTTGTCCCACAGCTTCAGCACGACATAAGTCAGGGTGATTTCTTCTACGCGCCCAAACTCATTTTCCACCACCAACACATCGTCCAGACGAATAGGCTGTGTGAAGGCAATCTGGAGGCCAGCCAACAAGTTAGCAATAGATGTTTGCGCTGCAAACCCAATTACTACACCCGCAACACCCGCCGAGGTAAGCAAGCCTGTGCCAAGTTTGCGCACCGGTTCGAAACTCAGAAGTACAAGTGCCACGGCCAGGAAAATAATGGTAACTACAGTGACTTTGCGCAGAAACTGCAACTGCGTTATTAGCCTTCGCTCGCGTATGTTATCCGGTTTTTGCTCAATGTTATACTTTTTTCGGACCAGATCGCGGGCAACATCCGTCAGCTTTATCAGTATCCAAGCAAAGGCAACAATATTCAGAATCTCTATTAGGCGGCGCAGGTTTCGCACCAGTGCTTCAGGGTAAGGCAAGGCCGGAAGCGCAATTGAAACAAACAGCAGAGGTATAAACAGTGCCAGCGGCTTGTTTAAATGTTTGGTAATCGATTTAAAGAAGTAAGGGTTTTCACGGCGGTTATAGATGTTCAGTACCTTAAAGATCAGGTACTTTGTAATAATCCCTGCCACCACAGCCACAGCCACCACAGCAAGTCCGCCAAGAAGGTCCTCAAACTGTTCGTGCCAAGCTTTTAAGTATTCCATTCGTATTCATAAAAATCACTCTGTGAAGGGAGATACTCTTTATAGCTGCCAAGGGTTATGGGCAGGCACTGACACCATAAGTTGTAGAAGAGTTTATTTCTTAATAGATATTTACCTATATTAGAGAACGTGAGGCGTTGATTTTACGTATGGGAGGTAGGTTGATGTGTGTCAACCGCTGGAGATAAACTTATACCCCGGCATACAGCCGCAGTTCCTATCTGCGCCTGAACATTTGCTGCGCTGCCTGCCGGGGAAAATACCACAGAGCATGGCAAAACTGATTATTGTTTCTAACAGGCTACCTGTTAAACTGCAAGAGAAAGACGGAGAACTGAGCTATAAAACGAGCGAAGGGGGCTTGGCCACAGGCTTGGGATCCATCTACAAAAAGGGAGACAATCTTTGGATTGGCTGGCCGGGCCTGGTAGTAACCGAGGAGGAAAAGCAAGAGCAGATCACCAAAGACATCAAGGGAGAAAACATGCATCCTGTTTTTCTCACCGAAACCGAGATTAAAGAATTTTACGAGGGCTTCAGCAACGAAACGCTGTGGCCTACTTTCCATTACTTCAGCCAATACGCCATTTACGACCAACAACTATGGGAGACCTATGTTGAGGTAAACCAGAAATACTGTGATGCAGTAGTGGCGCAGGCTGGTCCGGAAGATACTATCTGGGTGCACGATTATCAACTGCTGCTGTTGCCAAGTATGCTGCGCGAAAAATTGCCCGAAAGCACCATTGGTTTCTTTCAGCACATCCCGTTCCCTAGTTACGAAGTTTTCAGGCTGCTGCCTTGGCGTAAGCAGTTGCTGGAAGGCATGTTGGGCTCCGACCTCATCGGTTTCCATACTTATGATGACATGCGCCACTTCCTCAGTTCTGTAAACAGGATTGTAGGCTACGGCAGTATGCACGGCTGGATCAACACGCCAAGCCGCTCGCTGTTAGTAGACTCTTTCCCGATGGGGATAGACTATGAGAAGTATGCCGGAACAGCTGGCTTGGAGGAGGTAAAGAAGCGCGAGCGCATCTACCGTGGTAACCTCAATGCCGAGAAAATCATACTTTCCATTGATCGCCTGGACTACTCCAAAGGTATACCGCAACGCCTTAATGCCTTTGAGCTATTCCTGGAGAAGCATCCTGAGTTTCATGACAAGGTAACCCTGCTGATGCTGGTAGTGCCCAGCCGCGACGCTGTAGAAAAGTATAAAGAACTGAAAGAAGAGGTAGACGAACTGGTAGGCCGTATTAATGGCAAGTACAGCCACATTAGCTGGAACCCAATACAATACTTCTACCGCTCTTATCCATTAGAGACGCTTTCTGCATTTTATCGTATGGCTGATGTGGCGCTGGTAACTCCAATGCGCGATGGCATGAACCTGGTGTGTAAAGAGTACGTTGCCAGTAAGCTAGATCGAAAGGGTGTGCTTATACTTAGTGAAATGGCGGGCGCTTCCAAAGAACTCTCCGATGCTATCCTTATAAATCCGAATGATATTAATCAGATGGTAGAGGCTATTTACCAGTCGCTCACTATGCCTGAGGAGCAGCAGGTACAGCACATGGGTAATATGCAGGAGTCGCTGCAGCGCTACAACATACACCACTGGGTAAGTATGTTTATGGATCGTCTGTCTTACGTGAAGATCAAGCAATTGTCACTGGCTACAACTTACCTCGACGAGTCTACTTTCCTGGAAATGAGCAACGCTTACGAGTCATCCAGCTCGCGCCTGTTCTTCCTGGAGTATGATGGTGCTTTGGTAGACTATCGCCACCGTCCGCTTATGGCTCGCCCTGACGATGATTTAATGGAGCTGCTGGAGCGCCTGAGTAGCAACCCGAAAAACAGAGTGGTTGTGATGAGCAGCCGCGAAAAAGCTACCATGCAAGACTGGCTGGGCCATCTCAACATTGATATTATTGCCGAGCACGGTGTTTGGATAAAGCAACGCGGCACAGGTTGGCAAACCATGCTAAGCCTGATGGATGACTGGAAAAGAGATATACGCCTTATTCTGGACCTGTACGTTGACCGCACTCCGGGATCTTTTATTGAAGAGAAAGAGTACTCGCTGGTGTGGCACTACCGCCGTGTAGAAACAGGTTTAGGAGAGTTACGAGCCCGTGAACTGGTGAGCCATCTCAACTTCTTAGCATCTAACAGTAACCTACAGGTTTTGGATGGACAGATGGCTGTTGAGATCAAGGCCCAGGAAATAAACAAGGGTAAGGCATCGAGCTACTGGCTCAGCAAGTTTCCACATAAGTTTGTGATGGCCGTAGGCGATGATTGGGGTGATGAGGATATTTTTAAAGCAATGCCTCGCAACTCTTATACTATCAAAGTTGGTAACGCATCCTCGGTAGCTAAATACCATGTGGACACTTGCCAGGAAGCCCGCGAAATGCTGGACCGTCTGTTGCAAAACAGTGCACAAGAGCAGTCAACAGGCGCCTTGATGACAGGTTGATAAAGTATAAATCTATGAAGGCCCCACCTGCTGCAAGAGTAGTAGGTGGGGCCTTTGTCTAAATTGAGTTTTAAGTGCTTGATGTAATTATCAAGCTGCTGTTTATTACATTATACCTTTGATGTTTAGTATAAAATACTGATTAACTTACATCAAATTTGTTGCAAGTTTTATTTTTAAACAATGTTTTTGCTAAACCATTTATATCTATTATAATGTATGTATAAACATACGACGACAAAACAACCAACGCTAAAATGAGAAAAATACTATGTCCCACGGACTTTTCTGATACTTCAGGGAAGGCTGTGGAGTATGCTGTGTATATAGCACAGCATGCTGGGGCGCACCTCACGCTTTTGCATGTGGTGCACTTACCCATCGTAGATACTTCGGAAACAGCGTTAGTGGCAAACGAACTGCTGGGGGAGCAGATGCAGGATGCAGCTAACAAGCTTAAATCGACTGTACTACAACTTGAAGAGAATTTTGGGGCTAACCGCGACGGTGGCTTTACCTGCGATTTTTTGCTGAAAGAAGCGCTGCTGACAGATGTAACTGAAAGCTTAAGCAAACAGGAAGGCTACGATTTAATAGTGATGGGTACTACCGGCTGCGACAGCACCATGGAAGAGCTACTAATCGGGAGTAACACTGAAGCCGTAATTGAGGAAGTAAAATGCCCGCTGTTATCAGTACCAAAAGAAGCTGCTACTCCTAAAATAGAGCACATTATATATGCTTCTGACTACAGCCAAGAAGACATAGCTGCCATGAGTGAGGTAGTGGAGTTCGGAAGCTGCTTTGGGTCCAAAATTGATGTTGTGCACGTGGTGAAAGGGCGTGATAAACAAGATGGCGAGGAAGCCGCAGCTTTCAGGATGGAGCTACAGGGCATGTTCCCGAATGTGCCGCTCACTTTTCAGGAGATTACCAGCAAGCACCGCGACGAAGGGCTAATGCAGTATTATAACCAAGCCGGGGGAGATGTGATGGCGATTGTGCGAAAAGAGAAAGGCTTTCTGAAGAGCCTGTTCACTCAAAGCCTAGCTGAACGAATGACCTACCAGGCTAAAGTGCCGCTGCTGGTGCTGCACGGAAAGTAAAACAGAAGCACCGATGAAGAAAAACATACTTTGTAAAAAAGGCCCTACTAAAGCAGGGCCTTTTTTATTTATCAGTTCAGTACCCTTACCGCGTCCTGGTCAAATATAATGTCAAGGTCTTTGCTGCACACCTGGCAGTTATAGCGATCGTAATCTTCAATAGCTCTGGTTATGAGTAAGTTCCTGAAAGAGCCTCTGCCTTTGCATTGCACAAGAACAGGGCAATCATGCTGCACATGAAAAATATCCGATTGGCCATCCTCGCAGATCCAAACGCGCTTTTTGAGCATTTCCTCCGGAACCACAAAGAATTCTGGCGCTGGTCTTTTCTCAGTGGCTGCACTAGTTACCGCAGTCTCAGTTTCAGGAGTGCTACTTTCCTCTGCCTGCTGCTCTGTTTCTGCGGGTTGGCACGAAGCCATTATCAAGAGTGAACCCACAAAAGCGCTTTTAATTGATATTGCTGTTAGCTTGAAAAAAGTTGATTTCATTTATTTGAGGCTTTAAGAGACTCAAAGGTATACAATTTAGCCTTAAAGGCTGAAACCATACTTTAAATTCAATACTTAATACCAAAAGAACCAATCTTTATTATGGCTGTGAGTTACATACTACAACCAGGAAGTATAAGCCCTACGCTTTTAACAAGTAATGGATATAGGAGCTTATCTTTTCACGAACCTGCTTACATGGCGCTTCCCGGTTTCATCAAGTAACACCAATACATAAGTTCCGCTCTCTAAGGTGTTTACCTTAACCGAATAATTTGATCCGGTTTTAGGTAAATTAACATCCAGCACTTTCCGTCCCATAGGGTCTATTACTATAGCCTGCTGTAGATTTATACCTGTGCTAACCTGTAACTCCTGTGTGGCAATGGTAGGAAATACATGTACTTGCTGCGACACTTTTCTCGTAAGGGCAACCACTTTAGAATAAGTAAGGCTTTCATCTTCATCTACTTGCTTTAAGCGATAGTATGAGGTGCCCGCCAGTGGTACCTGGTCGTAAAAACTGTAATTTGTTGTAAGTGAGGTGGTGCCGTTGCCCGCTACTATGCCTATGCCTTCAAACAATTTTCCATCTGAGCTACGCTCCACCATAAAGTGGCTGTTTTGGTCCTCGCTGGCTGTTTGCCATTGCAACTCTACTTGTGTGCCAAATGCAGTGACTTTAAAATAAGCAAGTTCAACAGGTAGCGGTGCCGGTACATCTACCGTTTGGGTATGCCATGTTACTGTTACATCATCTATGGCCAAACCGTGATCAGCCTCAATATCGTCAGCATCTTTCCAGCGAAGCATCAGGTAATGGCCATCTGGAACTTCTATCTGTAACATGTGCTGGAGTAAAGCTTTGTTTTCAGGGGCATTGCCATCATGTGCCCCTCCGGGTAAATAGAACTTGGGGCCATAGAATTTTAGCTCCTGCACTTCAATCCATCCTTTGTCGGATGTAGGTGAGGTACTAAAGCCTTGTGGCGTACTGCTGATGGCATACCAGAAGGAGAGCGTGTGCTGCGGGGCAGTTTTATTGGAAGTACGCCATTGCTCACCGGTATACTTAACTTCCACAGATTTTATGGCGTTGCCGGTATTGTTCTGTAGCAGCAGGTTATAAGTAAATTGTCCGGCCGTACTTGAACTAAGCGATCCTAAAGCTCTGTCAGTTGAGTTCGCAGGGCCGTAGCTGTACAATCCTCCGGTATTACCCTGGCCTGTGTTGGCAGTGATAATAGTATCGTTTTTTGAGCGGAACACTGCCAGACCTGGTAGTAAATAGTTGCCGTTTTTCCAGGTTGCTGTACCGGTAGCGGGCAGCTGATCAAAATTTTGACTATAACTATTTTGGCGTGGTCCCATGCCTATTTGAGCCATAGCATCGGCAGAAATAAGCAGCAAGGCACAACATAAGGCAGCTAGCTGCCAGGCAAGCGTAAAAGTTGTTTTCATTCGCTCGGAAAGAAGTTAGTGTGTTAAGTATCAGGCTGTACTAATATCTTATAATTACAGACCAAACTCTTTGCTTCTTCTTTTAGTTCAATCTGATTACAGTATTTTTTAACAAGCAGCTGGTGAATAATTTTTAGAAGTATTTTTCTGATAACCCTTATCTGCATTGCACTCATTTTGTACAAGCAGCGTAAAATCAGGAACTATAAGCACGCTGAGGATGTACTAAAGTTAAGTACATGAAAATATGTTCATGTATAAGCTTACTTTAATATTACATGGCATGGGTACCTTAAAAGTTCGGGTGGACCAGAAAAAATTAGAGCGCGCCGCTTACGTGCTGAAGTGTGTAGCACATCCGGTCCGCATCAGTATTATAGACCTGCTGGAGCAACGCGATAGACTGACTGTAAGTCAACTTCAGGAGGTGTTGCAGATAGAGCAGTCTTTGCTGTCGCATCACCTTACCAATCTGCGCGACAAAGGTCTGGTAGATACGCAGCGTGAAGGCAAAAACGTGTTCTATTCACTTTCCGATTCCGCAGTCACCAATATTATCAGCGTTATTTACGGGGCGCGAAATCTATAAATCAGGCTTTAGTAGATGAAGCTTTCTTGCGCATAAAAAGGCAGGTATTATCTATCTTTACAATTAGAAGATTTAACAAAGTATAAAACATGAGAATATTAGCCATAAGCATACTTGTAGCCATACTTTTTAGCTGCGCTGGAGCTACGCCGCAAGGCCCGGTTCAAGTACAAAACATGTCTCCGGATGCGTTTAAAGAGCAAAACATGAACAGCAAAGCCGTGCTACTGGATGTTCGGACGCCCGAAGAGTTTTCTAGCGGCCATTTGGACGGGGCCATACTCTCAGACTTTAGAGGAGGCGACTTTGTACAGGATTTGCAGAACTGGGACAAGGATAAAGTATACTACCTTTACTGTGCATCCGGTAACCGCAGCGGACAGGCCGCAGAACTGATGAAGCAAGCTGGTTTTAAGCATATCTATAATCTTGGCGCCTATAGAAGCCTAGAAGAAGCTGGCTTGCCAACCGAAAAAGGAAATGTAGACAATCAGTAACAGCTTTTACAAGCTTGTAAAGGGGCAGGAAAGGCATTTGCATTTCCTGCCCCTTTAATTTTTTGTATCATCATACTAGCTTAAGGCAAGCTGTACCTAAAATTATACATGCTTACCAGAGAGACTACATAAAGCATACAGAGTGCGGTCCAGAAAATCAAGTGAGCATTGGCTAATAATAATCCTAAATTTCTTGCAATATCATTATATCCTGATGTAACTTGAAGCGGAATTGGAGAAGAAGAACATGCGCGTACTACATACCTCAGACTGGCACCTAGGCCAGCGCCTCGTTAACCTGGAACGTACCGAAGAACACCAGCACTTCCTGAACTGGCTGCTGCAGACCATAGAGCAGGAGCGGGTAGAGGTGCTTTTAATGTCCGGGGATGTTTTCGATAATGGCGCACCCTCTAATACAGCCCTTAAACTGTATTATGATTTTCTGCGGAAAGTATGTGCTACCTGCTGCCGCCATATTATAATTACAGGCGGCAACCATGATTCCATCTCTACTTTAAACGCACCTAAAGAGCTGCTGGAGTGTTTTAATATTTATGTTGTTGGTGGCGCTTCTTCAGATCCGCTGGATGAACTTATTGAATTGAAAAACGAACAGGGTGAGCTGCAACTGGCAGTTTGTGCCGTTCCTTTTCTCCGCGACCGCGATGTAAGGCTCTCAATGCCCGGCGAAAGCTTTGAGGAGCGGGAGCAGCGCATAAAGCAGGGTATAGCCGCACATTACAAAGCTTTCGTGCCGCACATCCAAAAGTATAGACAGCAAAATATACCGGTTGTAGCCATGGGGCATTTGTTTGCCGCCGGCGGCTCCGCCTCCGAAAGTGAGAAAGAGATTCATGTAGGGAACCTCGGCCAAATAGGGGCAGACCAGTTTCCGAAAGAGTTTAATTATGTAGCGCTGGGGCACCTGCACCGCCCGCAGCAGGTAAACAACAGCTATCATATCCGCTACTCCGGTTCTCCTATTCCGCTTAGCTTTAGCGAGGTAACGGATAAAAAAGTAGTCTTTATACTTGATTTTGAAAGCGGTAACCTGGCTGAGCTGCGCGAACTGGAAATACCCTGCTGCCGGAAGCTGGTACGCTTTAAAGGCTCTCTGGACAAGGTAAAACAGCAACTCGCCATCTACGATAATAGCGCTTATACTTTAACTGCATGGGCAGAGGTACAGCTGGAACTGGAGTCATACTTGCCAGACATGAACCAGCAGCTAGAGGAAGTACTAAACCTGAAAGCCGGAGAACTGCAGTTGCTTATCCACCGCCCGCCCATTATCCAGAAAGCCGCTCAAACTTTGGAGCAGCAGGTGCAGGAGGAAGCAGATTTGCATACCCTCCGCGAGCAGGATGTGTTTCTGAAACGCTGCCAAAGTACATTTCCTGATGCAGACCATGCGGAGTTGCTGTCTACTTTCTCGGAACTGCTGGAGCTTATGGGGCAGGAGCAGGAGAGTTGAAGTGTATGGAGTATAACGAGCTGGCGGTGCCCGAATGTCCCGCAAGCGTCTGTTTCAGCTATAAAGATAAATTATCAGAATCAGGATTTACAGGATAAATAAATTGGCAGGAATAAAAGTTAGCATCAGCACTTTGTGCTAGTGCTAAATATGAAATCCTGTTGATCCTCATACTTTGTAAATCCTGATTCTGACATGTATAAGATCAGCAAGATTTAGAAATAGTTACTACCCGCTTCCCATGAAAATCCTTTCTGTCCGCTTCCAGAACCTGAACTCGCTTAAAGGTGAGCATGAGATCCGCTTTGACCAAAGCCCACTGGTGGAGGCGGGGCTGTTCGCTATAACTGGGCCAACTGGTGCCGGCAAAACCACCATTCTGGATGCCATTACCGTTGGGTTGTATGGGCTGGTGCACCGCCACAGCAATGATAAGCCTCTGGAACTGATGACGCGCCACACAGCCGAATGTTATTCTGAGGTTGAGTTTGAGGCGGATGGCAAACGCTACCGCTCCAAGTGGCACCTGCGCCGCAGCCGGGGCAAAGTAGACGGCAACATACAGCCGGTGCACATGGAGCTGTATACTTTTGAGGAAGATACTTTATTTGATCTGAAGCCAAGTGAGGTTCCCGGTAAAATAGCAGAGCTCTGCGGGCTGGACTATAACCAGTTTTTGCGCTCGGTGATGCTCTCACAGGGAGATTTTGCACGTTTCCTGAAGGCCAGCCCAAACGAGCGCAGCAGCCTTTTAGAGAAAATAACAGATACGGGCATCTATTCTGATATCTCAAAATTTGCTTACGAAAAGGCAAAGCAGGAGCGCCTGAAGCAGGAAACTATGGAGCGGCGGCTGCAGGACACCCAGCTTCTGCCGGAAGAGCAGCGGCTGGCGTACAGCCAAAGTATAAAAGATCTGTCTGAACAGGAAGCCATACTTCAGGTTGATATTACAAAGCTGCAGGAGAAGGTGCAGTGGCTGCAGCAGGTGGCACAGCTGCAGCTAAAGCAGGAGCAACACCAGGCAAACCTGCAAGTGCAGGAGCAGAAACTAGCCCAACTGCAACCCGAATTTAAAAAACTGCATGCGCACGAGCAGGCGCATCAGTTTGTGGGTGAGCTAGCCGAAATCCGCAGTGCTAACAGCAAAGTAGTAGAGGTGCAGGAAGAGCTGCAAACACTTCAGAAACGCGTGCCCGCTCTGGATACAGAGCTAGAAGCCGCCGGTAAAATTGCAAACGAGGCTACCAATGCGCACCAGACACAGGAGGAGGCGCTTCAGAAACTGGAGCCGCTGCTGGCACAGGTCAGCCGCCTGGACCACCAGCTGCAAAGCATCCGCGACTCATATAGCAAAAACAAAACTGCTTACATGAACTCTGAGCAGCAACTGCAGCAAGAGCAAGCGCAGCTGCAAACCAAACAGCAGGAGTTGGAAAAGCTGACGCAAGAGGCGACAAGTATAAAAAGCTGGCTTGAGCAGAACGAGAAGCTACAAGACCTGAAAGAGCATTTGCCTGAGTTCAAGGCCACTCTTCGCGATTTGCAGGAGGTGGAGCAGCGCATAAAGCGCAGCCAGCAGGAGCAGCAGGAGCTAAACCAGCAGCGGCAGCACGAGGCAAAGCAACTAACTGAACTGCAGCAGCAACAGGCACAGCAGCAGGAGCAACAGCAACAGCTGCATCAGCAGAAAGAAGAAAAGCTATCGCAGCTGCAAAGTATACTTGCCGATAAAAGTATGGAAGAGCTGGAGCAGGCGGCGCAAACGCAACCGGCTTTAATGGCAACCTATGAACGCCTGCAGGAACTGGCGCAGCAGCATGCAGGGTATCAGCAAAAATTACATCAAGTTGATGAAAAGCTAACGCAGCTGGGGCAGCAGGCAAAGACAACAAGTATAAAATTAAAAGAGAGCCAAACAAAGTATAAACAGGCAGAAGAACACCTGCAGGCGCTTCAGAAACTGGTGCAGCTGCAACAGCAGATCCAGCAGTATGAGTCAGCGCGCCATACTTTAACACAAGGTGAACACTGTCCGCTTTGCGGCTCTGAGCACCATCCTTTTGCTGAGGCTGGTTATACTTTTGATTTGCCGGAAGAGGTGCAGAAACGCGACCAGCAGCATACATTGGTAAAGGAACTGGAGAGAAGTATAAACCAAATGCAGTTGCAGCAAGAGGCTTTGGAGCAGAAGCAGCAGTTGGGACTTACGGCTAGGTCAGAAGCAGCAGCCGAATTGCAACGCCTGAACCTGACTTTTGAGCAGTTCTCAAAAATCCTTCCGGATAGTATAACAATTGCTGATGTAGAGCAGCTGGCAAAACTACGGCAGGCGCAGCAGGAGTCAGCTACGGCTTTGCAGCATCAGCTGGCGCAGGCGCGTAGCCTGGGCCGGGAGGTGGAAAGTATAAACCAACAGTTGCAGAAACTCAGGGAGGCACAGGTGCAGGCGCAAGCTAATGCTAACCAGCTGCAAAATTCAGATAGACTGCTGGAGGCCCAATGGCAGAAGCTACAGGTTATACTTACCGATGAGCAGGAGCAACAGCAGGCGCATACCCAAACCGCCGCATCCTTTGCCGCTACTTTCGGAATGAAATTTAATCCGGAAGAAAAGTTTGTCTTGCAGCAGGCCCTGGAGCAGCAAGCAGCCTCTTACACTCAAAAGCAGCAGGCGCTGGAGAGTATGCGCGAGAAGTATATTGAGCTGAAAGAGCTGGTGAAGAACCTGAACGCCAACACACAGCAAAAGCAGAAAGAGCAGGAAGAGCGCCGGCAGGCACTGACAGAGGAGCATGAACAGCTAACGCAGCAGAAAGCAGAGCGGCAGAAGCTTTTCGGCGACAAAAGCCCGGATCAGGAAAGGCAGCTGGCGCAACAGGAGCTGAAAAAACTGGCAACTCAAGCTGAGGAGGCGCGCCGTGCCCAACTGCAGAAGCAGCAGGAACTACAGGAAGCGCGTTTCCGGCACGTAGACTGCCAGCAGAAACATCAGCAAAACACATCTGTACTTGATGAGCTACGCCGCGGGCTGCTGCAGGTGCTACAGCAGAAAGGCATAGAAACCATTGAGGCACTGAGCCAGATGCTGCTCCACCGCGATGAGGCTGACCGCCTTGCCAACCTGAAGGCACAAACTGAAAAGCATCTGACGGAGCTTCGCAAATCCTTGCGCGATGTGCAGCAGGAACTTAGCCAGGAGCAGGAAAAGCAGTTGACAGATGAAAGTTTGGCAACTCTGCAACAGCAGCAACAGGAAAAGGTAGAGCAGCAGCGCGAACTGATCTCTCAGCGGGCCAGGCATCAGCAGCTGCTGGAGCAGGACGCGCAGCAGCGGGAAAAGAACAGGGAGCTGGCCGAACAGCTAAAAACGCAGCAGCTTGTTTACCACCGCTGGTCGCAGCTGGCAGACCTGATCGGTTCAGCTGACGGAAACAAGTTCAGCCGCTTTGCGCAAGGGCTTACGCTGGCAAGGCTGGTGGAGCTGGCAAACCGCCACCTGCAAAAGCTTAACGACCGTTACCGAATCCTGAAATCTTCTGCAGAAGACCTGGAGCTGCTCATCGTTGATTTGTACCAGGCGGAAGCTGTGCGGCCTATGAACACACTTTCAGGAGGCGAGAGCTTTTTGGTGAGTTTAGCGCTGGCTTTGGGACTGTCTGATCTTGCAGGTCGGCGTACCCAAATCAACTCCTTATTTATTGACGAAGGCTTCGGAACATTGGACGGTGAAACGCTGGATGCTGCCATCTCAACTTTAGAAAATCTGCAGGCCAGCGGCAAAATGATTGGTATCATCTCGCATGTGGAGGCTTTAAAAGAGCGTATCAGCACACAGATAAAGATACAGCGGCAAGCAGGAGGTGTAAGCAAAGTGGCAGTTACTGGTTAATGGATAGCTTAAAACTTATACTTATCAGGCGTATCTAAAGTTGATCTCATTTTCAGAGTAAAAGAATAAAATCTTAAACTGGACATTTTAAATTACCTATATATTATTTCAATAAATTTATATATTTGTTGTAGGCAATCCTCTGTAAATGAAGCATATCATACTTATAGGCCTTTTATTGGTTATTTTTACTGCTCAAGCTCAGTCCGATAAAGTAGCAGAGGCGGAAGCTAAAATGGCAGCAGTCCAAGATCTGGATAAGGAGATATTTTTGCTATGTGAACTCACCAAGCAATTCTGGAATTCCTCTTTTAGTACTTCTTTAATGTACGGCAATAAAGCTATAAAATTGGCTCAGGAGTTAGGTAACCAAAAAGGGCTGGCGCTTGCTTACAACAACGTTGGGGTTGCGTATGACATCTACGGGAACTACAGCGAAGCCAGTAGCTACTATTATAAATCTCTGCAGATAAGAGAGGCCATCGGCGATTCTGCAGGGCTGAGTGCTAGCTACAACAACATTGCCTCCATCTTTGCTACGCAAGGCGACTATATCAAGTCTATAGAGCTTTATACTGCTTCCATGGAAATATCGGAGGCCATACACGACACAATAGCTGTAGCGCATGCTTTAGGCAATTTAGGTAACGTTTATCAGCAGCAAAAAGACTTAGACAGAGCCTTAGACTACTCATTGCGCGGCATTCAGCTTTTTAAGCCAGAACAAGAAGCAAGCTCACTTATCAGCTTAAATAATATAGGCTTTATTTATTCTGAGATAGGCGAATGGGGGAAGGCGCTGACTTACCATAACAAAGCTTTAAGCATTTCCAGAAAAATTGGGAGCACCTTAGATGAGGCTTACTCTCTAAGCGGCATGGCAAAAGCTTACATGACTGCCGATAAACCTGAAATGGCGCTGCCTTACGCACTCAAAAATGTGGAGTTGCTCCTAGAACTCAACTCTAAAGATGAAGTAAAAATTGGCGCTGAGCTGCTCAACAATCTTTACGTCAAACTAGGAGATTACGAGAACGCACACAAATACTTAACCCTGCAGAACCAGTATGCAGACAGTGTGCAGGCGGCGGCGGTAAAAACAAAGTTGTCCGAGCTTGAATTTAAGTATGAGAATGAAAAAGCCGCACAGGAAAACTTGCTGCTAAAGGCTCAGACTAACCTGCAGCAGCAGATGATTCAGCGAAGAAACACGGCACAATTATTTACTGGGGCTTTGTTGCTGCTGGTTGGCGCCTTGGCTGTGGTGTTCTTTATGGGCCGCCGGCGTAAGCACAAACTCAATGACCTGCTGATACAAAAGAACAAGGATGTGTTAGATCATAGTATTGCCTTAACCTCTCAGAAAGAGCGGCTGGCCAGCCAGGCGGAGCTGCTTCGGGAGCAGAAAGAGGAGCTCGAAAAACTAAATTCTGTAAAAGACAAGCTTTTCTCTGTCATCGCCCATGACCTTAAAGGCCCTCTTACTTCGCTGCAAGGCTTGCTGCAGCTTATCGCAAAAGACGCTGTTCCGCCGGATAAGCTAAAGCCTTTTATGGCTTCTCTTGAGGCCAGCCAGCAAAACTCACTTTGGCTGCTGGATAACCTGCTTCTTTGGTCGCGTATGCAAATGCGTGGTTTAACGGTAAAGCCGGAAGCTACCGAACTTAGCACACTGGTGCAGCAGAACATCCGTTTACTTGGGCCACAGGCAAATTCCAAGAACATCAACTTTGCATATGATATTGCAGAGTCTCATATCCTGTACGCTGACAAGGAAATGGCCAACTTAGTGTTGCGTAACCTGTTAGCCAACGCTATTAAATTCAGTAAAACGGGTGGAAGCATATTTATAGACTCCCAGCTTCAAGATGATTCTGTTACTATAACTGTAAGAGATACGGGGATAGGTATTTCTGCCGAGAAGCTTGCCCTACTTTTTAGTGGCAACAGCACCAGTAGCAAAGGAACTGCCGATGAGAAAGGGAGCGGGCTAGGTCTTCAGCTTTGTCAGTACTTTATAGATCGTAACGGCGGCAGCATTTGGGTTGAAAGTGAGCTGGGTCAAGGCAGTACGTTTTATTTTAAGCTTCCTGCTTTTGATTTCTGCTCAATAGAACCTGTATCAAACCAAACAGAGGCTATAGAAATAGCTTAACATATGCCGTACTGTTTGCTCTTAGCTGTTCATACGTATACTTTTGTGGCGCATGGCTATATCAGCCGTAAACTAAAGTATACTTTATAAGAGATGATAAAAAGATTCTTATACCTGCCGCTGGTAATCTTGGTTCTTTCTTCCTGTAGCAGCGACCGTGAAGATGCGCAGGAGCAGTTTAGGGAGCGTCGGCAGGCTATTCTGGAGCGTGATCAGCAGCAGGAGGAGCCGTCAGAAAGTGCTGTAGTTGAAGAGCCGGAGCCTGTAGAGATAGCTCCAGATGATGAAGCTGCCGATGCCAGTCCAGAGCAGTCAGGTACAACAGCCGGAGATAAAGTAGTAGGTGTAAAAGACGGTGATACGATTGTTTTGCTACGAAACGGCGAGGAGGTAACTGTGCGCCTTTATGGTATAGATACGCCTGAGAAAAACCAGGCGTATGGCCAACGGGCCAAAAAGTATACTTCAGACCTGGCATTTGGTAAAACGGTCCGGCTGATTATAAATAACAAAGATCGGTATGGACGCACTGTCGGCACAATTCTGCTTCCTGATGGGCGCAGTTTAAATGAGGAGCTGGTTCGAAACGGTTTTGCCTGGCACTATAAAGCATATTCTAAAGATCAGAACCTGGCCAATGCCGAGGCAGATGCCCGCCGCTTTAAACGTGGTTTGTGGCAAGATCCTAATCCTGTAGCGCCCTGGGATTTCCGTAAAGAACAGCGGAGCGGTAAATCATCTCCTAGTACAGCTAACGCACCTATCCCGGCTGGAGCAACCAAAAGAACAGTTTACATCTGCAACAGCGTTAATTCTGCGGTTTACCACTACGATAGTACCTGCCATGTACTAAAACGCTGTAAGGATGAAGTTATAAAAACCACTGAGGCTGCTGCCATCCGTGAACACGGCAGACGCGCTGATAAAACGTGTACTCCTTAAGCTATAATTTGAAATTAATAAGCATAAAAAAGGCTCTGCCATAGCGGCAGAGCCTTTTTTATGCTTTATCATGTGTTGTTTAAACGGAGAAACTGTCGCCGCAGCCGCAGGTGCGTGATGCATTCGGGTTGTTAAAGAAGAAGCCTTTACCGTTCAGGCCGTCAGAGAAATCAAGCTCTGTGCCTGCCAAGTATAAAAAGCTTTTCATGTCTACTACAACCTTCACACCTTTATCTTCAAACTCCTGATCCATTGGCTTCACCTCATCATCAAAGTCAAGGTTATAAGACAGGCCGGAGCAACCACCACCCGCAACAGAGGCACGCAAGCGAAACGTATCGTCGAGCTGAGCATCCTGCTTCAGCTTTATCACCTTCTCTTTTGCTTTATCTGAAACTGTGATCATAATCTTTTAGATTTAAGAGACCGGGTTAAGCACCACGCTGAATACAGTAATTGTGTTCATATCCCGGCCAAAGTATAACTTATCCAGCGCCTCATACATATTACGGGCCCGGAAGTAGGATGTATTTAACTCCTTGTCATCACGAGACATCCATTGCACCGTAAATGAGCTTTCCTGGTCACGGTAGCTTTGCACATAGGCCAGCATCTTGCGCAGCACATCTAAACGGTCATATCCCTCTTCCGAATGAAAAAGAAACGACTGCTGGTGGCGCGGGTTCACCGTAATCAGGTCGAGGCGTGTTTTGTTGTCAAGTTGTCTGAATTCAAAAAGCAGACTGCTACCGCTTATTCCTAAGTGGTGCTCAATCTGCTTTTGAATACGGGCACTCTCAACGTGCACATCCGTAGTTGACTCCATTGAGTCTGGTTTTCTTAGTGGTGAGACTTAGGCATTTCCAGTTCCGGAAGGCCATTCTTTACTCGATAGTCGTTGATGGCCGTTTTGATGGCATCTTCGGCAAGTACAGAGCAGTGAATTTTAACCGGCGGCAATGCCAGCTCTTCCACAATAGCCATGTTGTCGATAGCCAAAGCCTCGTCAACGGTTTTGCCTTTCAGCCATTCGGTAGCCAGCGAAGAAGAGGCGATAGCAGAACCACAGCCAAATGTCTTGAATTTAGCATCTGTGATTACCTGGTTCTCGTCCACCTCAATCTGCAGGCGCATTACGTCACCACACTCTGGGGCACCTACAAGGCCAGTACCCACATTTGCTTTTGCTTTATCTAATGTACCAACGTTACGTGGGTTGGTATAATGGTCGATTACTTTATCTGAATAAGCCATAGCTTTATAATTACGAATTGTTAATTAAGAATTATGAATGGAATCAGGAACAAAAAAGTAATACTAAATCGTAATTCCTGATTCTTAATCACATATTAATGTTCAGCCCACTCAATTGAGTTCAGGTCGATTCCTTCTTTGAACATTTCCCACAGCGGAGAGAGTTCACGAAGTTTAGAAACTGCCTCTTTCACGTGGCCAATAGCGAAGTCAATTTCCTCTTCTGTAGTGAAGCGGCTTAAGCCGAAACGCAGGGAAGAGTGTGCCAGGTCGTCGCTCAAACCTAATGCTTTTAGTACGTAAGACGGCTCCAAAGAGGCTGAAGTACAGGCAGATCCGGAAGAAACAGCCAAGTCTTTCACACCCATCATCAAGCCTTCGCCTTCTACATACTTAAAGGAGATGTTGGATACGTGCGGCAGGCGATGCTCTACAGATCCGTTTACATAAGACTCCTCAATTTTTGTCAGTTCACGCTCCAATCTGTCGCGCATGGCAGCGATACGCTTTGTATCAGACTCCATGTCTTGCTTCGCTACCTCGGCAGCTTTACCAAGGCCAACAATGCCCGGTACGTTAAGTGTACCTGAGCGCATGCCGCGCTCGTGTCCGCCACCGTCCATCTGGGCAGTAACTTTAACACGTGGATTTTTGCGGCGTACATAAAGCGCGCCTACACCCTTAGGGCCATACATTTTGTGAGCTGAGAAAGCCATCAGGTCAATGCCGTCGGCCTCTACGTCTACCGGAATTTTGCCTACAGCCTGGGTAGCGTCTGTAAAGAACAGAATACCGTGCTTTTTAGCAATAGTAGAGATTTCGCGAATAGGCTGGATAACACCAATCTCGTTGTTGGCATACATCACAGAGATAAGGATCGTCTTGTCGGTGATGGCTTCTTCCAACTCCTTCAGGTTGATCAAACCTTTCTCATCCACCTTCAGGTATGTAACCTTGCCGCCCATTTTCTCGATGTGCTTACAAGGGTCCAGCACTGCTTTATGCTCGGTGGTAAGGGTAATAATGTGGTTACCTTTTGAGGCGTACATCTCAAACACACCTTTCAGAGCAAGGTTGTCAGACTCAGTAGCACCGGAGGTAAAAATGATTTCCTTAGGAGAACAATTGATCAGCGAAGCGATCTGCTCGCGTGCATAATCTACAGCCTCTTCAGCCTGCCAGCCAAAGGCGTGGTTACGGGAAGCGGCATTGCCAAACATATTAGTCATGTAAGGCATCATGGCCTCCAGCACGCGCGGGTCTAACGGCGTAGTGGCGTTGTTATCTAAGTATATCGGTAGTGTTAGCATAATAACTATTTCGGTTTCTTGTTGTATCCTGTTAGCTAAACAGTTTGAAGAAATTATTAGTTTTGAATCCGGTGCAAAAATAGCAAAAATTCTTTACTTAGACTAATTACAAACTCTAAATGAAAAACGTAGAACATATAGGAATAGCTGTCAGAGACTTTAGTGAGGCCAATGCGCTATACTTTAAATTACTGGGTGTAGAGCCCTATAAAACAGAGTATGTGGAGTCGGAGGGGGTAAACACCTCTTTCTTTAAAGTAGGGGGCACAAAAATAGAGTTGTTGGAGGGCACAACCCCCGATAGCGCCATCAGCAAATTTGTGGAGAAACGCGGCGAGGGCATCCATCATATCGCTTTTGAGGTGGAGGATATTTATGCTGAGATGGAGCGCCTGAAAAGCGAGGGTTTTATACTTCTGAACGAGCAGCCTAAAAAGGGAGCCGATAACAAACTGGTGTGCTTCGTGCATCCTAAAAGTGCCAACGGCGTGCTGGTTGAACTGACGCAGGAGATCAGATAAATTGTTGAGTTGCTGAATTGTTAAATCGTTGTTCTGAATATTAAAAACTACACTTTCAACAATAAGCAGTAAATAATCAAACATTTTAAAAATTAGTGAAATGAGCCAGTTAGTTAAAGAAGTACAAGCAGCTGAGGAAGAGATTATTCTGGGCAACGTTATTCTGTACCCGACCGACACGGTTTGGGGAATTGGCTGCGATGCTGAAAATCCTGAAGCAGTCCGTAAAATCTTTAAAATGAAAGAGCGTGAGGAGTCTAAGGCGATGATTTTGCTGGTGGCTGACCAAAATATGCTTCAGCGCTATATTAAAAGCCTGCCCGACGACTTTGAGGAGATGGTGAAGCAGCAGGAGCGGCCGACCACTTATGTGTTTTCTAACCCGCAGAACCTGCCGAAAGAGGTATTGGCCGAAGATGGAACAGTGGCGATCAGAGTGGTGCAAAATGATGAGTTTTGCCGTCGGCTTATCCGGCAGGTGGCCAGGCCAATCGTATCCACCTCAGCCAACATTAGCGGAGAGCCATCCCCTAAAACTTTTGCTGATGTAAGCGATATTATAAAGGAGCGGGTTGATTTTGTAGTAAACTGGCGCCAGGATGATGATATGGCCTCGCAACCATCTCGAGTTATTAAAATAGAAGCCGACGGCAGCCAAAGCATCATCCGGGATTAGGAAAGCTTAGTTTTATACTTTGCGTCCCGGATGTAAAGTATAAATAGTTGTAATGCAAAGTATAAGCAGCTTAAAGCGCAGGCTTTTTTATTATTGAGCTGGTTATATGTAATTTTGTGCCTCAGGCCGCACTTCTGTAGCCTGAGGTTTTGATTTTACGAAAGATGGAGAAAGTACAGTTACCCGAGCATCCTATATTTAATGTTGTAGCCGAGGCCGCTGGCGAGCTAGGCGTAGACGCTTACGTGATCGGAGGTTTTGTGAGGGACCTGGTGCTGAAACGGCCATCCAAAGATATTGATGTGGTATGTGTGGGAGATGGCATTGCGCTGGCGGCCATGGTTGCCCAAAAGCTGCCGCACAAGCCAAAGGTATCCATCTTCAAGAATTTTGGCACAGCCATGCTTCGCTCCGGAGAGTGGGAGGTTGAGTTTGTGGGTGCCCGCAAAGAGTCATACAGGGAGCATTCGCGCAAGCCGGAAGTGGAGCAGGGCTCTTTGGATGATGACCTGCACCGCCGCGATTTTACCATTAACGCACTAGGTATAAGCCTTAATAAGGAAAACTATGGCGAGCTGATAGATGAGTTTGAAGGCGTAAAAGATATGCGCCGCCAGATTATACGTACGCCTCTGGAGCCAGGAATCACCTTCTCCGACGATCCGCTGCGCATGATGCGGGCCATCCGCTTTGCCAGCCAGCTTGGCTTCGACATTGACCCGGATACGTTCGACGCGATTATGGATAATAAAGAGCGCATCAAGATCGTGTCGCAGGAGCGGATAACGGATGAGCTGAACAAGATTATACTTTCGCCGGTGCCGAGCTATGGCTTTAAGCTGTTGTTCGCCTCAGGCCTTTTGCACCTGATCTTCCCGAAAATGGTGGAGCTGCAGGGCGTGGAAACCATTAACGGCAACTCGCATAAAGATAACTTTTACCACACTTTGCAGGTGCTGGATAACGTGGCGCAGGTGTCGGATGACCTGTGGTTGCGCTGGTCTGCCATTATGCACGATATTGCCAAGCCGGACACCAAACGCTACCACCCGAAAATTGGGTGGACTTTTCATGGGCATGAAGACCGTGGCGCCCGTATGGTGCCTCGCCTGTTCCGTGACCTAAAACTGCCCCTGAACGAGCACATGAAGTTTGTGCAGAAGCTCGTGCGTCTGCACTTACGCCCAATTGCCCTGGTAAAGGAAACCGTGACGGATTCGGCCATCCGCAGGTTGTTGTTTGAGGCCGGTGATGATATTGATGCGCTGATGAAACTCTGCCGCGCTGATATCACCTCCAAAAACGATAACAAGGTGAAACGCTACCTGCAGAACTTTGATAAGGTGGAGAAGCGCCTGGTGGAGGTGGAGGAAAGCGACAAGCTGCGCAACTTCCAACCAGTTATTACAGGCGAAATAATTATGGAAACGTTTGGGCTGAAACCTTCTAAAACAGTCGGCGACCTGAAGGAAATTCTGACAGAGGCAATACTGGAGGGAAAAGTAAAAAATGAGTTTGACGAAGCCTACGCCTTTCTTCTGGAAAAAGGAAAGGAGATGGGGCTCCGTCAAGATCACTCATCAAACAACTAAACAAACACTTCTGGAAAGCATAGCCATAACGGCTATGCAATGATTTTAGTATATAGTTTTATTCTGTACTTAGTGGCGATGTATCAAGAAGCTGGCTGATGAAGTATAAATCAGCCAGCTTCTTGATTTTAAGGTATTATCGGCGCTTTACGCTGCTTGGCCCAGAGCTGTCTATAACAGTATCAGATGGGTTGCCGCGGTAAACGATGCGGCTGGTGCCGGAGGCATCGGCGCGAAGGGTGTTGGTGGCGTATACTTCTGCCACTCCGGCACCTGTTACGTCAACATCCACATAACGGGCTTCTAAATTATCAGCATCTATACCGCAGGCTCCGGTAGCATCCAGCTCAAAACGATCAGCTTTGCCTGTAAACTTGCTTACAGTGGCGCCAGCTGCATCTACGCGCAGGTTGCGCACGTTCAGGTTGGCCATTGTTTGGATAGCGCCGGAAAGGTTCATGCGCAGGTTGTCTGCTTTTATACTTCCGATATCTGCCTTGATGGCTCCGTTTAATTCTATGGTGTTGATGTCTGGGGCTGTGATCTGGATCAGCACCGGCTCACGGTCGTCGAACAGGCTGAAGTATTTTTTTTCCGTTCTGATCTCCAGTTCATCGCCGCTTTGGTCCAGTTCCATGCGCTCTAACTCATCGTTTCCAGCCCTAACTGTTACAGTATAGTTGTCGCCCTGGCGCAGCTGCACATGGTACGGCCCGCTGATGGTGACACGCTGGAAATCGCGGAAGTTGAAGCTGCGGGAGTTGCTGCTGTACTCACTCTCGTTGAGCAATACGCTGCCGCGCATTTCTATTGAGCTGTTCTCATCGTCCAGTTTCATTTCCATGTCAAATTCGTCACGGTCGCTGTCCGTGCTAAGCGTATCGGTTGCGCAGGTGAGGCAAACCAAACGGTCACCGCTTACCTGCCATGTGTTGCGCAGTATTTTGTCGCGCTCATAGTTGCCCTCCAGGGCCGCACTAGGCAACATGGAATAGAAATTACGGGTCAGGCGCAGAGGTTTGTCTTTTGGCAGCTTTAGCACCAGGCTCAATTCCTGGTCACGGAACGCAGCGCCTTGCTTAAATTCGTAGCTGTCGTCAAAACGCAGCGTGGAGTCGTTAAGTACGGTGCGGTAAGTTACCATACGGGCATTTTGCTGTGCCTCCTCCTCGGTTCGGCCTTTGGCTTCTACACGCTGCATAATTTCTACGGTAGAGCCGTTGTTTTCCTGTATATCTATGTAGATGTCGTCATAATCCAGTCCAGTATCATAAGCATCCAGTGTAAGGGTGCCAAAGGCGTCTACAGGCACAGTTTTACTTGTGATCACCTCACCGCTGCGGCGGAAATTGCTGCTGAACATAGCGATGGTAGCGATCATAGTGAACAGTGCCACCAGCCATACTCCAAACATCGACCAGCCCACAATCGGCTTCATAACAGTTCGTTTTATGAGCAGGCTTATCCCTAGCACGATCAGCAGTAGAAGCGGAATCAGCCCTACAAAAAAACCTGCCACCAATCCGAGCCTGGGAAAGCCCCCGAGCATGACGGAGGCCGGGAAATCACCAAGGTTTATGTATTGTGCTTCGTCAATCATCCCTAGCGACACAAAAAGCGTGGAGAAAAGGGCAACGGTAAGTCCGAGTGAAATAACCAGAAGTATAACACCGGCCGCCACGCGAATCAGCGTAACAAGGAAAGCAAGTACAGGGCCTAGGGCACGTCCAAGCCAGTTAAATATTTGGGCAACAAGGCGAACTGGAAGCAGTATTATTTTTGCCAACGCGCTTTCCTCGCCGTTACTGTCGCGCATGTTCAGGTTGTCCTTCAGGGTGCGCTCGATGCCGGCCAGCGTAACCGGGTCGCCCTGCATCTGCATGCGCTCGGTTAGGGTAACAGCCTCCGGCATGGCAATCCAGAGAACAATGTAGGCAAGTATACCGAAACCGCCCAGGAAGATTGACACCAGGAAAAGGAGCCTGACAACGGCTACATCCACGCCAAAGTACTTTGCAATGCCGCTTGATACACCCGCCAGCTTTTTATCCTCGGGGTCGCGGAATAGTTTACGTACTTTACTTTCTGGCAGCAGGTTGCTCTCCGGCATGGCAATCCAAAGTATAACATAAATAATTATACCTGTGGCCGCCGACACGCCGGCAGATACGATGCCTAGCAGCACAAGCAGCACAAAGAACAGCCTGATCCACAGTGGGTCAATGCTCAAATAGTTGGCAATACCCGACGACACACCAGAAATTACCTTGTGGTTTACATCGCGGTACAGCTTTTTGGGGCCGGCAGCTTCTTGTGCAGCTTCTGCTTTAGGGTCTGGTCCGGGTCCAGATTTAGCTCCCGTGCCTGCGTTAGTGTATGCTTCCTCCTCCACAGGCTCCTCCACCTCAAAATCAGTTACGTTACCCATGCGCAGGATCAGGTATTGCACATCCTCCTGGGTTATTACCTGTTTGGCTGGGGAGACACGGGCAGAGAAAATTTCGGCCACGCGGGCTTCAATGTCGGCTACAATCTCCTCGTGGCCCTCATAGTTAGAAAAGTATGTTCTGATAGAGGCGAGGTAGCGGCTAAGCTGCTCATACCCATCTTCCTCGATCTGAAAGATGATGCCTTGCAAGTTTATACTTATATTCTTTTTCATGATTACTGGGCTTTCTTGTTTCGGATAATGTATTCTGTGGAGTCAACTAGCTCGGACCAAGTTGTCCGGAGCTGCTCCAGAAACTCTTTGCCGGTGTCGGTGAGGCGGTAATACTTTCGTGGCGGGCCAGAGGTAGACTCTACCCAGTTGTATTCCAGAAGCTGCGCGTTCTTAAGGCGGGTGAGCAAGGGGTAAAGGGTCCCTTCCACAACGATCATCTTGGCCGCTGTGAGCTCCTCCAACATATCGGACGCATAAACTTCACCACGAGAGATAATCTCCAGGATGCAGAACTCCAGAATTCCCTTCCGCATCTGCACTTGTGTGTTTTCTACTTTCATGATGATTCCGTTATAATGTTGAGGCAAAGATATAATAAGGTACTATGTAACGCAAGGTACTGTTTGATTTTATTTACGCCCTTTTTTTATAATGGTTATGATGCTGGTGAATTGTTAGTATAAATGATTAATTTTGAATAAAAATAAATCTCGGATAGAGTCAACTAAAATGACCCACAGCATGTTAAGGGGGCACAAAATGGGCAGAGGAGCCATGTGGCCGTGCTTAAGTAAATGCAATAAAAAAATTTAGCGAGCGATAAAACCTATACTATCAAGAATGAATAAGTTTCTGCTTCGCTGCCTGCTGGCGGCGATAGTTTTGCTGACATGGTCGGTGGCCGAGGCGCAGGTGGCCACGCCAAAGTATAGCAACGAGTTTCTGAATCTGGGCGTAGGTGCCCGGGCGCTGGGAATGGGTAATGTGCAGTCTGCTTTGGCCGAAGACGCCACCGCCGGCTACTGGAACCCTGCCGGGCTGTTGCGCCTGCCCAACAAGTATAACGTGAGCCTGATGCACTCGGAGCTCTTTGCCGGCATCGCCAAGAATGACTTTGCCAGCTTTGCCATGCCCCTGGACTCCAGCAGCGCATTAGGTATCTCACTGATCAGAGTTGGCGTGGATGACATTGCCGATACCCGCCGCCTGCAAAACGAGTATGGCTACATTCAGTACGATAGTATCCGTTTCTTCTCTGTGGCCGATTACGCCATGCTGCTTTCCTATGCCCGCAAAAGCAACCTGATCGAAGGTTTGCAATTAGGAGCTAGCGCTAAGATAATTTACCGCAACGTAGGCGACTTCGCCGATGCTTACGGGTTCGGGATTGATGCCGGAGCGCAGTTGCAGCGCGGAACCTGGCAGTTCGGCATCATGGCCAAAGATATTACCACCACCTTCACTGCCTGGACTCATAATGTGGAGGAACTAGAGGAAGCCTATCTGCAAACTGGAAACGATCTTCCTGAAAACACCGCAGAACTTACCTTGCCGCGTGTCATACTTGGAGTAGGCAAATCTTTCCGCTTTACCGACAACTTTACTGCTGCCCTGGCCACTGACATTGATTTTACTTTTGATGGGAGGCGCAACGTGCTTTTTAAATCTGATGTAATGTCTGTAGACCCACACGTAGGTCTGGAGCTGGCTTATGCTAACTCTGTTTTTGTACGCGGGGGACTTAACAACTATCAGGAAACACAGGATTTGTACGGCGGTACAACCAAGCGCATACAGCCAAACTTCGGGGTAGGTATAAAAACCGGCGGCCTCAACCTAGACCTTGCCATTTCCCGCATTAACAACAGCGAGAGCAACTCAGTTGGCAGCCGCAACACCTCGTCTGTTATAGTTTCTTTAGGATACGCTTTCGACTAATTAATAAAGATTTAGCCAATTGCTCATGTATACTTTTAGCATGAAAAGATGTTTTACCGCAGTTCTTCTGCTCCTGGTGGCCCTAACCACACAAACCTCCAAAGCGCAGGAGCTGGTCGGCAATGAGTGGATCGATTACTCAAAGACTTACCATAAACTGCAGGTACTGGAGAATGGCCTGTATAAGTTAGATTATACTTACCTGCAGGGGCTAGGGCTGGAAAATGTAAATCCTCAGCACCTGCAGCTCTTCCGGCGTGGCAAAGAGGTGGCAATTTATGTGGCAGGCGAGGCTGACGGCCGTTTGGATGCGCAGGATTTTGTAGAATTTTACGGTGAACGCAACGACGGAGTACTCGATAAGGAACTATATAAGAACCCAGCCCACCAGGTGCACCAGCTCCACAGCATGTATACCGACTCGGCTGCATATTTTCTAACCGTAAACCCTGCAGGCAATAACATGCGTATGCGGGAGGTGAACCCCTCCACCGCCGGTCTGACGCCTGAACCTTACCATTTGCAGAAGGTACTATCTCTCCAAACAGCGACGATCCAATTGGGGCAGCCTACCGGCTCAAACCGAATGCCTTGGATGGATAGGGGCGAGGGGTATTTTTCGAAAACTTCTACAGGTACGCAGAGCTTCAACATAACAGGTATTACCAATGTAGTGTCAACCGGCCCTAAACCGTTATTAAAGTATGCCATTGTAGGCCCTGATGAGAAAACGCACCGGGTTGACATAAATGTGGTAAACGGAGCGACGTTTAAGATAAATACGGCTGAGTACGGGGGGTATGATTTTTATAAGTCGCAACAGCAGCTGGAGTTTGGCCACATCAGCTCCTCAAGCCAGATTACACTGCAGCTGGTATCGCAGGAAGTAAATGGCAGTAAAGGTGCTGTTGCTTTGGCTTATGCTGAAGTTACATTTCCTCAAAGAAGTGTTTTTGCAGGCAAATCAATGTTTCTGTATACAGATTCGTTGCGTAGTGCCACATCTTACTTTGAATTTACCAGTGCACCAGCCAGTGTTGTGGCCTACAACGTGACAGACCAGCAGAACATAGTTCGTACAGTTGGGTACTCAAACGGCACAAGCAAAGGATTTGTGGTAAACGGAGGCCAAAATCAACAGAAGGTACTGTTGGCCAGAACAGATCAAGCCCTTATTCCTGCCGGGAATCCAGAAAAAATAACTTTCAGAGAGATTAATCCTGATGCCTATAACTACATCATTGTTACTAATAAAGAACTGATGAAGCCCGCGGACGGCAGCTCAACGCCAGCTCCCAAAGAGTACGCGGCTTACCGTAGCTCAGCAGAAGGAGGAGGGTATGATACCCTGCTTGTTTTTATAGATGACATAGCAGACCAGTTTCATTATGGTGAATTTTCGTCTAATGCGCTCACACGTTTCTCTTCACACTTGCTAAAGTCTCCGCGCCAAAAGTATATTTTATACCTGGGTAAATCTCTGGAATTGCGTGTGCTAAACTATAAGTTAGCTGCTTCCAGAAGTCAGGATCTGGTGCCTTCTGGCTTGGGTACATATCCTGGTTCAGATATCATCTTCTCCGCAGATTTCAGAAACAACAATTACGAACCACGCATTCCAACTGGCAGAGTTACAGCAAAAACTTCAGATGAAATTATTGCATACCTGAATAAAGTAAAGGAGTATGAGGCCGTAAAGGACGGGGAGGAGTGGAGAAAGAACATCCTGCAGCTGGGTGGCGGCTTAAAAGTTGATGAGATTAACTTGATAAATGGTTATTTAAATAATTATGCCACAATAGCAGAAGGGCCTCTTCTTGGAGCAAGTGTTATTCAGAAAACCAGGAAGAACCTGAGTGAGGTTGTGGAGACTTTGGATGTGTCTAAAGAAATTAATGAAGGCGTTTCGCTCATCACATTTTTTGGGCATAGTTCGTCAGGAACCGTGGACTTGGACATTGGCGTGCCATCCAGCCCGATCAGTAATTATAAAAACAAAGGCAAATATCCGGTTATGATCATGAACGGTTGTAACCTAGGTGGTATATTTTCCACCAGCGGGCTGACATTTGGTGAAAACTGGATTAAAACACCTGAAAAAGGAGCTATTGCTTTTATCGCACACACTGATGCTGGATATGTAACAGACCTTAACAGGTATACTTATAATTTTTACACAGTTGCTTTACAAGATCCGGCCTTCTACGGAAAAACGATTGGAGAGGTGCAGCGAGAAACTATACGGAGAGTGCTCCAAATCTCAAGGTCCAACTTTTCCATAGCCATGGTGCTCGAGATGGTGCTTCAAGGCGATCCTGCCATCAAGATCTACAGTCCTGCTAAACCGGATTACCTGGTTAAGCCAAACAGCTTTGACTTAAAAGGACGTTCCGGAAGCTTGGCCACTGCTGTGTCGGATTCTGTTGTACTTTCTTTTGATGCTCAAAACCTAGGCAAGGCTATCACAGACTCAATTTATGTTTCTGTGAAGCGAACATTGCCAGATAACACAGTGCTGGAGGCTGATACTTTTAAAGTTGGCCCTATTATGCATACCAGCCGCATCGAATTGACACTGCCTAATATTGGTGTGTCCTCTATGGGGATAAATACATTTGAGGTTACCCTTGACAGCCGCAATGCTTTTGAGGAGCTGAATGAGGAAAATAACATAGCTGTTTACCAGCGCTATATCTCAGCTAGTGGTTTAACAGTTGTCACTCCGATGCAGTATAGCTTACTTAGTGATGCTGTTGCGACCTTAGCGGTACAGGCTGTAGTAGCCAATAAAGATAAAGGTGTATACTTTGAAATAGACACTACAAATGCATTTAACAGCCCTTGGCTGAAAAAGAGCACAAACCCTAAATCAGGATTTGCATCCTGGGATGTTAGTTTGATTAATAATAGTACTTCGGACAGCATTGTGTATTTCTGGCGTGCGCGTTTTGATTCTTATGAGCAAGGGGAAGACACCGTTTGGGTAAACAGCTCTTTCAGGCGCGTGGCAAGTATAAAATCCGGCTGGTCGCAGAGCCACCGTGGGCAGTTTACGGAAGCCATACTTTCTGGCATGGATTCCCTCAATCAGAAAACGGGTGTGTGGGAGTTCGGTACGGTACGGAAGTTCGTTGACATCAAAACCGCCGGCGGAGACATCCATTTTAGTGACCCACCTTATGGCTTGTTTATTGATGGTAATCAGCAGCTGAACTACTGGTGCGGCAACCCTACTTACTATAAATACACCCAGCCGCGCTTTTATTTAATTGCCTTCAATGACGTTACACTGGAGCCTGTTACCGACATACCCGGACAGATTCTATGTACTACATACCCGTACATCTTCGATACCGATGACTTAAGGAAAGAGGCTAACATCACGAAGTTGAAATCTTTTATTGCAGCTATCCCTGATGGGTATTATGTGGCAGTGATAGGCATGCAGAATGTTCCTTTCAGCAGTTTTACGGAAGAAACCAAAGCAGCTTTTAGAAGCTTAGGCTCAAAATTGATTGATGAGCTAAGAACCGGCGACCCTTTTGTGATGATGGGTAGGAAAGGTGCCGCCCCAGGCACAATTGAGGAAAAGGGATATTCTAAAGAGGAGGAAGATAGAGAAGGTGGTACACCGGGAGCTTCACAAAGTATAGCCTTAAGTATAACTCTGGAGTCTAACAGGCAGTCTGGTACCATCACATCAACAACGATCGGCCCAGCCCTGAACTGGAATTCTTTGCACCATACAATTAAACCTTATGATGGCGGCGAAGACAAGTATAAGTTAAGCTTGATAGGGGTAGATGCCGCAGGTGAGGAGACATTGCTGGAAGAGAATATTAGCTCGAAAGCTTTCGATATTTCTCATATTAACGCTAGTCAGTATCCTAATCTAAAGCTATCAGCCTTCCTAGCTGACTCCACAATGCGTACTGCACCACAGTTGAAAGAGTGGTTTGTTATTTATGATCCTGTACCTGAAGGCATCATCCGGCCTGATTTAGTAAAAGCAAGCAGTGAGGATCTTACCCAGTTGGCCGGAAGCGGAAGTATGAATGTGCCGATGGCTTTTCAAAACGTAACTGCTACCGCGTTTACTGACTCACTGACAGTAGAGGTAGTACTAAGCGGAGCGGGTATATCAGCTACAACGTCAAGGTTCAAAATAAAGCCATTGGGGCCGAATGAGACAGTGCATTTCAGCCATGCCGTTTCTACGGTTGAGCTGGATGGAGACTATAGAATCAGTTTTTATGTGAACCCGCGCTTGGTGCCAGAGCAAGAATATACTAATAACATCTACGAAGTAGCTTTTAAAGTACAGTCTAAGCTTCATCCGGTTATGGATGTGGCTTTTGATGGCATACACATTCTGGATGGTGATATTGTATCTCCCAGCCCGCTGATCAGTGTGACGGTGAAGGATGAGAACAGGCACATTTTTCTGCAGGACCCAGCAAAAATGTCGATGGTGCTGATTACACCAGAAGGGCAACAGCAGGAGGTAGACCTGATGGGCAACCAGGAGGTGACGCATACACCTGCCACCGAGGCAAATGACTTTAAAATGGAGTATAGGCCTGCCAAACTAGAGGACGGCAAGTATACGATGGAAGTGCGGGCAAAAGACGCTGCCGGGAAAGAATCAGGCGTGTCGCCTTACAGGATAGGTTTTGAAGTAGTAAGCGAATCAAGTATATCCAACTTCTACCCATTCCCGAACCCGTTCTCGACTAAAACCAACTTTATATTTACCATAACAGGTAGCACCATTCCGGATCAGATAAAGATTCAGATCCTGACAATTACTGGTAAGGTAGTGAAGGAGATTATGAAGGAGGAGCTTGGCCCGTTACGCATCGGTAATAATAAAACAGAGTATGCCTGGGATGGCACCGATATGTATGGCGACAGGCTGGCCAACGGTGTATACTTGTACCGCGTGGTTATGAGCCGTGGCGAAGAGGAAATGAAGCACCGCAATACTTTCGGCGACGGTGCCTTTAAGAATGGCTACGGCAAGCTCTATATTCTACGCTAAGCTACAGCCGCAAGTATAAAAGCAGAGGGGCCGCTGATTTCAGCGGCCCCTCTGCTTTTATACTTGCGTTACTTCCTTTCCAGCGTCAGGAATGTATAGCTATACTTGTTTTTCTCGTCCGGCTCATGTTGTTCCTGCTCCACCACCTGCCATTTGTTTTCGGGCAGCTCCGGGAAGTAGGCATCTCCATCGAAAGTATGATGCACTCGTGTTAGGTATACTTTGTCGGTGTAGGGAAGCGCTTGCCTATAAACATTGGCCCCTCCAATTATACTTACCTGCTCCGCATCCAGCTCTTTGCCTTTAGCGATGGCCTCTTCTAAAGAGTGTACCACAATGCATCCATCAGCATGGTAGTCTATTTGAGAGGTGATAATAATTGAAGTACGGCCCGGAAGCGGCTTTCCGATAGCCTCATAGGTTTTGCGACCCATAATCATCGGATGGCCCATGGTGAGGCGCTTAAAATGCTTCAGGTCGGCGGGCAGGTACCAGATCAGGTCATTGTCTTTGCCAATCACATTGTTTTCGGCGGCGGCTACTACAATCGCTATCATATCAGTTATACTTCAAAATTATAGCCACGCAGCAGGTCCTGCGCCGGCATACGTTTTTTACCTTCCATCTGCAGGTCGAGCACAGCAAGTGCGCCTTCAGCAGTTTGTATGTGCAGGAAGTTTTTGTTGTCGGTGTGGATAGTGCCGGGCTCCGAAGTATAAACAGCATCATCCAGCACGGTTACTTTATAAATTTTAAAGTTTTTCCCGTTAAGCTTTGTCCAGGCGGCTGGGTAAGGGCTGAGGCCTCTGATAAAATTGCGTACCTGCTCTGCCGGCTGGTTCCAGTTAATCTCGCAGGTGTCTTTAAATATCTTAGGCGCATGTCTAGTTTCGGAGGAGATTAACTGCGGCTGTGGCTGCACTTCGTTGCGTTCGATAGCCTGCACGGTTCGCAATGCCAGCTCAGCGCCTTTATACTTCAGCTTTTCATACAGCGTACCGAAATCATCTTCTTCCAGAATCGACATGTGCTCCTGGAAAATCAAATCACCGGTGTCAATCTCATGCTTCAGGAAAAAGGAGGTAACACCTGTTTCTTTCTCTCCGTTGATGATGGCCCAGTTTATAGGCGCGGCCCCGCGGTACTGCGGCAGCAGCGATGCGTGAATGTTGAAAGAGCCCAACTCAGGCATCGCCCATACAACTTCCGGCAGCATTCTAAACGCCACAATAATTTGCAGGTTAGCACTGTAGCTTCTGAGTTCTTCCAGAAAAACCTCTGATTTAAGGTTTGTTGGCTGCAGCACCGGAATATGCTGCGAAACAGCATACTCCTTAACCGGCGACTGGTTCAGCTTCTGGCCACGCCCGGCCGGTTTGTCAGGGGCCGTGATAACAGCTACAACATTATACTTATTCTCCACGAGTGTCTGCAGGGTTGGCACGGCAAAATCCGGCGTACCCATAAACATGATGCGTAAATCTTTCATAATTAGCTAAAGTCTGGGTATAAAAGGTACTGCTTGCGCTTAGCTTTGTAGTTTGATAAGGCAGGCTCCCAGCTGGCGCGAATCTCCGCCTCTGTCTTGCCTGCTTTTACCTGCTCGCGCAGTTTGGTGGTACCCGCCAGTTTTTCGAAGAAGTTGTTGAAGAACTTATCCTTGTTACTGGAGTTGTTATACATTTCCAGTAGGTAACTCAGCGTAAAAGGCTGCGCATCGGACGGGTCTGTCAGGTCCATGCCATAGCAGGTAACGCCCTTGTGGGGAGGATCGGTGGCGCCTGGGGTGCTGGTTGGCGTAAAGCTAAAATCCTTGATCTGATAATATGGGCTGCCAATTAACTGGAAAGGTGTAGCAGTGCCTCGCCCAACACTCACGTTTGTGCCTTCAAAGAAGCAGATGGAAGGGTATAGTGCAATGGCCTGTGCGTTTGGCAGGTTTGGTGAAGGCCTCACAGGTAAATCGTAAGCCATGTTATGGTCATAGTTTTCCATCGGGATAACCGTGAGTTTTGCCTGGCGCTGCCCCTCCAGCCACTTTTCGCCGTTAATCATTTTGGCCAGTTCGCCTACGGTAAGCCCGTGCACAATCGGAATCGGGTGCATGCCCACAAACGACTGCAGTTCCATTTCCAGTACCGGCCCGTCTACATAATGTCCGTTCGGGTTTGGGCGGTCCAGTATAACCACTTCTTTTCCATTTTCTGCGGCGGCCTCCATTACATAATGCATGGTGCTGATGTACGTATAGAATCGCGTGCCCACATCCTGAATGTCGAACAGCAGCACGTCCAGATCTTTTATCTGCTGCGGCAGCGGTTTTTTGTTTTTGCCGTAAAGCGAGATGATGGGCAAGCCTGTTTTTGGGTCGTTGCCATCTTTTATATGCGCACCCGCGTCAGCCTCACCACGGAAGCCGTGCTCCGGCGCGAATATCGTTTTTATCTCTACACCCCGGCTCAGGAGCGTATCGACAAGGTGCGTTTGTCCAATGGTGGAGGTTTGGTTCACAATCATGCCCACGCGCTTGCCCTGTAGCTGCGGCAGGTAGGCTTCTAATCGCTCTGCGCCTGTTTTAAAGGGTTGGGCCTCTGGTGCAGGGGCCGCGGCAGTAACCTGGTTTTGCTCTGGCGCTGCTGTTGTGGCAGGCACTTGTTTAGAATTGCAGCCGCCAAGCGAGAGCAGCAGCGATGCGGTAAGGTATAGGAAAGGGTGTGTCATCGTTTTTGTAAGGTAGAAGTCAAAATTCATACCTATCTTTAAGGCCATTAATCTGATTTAAGGCGAGTGAATATCTCCAAATACATATCCGATAAAATATCAGAAGTGCAGACTGGCTCTTTTACGCAGTCAGTTACAAAAATAGCAATTATAAGTATAGCTGCAGGCATAGCCATCATGATTGTGTCTTTTGCCATATTGGAAGGCTTCCGTAACGAGATCCGTGAGAAGATCTTCAGTTTCGGGGCACACCTGCAAATCAGCAAGTATGACACCAATAACTCTTACGAAGGCTCTCCGATCAGCTACAATATCGGGCTGTCGGACTCCATTCCGGGTATAAGAAAAATACAGGGTTTTGCGCGTAAAACAGCCATCATCAAGACAGAGGATGAGGTGCTGGGCGTGGTGGTGAAAGGCGTAGGCGATACCTATGATTTAAGCGCCATGCAGCAGAACCTGAAGGGCGGGGAGCTCATGGCTTTTACAGATACCGCCTCGTCTAAAGACGTGCTACTGAGCCAGGCAATTGCCAGTAAACTCCGCCTGAGCGTGGGCGACGAGGCAATTTTTTACTTTGTCCAGAATCCGCCGCGGGCTCGTAAGCTACGGGTAAGCGGAATTTATAATACCGGGCTCGAAGAGTTTGACGAGGTTTTTGTACTCAGTGACATTAAACTGTTACGGGAGTTGAACAATTGGCCAGATACACTGGTAGGAGGCGTGGAGGTGGTGCTCCAGGATTTTGAGCAGATAGATGAAGCTGCAGAGGTAGTGTTCGAAAATATGAACTATGATTTGCAGTTGGAGAAGATTACGGACCGGCACGCCCAGCTATTTGACTGGCTGAAACTGCTGCAGAAGAACGTCGTGATCTTTTTAGTGCTCATCATCTTCGTGGCAACGTTTAACATGGTTTCGACAGTGTTTATCATGATTATTGAGCGGATAAACATGATTGGCGTTCTAAAAGCTGTAGGAGCCACAGATGCCCAGATCCGGCAGGTCTTTTACTTCCGTGGATTGAAACTGACGCTGAAAGGCCTGGTTTGGGGTAACATCATCGGGATTGGCTTTTGCGCGGTGCAGTATTATTTTGAGCTGATTCCGCTGGACCCAGAGAACTACTACATGGACCGCGTGCCTATCAGCTGGAACATCGGCATGATTCTGATCCTGAACGCGCTTACGCTTGTACTTACCATGTTGGCGATAATTATACCTGCCGCCATGATTGCACGCATCAAACCTGTAAAGGCAATAAAGTTTGATTAAGAAGAGTCATCATTCATACTTTGTAAATCAGAACTAACAAGCAGACCAAGTATAAAAAGCGAGGGACTAACCGTATTCGGTTAGTCCCTCGCTTTTTATACTTTGAAAATGATCTATACTGCAGCTGCAGCCTTGGGCTGACTTCCGTTTTGCTGTGTAAGGACTTCTCTTTTGGGAACTGGCAATGCAATGTTATTCTTCTCAAAAGCATCTTTTGCACGCTCATTCATGTCCCAGAACAGGCTCCAGTAATCTTCACGTTTGCACCAGATACGGGTACTGATGGTAATTGAATGCTCGGCAAAATTAGTGACAACTATGACAGGGGCAGGCTCAGCCATAATTCGCTCATCCTCGGTTACCAGCTGCTGAAGCAACTGCCGCACTTTGCCAATGTCGTTGTTAACAGATATGGTGAAAAGCAGCTCAACCCGTCGTGTAGATTCTACCGAGTAATTTACCACCACAGTAGAGGCCAGCGGTCCGTTGGGCATATAGATCGTTTTATTATCAGCCGTTTTAAGCACAGTGTTAAAGATGTTGATCAGTTTAACAGTGCCGCCTTGCCCTTGTGCCTCGATATAATCACCTACCCTGAAAGGTTTTATGGTAAGTATAAGTACGCCGCCCGCAAAATTTGAGAGGCTTCCCTGTAGTGCCAAACCAATAGCAAGGCCAGCTGAGCCGAGTACGGCAATAAAAGAAGTCATTTCTACGCCCAACTGTGCAATTACCAGCACAATCAGCAGCACCCACAGCGATATGTTAAGTATACTGGTAAGGAAGGGGCGCAGCGACTCATCTACGCCTTTGCGTAGCATTATGCTGTTAATCAATAATTTAAGGCGCCTGATAACCCAGGTTCCGATAATTAGAATAAAGATGGCAACCAACAGCTTAAAACCGTAAAGCACGGCAAAGTTTGCAACCATTTCGCGGATAGAATCTATATCCAGCACCATAAGAGTTAAAAAGTTATAGAGTTAAAAGTTATAAGGTTTGTGAGAATATGATCATGTGAGTACACTTTCTGATGGATGATACTGTTCTGAGACAATTTTAAAATAAAGCCGTGAGGTGACGGCACTGCAGAATCAGGTTTGGGTTGGGGCACAACTTCTCATACTTTGCACGCTCAGAATTGGTAGCAACACCCGGAAAATCACCGTGCTTTCCGCTCATGTCGGCAATAACCTGGAAGTGCAGGTGCGGCGGCCAATGGCCGTTTTCGGGGTACGGACCAACTTCCGCTATCTTTGCGCCTTTGGCAAAATGCTTCCCTTCCTGCAGCCCCTGCAAGGAGGCCCGGTTCAGATGCCCGTATAAAGTATAAAAGGTAACCCCCTCCAATTCATGCTGCAGAATAATAGTGGGGCCGTAATCACCAAAATTATCATTATCAGCAAAACTATGGATAGTGGCATCTAACGGGGTAAAAACGGCAATGCCTGCGGGTAGCCACACATCCACACCTAGATGAAGGTTGCGGCTTTCAGCCTGTACGTCAAAATGGCGGCTGCGGCGGTAAATAAAACGATCCTCCAGATACCCACCAACGCCCGTGGTGGCTTTATGCTGTCGCAGCATTTGTTCAACTGCCTGGTTAAAGGCAGCAGTATCCTGCAAATCGGTGTTTTGCAGCAGTTGGTTTTTTTCGGAGAAATCCAGTGTGCACACGCTTTCAGCGTTCAGGTTGGCATCCAACACTGGGGCAAAAGCATGGCAGTTCCTGCTTAGCAGGGCGCTAAGGTCTTGGGTGTTTTTCATAAGCTTGCACAACGGGCATAGTTTGGGATGCCCGTTGTGCAAGTTAAGTAGAATTTAGTTTAAAGGCGCAGCCTCTTCCTCCTCTAATACCTTGGAGAAGGTTTTAAGGCTCTTGGTTTTGCCGAAAAGCTCTTCTGATTTTTTGCTGTAGGCCAGGGCAGCCTCCTGCAGTGTTTCGAAGGTACCCAGGTTGATACGCTGCTTGTTGTGGTGAATGATGGCGCGGTATTTCTGGGCTTCTTTGTGCACCCCGCGCACACCAAGCTTGTTTTCGGTTTTTGTGGTGTTGCGAACAATTTTGCAAAGCGGAGCCCATTCTAGGTTCTCACGGCGGCAGTCAAGCTTGTTGCCGTTTTTGAAGTGTACGTACAGCTTCAGGTCGCTTTCAGGTTTTTCGAGCAGTTGCTCGCCAATCATTTTGTGAAGGTAGATCGTCTCGTTGCGGTATTTACCATTTTTGAGCGGCCAGTTTTTCTGAAAAAAAGCATAGCCGTTGGAGTGGATGCGCAGGTGCTTCAGAAATTCGATTTGTTGCAGATACGCGTTGCGCTGAATGTAATCGTACGTAGTGTCATCTACAACTACAGTTTTATCACAGTTCTTGAGTGTTAATTTGTACAGCATTTGGTTGTTTTCATGTTATAGTAAGGATAGCGTTTAATACAGAAGCATGGGCTGTGAAGTATAAATACTGTAGCCGTTGCAGCGTGTTGTAAAGTTCAACTTTTTTTTAATATATTTTACAACTAATATTCAAATTTTTTATTATTCACCGGGGGCTGGTGTTTCTAAATTTTATACGATACTTTCCCAGAACAGGAGGGATTGTCGTAACTTTCAGGGCCAAAATAAGTTTTAGTCCTAGACACATCAGAGCTAAAGTATAAAAACATGAGTAACCCTTATCTGACCTTAAAGGTTGTAGAAATTACCCGTGAAACGGCAGATGCTGCCACTATTCATTTTGAACATCCTGAAAAACAAGCGATAAACTATAAGCCGGGCCAGTTCCTGACACTGATCCTGCCTGTAGAAGGTAAAGAGATACGCCGTTCTTACTCCCTCTCCAGCACCCCGCACGAGGCGCCGCGCCTTTCAGTAACTGTTAAGCGCGTAGAAGGCGGATTGTTGTCTAACTACCTGCTGGATAGCCTGCAGGTAGGGCAGGAGGTAAAAGTGATGGAGCCTATCGGTAATTTTTGCCTCACCTGTGCCCCAACCAACCAACGGCAGGTATTGCTGTTTGGCGCTGGCAGCGGCATTACGCCACTAATGTCTATACTTAAAGCTGTGCTGCGCGAGGAGCCAAAAAGTAACGTAACGCTACTGTACGGCAACCGCGACGAAGACTCTGTTATTTTTAAAGAGCAGCTGCAGCAATTAGAGGTGCAGTACCAGGAGCGCCTGCATGTGGAGTATATCTTCAGCCAGCCGCGTGAGGCCTGCGACCACCGGGGCCGCATGAACCAAAGTATGATCATCAAAATTCTGGAGCGGCTGCAATTAGCCAAAATTAGCGACGGCATTTATTACATGTGTGGCCCTGAAGGCATGATGGAGGAGGTGCGCCACGCACTGGATGTGCTGCACGTTCCTGCTGATCGTATTTTCAGAGAAAGCTTTGTGAGTAACAAACTGCTGGATAAACAGCAGCAGGAGGCGCAGCATGGAGATGTGCTTTCTTCGGAAGATGACGGGGAAATTGTAACCCAGAACGTAACGGTTATTTACGAAGGCTCCGAGTACAGCTTTGTAGTAGAGCCAGACCAGACAATACTAGAGGCTGCCCTGGAGCAGGACATTGATTTACCTTACTCCTGCCAGGCCGGGCTCTGCACCGCTTGCCGTGGTAAGTGCCTGAGCGGCAAAGTACACTTAGACGAGCGTGAGGGATTATCTGACGCTGAAATGGAAGAAGGATACGTGCTTAACTGCGTAGGCCATCCCCTCACATCAAACGTAGTAATAGAGATCGGTTAAAGTTTAAAAAGCGTATATAAGAGCAGCGCCGGATAAGTTTTTTCTGGCACTGCTCTTTTTTTTGTACTTTCATAAGAAGTGCTTATATTGTACTTCTTAAATATACATTGCAATAATGACAATACAACCAACGACAAACCTAACTATACCGGAACGTAGCCCACGCACCTATCTCTCCGAAAATTTTAAGGTAGAGGACTGGGAAACCATAAGGCCATACTTTGAAGAATTGAAAACACGCCAGGTTAATAATGTAGAGGAGCTGGAGAAGTGGATGCGTGACCGCAGCGAGTTGGAGAGTGTGCTTTCTGAGGACTTAGGGTGGCGCTACATACGCATGACCTGCGACACGCAGAATGAGGAAACCACGCAGGCTTTTCAACACTTTATTTCAGAGATAGAACCAAACATTGCCCCCCTGGATCATGAGCTGAATTTAAAGCTTATGCACTCGCCTTATGGGAACGGGCTGGACAAGGAAAAGTATAAAATCTATTTGCGTGGGGTGGAGCGCGCTTTGGAAATTTTCCGTGAAGAAAATATTCCGCTGCAGACAGAAATCAGCACAAAGCAGCAGCAGTATGCGGCTACTACAGGTGCCATGACCGTAACGTTAGACGGGGAAGAAATGACGTTACAGCGTGCCGCAGACCGTTTGAAGCGTACTGACAGGGGCGTTCGGGAAGAAGCCTGGCTCACCGTGCAGGAGCGCCGCTACCAGGACCGTGAAAAACTGGATGGCCTTTTTGACGAACTCCTGAAGTTGCGCCACAAAGTAGCTGAGAATGCTGATTTTGAGAACTTCCGCGACTACATGTTCGCTGCCATGGGCCGTTTCGATTACACGCCGCAAGACTGTTTCGACTTCCATACTTCCATAGAGAAAACCATTGTTCCTTTGCTCACAAAGTTTGATGAGGAGCGCAAGCAGCAGCTAGGTGTGGAGCAACTGCGCCCCTGGGACCTGGATGTGGACCCCTCAGGCAAAAAGCCACTGGAGCCCTTTCAATCGGGTGATGAGCTGCTGGAGAAAACAGTGCAGGTGTTTTACAAGCTGGATAACTACCTGGGCGACTGCCTGGCTACCATGCGCGAAATGGGACACTTAGACCTGGAGTCCAGAAAAGGGAAAGCACCAGGCGGTTATAATTATCCGCTAGATGAAATTGGAGTGCCGTTTATTTTCATGAACGCTACCTCTAGCCTGCGCGATGTAATTACCATGCTGCACGAAGGGGGCCACGCTGTACACTCCTTCCTGACGCGTGATCTGTGGCTTAACTCTTTCAAACACCCACCTTCAGAAGTTGCTGAGCTGGCATCTATGTCTATGGAGTTGATCTCGATGGACTTCTGGGATACTTTTTTCGAGGACGAGGACGAGCTGAAGCGCGCGAAGAAAACGCATCTGGAAAGTGTGCTGGAGACGTTCCCATGGGTAGCCACTGTAGATAAGTTTCAGCACTGGATTTACGAAAACCCGGAGCAGACGCAGGAGCAGCGCCACCAGGAGTGGCTGAAGATCTTTGAGACCTTTAACCACAAAATGGTAAGCTGGGAAGGGTTAGAAAAGTATAAACCATACATGTGGCAGAAGCAGCTGCACATTTATGAGGTGCCGTTTTACTACATCGAGTATGCCATGGCGCAATTAGGAGCTATTGCTGTCTGGAAAAACTATAAAGAGAACCCTACCGAAGGACTTGCCGCCTATAAGCGTGCGCTAAGCCTCGGCTACACCGTTTCCATTGGCGAGGTCTATGAAGCCGCGGGCATTAAATTCGATTTCAGCACAGTATATATTAACAGCCTTGTGGATTTTGTGAAAGACGAGATGGCAAAAATCTGATTTATACTTTAAGATCAAGTAATGCAGCGGGCATGCCTTTTGTAGAGCGTGCTCGCTTTTTTTGTACACAACCAGGTGCTTTATCTCAACGAAGTATAATCTTAACCCAAATCTGCTTTTCGCAGTTAAAGACTGAAACAATCGATCTAAACTATGAAAGTTAGCTTACTCTTGATTCTTCCTTTGGTATTTTTGAGCATTTCTTGCTCCAGCAATAAAGCCTCTGCTTCAGCTTCCATTCCAAACGCAATAGAGGCTACCGCTGAGCTTGTGTCTCAGTCAGAGACGGTTGTAGGTACTTGGCAAGGTATGCTTCCCTGCGCTGACTGCCCTGGTATTAGCTACACGCTGCAGATTTTTCCGGACCAAACCTATCAGGAAAAGCTGGTATACCTGGAGCGCAGTGCGGAGGCAGTGGAGCAAGCAGGTGCTTGGGAAGTAGATGCCTCAGGCGTACTTAATTTAGAGAAGCCGGACGGCAGCGGGATGATTAAGTTTGAAATAATGCCGGATGCACTTGTCATGCTGGATACAGTAGGAAAGCGTATAAATTCTGATATGGCTGCTATGTACCGGCTTAAAAGAATTAATCAAAAGTAGAAGAGGCAGTGTATTTGAGACAGCAGTAAAAGAAAATCCGCCCCAGCTATAGTAAAATGGCTGGGGCGGATTTTTGTAATTATGCTTATACGTTACAGGGGCTTAAACTGCTCAAACATTTGCTTGCAGTTGTTGCAGTAGTGCATGGAGCGGCAAAGTGTCGGGCCGAAAGGAGTACGCATAGTTGTATTCTCACTTTCGCAGTACGGGCACTTCACGTGCTCCAGAATATCGAGATCCAGGATCAGGTCATATTTGGGTGGAGGGGCCAAACCGAATTCTTTCAAATGCTTTCTGCCTCGCTCGGTAAGTTTGTTGCTATCCCAGGGTTTGTCAAAAGTCATATTAACTGTATGGTTGCTGATGCCGTGCTTTTCTAATGTGAGCTCCACGTCCTTTTTCATATAATCCATGGCAGGGCAACCGGCAAAGGTAGGTGTCATGTTCACAGTCACGTGGTTCTTATCTGATACTTCCACGCCCGTAATCACACCTAAATCTACCAGTGAGAGCACCGGTATTTCAGGGTCTTTTACCTCCTCCAGTAGTATTAATATGTCTTCTTTTGTCAGCATATTTTTTGATTGTATCAGGTACCATGACTTTCTACTTTATTACAAACTCCCTGCGGATGTCGTGCTACGTGATACGTAAGAATTACCACTCAGCAGTCGGGTCAATTTTGAATACTTCAGCCATTTCATCCAACAGCGGTTGCAGGTGCTCGGTATGCTCGCCGTAGCGCCCGCCAAGCTTTGGCTCTTTACTTTTCAGGTCAGGCAGCCTTAGCTCTGTCTTCTCGAGTACTGCCTGTATCCGCTTCAGCCACTCTGATTTCACCGCTTCTTCACCTGCATACACTCCGGCGTTTATCAGTTCCTGCTCATAAGTTGATTTCTCAAACATCCCAAGTGCGTAAGGTAGAGCCTCATTGAGCGATGACTGCAAACGGATAAGAGCCTCTTCGGTAGAGGTCCCAAGGTTTTTGATCCAAGTGTTGGCATGCAGCACGTGGTACTTCACTTCACCCTTCAATTTCATGGCTACTTTGGCAATCGGCTCATAACTTGACTGCGAGAGCATCTCAAAGCGGATAATTTCGGCGTTGTCGTATAGGAAGTGGCGGATCAGGCTGAAATCATACTCACCGTTAGGTAGTTCTACCAATTGGTTGTTGTGGAACTGGTTGGCATTTCGCGTAAAGGCAACGGTATCCGGCTCGGCCTCTCCGAGCTCGTGCAGCAAAGTATAAAATGCCAGGCTATGGCCTATCTTGTCCTGCGCCATCGACGAAAAAGCAATGTCCTCTTCCAGTATCGGGCCAAAGCCAGTCCACTCGGAGTTGCGGTGGCCAAGTATAAGTTGGTCATCGGCCAGTTTGTACAGCAGGTCTTTTATCGCGAGCTCGTTCATTATTGGGCAGGTGTGTTTTTACGTTCTTCTTTATACTTCGTAATCTTGTCCATCACCTTGTAAGCGATGGCTTCGCGGTATTTTTTCTCCGGCACGGTAGTCCACATATCCTTGTCATCCTCCGCAGACTGCAGCACATCCTTAGATTTTACTACCCACACGTTCACGATAGGGCTTTTCTCTCCAAAAGCTTGCTTTGCCTCCTGTAGCGCGTTCAGGTAAGATGTTGCCATCACGCGACCAGCATGGGTATGGGCTTTTCCGCGTTTCTTCAGATGGAAAATTTCGTAAGGCTCCGGCTGTTCGATCTGCTCGGCAGTCTCTTCAATGCGAAGCATGTCATACACGTTTTCGCCATCGTTGCCATAAGGCGTTACCTGAATGTTTTCAGTGCGCGCAATCCAAAGGCCTACGCAAGGGAAACGGCGGCTGTACTGCTCTTTGGCAAACAGGAAAGCCACATCCTCGTTAGGGGCATGCACTGGGCCAACGTAAGTATGGGCAGCGCCATCTTTTTTCTGATGAAAGGCTTCGTAGGTTTCAAACTGATCCAGTTCAGGCTTTTCCTCCATCGGAGGCACTTCGCCGTCCGGCAGGTTCAGTCGAGTAACTCGTGGGTCAAGGGACTTTAACATAAGTTATGAGTTAAGAGTGAAGAGTTAAGAGTTAGAAGCACTTTTAAACTTTTAACTCTCAACTTTTAACTAAGTACGCCTACGCTAATGGGCGTACATATTTTGCTTTCGGGTTCAGCAGGGCTCTACGTACCCAGGCACCGCGCTCTTCGGCAGTTCGGCGTACGGCAAGACGCTCAGCGTTGCAAGGGCCGTCGCCGTTTATCACGCGCTTAAACTCATCCCAATCTGGCTCGGTGAATTCCCACTGCCCGGTTTCTTGGTTTTTCTTTAAGTTTGGATCAGGCACGGTCAGGCCAAGCTCCCATATTTTCGGCACATACATATCCAGGAACTGCTGGCGGCATTCGTCATTAGAAGCCATCTTAACCTTCCAGCGCATAAGCGTTTCAGTGTGCGTACTCATTTTATCAGACGGGCCGAAGAACGTCATAATCGGCGGCCACCAGCGGTTAAGTGCTGCCTGGATCATCTCGCGCTGCTTTGGAGAACCTGTTGCCATGTGCACCACAGCATCGTGGCCATACTTCAGGTGGAAAGCTTCCTCGGCGCAGATACGCTCCAGCGCACGGGAGTACGGGCCATAAGAGCCTTTGGCGTTTGCCATCTGGTTCACAATCGCACCCGCATCAATCAGCCAGGAAATAATATTGGAATCTGCCCAGGTAAAAGCAGGGTAGTTAAATACGTTGGAATACTTTGATTTGCCGTTGATCAAGTCCGTCAGCATTTGCTCGCGCGACTTACCCAACGTTTCGGCGGCAGAGTATAGAAGCTGCGCATGGCCTACCTCATCCTGCACCTTAGCCATCTGCGCCATTTTGCGGCGGAAACCAGGGGCGCGGGTAATCCAGGTACCTTCCGGCAAGGCGCCGATAATCTCAGAGTGCGCGTGCTGCTCGATCATGCGGATCAGCTGCTTACGGTACAACTCCGGCATCCAGTCAGTCGGCTCAATTTTTTCGCCTCGTGCAATGCGCGCTTCAAATTCGGCCAGTTTTGCAGGGTCTTCTGTCTGCAGGTCGTCAAATTTGGTAGCCTCGAAAATGTTTCCTCCTCCGTACATAATATATAGTTTTAAGGTTCTGAAATAAGGTTGCTGAGCCGTTTCCGGCCCAGCTGATAAAGGTAGATTAGTTAGGGTGTGTTAAGGTGAGAATATGTATCTTGTAAAGCCTGCTTTTTAGTGCTCAGGCCGTTTAGTAGCATCTCAGTCAGGTTATCGGCAATCTCTGCCGGTGTCATTTTCCCGTTTGGCTTATACCAGGTGTGGGTCCAGTTAAGCCCGGAAAGTATGGTAAGAGCGGCAAACTTCTCATCAGGCACAGTAAACTCTCCATTGCTTATGCCGGAGCGGATAATCTCCCTGAACCGGGCCTCATACTTATCGCGGAGCGACAGGTACGTACTGTGCATCGGTTCGCTCAGGTGGCGCCACTCGTGCAGAAAAACGGCTGCAGCTTCTGTGTTCTGCGTCAGTACCTGCACATGGGCGGCAATGGCGCGCTTTAGCCGGTCTGTGGCAGATCTCTCTGTCGCTTCGGCGGCATCTATGGCCTCAAAAAACTCCTGCGCCATTTTAAAGCAAACCCGCTGCAGTATTTCTTCTTTAGACTTGATGTGCGAGTAAATACTGGCAGCCTCAATGCCCAGCGCATTGGCTAGGTCACGCATCGATGTAGCCGAATATCCCTTTGTTCTGAAAAGGGCAGTGGCTGTTTTTTCGATTTGTTCTTTCCTGCTCAATTTTGTTCTTTCCTGCTCAATACGACTTCCATACTAGTTTAACAAATATAAGCAACCTAACGTTCGTTAGCAAATTTATTTTTATAAACGTTTATACTTTTAGAATGTTGGCAGGGGAGTTGTAGCTTTAATTGTTGGGTTAACATAACCAATGGTCTATACTTGTTGTTGTGCATGTAAGCGGCAAGCATAATATTATGCAGCATTGCTTCTGTACTTCCGTATATTTGAACGAATGGCTATACTTATTATATAAGACTATACATCATGACTGAAATGATCAATACGGCTGAAAGGCTGACAATGGAATATGTGCATTATGAAGTAAAAAATCGTGTCGGCTATGTTACGTTGGCTCGTGCCGAAAAGCGTAATGCGCTGAACTTTGAGGTAGTGTCTGAACTGAAGCAGGCTTTTGCGATTGCTGAAGATGACGAAGCATGTAAGTTGATTGTGCTGCGTGCTGAAGGCAAGGTTTTTTGTGCCGGAGCTGACCTGGAGTACATTCAGCGCCTGCAGGAGAACGATTATCACGAAAACCTGCTAGACTCTACGCACCTGATGGAGCTTTTCCGGCTGATTTATACTTTGAAGAAGGTTGTAATTGCTCAGATTCATGGGCATGCAATTGCCGGGGGCTGTGGTTTGGCTGCTATCTGCGATTTCGGGTTTACGGTGCCGGATGCAAAATTTGGGTATACTGAAGTTAAAATAGGGTTTATACCTGCTATTGTAAAAGTTTTTTTGCTGCGCAAAATAGGGGAGTCGCGTGCTAAGCAGCTGCTGCTTACCGGCGATTTGATTTCTGCGGAGGAGGCCGAGAAGTATGGTTTGGTAAATTATATAGTGCCTGCCGAAGAACTTGAGGAACGCGTATTTGCCTTTGCTCAGAAACTTTGCACAGAAAACTCCAGACAATCTATGGAAGTGACGAAGGAAATGATTGCCCGCGTGCAGGCGATGAGCCTTGAAGAAGGACTGCAGTATGCTTCCGAAATGAACGCCGTGGCGCGCGGTAGTGAGGATTGCCAGCGTGGAATAGCCGCCTTTCTTAATAAAGGACAAATTAAGTGGTAGACATTTGTTTAATAGTTTAAACTATTTATTAAACTTGCTGTTTTGTGGTTATGCTGATAGGCACCGGAATAATGCTATTGACTTTTGTGGCGATGGAGGGCTTAGCCTGGCTTATGCACAAATACGTGCTGCACGGCTTTCTGTGGTTTTTGCATAAGTCGCACCATACGCACCATGACCACGCCTTTGAGTGGAATGACCTGTTTTTTGCCTACTATGGCACGCTGGCGATGCTTTTTTTTATCTTCGGCAGCGACCCAATAGACTACAGGTTTTGGATTGGCGCAGGTATCACTTTATATGGCGTAGCCTATTTTTTGATACATGATGTCTTCATCCACAGGCGAATTAAGGTGTTTAGCAAAACGTCTAATGTTTACCTGAAAGCATTAAACATGGCTCATAAGGTGCACCATAAGGTACAAAGTAAAGAAGGTTCTGAGTCGTTTGGGATGCTGTGGGTTGCACCGCGGTATTTCAGATCAGCTTATGACATTGTGAAGAAACAGGAACAGGAGAAACGTGGCTCAGTACACTATTAAGGAACTCGAACATTTATCAGGCATCAAAGCGCACACCATTCGGATATGGGAGCAGCGTTACGGTATCCTGAACCCCAGGCGCACCGAAACTAATATTCGTTATTACGACGACGCTGATTTAAAGGAGCTGCTGAACATATCGCTTCTGAACGAGAGCGGCTACAAAATCTCGAAGATTGCTCAAATGGAGCGAGAACAGTTGCTGCAGACAGTACGGCAACTCTGTGAGCGCCCCTGTGCCTGCTCTCATCATGTAAATGCGCTGGTATCTGCCATGGTGGATATGGACGAGTATAAATTTGACCGTGCTCTGTCCACGGCAGCTGTGCAGATGGGTTTTCAGGCAACGATGCAGGAAGTAATTTATCCGTTCCTTAACAAAATAGGTGTGCTGTGGCAAACGGGTAATATTACTCCGGCGCATGAGCATTTTGTCAGTAACCTAATCCGGCAAAAACTGCTGGTAGCCATTGATGGCCAAACTGCCCGCTGGAAAGAAAGTGACCCTGCCTATATTTTATACTTGCCTGAAAACGAGTTTCATGAGCTGGCGCTGCTGTATATGCATTATATTCTGCGAACTTACAACCAGCGCGTGGTCTATATGGGCCAGCACCTGCCGTTTGAAGACCTGGAGTTGACATATGAGCAGTTTCAGGCAAAGTATATCTGCACTGTTTTAACTTCGCAACCGGAGCGAGAGGAGGTACAGGCGTACCTAAATAAGCTCTCTCAACGATTTACAGGCTGTACAGTTTATGTTTATGGCTACCAGGTGCAACAGGATGCTCTTGTATTCCCGGAAAATGTGCAGCGTTTGAGCTGCATGACAGAGCTTATTGCTAAATTTACCTAAATATAACATACTTCTTGCAATCCGGCCTTCCTGCGCTTTCGTTTATAAAGTGTTGGCAGGGCGGATTTTTTATGTCGTTTGCCATGATAATATGTACGTACACAGGTAGAAGAGGTGTATTTGTCGAATTTGTTTAACATATATTTAAAATATACTCCACAAACTTATTTTTATTGGCGCGTGTGTCGTATATTTGTTTATGGTTAAACCATAAAAGTTAAACAGAATGACAGCTCTGGAATTCAATACTCTCGTACAGAATGTGGCCCAATCGCTTCGGCCGGCGGCCATGAACCTTACCCGTGACTTGGATGATGCTAAAGACCTGGTTCAGGAAACTATGTTGAAGGCACTAACCAACCGCGATAAATTTAAATCAGGCACAAACCTCAAGGCGTGGCTTTATACTATCATGCGCAATACCTTTATTAATAACTATAATAAAGTAACTAAGCGCAGTAGTAATGTCGATAGTTCGGAATATCTGCAGTATCTTAACACTGACGAAAGTTATGTGACGCAAAACAAAGGTACGGCAACTTTCGTCATGAACGATATAAACAAAGCCATTGCGAACCTCAGCGAAGAGCATCGTACACCATTCATGATGTATTATGTAGGATATAAATACCTTGAAATCGCTGATAAACTGCAGATCCCGATCGGTACAGTTAAAAACCGCATTCACATTGCGCGTAAGGAGCTGAAGGAGGTTCTGAAAGTGTATAAGCAAGACGCTTAACCAAACCCATACCTGCCCTTATGGCTGCAACACGAGTAATTGTTATCGGATCAGGATTTTCCGGGCTGGCGGCAGCTACCAGCCTCGCCGACAGAGGTTATGACGTAACGGTGCTGGAGAAAAACAGCACTCCCGGCGGGCGTGCCCGTAGCTTCTCTTCTAACGGCTTTACATTCGATATGGGGCCCAGCTGGTACTGGATGCCCGATGTCTTTGAATCATACTTCCAAAAATTCGGCAAATCCACATTAGACTATTACAACCTTAAGCGACTAGACCCTTCTTACGCGGTTATATTCGGTGAGGATGATTTTATGGATGTGCCTGCGCAACTCTCCCAGATGCGCCAGCTTTTTGAAAGTATGGAACCGGGTAGCGCCGCTCAATTAGACCGATTTCTGGAGCAGGCCGCTTATAAGTATGAAGTTGGCATTAACCAGCTTGTATACAAACCCGGACGCTCCTTAACCGAGTTTATGAATCCCCGCCTTTTGCTGGATGTGCTGCGGATGGATGTTTTCCAGTCTTTCCATAAGCACATACGCCGCTTCTTTCAGCACGAAAAGATTGTGAAGCTGATGGAGTTTCCAATTCTTTTTCTGGGTGCACTGCCCCAAAATACACCTGCTCTTTATAGTTTGATGAATTATGCCGATATCAGCCTCGGTACCTGGTACCCGATGGGCGGCATGTATAAGATTGTAGAAGGAATGGTGCGCCTGGCAAAAGAGAAAGGCGTAAAGTTTATGTATAATCAGAACGTGAGTCGGCTGGAGGTGCAGGATGGAAGCGTAACGCACGTGCAAACTGATACGGGTACGTTTGAGGCAGAAGTAGTCGTGGCGAGCGCTGATTACCACCATGTGGAGAAAAAGCTTTTGGCCAAGAGCCACCAAAGTTACTCCGATAGCTACTGGGAAAGCCGTACCATGGCGCCATCATCGTTGCTGTTTTACCTGGGCGTAAACAAGCGCCTGCAAAAGCTGCGGCACCACAACCTGTTCTTTGATGAGGATTTCGGGCCGCACGCGCAGGAAATTTACACGCACCCGCAGTGGCCTACAAAGCCGCTTTTCTATGTGTCAGCCCCATCCGTTACCGACCCTGGTGTTGCACCGGAGGGCTGCGAAAACCTATTCATACTTATACCTGTGGCTCCTGGCTTAGAAGACTCGGAGGAGTTGCGCGAGAAATACTTTAATCTGGTGATGGATCGCCTGGAACGGCTGACAAAGCAGGAAATCCGTAGCCATATTATCTACAAGCGCAGCTATGCCCACAAAGACTTTATTCAGGATTACAATGCTTTTAAGGGAAATGCTTACGGACTGGCAAACACGCTTTTGCAAACAGCCATACTTAAGCCGAGCCTGAAAAGCAAGAAAGTTAAAAATCTATTTTACACCGGGCAGCTTACTGTGCCCGGGCCTGGCGTACCGCCCTCGCTTATATCGGGGCAGGTTGTGGCGAGAGAGGTTGAGAAGGAGTATGCACCGCCGGTTGCCGTAAACGTATAATTTACCATAACCATTTTGCGTATGGAGCAGCTTTTTGAAGATACCTGCATGCAGTGCAGCAAAGTTATTACCCAAGCTTACAGTACCTCATTTACTCTAGGCATTAAAACGCTGGATAAGAAATTCCACCTGCCCATTTACGCCGTGTATGGTTTTGTGCGCTGCGCTGATGAGATTGTGGACACGTTTCATGACTATGATAAGCGTCAGCTGCTTGCAGATTTCAAAAAGCAAACCTACGAGGCCATAGACCAAAAACTCAGCCTTAACCCGGTGCTGCACGCTTTTCAGTGTGTGGTAAACAAGTATGGCATCGATAAAAAGTATATTGAGGCCTTCCTCAAAAGTATGGAAATGGACCTGGACGACCACGTGTATGACCGGGCGCTATATAATGAGTATATTTACGGATCAGCTGAAGTGGTAGGGCTAATGTGCCTAAAGGTATTCTGCGAAGGAGATCAGGAAATGTTCGACAGGCTGGAGAAGCCGGCTAAAAGCCTGGGGGCAGCCTTTCAGAAGGTAAACTTCCTGCGTGACATGAAAAGTGATTTTAAGGAACGCGGCCGGGTATACTTTCCGAAGGTGGAGTACCGGGAATTCAGTAACGCTTGTAAGGCAGAAATAGAGCAGGACATCCTGAAAGACTTTGAAGATGCCTATGCCGGAATCATGGCGCTTCCGCGTTCTGCCCGCATGGGGGTGTACCTGGCTTACGTCTATTACCGCAAACTTTTCCGTAAGATACAGGCTCTGCCGGCAACCCACATACTAAAGGAGCGCGTAAGAGTACCTGATAATACTAAGCTGGCGCTACTGCTCAGCTCCTACGTCAAGTACCGATTTAACGCAATTTAAATGCTAAACAAATTACCTTTTATACTTTTACTTTTTGTAGTACACGTGGCCATGGCCGGTAACGAAACCCGTTATAAGCTATCTGAGTTGCGCACAGAATACCTGGAAGCAAGCAAAGACAAAGTGGCTGCAGAGCGCTTTAACAAAAAGATGGGCAAGTATGAGGATAAAAACCCGGTTGTGCTGGCTTACAAGGCTGCTTCAGAGGCAGTGATGGCCAAGTATGTCTGGAACCCTTACAGCAAGCTGAAGCAGATTAAAACAGCCGCTGCCATTTTTGATGAAGCGGTTGCGCTGGATAAGGATCATCCAGAAATTCGCTTTCTCAGGTTTACAGTGGAGCATTATGTGCCGCGCTACCTTAACCTGAGCCCAAACCTGGAGAGCGATAAAAAAATAATGATCAGCAGCCTGAAAGCATATCCAAATACGGTGATTTCTGCTGAGTTTGCACGTACCATGCGCGATTTCCTGCTTACAAAGGACCACTGCACCGAAGCTGAGAAAAAAGAGCTGCGTAAGATCTCTATTTAACGCTTGCAAGGTCATATAGCCAAATATTAGCGCATGCTCAGTTGGTAAAGGGGAAAGAACGCACACAGGTTGTTTATCATCATACTTTCAAATTGATTCCCTTTACACAGTAACCGCATGTACCTCTACCTGTACCTGAACATTTTTACTATTCTATTCCCGTTCCTGCTGTCGTTCGACCGGAAAGTGGCTTTTTATAAAAACTGGGGCGCATTGTTTCCGGCTATACTTGCCAACGGCGTGTTCTTTATCGTATGGGATGTGCTCTTTACCGAAGCAGGCATCTGGGGTTTCAATGAGGAGTATCTCACGGGTATTTACATCTTCAACTTGCCGCTGGAGGAGGTACTTTTTTTCCTGACTGTGCCGTACGCCTGCGTCTTTATTTATGATGTGCTGAACGCCTATATCCAGAAGGATCTGTTACAGCCTTATGCCAAGGCAGTAGCTGTGGTGCTGATGGTGGTGCTGCCTTTAATTGCGGTTTTTAACATGGGCAGACTTTATACTTCCATCACGTTTATACTGCTGACGCTCATGCACCTTCTGCACCTTCGCTTCTTTAAAACACGTTATTTAGGGCGATTTTACCTGGCTTACCTGGTGCACCTGGTGCCTTTCCTGCTTGTTAACGGTGTGCTAACGTATTTGCCTATCGTCTGGTATAATGATGATTATAACCTGGGCCTCAGAATCGTTTCCATACCTGTGGAGGATACTTTATACTCTATGTTGATGCTTTTGCTAACTATATCTGTTTATGAAGGACTTAGGCAGCGGAAAAGCGTTAAACAATATAACCCTGTAGCTGTATAAGATATATGCAACATCTGGATGTAACTATAGACGATAATTCAGGCTTCTGCTTTGGGGTAGTATACGCCATTCAGATGGCCGAAGATATTCTGAATGAGCAGGATTACCTGTACTGCCTGGGCGATATAGTGCACAACGATGTGGAGGTGGAGCGCCTGCAGCAGCGGGGCCTGCGCATTATCAACTATGAGCAGATGCGGCAGCTGAAAAACGATACGGTGCTCATAAGGGCGCATGGAGAGCCGCCCGAAACTTACCAGACCGCCCTGCAAAACAACCTGACTTTAGTAGATGCCTCCTGCCCGGTGGTGCTAAAGCTGCAGAACCGCATCAAAACATCCTACGACAAAAGCGATAAGATTTACATTTACGGCAAGCACGGCCACGCCGAGGTGATGGGGCTGCTTGGCCAAACAAACAACCAAGCTATTGTGTTTGAGAATATGGAGGAGCTGCTGCAGCACGAGCTCCCTGCCAAAATCACACTCTATAGCCAAACTACCAAAAGCACCGACAGCTTCTACGCCATCAAGAATAAATTAGAAGGCAAAGGCTACGAAGTAAGCGCCAATGACACCATCTGCCGCCAGGTATCTAACAGAGATAAGGAACTGCGAAAGTTTGCTGCAAAGTTTGATAAAATAGTTTTCGTATCTGGCACCAAATCGAGCAACGGCAAAGTGTTGTACCAGGTCTGCAAAGACACCAATCCAGCTACTTTTTTTGTTTCGAAGGTAGAGCAGCTGCAGCCGGAGTGGTTTTCTGCCGGCGAAACAGTCGGTATTTGCGGCGCGACTTCTACGCCTATGTGGCTGATGGAACAAGTGCGCGACGCGCTGCTGCAATATGAGCTGTAAAATTCCGACTCATTTCTCGTAATTAAGTATGATATTCTGCTGCTTGAGAAGCAGGGGTATGTTTTACTCAGCTAAGTATATATTTGTGCAGACGCTAATACAACTAAACTGAATGGGCATAGCAAGAACAAACGATTACCGGGGTGTGATAATTGCAGCAGTTATACTTACCTGCTGGGCTGTGCTGCTGGTTTTCTTGCTGACATCGTTTGAAGTTGATTTCGCCTCACCGCTTCCCTATATTTTTATCCTGCTGCAGACGCACCTGTATACCGGCCTGTTTATTACAGCACATGATGCCATGCATGGTGTAGCGGCACCGGGCAAGCCTCAGTTAAATAAGTTTATTGGCACTGTAACGGCCTTTCTGTTTGCCTATAACTGGTATCCGCGCCTGCTGCCGCGCCACCACCAGCACCACCGCCATGTAGCCACCGAAGAGGATCCTGATTACCACCACGGGTCGTTCTGGCCCTGGTATTTCAGCTTTCTAAAGCAGTATATTACTTGGTGGCAGCTCCTGCTGATGGCTGTTACCTTTAACGTGCTCAAGTTATACTTCCCGCTGGAGAATGTGGTGTTGTTCTGGATGCTGCCGGCTATACTTGCTACTTTTCAGCTTTTCTACTTCGGTACCTACCTGCCGCACAAAGGCGAACATCCGGCTGATAACCCACACAAATCCGGCACACAGCAGAAAAACCATTTATGGGCATTTTTTAGCTGTTACTTTTTCGGGTATCATTACGAGCACCACGACAAACCTTATCTGCCTTGGTGGCAACTTTATAAAACAAAAGTATAAATTTGTAAAGTATAAATTTGCATGATGCTGTAACAGCTTGATGAAGTATACCGTAAGCTCAAGGGTTTAATCTAATCATACCTTTCGTACACCCTTAGCCTTTTTAGCCCATGAAGTCCTGCTTTGCTTTCATTGCCCTGTGCTTACTTTTCAGTTTAACTTTTTTATTTCAGCCTTATACTTCAGTTGCGCAAACTTTCGCCAACGGAGGTGCCGGGAAAGAGCCTGCAAGTGTTAAAGCGGGTGTAAACTTTGTCTGGCTTTCTGAAAACGACAGTCAGGGCCTGATGTTCAGCAATAGCTTAAGCCATTACCTGGGTAGTCGTCTTTCGTTAGGCCTTAATCTGGGGCTTTTGTCTGCTAAGCGCTACGATGAAGCAAAAAAGATTTATACCATACAAAATACATTTTACATGGCCTCGTTGGAGGCAGCTTTTGATGTGATGCAGGGAGAAAGCGTTTCTTTCAGGCTAGGAGCAGGGCCAAGTTTCCGGCACCGCGCCGAAGTCAACTCTGACCCTGAGGAGCAGGGTACGCAAGACGGCTCCGTAACGCACATCAAGACATCAGATGTAGGGGCGTTTGGTTTTATTGAGAATGATTTCAACATCCTGCGCAATGGAGTGGCCGGCGGAAGGATCTCATACTTTCATTATAAAGAAGGCACTCCTGTACTGTCTATAGGGCTGCACGTAGGCTTCAAGTTCTAAAGCTGAAAGTTGCTGATGAACCTGTCATAGAAAAGGGGAGCCTGCAAAGACTCCCCTTTTTCATGCTGTATATTTGTTAGATCAATGATCGCCGGCTTCTTTTTTGCAGCACTCATCCAGACGGTTATATGCGCGTTCATCTGCAGGCAGCTCGTTGGCATCATAGCCTGTTTTGTTTACAGCTTTAAGTATACTTGCCTCATTAGTCTTGCGGCTGTCAAACATAACTGTCAGCACTTTAGACTTTACATCCAGGTTAGAAGACTTTACGCCTTTTTCGTAGGCCATAGCTTTCTCCAGTGTTTTCTTGCACATGTTGCACACAGCCGAGGTTTTAATCTTTACCGTTTCTGTGTTGCCTTTTTGCTGCGCTTGTGCGTTTGTTGCCATACTTACCAAGGCCAGCACCATCGAGAAGAATAAGACTTGTAGCTTTTTCATTTGTGTCTGTTTATAATGTATATGTTGTTAAGGTTAATCGATTCTAAATCGGAGTCCGGCATATACTACCCGCCCAGTAATTGGACCCCAAACCATGCTAGCATCAAAGTTGTTGCCAAAAGGATCATCGGCTCCTAAAATTGGCTCTGGCTGACGATAATTTAGCAGATTTTCTGCGCCAAGGTATACTTCCCATTGCTTAAAAGCTCGGGTAACCTGCGTGTTTACTGTGGCAAAACGTTTAGACGTATGCACCGGCTGCTCCTGCTGCGCCACCGGGGCCAGCGGCATCAGGCCAAAATACTGCGTAGTAAGGTCGGCGCGCCATTTGTCAAATGGAGTGGCAAAGCCAAGATTCACGAAAAAGCGGTGCTCCGGTATCATAGGCTTCTGCAGCAGGTCTCCTTTGTAACTCGTCTTTACGTCGTAATATTTGTAGGCAGCTTTCGCATCCAAGCCTCTCAACAGCTCATACTGTAGCTCCGCCTGAAAACTGTTGGAGTAAGATTTACCGTCGAGGTTATAAAATAACACAGCTCCCGGTTGGCTATACATATCCGCCACTACCTGATTCGTAAAACTGGTACGGTAAAAGTCTGTTACGAAAGCGCCTGATCGCCCTGCCAGCTCAAAGTAATGCGTAAATGAGCCACCAATGTTCCAGGCCTCTTCAGGCTTTAGATTTACCTGTGTCACAAACCTACGTGAGCTGACCAGTGCCGCTGTATTCTCTGCCACCGGATTTGCCACTCTAAAGCCTGTGCCTGCCGCCACACGCACAATTGTGTTTGGGCTGAAATCATACTTCAGGTTAAACCTTGGCGTAAATACGGCTCCGTAAAGATTATGCTGATCCAGTCGGGCCCCGGCTACTACTGTTAAATTCTCTGCGTTGTTGTAAATGTACTCACCAAACAAGCCAGGTATATGCTCTGTGCGGCTAAAAGCAGAGTCGGAGAGCGCTTCGGTATAATCCTCGAAAGTATAGCTGAGGCCGGCTTTATAAGTATGGCGGGTATCCCCAATAATTGATTGGAAGATCAGCCGTGCATTAGCGCTGTTTTGTTCGCCATTGTAGGTGCGCAAGCCGTATTGAGAGTCGAACTTGTGGTGCGTGGCCGAAGTAATGAGTCCCAGGCTCTGGTAAGGCTTGCCCGGAAAAGTATAGGAAGACTTGTTGAAGCCCGACAGCCGCTCAACTTCTGATTCGGTGCCATAGTAAGGCTGCTCCGTTTGTGCCACATCCTCCTTATAATCCATCTGCCCGCCTACCTTCGACTCCTGCAGCGCATTAACACCAAACTCAGATACCCAGGCGCCGTGTTCATACTTCCATTTGTTGTATACATTGTACTGTGATCCCAGCGATAAATCCATAAAACCATCGTTGTTGCGGTCCACGCGGTTGTGCAGTTGGTTGGTGTGCAGCATCAGTAGCGTGCTCCACTTATTGCCCAGGTTGGTAGCTAGGTTCAGGTTAGCGTCATACCTGGCGAGGCTGTTGCCATAAACATTAAAGTACAGGCGCTCTGCCTTGGCCGGGTCGCGAAGCGTTACGTTTACCTGCCCCGATATAGACTCATAGCCATTCAGGACAGAACCCATACCTTTAATAATATCAATGGATTCGATAAAGGTGCCGGATAGGTAATTAAGACGGTAAGGAGTGGCCAGTCCGCGGAGTGCTGGTACATTGTCGGTAGTCAGCAAGGTATAAGAACCGTCCAGGCCCAGCATCTGGATCTGTTTTGCACCTGATACGGCATCGGTAGTGCTCACTTCCACAGAAGCGTTTGTCTCGAAGCTTTCGGCCAGGTTACAGCAAGCTGATTTCTCTAAATCGCGGCTGGTGATAATCTCTGTCTGTGAGGATGTGAGGGCGGAGTGGCGTTCTACCTGCCCCTCAATCACTACCTCTTGCAGTCCGGTTGCCTGGCGAAGCGTAATGGTCACTTGGTTTTTGCCGGCCACATCTACCGTATCTGGTGTGTAGCCGATATACGTTACCACTACCTTAGGGGAAATAGCGTCTGCTTTAGAAAGGGTGAAGCTGCCGGTGGCATCTGTTGCGGTGCCTTTTTCGGTGCCCAGCCACACCACGTTAGCGCCAATAATGGGTTGCCCGGTATTTTGTTTGTCTACCACTTTGCCTTGCAGCTCTTGGGCGTAGGCTTGTGCTGTGGTAAGTGAAAGTATAGCAAACAGGGCAAAAGTAAGGCTCCTGATGTTGCTGAATTGTGTTAGCATATTGCGTGTGATCGTTTATTTCTCAGAATAGAATAAAGTATAGCATAACCAGCGCAAGCCATAAAACCTGCACCTGTGCGGTAACTTCTGAGGTGTCTAGACGATCAGGGTATGAAGGAAGTGCAGCAGTTGCCTGCCATAAAGCGGAGGTGAGCTGTTGGTAAAAGTATAAACGTCTAGCTGCGGGTTTATACTTGCAACATAAGTTGGTAAGGAAGGCGTGTGCGTAAGGTAAGCGAGAAGCGGTATAGCTAAATGATACTGCTTGTGCCCCTGAACCGGCTCCAGTTTTTGATAAGAAACATGCTCCTCGCAGCAATCATCCGCCTCGCTGTCTAAAGCATCCTCGCAGCAACTGTCAGGCACGGACGAGGCCTCAAAAGACTGAACGCCAGTAATCTCACAGAACTGCTTGCTCAGGGCAACGCCAAACGAGCCTAACAGCACACTAAGCGTTAGGGCGAGTAGCACAATATGTCTGAAGATGCTTTTCACGACACAAATATACGAAATCATTAGCCACTTTGTGCCACCTTGGTTAAATCCCTTCCATTTACTCCCACTTTTGCCATTTCGCCCCACTTTTAGCGTGGATAAGTATATAAAATAGCTTATACGCTATGTTATATTTGTAATAATTTGAGATTCAGTATTTTGTGTTTTAATGGGTCGTATTTTACTGATTTTGCTGATTCGCTGCAAATTTAGTTATACCCAAAATGAGGGACCGGCGGTGTGGATAATGTGGATAAGTGGTGTGGATTACCATAATTTATCCACAAAGTGGTAAAAAGTGGTAGATTGTGGTTGCGTTATTTTGCTGATTGGCTACATTTGTATAGTCCAAAGTCTATACGGACTAAACCACCATAAGCCTATGAACTTCCTTTCTGGCGAATATGAGTGCAAGATTGATCCTAAGGGAAGATTGGTTTTACCTGCAAAGATAAAAGCCAATCTGCCGGAGGCGTCTGGCAATCATGTGGTTCTGATGAGGGGGTTTGAGCCTTGCCTGGTTTTGTATCCGAAGGCAGAGTGGAAAGTGATTTACGACAAGGTTGCCGGCCTGAACGAGTTTAACGAAGAGTACCGTCACTTTCAGCGGAACTTCTTCCGGGGAAACACAGAGATAGAGCTGGATGGTGCCGGCCGTTTTATCGTGCCTAAAACTATGTCGCGCTTTGCGGGACTGGAAAAAGAGGCGATTGTGGTGGGTTTAGGCAACCGCGTGGAGATATGGAACCCTGACAAGTATGAGGAGTTCCTGATTAAGGATCAACAGAATTTCTCACAGCTTGCCCAAAAGTTTTTAGGTGACAAACCGGCTGAGGAGCCACAAATATAATGGAGTATCATCGCCCAGTATTGCTGGAGGAATCGGTAGAGGCGCTGGCAATTAAGCCAGATGGCATATACGTGGATGTAACGTTTGGTGGCGGAGGCCACTCTGCTCGCATCCTGAAAGCGCTTACAACAGGTAAGCTGTACAGTTTTGACCAGGATAGTGACGCGCAGGAGCAGTCTAAGAAGCTGGAGGGGCCGACTTTTCAGTTTGTTCGGGCAAATTTCCGCGACCTGAAAAAGTATTTGCGTCTGTACGGTATAAAGAAGGTAGACGGGATTCTGGCTGATTTGGGTGTTTCGTCGCACCAGTTTGATGTGCCGGAGCGTGGTTTTTCCACCCGCTTTAACGGTCCTCTGGATATGCGTATGGACGCTGATGCGGGAATTACCGCGCAGGAGGTGCTGGAAACCTACTCAGAGGAGCAGCTGCACCGCATCTTCGGGATTTACGGAGAAGTGAAAAACGCTAAAACGCTGGCCCGCACAGTAGTGGAAAAGCGCAACCGGCAGCCGCTGGAGACAATTGCGGATTTTAAGCAGGCAATCAGCTCCTGCACCCCAAAAGGAAAAGAGAATAAGTACCTAGCACAGGTGTTTCAGGCACTCCGGATAGAGGTGAACGATGAGATGAAGGCGCTGGAGGAGATGCTGGAGCAGACAGTGGAGGTTTTAAAACCAGGCGGTAGGCTTTCGGTGATCTCTTATCACTCTTTAGAAGACCGGATGGTGAAGAACTTTATCGCCAAGGGCAAATTTTTTGGAGAGGTGGAGAAAGACCTGTTCGGGAATGAGATAAAGCCGCTGGAGGCGGTGCACAGAAAGCCGATTACGCCATCAGAAGAGGAGCTGCTGCAGAACAGCCGCTCCAGAAGTGCCAAGCTAAGGGTAGCTGAGAAGAAGGAGGAGCGCGAAGGAAAGTAAACGAACTATTAGCTAAAGAAAACAAGTATGGCTTCTAATGTACTCACGAAAAGAACAAGCGTGCCGAAGGGAAACTCGATGCGCGTGAAGCCAGAGGTAGAAGAGCCGCAGAAGCCTAAGAAAAAAGGTTTCAGCCTGTTTGCTCTGCTGGATAAATACGCCAATGTTGATGCCTTGTTTGAGGAGGGTGTGCCGCTTAAGTATATGCCGCGCGTCCTTTTTCTGACGGGCATTACGCTTTTATACATTGGTAACACACACTTTGCTGTGAAGACGATCCGTCTGATCGACAAGGTGAAGGTGGAGGTGGAGGACCTTCGGGCCGATTACTCTACGTTAAAATCGGAGTATATGGAGGCTAGTAAACAGTCAGAGGTGGCCAGAAACGTTGCCCCGCTGGGCCTTGAGGAGAGTTCCAGACCGCCATACCAAGTATTAGTGCCTGCAGATGAGTATTAAGAAATCCATACTGGTTCGGGTCCGGCTGGTTTTCCTGCTGGTTTGCCTGTTTGCATGCGCCATCGTGTATAAGATCGTGCATATTCAGTTTCTGCACGGGGATAAATGGAAGAGCATCTCTAAAGAGCGCCGTATCTTTTACAAGCCGGTGCACGCCACCCGAGGAAACATACTTTCTGATAATGAAAGCATACTGGCTACATCGTTGCCATTTTACCGAGTAGCTTTTGACCCGACCGTGACAAAGGCAGAGGTGTTTAACAGCGGTATAGACTCGCTGGCATTGTTGCTTTCGCAGTTTTACGGTGATAAATCGAAAGATTACTACCACCGCAAAATCAAGAACGCGCGTCACTCCGGCAGAAGGTATATCCGCCTGAACAGCAGGCAGATTGATTATCAGGATAAAAAACAAATGTCGCGCTGGCCTATCTTCCGGGAGGGCAAGAACAGAGGCGGAGTGATTTTTGAGAAAGTAGAGAAGCGCTTTAAACCTTTCGGTATTCTGGCCGAGCGTACCATCGGCTTTATAAACGAGGATAAAAACGGAGCAGGCCTGGAGTATAGCTTCAACGGAAACCTGTCCGGAACAGACGGCGAGGCGCTCTTTGAACGCATAGCCGGCGGTAGCAAACCAATTTATGATGGCACGGAGGTAAACCCGCAGCACGGCTACGACATCAAGACTACCCTGGATATAAACCTGCAGGATGTAGCAGAAAGCGCTCTTTACAAGGCGCTTGAAAAGACGAATGCAGAATATGGCACCGTGATTCTGATGGAGGTGAAGACCGGGGAAATAAAAGCCCTGGCTAACCTAGGGAAAACCAAAGGCGGTTACATAGAAGATTACAACTATGCTGTTGGTAACCAGGGGCGTACAGAACCAGGGTCAACCTTTAAGTTGGCCTCTATGATGGCGCTGCTTGAACATGCCCCGGATGTAAACCTGACCGACACCATAGACACAGGCGATGGCCGTTACCGCATCAAAAATACGATCATGACCGATGCTAAAATCAATGGTTATGGTAAAATAACGGTGCAGGAGGTTTTTGAGAAGTCATCTAACATCGGCGTTGCAAAGCTGATGGAGCAATATTTCGGCAATGAGCAGCAGGCTTATGTCGATTACCTGAACAAATTCGGGCTGAACAGTACTTTGGGTTTCCAGATGGAGGGAGAAGCCAGGCCATACATGAAAGATCCGCAGGATAAGAACTGGTATGGCACTACGCTAACGTCCATGTCCATTGGCTATGAAATGAAGCTTTCGCCGCTGCAGACGCTGGCTTTCTACAATGCCGTAGCGAACGACGGTGTGAAAATCCAACCCATTATTGTGAAGGAAATCAGGAAAGTGGACGAGGTGGTGCAGTCGTTCCAGACGCGGGTGCTGAACGATAAAATCTGTTCCGATGAAACGCTTAAGAGGTTGAGAACCATGCTGGAAGGTGTTGTAGAACATGGTACGGCTAAAAACATCTTCAACTCCGACTATAAAATAGCCGGTAAAACAGGCACAGCCCGAAAAGTGAAAGATGGCAGATATGTTCGGGAGTACTCAACTTCCTTTGCGGGATACTTTCCGGCTGATAACCCGAAGTATAGCTGCATTGTGATTATTGACAGCCCGCGCGGCGTGAACGTGTATGGTGGCGACGTAGCAGCGCCTGTTTTCAAAGAGCTGGCTGATAAAGCCTACGCACGGGACCTGGCCATGCACAAGCCAATGCAAGCGCGTGTGGTGCCGAATAAAGATAGTATGCCAGTGGTGCAGGCGGGCAGTTTTGATGATCTGAAGATGATCTACAACAAGCTTGGGATCAGCACACACACCGGCCTGATGGATGAAGACTGGGTAAAGGTGTCGCCGAAACGACGCTCACTGGAATTCAAATCAAACCCGGTGCTGGAGAACAAGGTGCCGGATGTGGTGGGAATGATCCTGCGGGATGCCTTATTTATACTTGGTAACCAGCACCTGGAGGTAAAGGTGGAGGGAGTTGGCAAACGCGTAAAATCGCAGTCTCTGGCGCCAGGCACCGATATTAACGAAGATAAAACGATTAAAATTATACTAGGCTGATGCAGTTACTGCAGAACATACTACAAAATGTAAATGTGGTTAGCACCCACGGCACCCTTGATGTGCAGGTGCAGGGCATCACCTTCGACTCGCGCCATGTGCGGGAGGGGGTGCTGTTTGTGGCAGTACGTGGTGTGCAGGCAGACGGCCACGCATATATATCCAAAGCCGAGGAAGCGCAGGCAGTAGCGATTGTTTGTGATGAACTGCCGCAGGACCTGAAGCAAGGTATAACCTATGTGCAGGTAAGTGATACTGGAGTAGCGCTGGGGCAGATGGCTTCTGCTTATTATGGCCACCCTTCTAAAAAACTGCAGTTGGTAGGGGTTACCGGCACCAACGGCAAGACTACCTCTGTAACGTTGCTGCATAAGTTGTTCAGAGAACTGGGCTACCATGTGGGCATGATTTCTACGGTGCAGAACCAGATTGATGAGCAGGTGATCCCGTCTACCCATACAACTCCGGATGCTGTAAAGCTGAATGAGCTGCTGGCGCAGATGGTGAAGGCCGGCTGCACGCATGCTTTTATGGAGGTAAGCTCACATGCCATGGTGCAACACAGGGTGGCGGGCATTACGTTTGCTGGCGGTGTTTTCACCAATATTACGCATGACCACCTGGATTACCACGGCACGTTTGATGAATATATCAAGGCAAAAAAGTCTTTCTTTGATATGTTGCCGAAAAACGCGTTTGCCTTGGTAAATGCCGACGACAAACGCGGACCGATAATGGTACAAAATACCAAAGCCGAAGCGCACTTTTATGCTTTACGCAAGGTTGTGGAATTTAAGGCCCGCATCATAGATAATACTATTCAAGGATTACACCTGGAGGTAGATGGCCAGGAGATATGGGCAAAGCTCATCGGCACATTCAATGCTTACAACCTTCTGGCTGCTTACGGCGTGGCAGTGCTCCTTGGCGAGGACGCAACAGAGGCACTGACAGTGCTTTCTAGCCTGAGTTCTGCTGCCGGCCGCTTCGATTATATTGTCTCTGATTCGCAAATAACTGGCATTGTGGATTATGCCCACACACCGGATGCACTTGAAAACGTGCTCAATACAATTCAGCAGATAAGAAACCCAACGCAAAAAGTAATAACTCTGGTTGGCTGTGGCGGAAACCGAGACGCCGGCAAGCGTCCGGTAATGGCTGATATTGCCTGCCGCCTGAGCGATAAAGTTATACTTACTTCTGATAATCCACGATTCGAAGAGCCGCAGACTATATTGGAAGATATGCAGAAAGGGGTTAAACCGCTGGATTTTAAGAAAACGCTATCAGTTCTGGACCGTAAGGAGGCCATTAAAACTGCCTGCATGCTGGCCGAGCCGAATGATATTATACTTGTTGCTGGCAAAGGGCATGAGACCTACCAGGAGATCAAAGGTGTAAAGTATGACTTTGATGATAAGCAGATACTCCGCGAAATGTTTCAGCAGTTAGGGAAATAAATCAAAAGCCAAAAATCAATAATTAGCCAAAGGTAACCGAATACAGAATAAATGCTTTATCACCTTTTTACATACCTAGACCGCGAGTTCGATTTTGTCGGCGCTGGCGTGTTTCAATACATCTCCTTCCGGGCTGGTATGGCTACGCTTGTGTCGCTGCTGATTGCCATGCTGTTTGGCGGCAAGCTGATCAAAATCCTGCAGCGCAAGCAGGTAGGCGAGTCTATCCGCGATTTGGGTCTGGAGGGACAGATGGAGAAAAAAGGCACGCCAACCATGGGCGGTCTTATTATCCTGCTGGCTATTTTGGTGCCCGTGCTGCTGTTTGCTCGCCTCGATAACGTATACGTGCAGCTGATGATCGTTTCTACCGTGTGGCTCGGCATGATCGGTTTTCTGGACGACTACATCAAAGTATTTAAAAAGAACAAAGAAGGCCTGGCTGGCCGATTTAAGATATTAGGGCAGATAGGTCTGGGGCTTATTGTGGGCCTTACGCTATACTTTAATGATGATGTAGTGGTAAGGCAGTATATGTTTGCCGATGGCACAACCTCAGCTGTAAATGCTTCAAGCAACTACACAGATGTGCACAGTATGATTACCAGCATTCCGTTCCGGAAGAATAATGAGCTTGACTACTGCAACCTGTTCGGGTTTGCGGGCCCCCTGTTTGCGGGCTGGTCATGCTATCTCTACATCCCATTTGTGATTCTAGTGATTACGGCTGTGTCTAACGGCGCCAACATTACCGACGGCATCGACGGCCTGGCAGCAGGTACTTCAGCCATTATTGGACTGACGCTCGCCATTTTCGCGTGGGTATCGGGTAACACCATTTTTGCCGACTATCTGGATATCATGTTTATCCCAAATTCCGGTGAGTTGGCCATTTTCTCGCTGGCGTTTGTGGGGGCCTGTGTAGGTTTCTTGTGGTACAATACGTATCCGGCGCAGGTATTTATGGGCGATACAGGTAGCTTGGCTATCGGCGGCATCATTGCGGTATTGGCCCTGATTGTGCGCAAAGAGCTGCTCATCCCGATACTTTGCGGCATCTTCCTAGTAGAGAACCTGTCTGTGATGCTGCAGGTGAGCTACTTTAAGTATACCAAAAAGAAGTATGGCGAAGGGCGCCGCATATTTAAGATGTCGCCGCTACACCATCATTACCAAAAAATGGGTTACCATGAGTCTAAAATTGTGGGCCGCTTCTGGATTGTGGGCATCATGCTTGCTATTCTGACGCTGGCAACCCTGAAACTAAGATAAACGCACCTTAACAGAAAACGAACCATAAAACTATGAAGATAGCGATACTAGGAGCAGGAGAAAGCGGAGTAGGAGCGGCTTTGCTGGCAAAGGCAAAGGGGCTGGAGGTATTCGTATCTGATAAAGGTAAGATTAAAGAGCAGTACAAGGCCAAACTGGCTACGGCTGCTATTCCGTTTGAAGAGGGAAATCATACTTTAGAAACCATACTCAACTCCGATGAGATTATTAAAAGTCCTGGCATTCCTGATAAAGCTGCAGTTATACAAGAGGCAACCAAGAAACAGATCCCTGTAATATCTGAGATTGAGTTTGCAGGCCGCTATACCGATGCCAAGTTTATTTGCATTACAGGCACCAATGGCAAAACCACTACTACGCTGCTTACCTACCACCTGCTCAAAAACGCAGGTTTGAACGTTGGTTTAGCAGGAAACATAGGGGAAAGCCTAGCCGAAAAAGTAATCGAAAACAAGCACGACTACTATGTGGTGGAGCTGAGCAGCTTCCAGCTCGACAACATGTACCAGTTCAAAGCGCACATTGCAGTGCTGACTAACATCACCCCTGACCACCTGGACCGTTACGAGTATAGCATGGAGAAGTATGCCGCTTCTAAGCTACGCGTGGCCCAGAACATGACAGGAGCTGATTTCTTCTTGTTCAATGCCGATGACGAGAACATCAAAAAAGCATTTGACTCAGCTAGTTTTGGAGGTACAACTGTTCCATTCTCATTAAAAGGAGCTGATACTGCCAAAGTATACTTTGAGGAAAGCAATTTAAAAGTAGCAGCCAGGTTTTACGAAGGAACGGTTGATACATCAAAATCAGGCCTGATTGGCAAGCATAACCAGTACAACACGATGGCCGCTGTGGCTGTGGCCAAGTTGATGGGTGTGGAAGACAAGCAGATAGAGCAGGCGCTGGAGACCTTTGAGAACGCAGACCACAGGCTGCAGTTTGTAGGAGTTGCCAAGGAGGTATCTTATATCAACGACTCCAAAGCGACCAATGTGGAAGCTGTTTGGTATGCCCTGGAGGGTATTAAGCAGCCGATAGTCTGGATTGCAGGCGGCGTGGACAAAGGCAATGATTACACCAGTCTGATAGAGCTAGCCCGTGAGAAAGTGAAAGTGCTGGTTTGCCTGGGTACAGATAATGAGAAACTGAAAGAGGCGTTTGGCAAGGTAATTCCTATCATCGCCGAAACCACATCCATCGATTATGCCGTGCGCCTGAGCCGCTCTTTGGCAACGGCAGGCGATGTGGTGCTGTTGTCGCCGGCCTGTGCCAGTTTTGACCTGTTTAACAATTACGAACACCGTGGGCAGCGATTTAAAGAAGCTGTGGAGAAGATAGTGCTGAAGAAGTAAAGATAAATTTTAAGCCAAAGGTATGGTAAAGCAGTGGTTACAAAAAAACCTGAAGGGAGACTCCGTGCTGTGGGGCATCGTGATTGCGTTTTCGCTGATCAGCGTGGCCGTGGTATACTCAGCTACAGGTACACTGGCTTATAAAAAGATGGAAGGCAACACAGAGTACTTCCTGTTTAAGCATACTTTCCTGATTCTGGTTGGCCTGGCTTTTATGTGGATGGCCCACAAAATCCCTTACCGTTTTTACTCCAAATTATCCCTGGTGGCATTGATCATCTCTGCCCCGTTGCTGATCATCACATACTTTTACGGCTCAAACATCAACGATGCTTCCCGTTGGATTACCATTCCGGTGATCAACCAAACCTTTCAGCCTTCTGACTTGGCAAAACTGGCCCTGATCTCTTACCTGGCTAGTATGCTATCTAAAAAGCAACAGTTTCTGGAGGATTGGAAAGCAACTTTATTGCCTATGCTGGGTTGGACTGTGGCTATCTGCGGATTGATCGCCATGACAAATACATCAACAGCAGTGCTGCTTTTTGCTACTTGTATGCTGCTGATGTTTATTGGCCGGGTGCCTATAAAATACCTGGCCATTGTGGTACTGACAGGCGTGATAGTAGGCGGGGCGGGTCTGGCAGCCGGGCAGCGTATGGGCACAGCCATCAGCCGAGTGCAGGATTTTATGGACCCGAACGAGGTGCCGTTTCAGCTGGAGCAGTCTTACATTGCCATCGCCACCGGCGGGGTAGTGGGCAAAGGCCCCGGCAACAGCGACCAGCGCGACATTCTGCCGCACCCTTACTCTGACTTTATCTATGCGATCATCTTAGAAGAGTATGGATTGCTGGGCGGTGTTTTTGTGCTGTTTTTATATTTAGCTCTACTTTATCGAGGCTTGGTTACAGTTAATAAAAGCGACGGTGCCTTTGCCGGGCTGCTTTCCGCTGGTTTGAGTTTCAGCCTGGTGCTGCAGGGGATGATCAACATGGCCGTTGCCGTTGGCTTGGGTCCGATTACAGGCCTGCCGCTTCCGCTCTTAAGTATGGGCGGTACATCTTTGATCTTTACAGGAATTTCCATCGGCATCATACTTAGTGTGAGCCGAAAAGATATAAATGAGGAGCGTGCTGTGGGAGCAGCTATGAAATCACCTTTAAACGCGCCAGTGAATGCCTAAGCAGCACAAACCATATCGCGTCATCATTAGTGGCGGCGGCACCGGCGGACACATTTATCCGGCTGTGGCCATTGCTAACCAACTGCGTGCTGTAAACAAGGAAGCGGAGATTCTCTTTGTGGGGGCGCAGGGCCGGATGGAGATGATGCGCGTGCCAGAGGCAGGCTACAAAATTGTGGGCCTATGGATAAGCGGTCTGCAGCGCCGCCTCACGCTGGATAACCTGTCGTTTCCGCTCAAAGTATGGAAAAGCGTTCGGGCTTCGCATAAAATTATAAAAGACTTCAAGCCTGATGCCGTGGTGGGTGTAGGTGGCTACGCCAGTGGCCCTTTATTATACGCTGCTACATCACAGGGTATTCCGGCGCTAATCCAGGAGCAAAACTCATATGCCGGCATCACCAATAAACTGCTGGCAAAGCGCGTACAGAAAGTATGCGTGGCTTATCCTAACATGGAGGCATTTTTTCCGGGCGATAAAATTGTTCTGACAGGGAACCCAGTACGCTCTGATATCATGAACCTGCAGGGCAAAAAGGAAGAGGCATTGCAGCATTTCGGCCTGTCTCCGCAGAAGAAAACAATACTGATAATCGGAGGCAGCTTAGGTGCCCGAACCATAAACCAAAGTATAGCCGCTGGTCTGCAAAGTATAGCTGATGCAGGTTGCCAACTTATCTGGCAGACTGGAAAGGCCTTTTATCCGCAGGCGCAGGAGCTGGAGGCAAAGTATAAATCGCAGGGTATTCATGCCATGGATTTTATTCGGCGGATGGATTTGGCCTACGCCGCAGCGGACATAGTGGTATCGAGAGCTGGCGCACTTTCTATTTCGGAACTTTGCCTGGCCGGGAAACCCGCGGTGCTGGTGCCTTCTCCTAACGTGGCCGAAGACCATCAAACCAAGAACGCTATGGCGCTGGTGCAGCAAGACGCGGCGCTACTGGTGCGCGATGCGGAGGCGATGGAGAAATTAGTGCCAGCTGCACTGGAGCTATTGAAAAATGAAAAGGAGCAGCAGCGGCTGCATCAGAATATACTGAAGATGGCACGCCCTAACGCGGCGGCTGATATTGTAGGTGAACTGGTAAAATTGATCAAATGAAACTGGAGGACTACAGCTATATCTACTTTTTGGGCATTGGTGGTATCGGAATGAGCGCAATCGCCCGCTGGTTCAAGGCCAAAGGTTACCCGGTGTGGGGCTACGACAAAACCCGCACCGCATTAACGGAGGCGCTGGAGCAGGAGGGGATATTGGTGCACTATGAGGACGATGTGGCGCATCTTCCTCAGGAGGTTCTTCAGCATAAAGATCAGACCCTGGTGGTCTTAACGCCAGCCATTCCTGCCGAGCATGCAGAGTGGGCTTATCTAAAAATACAGGGTTATACTATCAAGAAACGTTCTGAGGTGCTGGGGATAATTACTTCCTCTGCTTACTCAGTGGCTGTAGCGGGTACACACGGCAAAACCACCACGTCCAGCATTGTGGCGCACCTGCTGCACCATGCCGGTGTGGATTGTTCTGCTTTTTTGGGAGGCATAGCCACTAACCTAAATTCCAATCTGCTTATAGGAAAAGGAGAGGCAGAAAAAGAAGTAGTGGTAGTGGAAGCAGATGAGTATGACCGCTCCTTCCTGACCTTGTTTCCGGATATTGCGATCGTAACTTCCGCAGACCCAGACCACTTAGATATTTATGGAGATAAGGAGGAACTGATCCGCACTTTCCAGAGGTTCATTAGCCAGGTGAAGCCGGGTGGTTTCCTGTTTTTGCACGAGGGTACCGACCCACGCCTGACGGACTTGGTGCAGGAGGGGGTGCAAGTGTACAAGTATAGCCTGAAAAGTGGGGATGCCCATGTAGAAAACTTGCAGGTAAACGGGCGTTGGTTTGAATTTGATGTGGTAAGTCCTTTCGGAAATGTCGAGGGAATCAGGTTGGGAGTGCCGGGATTTCATAATGCCGAGAATACATTAGCGGCCATACTTGCGGCCCAGGTGCTGCAGGTACAGGCTCAAAGTATAAAGGCAGGCGTGGAGGCTTTTACAGGTGTAAAGCGTCGCTTCGAGTTTGTGTATGAGGGCCAAGGCAAAGTATACATTGATGATTACGCGCACCATCCCAAAGAGATAGATGCGTTTATGAGTTCATTGTTAGCACTTTATCCAAACAAGCGGATAAAAGTGATATTTCAGCCGCACCTCTTTACGCGTACCCGCGACTTTGCAGCGGAGTTTGCAGAGAGCTTGAGTAAGGCAGACGAACTGGTACTTCTGGATATTTACCCGGCACGGGAAAAACCGCTTCCAGGCATTACCTCAGACATCATTCTGGAGCAGGTAACAAGCCCTGTAAAAGAGTTGATGCACAAAGATGAAGTTGTGAAAAATCTGCTTAAAAACAGTGATTTTGATGTTTTGGCCACACTTGGGGCTGGAGATATTGACACGCTGGTTAAGCCTATCAAAAATATTTTAGAAAATAATCGGTATGGGCTTGAATAGTAGAATAAAATCTTTAATTTTTGCAGGTTGTAGTGTAATATCAATTGGTGCCATTGCAGGTTTTGCGTCTTCTAGACAAAATGAAAAAATCTGTAAAAAAGTGACAATAAAGATTGATAATGAGTACAACAATTACTTTATTGGGGATAAGGAAGTTCGAGGCTTGCTAACAAGAGAAGGTGAGCGAAAACTCGAAGGCCTCCCGAATCAAAACATCGACCTGAAAAACCTTGAAAAACGCATAGAATCACATAAATTTGTGAAGGATGCTGAGGTCTACAGAGGGTTAGATGGAAACATCCAGGTATTTGTAAAACAGAACAGGCCTATTGCTAGAATTATACGTTCAAACCAAGATGTATACATCGATGCTGAGGGGAATATTCTTCCGCTCTCAGACAGGTACACCGCTCGTGTAATCCCAATAACCAAGTCAGCTCTTATAAAGCCAACTGACCGAGGATTCTTTCAGGATTCTTTAGGCCAATCTTACCTTGCGCTACTCCAGTTCATAGAGAACGACGAGTTTTGGAAGGCACAGCTTGCCCAGATGCATATAGACGGCAAAGGCAAGGTATCTTTTTTACCTCAGGTAGGCGAACATACGATTGAGTTCGGTAAGCCAAATAAGGTAGAAGAGAAGTTTAAAAAGTTAGCTATACTTTACAAAGAAGTGTTGCCAACCATGGGTTGGGATCGCTATAAAAGGGTTAACTTAGAGTTTGAAGATCAGATTATTTGCGAATAATAGACATAGATATGCAGAACGACAAAATAGTAGTAGGCTTGGATATTGGGACAACCAAAGTTTGCGCACTTGTAGGTCGGAGAAATGAGTTTGGCAAGCTGGAGATATTAGGCATGGGCAAGGCCGCGTCGGAGGGAGTGGTGAGAGGCATTGTCAGCAATATCGACAAGACAGTTGAAGCCATCAAGAAAGCCATACGCCAGGCTGAAGAACAATCAGGCATTAACATCGGCGTGGTTAACGTGGGTATAGCAGGCCAGCATATCAAGAGCCTGCAGCACAATGGCAGTATCACGCGCCAGGTATCTGATGATGAGATAACTGTGGAAGACGTGAACCGTCTGACAAACGATATGTACCGCCTTGTAACGCCTCCGGGCAGCGAGATCATCCATGTGATGCCGCAAGAGTACAAAGTAGACTATGAAGAAGGTATTGTAGACCCGGTTGGCATGTCTGGTGTGCGCCTGGAGGGTAACTTCCATATTATCACTGCGCAGTCTAACGCTATTAATAACATCAACAAGTGTGTGCTTCGTGCCGGACTTGAGGTAGACCAGCTGATCCTGGAGCCGTTGGCATCGAGCATGTCGGTACTGAGTGACGAGGAGAAGGAAGCAGGCGTAGCACTCGTGGACATTGGCGGCGGCACAACAGACCTGGCAATTTTCAAGGACAATATTATTCGCCACACGGCAGTTCTTCCTTTTGGAGGCAATATCATCACCTCTGACATTAAGCAGGGCTGTATGGTGATGCAAAACCAGGCGGAGCAGCTAAAGGTGAAGTTCGGTAGAGCCATTGCCGATGAAGCTTCCGAGAATGAAATCGTGTCTATACCTGGCCTGCGCGACCGTACGCCGAAAGAAATATCCCTGAAAAACCTGGCATATATTATTGAGGCTAGAATGGAGGAGATTGTGGAGCTGGTGTATGCTGAGATTGTTCGCTCAGGTTATGCTAACAGCTTGGCAGGTGGTATTGTCATTACTGGCGGAGGCGCTCAGCTTCAGAACCTGGTACAGCTTGTAGAATATATTACAGGTATGGATACGCGTATTGGCTACCCGAACGAGCATTTGGGTAGGTCTAAGATAGACGCCGTGAAAGGACCTATGTTTGCAACCAGTGTTGGCCTTGTGCTGGCAGGTTACCATCCGTTAGATCAGCGTGTGGAACGCCAGTCTCCGGTAGAAGAGCAAGTATATAATAAAGTAGCTGAACCAAAGAGTACAGCAAATAACAACAGTGGCGGAGGCCTACTGCAGAAGCTTAAGGGCTTCTTATCAGACGATATTGACTAAAAAAACTTATCAACCCATAATAGCAGGAGAAATTAGTATGACATCAGCATATGCATTTGACTTGCCTTCCAGCGGCAAGTCCATCATTAAGGTGATAGGCGTTGGCGGTGGCGGTAGCAATGCCGTTAACCACATGTATAACCAAGGTATAAAAGACGTTGAGTTTATAATTTGTAATACGGATGCACAGGCGCTGAAAAGCAGCGGTGTTCCTAGCAGGTTACAGATTGGCGAAAACCTGACAGAAGGCCTTGGAGCAGGCGCTAATCCCGAAAAAGGTAAGCAAGCGGCCCTTGAAAGCAAGGAAGAAATCCGCGAAATGCTGAGCAACGATACCAAGATGGTATTTATCACTGCTGGTATGGGTGGCGGTACAGGTACTGGTGCTGCTCCTGTAATTGCAAGAGTTGCTAAAGAGCTGGGTATACTTACTGTTGGCATCGTAACTGCTCCGTTTGCTTTTGAGGGTAAGAAGAAAAAGATTGCTGCAGAAAATGGTGTAAAAGAGCTGAGCGATAACTGCGATACCATTCTGGTGATCCTAAATGATAAGTTGCGCGAGATGTTTGGTAACCTGACCATCCGTGAGGCTTTCGCGAAGGCTGATAATGTATTAACTACTGCTGCAAAGTCAATTGCTGAGATTATCACAGTTACGGCTGAGGTAAACGTTGACTTTGAAGACGTTAAAACTGTTATGAAAGACTCTGGTGCAGCAGTGATGGGTTCTGCGACAACAGAGGGTGAGGGCCGTGCCCTGCGTGCCGCTGAAGAGGCTCTTTCTTCTCCTTTGCTGAACAACACCGATATTCATGGTGCTCAAAAGATCCTTCTTTCTATTATGTCTGGTGAGCAGGCTGAGCTGGAAATGGATGAGTTAACCGAAATCACAGAGTATATTCAGGATAAAGCTGGTCAGGAGGCTGAGGTTATCTTCGGACATGGTATTGACTCTACACTTGGTCAGAGCATTCGTGTTACTGTTATCGCAACTGGCTTCGCCAGCGATTCTGAGAGCATTATCGAGCCGAAGAAAACGGTTTTCGACCTGGATAGCCAAAAAAAAATTGAGGTAGCAGAGCCTGCAAAGCCTGAGCCTGCAGCAGAAATCACAACTTTTGCGAAGCCTGTTGCTCCGGCCCCAGTAGCCACTCCTAAACCTGCTCCTGCACCTCAGCAGCAAAACAATTTTGATAACAGCGCACCACGTCGTGCCGAGCAGCCGCAACAAGCGCAGCCGCAACGTATTGTTTTTGAGCTGGATGGTAATTCTCAGAACGATAGCTTCCATAATAGCTACCGCGACGATGAGGCACGTGAAGTGCGTGAGCATCGTGAGGCTGCTCAGAGACAGGCCGAAGAGCGTGAGCTAATGCAGCGCCGTGCCGAAGAGCGTCGTGAGCGTCTGCGTATGCTGAGCTCAGAGACTACCTCTGAAGCTATTAAAGAGAAGTTAGAAGTGCCTGCATACCTGAGACGCAATGTCGCCTTGGATAGAGTAGCGCACTCTTCAGAGCGTAATATCTCCCGCTTCAACCTAAACGACGACAACGAAATTCTAGGCGATAACCGCTTTCTGCACGATAATGTAGATTAGCTTCCAGGCAAGTATAAAATTTAAAAAAGGGGCTGCAGATTAACTGCAGCCCCTTTTTTAAATTTTATACTTGCCTACTTAGAACCTAAGAAATTGCGTTACATGCTGCTCCAACAGCTCTTGGTAAAGCTTATTTGTTAGTTTTTCGCCATTAAAGTTATGCTCTATGTGGGCTAGCTTAAGGCGCATAGCCATCACGTGCATCCCAAGGTAATTCAATATGTCAGAGAGGTGGCTAAGTGCTAGTCCACTGCCTTGCATGCCGGAGGATAGCCCAATTAATGCCCCTTTCTTGTCCTTAAAAGTATAAGGGTAAGAAAGCCCGTCGATAAATGCTTTCAAAACGCCCGGGAAAGAGGAGTTATACTCAGGCACCACGAAAACGAATTTATCTGAATTGATAATTTTGTCCGTTAAGCTGTTGAAAATCTCGTTTTTGCCTGTGTTGTCATATAGCGCTGACACTGTGAAATCTGCAGGAAGATCTGCCAGATCCAGGATCTGGTAAGGCTCACCATGCTCCTGAAGCATGCTGGCATACAGATCTACAATTGCTTTAGTATTGGATGAGGGCCGGTTAGTACCTGAAATTAATGTAATCATACTTTGTTGATTTTGCTTCCGATGCAGTTAACTTTTTAAGTTTCATAGTTAACTCGTTAACCTTACCGGAGGTTTATACTTGTGCTGACTTTGCCAGTTATTAGCTTAAAAGTATGCAAATATGGCAAATTCAGAAAAAGAAAAGGCGAGAACAGTTGCTGCCTCGCCTTTCCATACTTTAGTTTAGCTTCAGCTACACGTTTTCTGATGTTGCCTTGGCATAAACAAATTCGCTTCTCAGCATATTGATGTTCTCTAAAGAGATACCAACAGGACACTCGGCTGCGCACGCGCCAGTGTTAGTGCAGGCACCAAATCCTTCTATATCCATCTGCGCCACCATGTTTTCTACACGCGTTTTACGCTCAGTTTTACCTTGCGGCAACATAGCCAGCTGAGATACCTTCGCACTTACAAACAGCATGGCAGAGGCGTTTTTACAAGCCGCCACGCAAGCGCCGCAACCGATACAAGTAGCTGCATCAAAAGCCTTGTCAGCAATTGACTTTGGAATAGGAATGGCATTAGCGTCTGGCACACCACCGGTGTTTACCGACACGTACCCACCAGCCTGCTGTATACGGTCAAAAGCAGAGCGGTCTACCACCAAGTCCTTATGTACAGGGAAAGCGGCAGCTCTCCAAGGCTCGATGGTAATAGTGTCTCCGTCTTTGAAGTGACGCATGTGCAACTGGCAAGTAGTAGTGCCACGCTCAGGACCGTGCGGACGGCCATTGATGAACAGGCTGCACATACCACAAATACCTTCACGGCAGTCGTGGTCGAATGCTACCGGATCTTCCCCTTTGAGTAGCAGGTCTTCGTTAAGCACGTCCAGCATCTCCAGGAAAGACATATCCGGAGAGATGCCTTTAAGAGGGTAGGTCACCATCTGACCTATTGCATTTCTATCTTTTTGGCGCCAAACCTTTAACGTAATGTCCATTGGTTTAGCATTTGGATTGCTTCCAGCCATATTTTTATTAATTACGAATTAAGAATCACGAATTAAGAATTTTAAATCGGCTTACTACAGCCCCATTACTAATTCTTAATCATTACTTATAGCTACGCTGCGTTAGCTTCACGTTCTCGAACTTGAGCTCCTCTTTATGCAGCACCGGCTCGTTGCCAACGCCTGTAAACTCCCAGGCAGCTACATAAGTATAATTCTCGTCGTCGCGGAGTGCTTCATTCTCAGGTGTTTGGTACTCCTCACGGAAGTGGCCGCCACAAGACTCATTTCTGTTCAAGGCATCTTCTACCATCAGTTCTCCCAGTTCCAAAAAGTCAGCAACACGGTTAGCTTTTTCAAGGGTGATGTTCAGCTCCTCGTTTACACCTACCACTTTCACATCGCGCCAGAACTCATCACGCAACTTACGAATCTCCTGTTTCGCAAACTGCAGTCCTTCCGCGTTGCGTGCCATACCGCAGTATTCCCACATAATTAAGCCTAAAGCCTTATGGAAATCATCTACCGTACGCGTACCGTTGATAGAAAGCAACTGGTTGTTTTTAGAGATAACCGCCTGCTCTGCTTCTATAAATGCAGGATGGTCAACCGGAACCTTGTCGTAAAGAGTTTTAGCAAGATAATCACCGATTGTGTAAGGCAGTACAAAGTATCCGTCAGCCAAGCCTTGCATCAGGGCAGATGCACCCAGGCGGTTGGCGCCGTGGTCTGAGAAGTTTGCCTCGCCGGCAGCATATAAGCCTGGTACGTTAGTCATCAGGTTATAATCTACCCACAGGCCACCCATTGTATAGTGTACAGCAGGGTAAATACGCATTGGCCTTTCGTACGGGTTTTCATCCGTGATCTTGGCATACATCTCGAAGAGGTTACCATACTTGGCCGCAATGGCTGGCTGGCTATCGCGTTTGATGGCATCGGCAAAGTCGAGGTATACGGCAAGACCTGAGGCTCCTACCCCACGTCCTTCGTCGCAAACCAGTTTGGCGTTACGTGAGGCCACGTCGCGCGGCACCAGGTTACCGAATGCTGGGTATTTACGCTCCAGGTAGTAATCGCGGTCCTGCTCGGCAATGTCGTTTACTGTGATTTCACCGTTGCGCAGGCGCTGAGCAGTTTCAACTGTTTTAGGCACCCACACACGTCCGTCGTTACGCAGAGATTCTGACATCAGCGTAAGCTTAGACTGATACTCACCGGAAACCGGGATACAGGTTGGGTGAATCTGAGTAAAGCACGGGTTAGCGAACAAAGCGCCTTTCTTGTGTGCTCTCCAGGCTGCGGTAGCGTTGGAGCCCATCGCATTTGTAGAAAGGAAGAATACGTTACCGTAACCACCTGTAGCCAGTACAACGGCATGCGCACTATGCGATTCGATTTTGCCTGTGATCAGGTTACGAACCACAATACCACGGGCTTTTCCATCTACAAGCACCAGGTCAAGCATTTCGGTGCGTGGGTACATCTTCACCTTACCGTAAGCGATCTGACGGTTAAGGGCAGAGTAAGCACCCAGTAGCAGCTGCTGTCCTGTTTGGCCACGGGCGTAGAATGTACGTGATACCTGGGCCCCACCGAAGGAGCGGTTAGCCAAAAGGCCACCGTACTCACGGGCAAAAGGAACACCCTGGGCCACACACTGGTCGATGATATCTACAGACACCTGCGCCAGACGGTAAACGTTTGCCTCACGAGCGCGGTAGTCACCACCTTTCACCGTGTCATAGAAAAGACGGAAAACAGAGTCGCCGTCATTCTGGTAGTTTTTGGCTGCATTTATACCACCTTGCGCCGCAATAGAGTGCGCGCGACGCGGCGTATCCTGGAAGCAAAAGGCCTTTACGTTATAGCCCAATTCTCCGAAAGATGCAGCGGCAGAAGCACCGGCAAGACCTGTGCCTACTACTATTATATCATATTTACGCTTGTTAGCCGGGTTCACCAGCTTAACGTCAAATTTATGCTTTTCCCACTTTTCGGCTAAAGGGCCTTCCGGGATTCTTGAATCTAATATCATAGCAATATAGATAGCTTTTAATTACACAAGGAAGAAGAAATACAGCGGAATAATTGCAAACCCTAAGCATACAATGATAGAGAATGCCACGCCGAACTTCTGAATAAAGGGAGTGTACTTCTTATGGTCTAAGCCAAGTGTTTGGAAGGCACTCTGGAAGCCGTGAATAAGATGGTAAGCCAGGGCAACCATTGCGATAACATAAATAGCCACATACCACCAGATCTGGAAAGATTGTACTACACGTAAGTAAAGGTTGTCATACTCCACGTCTTCAATCACTACGCCTTCCAGGCCGCCAAAACGGGCAGGAACGAAGAAATTCCATAAGTGAATGATGAGGAAAACCAGGATTACTGTGCCTAAAAGGCCCATGTTGCGCGAAGACCAGGTGCTGTTCTGCTCCGGGTGGTTATTTACATAATCCACAGGGCGAGCCTTTTTATTACGGCTAGTCAGTACGATGGCATCGTAAATGTGAAACAGAAAGCCAGCAACAAGTATAAGCTCCATAAACCGGATAACACCATTGTGGGCCATGAAATCCGAATAAAGGTTAAATGCAGCTCCACCGTCGTTTCGGAACAGCTGTAGGTTACCGATAAGGTGCACCACCAGGAAAGAGCAAAGGAAAAGTCCCGTAACTGACATCACGATCTTTCGCCCAACTGTACTGGAAAACGTTTTAGTAAACCAATTCATCTGTGTTTGTTATAGGTTAAGTGAATTAAGCGTTTTTTAACGCCCAAAGGTACATTTCGACCAAGTAGAAAACAATTATACTTATATATTTTGAATCAATCTAAATTGATATCCGTAACTCCATAAATCTGCACCATTTCCTCGTATCAGAATCTATTAAGACAACATTTTAAACTGAACATAGTTTAAGATTATACTATATTTACTGCCTAACCCGATTCATCTATGCCAAATCTTATACGCCTGAAGTATCTGCTGCATGGTAGTCTGTTGTGGGTGTTGCTATTGTTGCTGTTGGGTACTTTCTCGGAAGTACAGGCTACTCATATTAGAGCAGGGGATATTACCGCCAAGCGGGACACGACACCAAACCCTAATCCCCGTCGCTTTTTCTTTACCATGATCGTGTATACTAACCATACTTCCCCGGCCGAAGACCCGGAAGTAACTATATTCACAGGTTCTGGTAATACCACCTTGCTTGTTCAACGTAAGTCAGTGACCCCCATTAACGCTGAGACTGACAGAGAGGTGTTTGAGTGGGAATTTACGTATCCGTCTGACGGCACCTACACCACCTACTGGATTGGCGAGAACCGCGATAATAATATCCTGAACATGGCGCCGCCATCTGACCAGCGGTCTTTTTTCATATCCACCACCATAGATATCAATGCTTTGCGCGGCTTTAACAGTACGCCAGTACTTACCGTGGAGCCGATTGACGATGCAGCCATGTTCCGTAAGTTTGTGCACAACCCTGGTGCTTTTGATGCCGACGGAGACAGCCTATCCTTTAAACTAATTGCCCCACGCTATCAGCAGCCGAGCGGAGACATTGCCGTGGTGCCTGGCTACCGCAACCCGGACCAGGTTGCAAACTGCCGCACATCGGATGACAGCGGCCCCGCATTTTTCAGACTCGACCCCATAACCGGCCAGCTAACCTGGGACGCACCCTGCCTTGCCGGTAAGTATAACATTGCGTTTGTGGTAGAGGAGTGGCGGCGCGGACCAAACGGCGGCGCTGTAAAGATTGGTGAAGTAGTGCGGGATATGCGCATAAACGTAGAGGAAAACGAAAACCGGCCGCCTGTGCTGGAGCCAAAAGATACCTGTATTGTTGCGGGTACTACGCTCAGAGCTATAGTGCGCGCCACCGACCCTGACGGAGACCGCATTAACCTGACAGTGGCAGGTAGCGGTATTGTGCCGCCTGCTACGCTCGAGCAGTTAACAAACAACCCCGGAGAGGCTACTGGCCGCTTTGTCTGGAGCACTTCCTGCGAGGATGTAAGACAGGCCCCTTATCAGGTTGTTTTCCGGGCGGAGGACATCCGGCCAAACAATGATGAAAGACTGGCCGACCTGCAGCCCTGGAATATAACAGTAATAGGACCGGCACCTGAAAACCTGGATGCCACCAGCGCAGACCGGAACGTAACTCTGACCTGGGATGAATATACTTGCCAGAACGCAGACAAAATAAGGATTTACCGACGTGAGGGGCCAAGCAACTTTGTGCCAGACGAATGCCAGACGGGCGTACCAGCCTCCACAGGCTATGTGCTAATTGGTGAGGTAGATGCAGGTGATGTTACGTTTTTTGATGACAACAACGGGGCAGGCTTAGAAGCCGGCGTGGAGTACTGCTATATTATTTATGCTACCTTCCCGGCAGTAGGCCGCGGCGAAAGCCTAGCCTCTCTTGAAACTTGCGTGGTAATAGACCAGGACATCCCATATCTGACCAACGTGACGGTAGATGAAACCGATGTGGCAAACGGCCAGATTACTGTTAAATGGGCACAGCCGATGGAAGTAGAGAAGCTGACACCGCCGTTGGAATATCGTTTGTTCCGCAAAGTGGGCATGGACACCGGAAACGGCTTTACTGAAGTAAAGCGCACCCGCAACATGGCCGACACTACCTTTGTTGACACCGGGCTGAACACTGTAGAAAATGCCTATCGTTACCGCCTGGAGTTTTACCAGACACCACAGCCGGGAGGCCAGCCAACGTCGCTGCGCGATAGTACGGAAGCATCCAGCGTATACTTAGAGGTTGCACCATCCGAAGGCGAAGCAAAAGAGGTTCAGTTGAGCTGGACTTACGATGTGCCTTGGAACAACGAACTGCTGCAGCATTACATTTACCGGCAGGTAGAAGATGAGTTTATACTTATCGATAGTGTGTCGGCTACGGCTGCAGGCGGAAATTATACGGATGCCGGTACTTTCCAGAACCAGGAGCTGGTGCGCGGGCAGGAGTATTGCTATTATGTGCAGACAGCAGGCACCTATCAGATTGAAGGACTGCCGGAGCCGCTGCTTAACAACAGCCAGCAAGTATGCGCCACATTGCCAAGAAATATTTGTCCGCCAGAGTTAAGTATAGAACTGCTTAACTGCGATCTTTTTGCCCAAAACCCTACAGAGCCTCCTTACCAGAATGTTCTGAATTGGGTGCCGGACACTTCGCCGGACTGCACGGACGAGATCGCTTATTACACCATATACTTTAAACCGACACTGGATGCAGCGTATGTGCGACTGGACACCACAACAGAAACCACTTACACGCACAGCGGCTTGCAGTCGTTTGCGGGGTGCTATGTAGTAACAGCCACAGATGTGAATGGCCGCGAAAGTGAGTTCAGCAACGAGGTTTGCAACGACAACTGTATCTCGTTTATACTTCCTAACATCATCACGCCAAACGGAGACAACCTGAACGATGTGTTCCGGCCTAAGGTACGAGCCTTTATCAGGAGCATGAAGTTTAAAGTTTACAACAGATGGGGGGTGCAGGTATTTGACGGCGGTACGGTTACCGAAGGAGAAGGACTGTTCATCAACTGGCCTGGAGTTGACACAGACGGTAACCGCCTTACTGACGGCACCTACTATTACGAGGTTGAAGTAGAGTTTTACACGTTAGACCCGTCCAAAGCCCGTGCCTCTTACAAGGGTTGGGTAGAGATTGTGCGTTAATGCAAAGTTTACAAAATATACAGCAGCTGCAGGGTAAGCCAGTCATATTTTACGACGGCACCTGCGGCTTTTGCCAAGGCAGTGTGCAGGTGGTGCTAAAGTATAACCAGCGGCAAAATTTATACTTTGCAGCCCTGCAATCCGGTGTGATGGAGGCGCTGGTGCCCAAAGCGCAAATTCCTGGTCCTTTGCCTGATTCCATACTTTTTTACGAGAACGGGAGGCTCTATTCTGAGTCTGAAGCTGCGCTGCGTATTGCCCGCTATCTTGATTTTCCTTTGTCCATACTTGCTGTTTTCCGCATTATTCCTTTATCTTTCCGGGATTTTGTGTACCGCCTGGTGGCCCGAAACCGCTACCGTATAGCCGGCCGCACAGATGCCTGCATGCTGCCAAGCCCGGAACAAAGGGCCAGGTTTTTTTAAATTGTTAAATGTTAGATTTCTGAACTTTACAAAGTATAGGTTGGCTAAACCATAGGCCTATAGTGAAGGGAGCAACTATGTAGCAGTTTAGCCATTTGGCGATTTAACCATACAGCAACTATCAATTAACAAAAAATAAGGAATGAAAGCATATGTTTTCCCGGGCCAGGGCTCTCAGTTTGTTGGGATGGGCAAAGACCTATATGAGCAGCATGAAGCAGCAAAGCAGCTGTTTGATCAGGCAAACGAGATACTGGGTTTCAATATCACCGAGATCATGTTTAACGGCACCGACGAGGAGCTGAAGCAAACCAAAGTAACACAACCTGCTATTTTTCTGCATTCTGTAGCACAGGCCGCCGTAGCCAAGGACTTTGCACCGGATATGGTGGCAGGTCACTCGCTTGGAGAATTCTCTGCTTTGGTAGCCAGTAAAGTGCTGAGTTTTGAAGATGGCCTGAGGTTAGTATACAAAAGAGCCATGGCCATGCAGGCCGCTTGCGAGGCAAACCCATCTACCATGGCCGCCATACTTGGTCTGGAAGATGCAAAGGTTGAAGAGGTGTGCGCTTCTATAGACGAGGTAGTAGTGGCCGCCAATTATAACTGCCCGGGCCAACTGGTTATCTCCGGCTCTAACAAAGGAATTGAGATAGCTTGCGAGAAAATGAAAGAGGCTGGTGCCAAGCGTGCGCTACCGCTCCCTGTAGGTGGTGCGTTCCACTCGCCGCTGATGAAACCAGCTGAAGTTGAACTGGCGAAGGCTATTGAGGAAACAACTTTCTCGGAAGGCATTTGCCCTATCTATCAGAATGTAGATGCCCAGCCGCATACCGATCCGCAGGAGATTAAGCAGAACCTGATCAGCCAGCTGACTGCGCCCGTGCGTTGGACACAATCGGTGCAGCAAATGGTAGCCGACGGTGCCACACATTTTGTAGAGTGCGGCCCGGGTAAAGTGCTGCAGGGCCTGGTGAAAAAGATTGAGCGTACAGCCGAAGTTAGCTCTGCCGAATAAGCATCAGAAGTAGTATAAACTATAAAACGCCTTCTTTGGCCTGCGCCGGGGGAGGCGTTTGTGCTTTGCAGAAGTATAGATGAACAGATTTATACTTTAAAGTCGGTTTGATACAGCAGCAGCTCTTCAGCATCATGTGGCAATTTTACGAGCTTTACGTACCGCAGACCTAGTGTTTCCAGTAGCTTTTGGCTGGCAATATTGCCTTTTGTGGTGATGGCGCAAATCTGCTTTAAACCGAAATGCTCAAAAGCTGCATTGCTCAGTTTACTCGCTGCCTCAAAAGCATAGCCTTGCTTTTCATACTGCGGCAGGAAAGCAAAGCCGATATCAATTCCATCCAAGCCCTGTCTGTCGTAAAGCCCGCAGGTTCCTATTTTAGCGCCGTCAGATTTCCGGATAACTGTGTAGTTGCCGTAGCCCAGCTTTTTTAATTGCGGTAGTATTCTGCTCCCGATATATTCTTCTGCCGCCTTAACAGAGCGCACGTTCCTGTCTCCGATATACTTTAGCCACTGCGGCGTGTTCAGGAGCTCAACTATAAAAGCGGCATCTGCAGTAGAAGTTGGTTTAATAAGCAGTCGCTCTGTTTCGAAGGATAGGTAGGCGCTCAAAGCTTTGTTGTTGGTAAGTATGATTTAATACGAGTTACTCCTCAAACTCCCATACCTCCAGCTCATCCGGGCACTCCTGCAGCAGTTGGTTTATACTTTTGTGCAGCAACGGGTGCTCCAACTCCGGTACCAGCTCTGAAAGCGGCAGCAACGTAAAACGTCGCAGGTGCAGCTGTGGGTGAGGAATGGTTAAGCGTTGCGTCTGCTGCACCTGGTTAGCGTAAAAAAGTATGTCGATGTCAATCACGCGGGCGCCCCAGTGCTCATGGCGTATACGGCCGAGTTCCTGCTCAATTTGGTTTATCTGCTGCAGCACCTGCTCAGGCGTTAATTCCGTCTGCACCTCCAGCACCTGGTTCAGGAAGTTAGGTTGGTCGGTTTTGCCCCAGGCGGCAGTTTCGTATATTTTTGAGCTGCGCATGAGGCGGCCCACCTGCTGGTTTATACTTTCGCGGGCTTGCTGTAAGTATGAGGTGCGGTCGCCGAGGTTGCCGCCAAGCAATAAGTAAACCTTAGGCATGCCTTCGGAAGAAATTTATACTTAGGTCTGCGGCTGAACGCGCTGCGTCTGGCAGTTCATTTTTATCGTAAGGGTGTTGCCCGCCAAAGGAGTGGTCGGCTTCGGGGAGCAGGTGCAGTTCGGCATCCGGCTTCCAGCTTTGCAGGTCGTGGGCCATTTGGGTTGGCAGCGTTTCGTCTCGCTCGCCGTGCAGCAGGAGCAAGGGTTGATCCATGCGCTTTACCACAGTGGGTATATCCAAGCGGTACTTGTTCTCAATAAAATTTTCTACAATCTGGTAATACAGCGGCATCTGAACACCGGTGCGTCCGTTCTGCACATATTGTACGCCTTGCTCTTTCCACTTGCCCATGTGCAGCTCATCCCAGCGGTTATCGTACCTGTTTACACCGGCCCAACTGGCCACAGCTTTTACGCGCGGCTCTTCGGCAGCTTTCAGAATCACGGCGCCTCCGCCACGGCTATGGCCTATCAGGTAAATACGGCTCAGGTCCAGTTCTTTGGCCTCGACAGGAGGGTTTTCGGAGTGAAGCAAATCGATAAGTGCCTGCATATCATCCAGCTCCAGACTGAAGTTATTTTGCCCGAACGCCTCCATGTCGTGCATGTCAGAGTAGTTGTCTACGGTGGTGCCGTTGTAGGCAAAGTTAAATTTGATAAACACAAAGCCTTGCTTGGCAAAATAAGTGGCCAGCAGGTTAAAATGTCCCCAGTCTTTAAATCCCTTAAAACCGTGGGCGAATAGGATAATTGGTTTGGGGTTACTGTCAGGCCAATAGGTGACATCGGCTGTAAAAGGGCGTCCGTGCTCGGGATAAACTACAAAATCAACTTTCATCTTCTGGGTTGCTTAGTGGCTGATTGTTAAATTGTTGCTTAGAGTTATTTACTATACTTGATTGGCTTCTGTTAAAGTCGTGCTGCACAAATGTATACTTACGAAGCAAGGGCATACTCGTAACCGAGCGTTCGTCTAAGCCTGACATTAATTTTTGTCATCAAACAATTTAACTATTCAGCAATTTAACAATAAAACACTGTTTTGCCAGCCCGCGTTTGGAAAGCACTTCAGGAGGCCGTAATATTGCGGACTTAATACATGAGCATAAGTCTAAACGAAATACAGGCGCCCATCGCGTCGGAGATGCAGCAGTTCGAGAAGAAGTTCAGGGCTTCCATGAAGACCAGGGTTTTGCTTCTAGACCGAATTATGAGCTACATCGTGAAGCGCAAAGGGAAGCAGATGCGGCCTATGTTCGTGTTTTTCACAGCCAAGCTTTTCCAGGAAAGTATAACCGAAGCCACTTACCGCGGCGCCGCCCTGATAGAATTGCTGCACACGGCTACGCTGGTGCACGATGATGTGGTGGACGATGCCAACTACCGTCGCGGCTTCTTTTCCGTAAATGCCCTCTGGAAAAACAAGATTGCAGTTCTGGTAGGCGATTATCTGCTCTCCAAAGGCCTGTTGCTCTCGCTGCAGAACGACGATTACGAGCTGCTCAAAATCGTTTCTAATGCAGTGAAGGAGATGAGTGAAGGAGAGCTGCTGCAGATTGAGAAAGCCCGCCGCCTCGATATAACCGAGGATGTATACTTTGATATTATTCGCCAGAAAACCGCTTCTTTAATTGCCTCCTGTTGTGCTGTGGGTGCGGCCTCTGCCGGCGCTTGCAAAGAGGAGATTGAGAAGGCCCGCTTGTTCGGTGAGAAGGTGGGGATTGCCTTTCAGATTAAAGACGACCTTTTTGATTATGGCACCGCCGAGATTGGCAAACCTGTAGGCATCGATATCAAAGAAAAGAAAATGACCCTGCCGCTGATACATGCCTTACGCGAAGCTGATTGGCTGACCAAGCGCCGTGTAATTTACAACGTGAAAAACAACAACGGCGACAACAAGCGCGTGCAGCAGGTGATCGATTTCGTAAAAAACTCCGGCGGCATAGACTACACCATACAGCAGATGAACCAGTACCATGCCGAGGCGCTGGCCATTCTCCATACTTTCCCAAATACCCCATCACGCCGCTCGCTAGAGCAGCTTATCGCTTATACTATAGAGCGGGAGAAGTAATTTAATTGTTAACTGTTGGATTGTTGATTTGCTTTGTAGGGACAGGTCGTGACCTGTCCGCGCTATGGCTGCAGCAATGAAATTTATACTTTAGCAGTAGCAGTTATAGGTTCCCCTCCTTTGACAAGGGGGGAAGTTAGACCCGACGCTGGCGAAGTATAAATCCTGCCCATCCATCCCCTAAATCCTGATTCAGGCAGTTTCAACCTTATACTTCTGTAAATATCAGCCGTAATTTTGCAACAGGTAGTATAGGTACAGTAGGTAGCTTTGATGACACAAAATAACCTATGAAACATGAACCTGAACACCAACACCTGGAACCGCCTGCGGTATACTATGTACCTGCCCATCTATGATTTTGTTGCGGATCGTATTTTCAGGAAGTATAGACAGCGCTCTGTACAGCTGCTGGGGGCAAAGCCTGATGATGCCATACTTATACTTGGCGCCGGCACCGGCCTCGACCTGCCTTACCTCAAAGGATGCACCAACCTCACCGCGATTGATATTACACCGGGCATGATTCGGAAATTAGTGCGGCGGGCCGACAAGCTACAGGTGCCAGTTGATGCGCAGGTGATGAACGGGCAGCAGCTGACTTTTGCAGACGCTTCTTTCGATGCCGTTATACTTCATCTTATACTTGCTGTTATACCTGATCCTGTGGCCTGTATCAAAGAGGTGGAGCGGGTGCTGAAGCCAGGCGGTACCGCTATGGTTTTCGATAAGTTTCTGCCCGACGGACAGAAGCCATCACTGCTTCGGCGCGCTTTTAACCAGGTTGCCAGCACGCTTTTTTCCGACATCAACCGAAGTATAGGAAACATCATCAGTCATACTTCGCTGCAGCAGGAGCTGAATGAGACGGCAGCGCTGGGAGGGACTTTCCGCATTGTGCGGTTGCGAAAGCCTTAGTATCTAACTACCCCTTTATCTCTAAGGCTACCATTGGGGACACATTTTGTTCCTGCCGCAAGATTACATCTTGTGGCTTATAACGGGGCAAGCTTTCAGCTTGCAAAAGTATGAAATGCGCAATCAACGCAAGCTGAAAGCCTGCCCCATGGGAAAACACGAGTTGAAAACTCGCGGTAAGTTTGCTGGAGTAAACACAAAGGCCGCTGCTTCATCAGAAACAGCGGCCTTTGCCTTTATACATGCCAATCAACAATTATCCATTACTTCTCCGCTAGCAGCTGCTCCATGGTTTTGTTGAAATCAGCCACAAACTCGTCGTAATACTTGCCAGTGCCGGGGCCAGAGAAGCCGGTGTGGATCTTGCGTACTTTGCCGTCGCGGCCTATAAAGATAGTGGTCGGGAAGGAGAGGACGTGGTTTAAGGCTGGTAAGGCTTTAGCGGCTGCCTCTTTATCGGAAGTGCCGGCTACGAGCAAATCATAATTTACATCCAGGCGTTCCTCCATCTTCTTCAGGCGGGCAGCGGCTTTGTCAAACTCCGGGCTGCGTTCAAAACCGAGCCCGATAATTTCCAGTCCGCGATCTTTGTTCTGGTCATAGTATGGCGCCAGAAAATTTGTCTCGTCCATACAGTTAGGGCACCAGGAGCCCAATAGCTGCACTACCACCACCTTGCCTTTATACTTGTCATCAGACAGCGACACCTGCTCGCCCTGCAGGTTAGGAAATGCAAACGATAGTGTTTCGTAGCCAGGCTTCAGGAACGTAAGCGAGTCAGCGCTGGCAAGTGCAGCGTTAGGGTTGCGTTTGGCAGTCCAGCTCTCGTAGCCGTTCATGCCGGCGTAAAAATCTCCGTTAAGCGTGGTGTCGTTAGTTGGTGTGGCTGTAAACAGGTAAGCGTGGTTTCCGTCGAAGGTGGAAAGTTTTAGCTCACTTCCAGCCACTTGCCCCTCCAGAAAACGGTAATCACCGGTTTCGGTCAGGAAGGTGCCCGTTACATAATTATCCTGCTGCTTAAACTCGCCGATGGCATTGTAGCTTTTCCCTTCTTTGGGTGTGAACACTACTTCCCATTTGCCGACAAAGTTAAAGTCTGCCGGAGCAGGATTGGCCTCAAATCGGTTTTCCAGGCCATGCGCTGCCGTGAAAGGCATGGCATAAGGTGTGGCGGTGTCGTTCTTTACAAAGCGGCCAGCCATTTTATTTCCTTCCACCTTAGCAATCAGGTCGGCATCAAAAATATGCAAACCGATTTTAACAGAGTCTCCTTCCTGTTTTATGTCATCTACCAAAATGCGCTCTTCGCCATTTATCAGGTAAAGTATGGTTTTGCCGTCTTGCTCTTCGGCTTCCATTATAAAAGGAATCTCTTTTCCGTCGGCGTGCTGCAGTGCTACGCGCCAGCTGCCGGCTTTAATTGTGTTGTCAGTGGATGTCATAGAAGTACAGGATGTTACCAGCAGCGCCAAAAACAAAAAGAGGCTGGTATAGGTATTACTAAAGTGATGTTTCATGTCGTGAACATTATGAATTACTGCAGTGCAAAGGTATAGATAAGTCTTTAAAATGTGTATTCTAATAATTCTGCATGCATATTAATGTAGCAACTTATATTAGCGTATTCTTATGTTTTTAGAGATATATAGTTTTCGTACATTTGTAAACTTCATTAAATAGAGTATAAAACACTAACAATAGCAAAACTATGGCATTTGATTTAGAAATGATCAAGGCGGTATATGCCGGCATGGAAGAGCGTGTTACAGCTGCCCGCAATAAGGTTGGCAGACCGCTTACCCTGACAGAGAAAATCCTGTATGCACACCTTTATGATGGTCCTGCGACAGGGGCTCATGAGCGTGGTAAGTCTTATGTAGACTTTGCGCCGGACAGGGTAGCCATGCAGGATGCCACGGCACAAATGGCCTTGCTTCAGTTCATGCAGGCAGGTAAGCCAACTGTGGCAGTACCTTCTACTGTACACTGCGACCACCTGATTCAGGCTCGTACGGGTGCTGAGTCTGACCTGCAGGACGCTTATGCAGAAAACAAAGAGGTTTATGACTTCCTTGCTTCTGTATCTAACAAGTATGGCATTGGCTTCTGGAAGCCAGGTGCTGGTATCATTCACCAGGTAGTGCTCGAAAACTACGCATTCCCGGGTGGTATGATGATTGGTACGGACTCTCACACACCTAACGCAGGTGGTTTGGGTATGGTAGCCATTGGTGTAGGCGGTGCCGATGCCGTGGACGTAATGGCCGGTATGCCTTGGGAGCTGAAATTCCCGAAAGTAATCGGCGTAAAGCTGACCGGTAAAATGAGCGGCTGGACCTCTCCGAAAGACGTAATCCTGAAAGTGGCTGGTATCCTGACTGTAAAAGGTGGTACAGGCGCTATTGTGGAGTATTTCGGCGAAGGCGCAGAGAGCATGTCTTGTACTGGTAAAGGCACTATCTGTAACATGGGTGCTGAAATCGGTGCAACTACTTCGGTATTTGCCTATGACAACAGCATGCGTGCTTACCTGAACTCTACTAACCGCGAGGAAGTAGTGCAGATGGCTGACGAAGTGGCGCAGCACCTGCGTGCCGACGACGAAGTATACGCTGACCCGGCTGCTTTCTACGATCAACTGATCGAGATCGACCTGAATATACTGGAGCCGCATGTAAACGGCCCATTCACGCCGGACGCTGCGTGGCCAATTTCTCAGTTCGCTGCTGTAGTTAAAGAGCACAACTGGCCAGCTAAGCTGGAAGTAGGTTTGATCGGTTCTTGCACCAACTCTTCTTACGAAGACATTACGCGCGCTGCCTCTATCGCGAAGCAAGCCGTTGATAAGAATCTGGTTGCTCAGGCAGAGTTCACCATTACACCAGGTTCCGAAATGGTACGCTATACAACTGCCCGCGATGGCTTGTTGGATACGTTCGCTGAAATGGGCGGTGTTGTGTTGGCAAACGCTTGCGGTCCGTGCATTGGCCAGTGGGCGCGTCACACCGACGATCCTACCCGTAAGAACTCTATCATTACCTCGTTTAACCGTAACTTTGCCAAGCGTAACGACGGTAACCCGAACACACACGCGTTCGTGGCTTCACCCGAGATCGTAACTGCTTTCGCAATTGCCGGCGACCTTACGTTTAACCCGCTTACCGATACGCTGACTACAAAAGATGGACAGCAGGTGAAGCTGGATGAGCCGGTAGGTATTGAGCTGCCAACGCAGGGCTTTGCAGTAGAAGACGCAGGTTATGCTGCTCCAGCCGAAGACGGAAGCACAGTTGAGGTAGTTGTTGATCCGGCTTCTGACCGTCTGCAACTGCTGGAAGGCTTTAAACCGTGGGAAGGCACAGACCTGAAAGGACTGAAGCTGCTGATTAAAGCGCAAGGCAAGTGTACAACTGACCATATTTCTATGGCAGGTCCTTGGTTGAAATACCGTGGCCACCTTGATAACATCTCCAACAATATGTTGATCGGTGCTATCAATGCTTTCAACGGTGAGGCGAATAGCGTTTACAATGACATGACCCGTGGTTATGACACTGTGCCTGCTACAGCCCGTACGTACAAAGCTGCCGGCATCGGTACTGTGGTTGTAGGTGATGAGAACTATGGCGAAGGCTCTTCTCGTGAGCACGCTGCCATGGAGCCTCGCCACTTGGGCGTTCGTGCGGTTCTTGTGAAGTCTTTCGCACGTATCCACGAAACGAACCTGAAGAAGCAAGGTATGTTAGGTCTAACATTCGTTAACAAAGCGGATTACGATCTGATTGAGGAAACCGACACAATCGATATACTTGGCCTTGAGGACTTCCAGGAAGGTAAGCAACTGAAAGTTGTGCTGCACCATTCAGATGGCAGCCAGGACAGCTTTATGGTAAACCACACTTACAACCAAGGCCAGATAGCCTGGTTTAAAGCTGGTTCTGCCCTTAACCTGATCCGTCAGATGCAGAAGCAGAACGCTAACGCATAGCACGTACTGAAATTCATAAGAAAGGCCTCTCTGTTTGGAGAGGCCTTTTGTTTTATAGGCGGTAGTCAGTTACTGAAGCAAGTAAGATTAGCTGCTAAAAACTACTTCCTTACCAGAACCCGCCTCACAAATATTTCACCCTGGTAGCTGATGTGGGCAATGTATACACCCGCACTTAAAGGGCTCAAATCATATTGAAACTGTGTGCTGGAAATTGAAGAAGGAGCAGCTGCCATAGTTTTTCCGGCCATATCGGTTAGCCTTAGCTCAGGCTTAGAGTCTTCTAATTCTGAAAGAGGCGCTGTTAAATTCAGAGTGATTTTTCCGATAGCAGGGTTAGGATAAAGTTTTGGCTCCACATCATACACATCAATTAACTGCTGATAGGTGCTGCGCGTGCAGTCTAATTTATTTAGCGTAGTTAAGGTAACGGTATATGTGCCGGGGCTAGTAAATTTATGCATAGGTTGTTGCACCTGAGATTGCCCGCCGTCCCCGAAATCCCAATGCCAGGAGCTGGCATTTATACTTTCATCTTTAAAGATTACAGTTTTGTTTACCTGAGACGTGGCATTTGTAACTTTAAAATTAGCATTGCTGATGGGCAGCACCTCTATCTGCATCGGCACCAAAGCACTTAAGTACATAGAGTCAGCATTGGCAACATAAATGGTGCTGCTGGTAGCGTTGCTGATAGTGAGGCTTGACCCTGAAGCAAGCAATTCTTTAGCATCGGAGTCATTGTAAAAATTAAAGTAGCTACCTCCTTCCGGAGCAATGACAACAGCGTCAGAATTGCAGACCTGATAAGCCAGAGACGATGGAGCCGGCCCGGATTTCATGCTTTTATACTTCTTCTGCGCAGCCTGGGCATGTTGTTTCATAGCGGCCAGGTTATCGCCGGCCAGCACGGCAAAGGCAATAATTTTAGTTTGCCCCGGTGCAAGGTCTAGCGCAGTGGCACCCAATATATGCGATATGCTGTTGCCATACTCCCCGCCTGCCTTCAAACGGCTCATTCCATTCGAAACAATTTTATACTTTTCAGCATCAGAAAAGCCATCGTCCACGGCAATAGTAGAGTCGTTGCCGCCAATGTTGTCAATGGCGTGGTAGATAGGCTGGCTTTCAGTAGTCAGAAGTTTGATGCCGGCGTAAGGTAACGGGGAGTAGGTATGATAAGCGTAACCCATCTGCAGCTCACTGTCCCAACCAGCTTTGTTTTCGGTATAGTTTCCGATGTCCCAGTCAGCAAAAAGGCCGGCGTGCAAGTATGGAATCGCTTCGGATGAATTGTTTGTGATCTGATATTCCAGTATCACATAATCCTGATCCGGCTCGGTGGCCCAAGCGTAAGCAAGGGTTTTAACCTCCACTTCCGGGTGCCCGTCTACTTTTGTCTGCATCAGGCTGCGGATTTCCTGGTCTGCCAGCTTGGTATTATAGTAGGATCGCGTAAGCATGGTTGGCTCAAATCCTTTGCTGTTTTGCCAGGAGTCGTTATGAAGGTTATCGGCCACTTTACCGTTAGTAGCAGAAAGTATAAGCCCTCCTTCAAATAACAGCGAAGCGCCATCTTTATATTTTACACCCACACCTTGCTTCATGTTTAGCCCGTTGTAGCCAATGTTGCCCTCACTGTTTAAGGTCAGGTGCAGGTTGTTGGCTGTGAGCGTGGCAAAGTTAGGGTTGATGACAAGCTCGAAATGCTGGAAACCGCTGTAGTCTCCGTCTGAATATCCTAAGCGCAAAAATACTTTATGGTTGGCAGGGGAGTCGCCTGATATTTTAATAACAAAAGGCTGTTCGCCTGTAGAGACAGTGGCCATGGTGCCTAGGCCTGAAAAACTGGCGTTGCCCTGCTCCACACTCACGTAAGGGGATAGGGAGCTAAGTGTGATTTGCAGCCCATCAGCAGCAGCAAGGTAATTTACAAAGCTGGCATCTATGGCAACAGTGCTTCCAGCTGACATGCTCTGGTTTGGGAAAGGCGCAAAAGAAAGACAGCGTACAGCTTTTAAGGAGGCGCTTTTCAATGCCTTTTTAAGGTTGAAGCGACCGGTTCCCAACATTTCGAGGTAGGCCTTGTTACCATCCAAAGTATAAATTTCGTCAGTGCTTGCTCTCAGCCTTTCTGCCACCTGCCTTGCGTTCAGCTCCGGAAAATGGGAACGCACCAGCGCAGCGCCACCGGCTACTGTGGGAGCCGCAAAGGAAGTTCCGCCCACGTTGCCATAGCGCTCATCGCCAAGCACAGATGTACTGTAGATATTGCTGCTCGGCGAGATAAGGTCAATGGTATAGCTGAAAGTATGGTCCTTAAACTTTACATCCTGATTATTGGCCCCACCCACTGAGAGCACATTGTCATATGAGGCGGGGTAAATATTAAGGTAGGCATTTGTGTTGCCACCCGATGCCACTATAAGCACATCCTTCTCCAGTACGGCATAGTTAATCACATCTTGCTCAAAAGCAGAGAAACCGGTGCCGCCCCAGGAGAGGTTGATGATCTTACAGCCATTATTAGCAGCGTAAACTATTGCCTCATATCCGCCAAACGGTCCGTTATTGTAAGAAGAGAAAACCTTGATAGGCATGAAAAGGGCATTATAGCTAAGGCCGGCCATACCTGTGCCATTGTTTGTAGCACCCGCAGCCACGCCAGCCACTGCTGTGCCGTGGCCTCGCCAGGCGGTGTTATCGGTTACGTCGTTATCGTTATCGGCAAAGTCCCAGCCGCGGTAATTGTCTATAAAGCCGTCGCCGTCGTTATCAATGCCATCAATCGGGTCGTTGTGGTTAAGTTTTACTTTTGTCTGCAGGTCAACGTGTGTAAGCCTGAAACCGGTGTCAAGTATACCGATCACAACTGTGGTGTCGCCTTGCTCTACCTCCCAGCCGCCATAAGCCTGCACCTGCTTGAGGTAATACTGCGTGGTTTTAGTAGAATCAGAGGCAGGGTCGTTGGGCTGATGGAGTGGCTCCCGTATAAATAATGGCTCTACATAGGCTACCTGTCCGGTTGCCATAAGTATGCTGCGGACTTCCTCAAACGTATGGCCAGGTGTATACTGTAATTCGTAAATCTGGGACAGGTCTACTGCAGGGGCAGCTTTTCGGGCCAAAGCAAATGTCTGCTGGGCTGCCACGCCCGGGAATTTCTGGTTTACCTGTTTTGCTCCTATCTGCTGCAGCGCCTGGCTCATACTTTGGTCAGTGCTTTTGCGCAAGTGGCTGGCTTGCTGCGGTTTTAGTTTGTAAACAACCTTGTTGGGAATGGTTTTGGCACCAAAATCCAAGGCAGGTCGTTGCCCATACAGCAGCGGCGCGTATAACAGTAAAATTAAGGCGAATAATAGACTGCGCTTTGGCAGCAGGGTAAGGGTAATCATCTGCTCAATATAATACCTGTTTATACCTGTTTATGAAATAGAGCAAATCATGGACGGGTACGGCAAAAGTACAAATATCCATGATAAAAAAAACAGCTGATGGATTTGGCTTCAGATTTTTTTGTGTATATTTCATTCAACTGTTATTTACAATAATTTGTTTCTATTTTCCTATTAAATATTAAAAATTAACTATGAATCTGGAATTAGTGGATAAACACCGAGAAACTATTCAAAAAGCAGTACAGGCTTTGCATGACCGTACTTTCTTTGCATACTACCCTGAAAACCCATCGCCGGACGTGTATGGCGAAACTGCCGATAAGGAAGGTCGCGAGAAGTATAAAAACTTTCTGAACAATAAATTTACGGAACTACTGCAGCAGGAAGAGCAAGCCTGGGTAGGGCAGGAGGAGTCGCCGTACGAGCAGCAGCAGCTCGGCGTTAAATACCCTTTCTTTGAGCCGGATACCCTGATCAGCCGTGCTGAAGAGGCGTATCATCAATGGCGTAAACTAAAGCCAGCCGATCGTGCAGCGCTGCTTGTGGAGGCGCTGGAGCAAATGAAAACCCGCTTTTTCGAAATCGCCTATGCTACCATGCACACTACGGGGCAGGCTTATATGATGTCGTTTCAGGCTTCCGGCCCTCACGCAGCCGACAGAGCCCTTGAAGCCATTGCGGCTGGCTACGAAGAGCAAACCCGTTTTCCGGAAAGCACGGAGTGGGAAAAGCCAATGGGCAAGTATAACCTGAAGCTTAACAAAACTTGGAAAGCAGTACCGAAGGGTGTGTCGCTGGTAATTGGCTGCTCTACCTTCCCGACCTGGAATACCGTGCCAGGCATGTTTGCCAGCTTGGTAACAGGCAACCCTGTTATCGTGAAGCCGCACCCGAAAGCTGTGCTTCCTATTGCTATTGTTGTGGCTGAGGTGCAGAAGGTGCTGCAGCAAAACGGCCTAAACCCGAACATCTGTCAGCTGGGTGTGGATGCCGATGACCGACTGATTACAAAGGAGCTGGCAGAAAACCCGAAGGTTAAGCTGATCGACTATACTGGCGGCACTGAGTTTGGAAACTATGTGGAGAGCCTTTCAGGTAAAACTACTTTCACTGAGAAAACCGGCGTTAACTCTATTATCATAGATTCTGTGGAGAACCTGGACAAAGTGGTGCAGAACCTGGCCTTCTCGGTTACGCTGTACTCTGGCCAAATGTGCACAGCTCCTCAGAACTTCTTTATACCTGAAACAGGTGTGAAAGTAGCCGGCGAAACAGTGCCTTACGAGCAGGTAGTGGAGAAAATTGCCGGAGCCGTAACAGCCTTGGTAAATAACCCTAAAGCTGCGCCGCATATCATGGGTGCCATTCAAAACCCGGCCACTGCGGAGCGTGTAAAAAGTGCTGCTTCGGTAAAAGGGCGCGAGGTGCTTAGCACTTGCGATTTCGAGAACCCGATGTTCACCAACGCGCGCACCTGCACACCGGTAATCTATGAAGTGGATGCCACTGAAAAAGAAAGCTACAGCCGCGAGTTGTTCGGGCCGGTGGTTCTGATCATCAAGACCAGAAGCACAGACCAAAGTATAGAACTGGCTAAAGAAATGGCCATTAATTTCGGGGCCATCTCGTGCGGAGCTTATACTACTGACGATGACGTGAAAGAGAAGATTATGGACGAAATGGGCTTAGCGGGTACTCCGGTAAGCTTTAACCTGACAGGCGGTATTTATGTAAATCAAAATGCCAGCTTCTCCGACTTCCACGTAACAGGGGGCAACCCTGCAGGTAACGCCTCTTTCACTAACCCTGAGTTTGTCATAAAACGCTTTACATGGGTTGGCTTTAGAGAGCCTGTAATGGGATAACCTGTAACGAGATCACGTATAAAAACAAAGCCCCTGCCGCAAGCAGGGGCTTTGTTTTTATTTTATCATATTGTCTGCATCGCTGTGCAGGTCGTTAATGTTGTTGTGCAAATCTTTCCAGTGCTGCTGCTCATTGCTGGGGTCGCCCATCTTCTGGATGATCAGTTCCCGCTTCCGCTCCAGGCCGGCAATATGCTCATGGTACGTATGGTTAGAGTCTGCCGCAGTGGCGTTAATGCGACCCTTGAGGGTTTTAATCTTGTTATCCAGTTCATCCAGGCTTTTCTGTACCTCGCCTTTAGTCAAATGGTCTGGGGCGCGCATGTTTTCAGGTTTAATAGGGTAATTATCCATAGTATAATAGCTTTGTTGTAGAATTGCTTTTTGGGCTTCTTACCACTATTACTAATTTTTTAGTCAAAAGGATGTGTGGTGGCAGCAGCTTATAAAAGTATGGAGATAATGCGGGGCCTAAATCAGCAAGATAACAGGTGAGATTCTACCATCTGTTTAAGTTTTGCGTTAATGGCACCTGATTTAGCAGGGTATTATGCTGCGTACGTAACACATGTATTTTCAATAATTTAGTTTAATGCAGGATTAAAATTTGAATTTACAGGTTAGAGTACGATATTCGCAAAAAGTTAAACAGAATAACTTGCAGCTGTAGGTTTAGTAGGTGCGACTGGTGAAATTTTAAAGGAATTGAGGCATAAATGAACAACCTGATGAAGCCCTACAATTATCCCTTAAATCTTGTGTTATTGGTAGACGACGACGATACCACTAACTATCTGAATGAGCGTTTGCTCAAAGAAATGCAGGTGGCGAAGGAGATTAAGTTGCTGAAAAACGGCAAAGAAGCATTAGATTATCTCACAAAGGCAGAAGGCCCTGAGGCAGAAGCAGCATACAAGCACCCGGATCTAGTTTTCCTGGATATTAAAATGCCTGTTATGGATGGCTTCTCTTTTTTAAATGAGTACCACAAGCTTAATTTTGAAGAAATTAACCCTGTTATTATACTTATGCTTACTTCTTCAGCAAGCTTTTACGATCTGGAGAAGCTAAAGCAGTATAATAAGGTAAAAAAGCATTTCTCCAAAGCGCTCACCAAGCACGATGTGCACGAAATAATAGAAGAATTTTTTAAAAGAAGCTAAAATAAGAGAGGCGCTGTATTTATTTGCAGCGCCTCTCTTATTTTAGCTTTCCTGTACGATTTCTTCCTTGGGCCAGGTAAAAGAAAACCGGCTGCCCCTCCCTTGGGAGTCAACCCATATATTGCCGCCTTTTTCTTCTATAATTTTCCGGACAATAGAAAGCCCAAGCCCGGAGCTATCCGGCCTCGACATAGCATTGCCTGATTCATACATACTGAAAATCTGGTGCTGCGCCTCTTCGGCAATTCCCGGGCCGTTATCCTCCACTGTAAAGTATAGCCAATCCTGCTGAGCCTCAAAATTGATGCGGACAAATGCCTTTTCCGGCTGGTCGTGGTACTTTATAGCATTGCCCAGCAGGTTGCTGAACACCTGGTAAAGGTATATTTCCTGAGTGTAAAGTATAGGCAGCTCTGGCTGAACATCTATTTTAAATAATGGCGGCACATTAAGCGAAGAGATAACCTGGTGCAGCAGCACCTGCATATCAATTACTTTTTTAGGCAAGTTGTGGTGCCCCGCCAACGAGTAAGCAAGTATGCCTGTTATCAGGCGGTCCATTTTCTGAGTCTGCTGACGAAGCATCGGGAAAACATGGTTAGCCTCCTCCAACTGTCCGGCCTCCAGGCACGCCTCCAGTGCGGTTGCAATTCCGTTGATGTTCTGCAGCGGCGCGCGCAGGTCATGCGACACGGTGTGTGCAAAGGCATCCAAGTGCTGGTTAATATCTTGCAGGATGAGGTTTTTCTTCTCCCGCTCGTCCAGCAGCTGGTTAATCTCTTGGTTAGACTTCTGTAGCTGTGTGTTCAATCGCCGGATCTCTTGTAGCTGTTGCTCTGCCTCCAGGTTTCTGATGCGAAGTTGTTCCAGTACCTCCAGGAGCTGCATGTTCTGAGTCTTGATCTCGGCATAAGGAGATATGTCTGCTTCACGCTCAAATTCTAAAGCCCACTTCTCTAAAGTATCTTTGCTGATGCTCGGGCCGGTGGCCGGAAGTTTTTTCAGGAGCTTTACACGGGTACCTTTTGCAAAATCGCTCTCTATCTCAAACAAGTCGGACAGCTTTTTTGAGTTGATGATTCCGGAGCCGCGGGAGTTGATTTTATAAGCCCTGTTTTCAAGTATAAGATCAAGGTTGCCGATGCCTCGCCCTCTATCAGTTACAAAAGCTTCCAGGTACTTAAAGCCGCTGACTTCTGATATGTTAAACTGTATGGTGCCGCTGCCAACATGCTCCACCACGTTGCGGCAAATCTCAGAAACGGCCGTAGCAAACTTGGTCTGGTTGGCTTGTTGCAAACCTAGCCGCTCAGAAAGCTGCATGGCTCTCTTGTAAGCCAGTACTACATCCAGCTCGTTGTTAATATTTATTTTAAGTATACTAAGCTGCATTTTGCTTAACTTCTACTTTTACATACTACAACCAAAGAATCATCTGTTTGGCGACTATTGTCTTTGTAGAGCAAAGCTGCCACAGTGGTAGGTAAATGGCGGTTTAAAGCCTGGTATTTGGTAAGATCCCACCTGGATTTGATTCCGTCTGAGTGTAGGATCAGCATACGGTGCCGTCCCCAATCAAGTTCCTGCTCGCTAAGTGTATTTGGGATATTGTGGCCTAAGATACCATTATAGGAGAACACGTTCTTATACGGGCTGCTGCCAAAGGTTGCATCGGGTGCATACAGTTTGCCTGCAATATTACCAATTCCGCAATAGCTCATGCGGTTGCTTGTTCCGCTGATGTTGGCCACAAAACCCACGGCACCACGTGTGCGCTTAATGTTATGATGAATCAGGCGTAGGGCATCGGTAGGCAGAAGCGGGGGAGAAGAGGTAAACACCTGTGCGGCAAGCTCTGAGGCTTCGTGTGCGCTTGGGCCATGCCCCAGTCCATCCAGGGCTAGTATGTATACTTCAGTTTCCTTTTCAATGATAGCCAACCCATCGCCACAAACTGTTTCTTTAGGCTTAGGCACCATAACATAACCAATCTCGTGGTGCCTTGCAGGCTGTGTTGCAGAGGTGGTTTTAACAGGCTTTAAAATCCTGGAAAGTATAACCGTGCCGACTCCCTGCTGAGAGTAAAGGTCAAAAACGTCTGACTGTCTTTTTATGGCGCCAAGTCCTTCCCCAGCAGTGCCGAAAGTAGAAATTCCATCTTCCTGCATCCGGATTGGGTCAGTCATACCAGGGCCGTTATCAAGGCTAATCACCTCTATACCCTCAGCCGGTGTGCCTCCTAATACGCGTAAGAGCAACTCACCACCCTGCACGGTATGCTTTACCAAGTTGGATACCATCTCGGCAACCACGATGTTGAGCTTTCCTACGTCGCTAACGGACATGCCGGCAGCAGCAGCTACACGCGCAATTTCTCGTTTAGCAATACTGGCGTAAGATTTATCTGGTATAAGAAAACGTTGGTGTTGCTTAACGTCCATGTTTCCAGTGTATTATTGTTACAGTGGTGCCTTCGCCCACTGCGCTCTTGATATCAAACTCATTTACGAGCCTTTTGGCGCCGGGCAGGCCGAGGCCCAAACTTTTTCCGGTAGAAAAACCGTCTCGCATAGCCTGCTGCACATCGGGTATACCTGGTCCCTGATCTTCAAAAATAAGCCTGATGCCTGACTGAGCGTTCTTGCTTATGGTTTCCAGCATTACTTTGCCGCCGTTGCCATACTTAAGCATATTCCGAACTAGTTCGCTGGCCGCAGTGATGAGCTTTGTCTGGTTTACCAGGCTCATACCTATTTTAGTGCTTAGCTCACGAACCCGGTTACGAAAGGGTACAACATCCTGCTCTCGCACGATTTGCATCGTGTCTTTAGTCATTACAATCATCCGGGGCCTCCTCGTCTTCTTCAGGATCTTCTAAGATGCCTATTTTATCCTGTAAGAGCTCCATGCCTTTTTCTACATCGAGGGCAGTATAAACACCCTGTAATGTAAGGCCAAGCTCTACCAGCGTAATAGCTACGGCAGGCTGCATACCCACCACAACTGTTTCAGCATCCATGATCCGCGACATAGAGGCAATGTTGCCCAGAATGCGGCCCATAAAGGAATCTACTATACTAACTGCGGAAATATCGATGAGCACACCTCTTGCACCGGTCTTACTCACCATGCTGATCAGGTCGTTTTCGAGGTTCAGGGCTAACCGGTCATAAAGGTCTACTTGAATGGTGACCAGTAGGAACGGCCCCATTTTCAGAATAGGAATTCTCTCCATTTTACTAAACTATCGGCTAATGCTAAAGCCTGTTTTCTTACTACTGTTCCGAACCTCTACGTTGCGCATGCTAAAGGCTAACTGCAGGGCAGTTGCCAAACTTGCTTTTGTTTTGATATTAGAGAGGTCAATGCCTAAATGCACGATAGTCTGTGCAATCTCTGCACGGATACCGCTAATAATACATTCAGCTCCCATTAGGCGGGTGGCGCTCACCGTTTTTATAAGGTGCTGGGCAACTAATGAGTCTACAGCTGGTACACCAGAGATATCAAGAATAGCAATGCTGCTACCTGTGTTCACAATCTCTTGCAACAGGTTCTCCATTACAATTTGAGTACGGGCGCTGTCTAACGTTCCGATAATTGGAAGAGCAAGTATACCATCCCAAACACGGATAACAGGAGTAGATATCTCATTGATCTCATCCGTCTGGCGCAGGATCACTTCTTCACGCCCTTTAATATAAGTCTCAAAAGTAACGACACTAAGGTTGTCTAATAACCTGTGGATAATGAGTAGCTCTTTGTAAAGTACTTCTGGCTGGTCGCTATGCTTTTCTTCTAAAATAGCGCTTAGTGCCTGCTTAAGGCTCAATACATACATACCTGTCTCGCGGGGGCTAAAGCCTTGGCGGGCGCGGGTAATAGAAATATCACTTAAGATTTCAATTACAGTTTCATATTCAGGAGCGTGAATATTATCTACGTTGCCTGTTGATGTGGCACGGGCAAGCGAACTGATAAGCTCATCAGACTGGCGACGCAGCTCCTCGTTTGATATTAAATCATCGCGGAGTGAATTGTCTTGTAGTTGATTTTGCATCCAAGTTTCCAGAATTTTACTCTTATTATTCTGTAATAACTGAGCTGTTGTGTTCATAATAAAGGGTTAGCCGATGTATACTAGGTATAGGTGTAAAATGATTTGGTACGATAAGCTTAAAGATATAAAATATATGTTTAACTACAGCACTTAACTTTTGTTGAGGTTGGCTGCATGTGTTTACACTTTGCTGTATATCAATAATATAGATAATTTTTTAGTTAGTTGGTAGCGCAAAGTATATGTCAAACCGGATCAAAAATTTAATATACTTAAAGCCTTTTGAGCTGAAATACGGCAAAAGGTTAATGTTAAAAGCTTAAATATTAACTTCTTGGTAACACTTCAGTATCTATGCAGGTGAGTTAGCTGTCAGTTGTGGAGAGTTTCAAAAATCTGCCACTCAGTATATTGCCGGATAATTTTCATGCGCTCAATTCGATTTTAAAATGTACAAAAATTGTTTTTTAGACAAACCTAAAACTATACTTTTGAGTATTGAACATTGTAAGAATGTATGTCTAAAAAGTAATTATGAAACACCTCAATACGCTTATTTTATTATTAACGGTTTTCTCCGTGCAGGTAGTGGCGCAGAAAGGCAGCATTAGCGGCTATGTTCGCTCGGCAGACAGCCCGCTGGAGTTTGTGAACGTGGGGTTGAAAAATACCAGCTTGGGCGCCTCCACAAACCAGAACGGATACTTTAGCATCAAAGAAGTGCCCTATGGCACCTACGAAATCACTACTTCCTTTATAGGTTTTGAAACGCAAACAAAACGGGTTGTTGTTAGCAGCCAAAACCCTCAGGGCACAGTTAATTTTAACTTAAAAGAGGCTGCCGCCCGGATAAGCGAGGTTGTGATTTCGGGTACAATGAAGGAAATGACAAAGCTGGAGAGCCCAGTGCCGGTGGAGGTTTACACTACGGAATTTTTTAAAGCCAACCCAACTCCCTCTGTGTTCGAGTCTATGCAGCACGTGAACGGCGTGCGGCCACAGCTTAATTGCAACGTGTGCAACACCGGCGACATACACATAAACGGGCTTGAGGGGCCTTATACGATGGTGATGATCGACGGCATGCCCATAGTAAGCGGGCTCTCCACAGTATATGGGTTAACCGGTATCCCGCAGTCGCTGATGGAGCGGGTGGAGGTTGTAAAAGGCCCGGCCTCCACGCTCTACGGTTCTGAGGCTGTGGGAGGCTTGATTAACATTATTACTAAAAAGCCGTCTTCCGCGCCGCTTACCGCTGTAGATGTGTTCGGCACAAGTTGGGGCGAGGTAAACGCTGATGTGGGGATGCGCTACGCCGCCGCAAATAAAGCGCAGGGCCTGTTAGGGGTAAATTACTTTAACTATCAGAACCCTATTGATAACAACAGCGACAACTTTACTGATGTAACACTGCAGAACCGTATTTCAGTATTCAACAAACTGAGCTTTGCGCGCAAGAGCAATAAGCCTTTCTCGGTGGCAGGCCGCTATGTGTACGAAGATCGCTGGGGCGGCGAGATGAACTGGAATAGCGAGAACCGTGGAGGGGAAGAGGTATACGGCGAGAGCATTTATACCAGCCGCTGGGAAGCTTTCGGGACTTATCAGCTACCGGTGGATGAAGTCATCAATTTCCAGTTCAGCGCTAACGGGCATGACCATAACTCTGTGTATGGCACCACTTTGTATTACGCCAACCAGTACATCGGCTTCGGGCAGCTGACCTGGAACAGGCTTTTTGGTAGAAAACATGATGTGCTGATGGGCCTGGCTTACCGCTATACTTACTACGACGACAACACGCCAGCCACAGCCGAAGCCGACGGTGCCGGAAATGAGCCTTCGGTGACGCACCTGCCGGGCCTCTTTCTCCAGGACGAGATCATCCTGAACGAGCAGAACAAAATCCTGCTTGGTGCCCGCTACGATTATAACAGCCTGCACGGCAACATTTTTACGCCCCGCCTCAACTATAAATGGACCTCTGAAAACAAAAATAACGTAGTGCGCCTGAGCGTGGGCAACGGCTACCGCGTAGCCAATGTGTTCACTGAAGACCATGCTGCCCTGACCGGTGCCCGTGAGGTGGTATTTGAAGGGGAGCTGGACCCGGAAACATCCTGGAACGCGAACCTGAATGTGGTAAAGCAAATTTATACCGGCAACAATTCCTTTATCGGTCTGGATGGGAGTCTTTTTTATACTTATTTCAACAACCGCATTGTGCCTGATTATGAAACAGACCCGAACAAGATCTTTTACAGCAACCTGATGGGCTCAGCCGTTTCGAAGGGAGTGTCTCTGAACCTGGATATGGCCTGGACGAACGGCTTGAAAATATTGGCTGGCGTTACTGCCATGGACGTTACGCTGGAGGAGAACGGTAAGCGCAGAAGGCAGCTGCTGACCGAGCAGTTTACTGGCGTCTGGAATGTTGGCTATACTTTTCTTAGGGCGGGCCTGACGGTAGATTATACCGGTAACCTGTACGGGCCTATGCGCCTGCCTCTGCTTGGGGAGCTGGATGACCGCCAAGAGTACTCCCCCTGGTGGAGTTTACAGAACATACAGCTTACCAAAGCCTTCGGCAGCCAATGGGAAGTATACGGGGGCGTGAAAAACCTGCTCAACTTCACGCCTCCGGCCAACAGCATTGCCCGCTCCTTCGACCCCTTCGATAAAGAAGTGCAGTTTGACGACCAGGGGCAGGTGGTTCCGACTCTCAATAATCCTAACGCGCTCACTTTTGACCCTTCCTATGTATATGCGCCTAACCAAGGCATCAGAGGGTTCCTGGGCGTCCGTTATACTTTGAGCAAATGATAATACTTCGCCTGCTGACCATACTTCTATTGACTCTCTGCCTGCAGACAAACGCACAGGGCAGTCTGTCAACTGGACTGATTTTGAGCATCTGGGCGACAGCCTGCGCAGAGAAAGAAAACCGCTGCTGATCTTCACCCAGACCGATTGGTGCAAATTCTGTAAAATGCAGGAGCACATCACTTTCATGGACAATGCTTTGGTGCAGGAGCTGAATAAAAGGTTTTACTGCCTGCGCCTGCATGGTGAGAGCAAAGCTAAGATTAGTTTTTTGGGTAAAATATACTGCTACCAACTCAACGGGTACCATGAATTGGCCGAAATGTTGGCCCGAGCGAACGGTGAAGTTACTTTCCCGACTACAGTGGTGTTCTTGGATAACCCGCAGGTTTTGATCAGGTATAGCGGGTATATAGGGCCGGAGGAGTCAAGGAGTTTTTTGAAAAGCTACATCGCCAAGAAAACCGATGAGCGGGGTAACTCCCAAAATGAGTAAGCTGGGCTGTTACAATTTACTGTAAGTGCTGCGACAGTGGGCCTACATTTTCCTTATTAGTTGTCATTTCACTTAAATTGTCTCTGATATTGTAAGCAGTAGTAAACCGATTAATGTGAATACGGCAACAAAAAAGCGCTAACTACTTTAGAAGTAATTAGCGCTGAAATTATACTTGTGCACCCGAGAGGATTCGAACCCCTAACCCTCGGAGCCGAAATCCGATATTCTATCCAATTGAACTACGGGTGCAAAGAGTATGCAAAAATAGCAAGTAAACCCACAATACGAAACATCTGTTAATAAAATATGCTAAAATCTGCTATATAAGTTACTTCCCAAAACATTGCTGCTTATTCTGTAGTTAAACCTACCAACGATAGTAAATTTAAATAGCTGAAAACTATGAAGAAACTGTATACGGCAGAGGTTACTGCTACCGGAGGCCGTCGTGGTCAAGTTACATCCTCAGACGGTATTATAGACATGAAATTAGCGCTTCCTGAAGGCTTAGGAGGGCAGGGGGGCGCAACTAACCCAGAACAGTTATTTGCCGCAGGGTATGCTGCCTGTTTCCAGAGCGCATTATTGGTAGTAGCTGGTAAGCATCATTTACGCCTTGACCCGGAATCTACCGTGTCGGCGCACGTAGACCTGAACCAGAACGAGGATGGTGGCTATGGCCTAAGCGTGAAACTTGAAGTAGATATCAAGGGAGTAGAAAAAGACAAAGCAAAGGAACTGGTAGACGAAGCGCACCAGATTTGCCCGTACTCCATTGGCACTCGCGGTAATATAGAAGTTGACCTGCACGTAGTGTAGCAAGTATAAAAAGGTTTAGATGGTCAGTTGAGCTAGAATCAACTGCCAATCTAAACCAAGTATAACTAAAAAGGGCTGCCAAAACTGGCAGCCCTTTTTAGTTATTTAGTAAGCGGATTAAGCTTCAGCTAATACTTGCTTTACTTTCTCAGCAGCTTCTTTCAGTACAACGGCAGAGTATACCTTAAGGCCAGACTCGTCGATGATGCGAGCACCTTCCTCAGCGTTTGTGCCTTGCAGACGAACAATGATCGGAACCTTGATGTCTCCGATGTTCTTGTACGCCTCAACCACACCGTTAGCCACTCTGTCGCAACGAACGATACCACCGAAAATATTGATCAGGATAGCTTTTACGTTCGGGTCTTTCAGGATGATCCGGAAACCAGCCTCAACCGTCTGTGCGTTTGCCCCACCCCCTACGTCAAGGAAGTTAGCAGGCTCACCGCCAGAAAGCTTAATGATATCCATGGTAGCCATTGCCAGACCTGCACCGTTTACCATACAGCCAACGTTACCGTCAAGCTTTACATAGTTTAGGTGATACTCACCAGCCTCAACCTCCAATGGGTCTTCCTCTGTGATATCACGCAGGGCAGCCAGATTTTTGTGGCGGAACAGCGCGTTATCGTCCAGGTCTACTTTGGCGTCAACTGCAAGTATTTTATTGTCTGATGTCTTCAACACCGGGTTGATCTCGAACATAGAAGAGTCAGTCTCAACGTAAGCCTTGTACAGGTTCGTTACAAACTTAACCATCTCCTTAAATGCTTCGCCTTCCAAACCGAAAGCAAATGCAATTTTACGAGCCTGGAATCCCTGTAAGCCAACAGCCGGGTCGATCCACTCTTTAATGATTTTTTCAGGAGATTTCTCAGCAACCTCCTCAATGTCCATACCACCTTCGGTAGAGGCCATGATCACGTTCTGACCTTTAGCGCGGTCCAGCAGGATGCTCAGGTAGTATTCTTTTGGCTCAGAATCGCCTGGGTAATACACATCCTGTGCAACCAGAACTTTCTGTACCAGTTTGCCTTCTGGGCCAGTCTGGTGCGTTACCAGCGTCATTCCCAGAATCTGATCAGCGATTTCTTTCACCTGATCCAGGTTTTTGGCCAGTTTTACACCGCCACCTTTACCACGGCCACCCGCATGGATCTGAGCTTTGATTACGTGCCAGCCTGTGCCGGTTTCTTCAGTCAGTTTCATGGCAGCTTTAACTGCCTGGTCTGGCGTCTCAGCCACGATACCCTCCTGGATACGTACTCCGTAGCTCTTTAAAATTTCTTTAGCCTGATATTCGTGTATGTTCATGCTTTCAGTTTTAATGGACGCACGAAAGTAAGCTTTTGTCGGCTTAAATTCAAGTAATCGGTTTTTAAAATATTCCTTGTCTAAAAGCTCCTCAAGGCGCTTTTGCAACGTGCACTGCTGCTATTCAGTAACAGAGTATACTTTAAAAGCCTCATCGGACTTAATTAAATAGAGAAGTTTATGTTAAATGTGTACTTGTATGCTAAGCGGGTGGCAATCGCCGCTCTTGTGGTACTGCTGATTGTCACCGGGTTCTACCTGCTGGGGCAGCACGCCTACTTTTTCCTGCTGGTGTTTGCAGCCATCCTGCTGGCTGTGCTGTTCTGTGGCATAACAGACTGGATAACTGCTAAACTGCATTTAAAACGGGGGCTGAGTTTGCTGCTGGCCGTGCTGTTCTTCTTCGGCGTAATCATAGCGGCTTTCTGGCTAATAGCTCCAACAGTGAGCGAACAGGTGCAGGAGATGCGGCAGACTATACCGCAGGCAGTGTCGCGGGTGCAGGACTGGCTGAGCCAGTATGGATGGGGGCAAAAGCTGGTGGAGCAGGTGCCCGACGACATGAGTAAAGCCATACCCAAGCAAAACGCGATGCTGTCTAAAGTATCGGGGATTTTCTCAACCACGCTGAGTTTTCTGGCTGATCTGTTTATAGTTATCATCACAGCACTTTTTCTGGCCTCTAACCCTGCGCTGTATACAACTGGCCTCACAAAACTTTTCCCGCTACGAAACCGCTCACGTATATCGGAAGTGCTTGGCAAGAGCTACGCAACTTTAAAATCATGGCTGGTAGGGATGTTGTCTGCCATGGCCATTATAGGTGTAAGCTCTGCAATCGCCTACAGTTTAATTGGGCTACCGTTGGCGTTTGCACTGGCCCTGATCGCTTTTTTTCTGGCCTTTATACCTAACGTTGGGCCATGGATTGCCGGCTTGCCTGCTGTACTTGTTGGCCTTACTGTGAGTCCGCAGATGGCGCTGTATACTTTGCTGATTTATAGTGCCATTCAGATGGTGGAAAGCTATATGATTACACCGATTATATTTCAGAAGACCGTGGATTTACCGCCGGCACTGCTGCTCTTTTTCCAGGTGCTGCTGGGTATTTTTGAAGGGGCGCTGGGGCTGCTTTTGGCTGCGCCTATACTTGCCGTGCTGATGGTTTTGATAAATGAATTTTACGTGAAAGATGTGTTGGAAGCAGAACCTGTAGATGCCTCGAAGGAGGAACAAACGGAGGGAAAGATAGCCTCGTCTGAAGTATAAAAAAGCCACTGATACAAACCAAAGGCAAGTATAAGCCACTGGCTGAAGTATAAGCAACGCAGCAACTGCAAAATTTTTGTAGCTTTGGCTTATTAATTTACGTTTTCAGGGCCAAACTCATACTTAACAGAACGTGCTGCAGGTAAAGAATATTCATAAAAAATACGGTGCGCTGGAGGTGCTTAAAGGCATCGACCTAACCATTGCCACAGGAGAAGTTGTATCGATAGTAGGGGCTTCGGGAGCCGGTAAAAGCACCTTGCTGCATATTCTGGGTACGCTAGATACGGCAGATACCGGTGAGGTAATGTTTGATGATAAGAATATCGCCCGTATGAATGCCGCAGAAATGGCGCGTTTCCGTAACCGGCACATAGGCTTTATCTTCCAGTTCCATAACCTGCTGCCTGAGTTTACCGCACTCGAAAATGTATGCCTCCCGGGCTTTCTGGCAGATAGGCCTGAGAAGGAGGTACGGCAGCGGGCCGAGGAACTCCTGACGATGCTCCACCTCTCGCACCGCCTCGACCACAAGCCTTCTGAAATGTCGGGTGGCGAGCAGCAGCGCACAGCTGTAGCAAGGGCGCTTATTAACTCTCCTAAAATTATTTTCGCTGATGAGCCGAGCGGTAACCTCGACTCCAAAAATGCGCAGGAACTGCACGATATCTTCTTCCGCCTACGAAATGAGTTCAACCAGACGTTTGTGATTGTAACCCATAACGAGCAGCTTGCCACCATGGCCGACAGAACGCTGGTAATGAAGGATGGCCAGATTGTGGAAGAGCTGAGGGTAAGGGTGGATTAGAAATTTCAAGACTTTTAAAGATGTGAGGGACGGGCTGTGGCTTGTCCCTTTTTTTATGTATCAGGTTTTACAAGATGTTGTAGTGTGCTATTGTTTTTTTTAACTACTGATTTTATAACCAGCAAACTGTTAAGGATTTAGTGGCTTTAAAGTTTACATATCTTCATCTCCGGAATCTACGTATGTATACTTCCTCCTTTTCTCAACTTTTAGCTTTTGGGTAGAGCTTTGGCAGTAGCCAAATTTTCTTTGAAAATATTTTATAACAAACTGATAATCAGTCTTTTAATTTGTGTTTAATTTCTGATTTTTTGCACTATTTACGCTGCTGCTCTGTTTAATATATGTAACTAACTATGAAAGCTAAATGAATATGAATCAACCTAATAAGGAGACAAAGGTGCAGAAGAAGCCGAAGATTGAGAGCTATGATATAGCCAAGTCTGACGAAACGCTCCACCTGGCCGTTGACCTGGCGAAGTTCATAAAGGAAAACCGCCTTTACCAGAACATCCAGGGAAAAGAATATGTGAATGTGGAAGGCTGGCAGTATGCCGGTTCTCGCTTGGGTATTTTGCCAGTGGTAGAGCACGTGGTGAACATCAGCAGCGATGACGAGATAAAATACCAGGCAAAGGTTAACCTGCTTGATCTGCGTAGCCAGCAGGTGGTAGGTGCCGGCTTTGCCATCTGTTCTAACAAGGAGCAGGGGAAGAAGTATTATCAGGAGTTTGCCATTGCCTCTATGGCGCAAACGCGTGCTATCGGTAAGGCATACCGTAATATTTTGGCCTGGGTTATCCGGGCTGCCGGCTATGAACCGACTCCCACTGAGGAAATGGATTATGGCGGCAATGAGTCTGCCGCTAAGCCTGCAGTGCCAACCGAAAAGAAAGCTACAATGAAGTCTTCTACGGCGGCACCAGTTGCGGAGGCTGAGAACAATGAAGAGCAAAGCGCCAGTGTGCGTTATGCGTCGGCTAAGCAGAAGGAAGAGATCATTCGCCTGCTGAATAACCCGACTATTACGCGCCAGGAAAAGACAAAAATGCTGCTGAACATTAACCGTTTCGACGAAGAGCGTGCCGCGCAGGCCATCGAGAAGTTAACCAAGGTGATTGAGGAGCGTGAAGACGGACAGTCGGCAGCTGCATAAGTATACTTTCAAAACTAGCTAAAGTCCCCATCTCTGCTGAGGTGGGGACTTTTTGATTTTAAGGCAGAAAACAATGTGTGTTGCAGAAAACAATGTGTGTTAAAGATGAAAGGTTGGCTCCGGAAGTGGCTGGGCGATGCCGTGCTTGTGGGATCCAAAGCCAGAATTGCAACAAACAGGTTGTGATGCAAAGTTCAGCGGTAGCTAGTAAGTAAGTTGTTGGAGGCAGACGCTTAGGGAATACAGATATACGGCTTAAGAAATCCGTAGCAGGCAAATAGAGGACAGAGAAGGCCGGAACAGCGAAGCTTACTTTATACTTGCTGTTGCAAATCATACTTTACAAAAGTATAAACACGACCTCCGGCGTTGGCTTCTGTTTGCTAAAGCTTATCTTCGCAGTAAAGAAGCAGCCATACGTTGGAGGATATTCACCACATACTTAAAACCTACTGGGGTTATGACTCCTTCCGGCCATTGCAGGAGGAGATTGTACAGTCGGTGCTGGCAGGGCAGGATACTTTGGCACTGCTGCCGACTGGCGGCGGAAAATCGGTCTGCTTTCAGGTGCCAGCTATGGTTTTAGATGGTGTTTGCCTGGTTATAACACCACTCATCGCCCTGATGAAAGACCAGGTAGAGAACCTGAAGAATCGTGGAATAGCTGCCGTAGCCGTGTACGCTGGCATGAGCCGCCGGGAGATTGATATTGCCTTTGACAACTGCGTGTACGGTGGCGTGAAGTTTCTGTATCTCTCTCCGGAGCGCCTGCTCACAGAAATGTTCCAGGAGCGTGTGAAGCGCATGAAAGTGGGGTTGCTGGCGGTGGATGAGGCTCACTGTATCTCGGCTTGGGGATATGATTTTAGGCCGCCATACCTGCAATTGGCAGAGTTGCGCGAGGCGTTGCCCAGTGTTCCTGTTATCGCACTCACAGCCACAGCTACCGAACTTGTAAAACTGGACATACAAGAGAAGCTGAACTTTCCGAAGCACAACGTTTTCCAGAAGAGTTTTGCCCGCGCCAACCTGTCTTACTCCTGCCTTCAAACAGAAGATAAAACAAACCGACTACTGGAAATTATGCAACGGATGCAGGGCCAAAGTATAGTGTATGTGCGCAGCCGCCGCCAAACGGTAGAGATGGCTAAGTTTCTGCAGAGCCGCCGGATTTCCGCCGCCGCTTACCATGCCGGTCTTAAGTTTGAAGAACGCAGTGCCGTGCAGCAGCAGTGGGTGGAAGATAAGGTACGGGTAATTGTGGCCACCAATGCCTTTGGTATGGGTATAGATAAACCTGATGTGCGGCTGGTGGTGCACCTGGATCTGCCGGAGAGCTTGGAGGCATATTACCAGGAGGCTGGCCGGGCCGGTAGAGATGAGCATTATGCCTTTGCCACCATACTTTTAGGGCCGAACGATGTAGCAGACCTGCTTCGGAAAGTAGAGGAAGCGCATCCGCCTTTGGAGTTCATCAGAAGAGTATACCAGTGCCTGGCAAACTATTATCAGCTGGCAGTTGGCAGCGGCCAGTTCAGCAGCTTTGACTTTGACCTGGCTGATTTCTCAAAACAGTATAAGCTGAAGGCACTAGAAACGCACCATGCTATTAAAAGGCTGGAGTCTGAGGGTTATCTGCAGTTGAATGAAGGGTACTACCTGCCTTCGCGGCTTATGCTCGCGCTCGAAAACACTGAACTCTATAGCTTTCAGCTGAAGAACCCTGAGCACGACAAACTTATACAGCTCATACTTAGGATGTACGGCGGCGAGGCTTTTGTGAATTTTGTGAAGGTGCGCGAGAAAAAGATGGCTGAACTGCTAAAGGTGCCAGAACTGGAACTTCGGCGCAAGTTGGAGTACCTTCATAAGCTGAAGGTTATCATGTATGAGCCTCAGCACGATTCGCCACAGCTCGTTTTTACTGCTCCCCGCGAAGATGCAAGCCGGGTTATACTTCAACCTAAAAAGCTGAATACCCTACGGGAACGGGCGCTGGATCAGGCAAAAGCAATGGGCTACTATGTGCAAACTGAGAGCCGTTGCCGTACACAGCTGCTGTTGGAGTACTTCGGAGAAATAACAGACACCCGCTGCCGCATCTGCGACTACTGCTTGTCGGAGCGTAAAAAGCAGCGGCGACTGGAGGACCAACAGGCTTTGCGTGCCAAGCTGATGCAGCTGGTACAAGTGCGGCCATACTTGCCTAAAGAGTTGGTGCAGCAGTTTGAGCCAAAACATGCTACAGCTGTAACAGAACTTATACGGGAGCTGTTAGACGTCGGTAAACTGCATTACCAGGGCAGCGGAAAATTAGAAGCGAGGCATTAATGTAACAGCTGGTCGCGCCATTTTTTACCCATTTCGGTGAGTGTGGTGTAATTATCTTTAACTTGGGGATTTGGTTGAACTAATTCTACTGTTTCTTTTCCCCAAAACTTAGCGTAATCATTATTAACCCATGAGCCTTCTCCGTTTTCGGATACCTGCAAATCGAGGAAATGAAGCGAGGCAGGTACGGCAGATAAAGGCGGTGTTTTACACTTCACACAACTGCTGGTCGCCATTGTCAGGTCTCTTGCGCTCAGCTCATTGTTATATTGAGCGGCTTTGCCAGAGATTAGATCCAGGTATGCCGTGCTGATGTTATTGTTCAGATCCAGAAACGCCAGCAGCAGTAAAACACTAACAGCAGCTTTCAGAAAAACAGGCCATCGGCTAACCATAAACCAGCTGCCTTTACGAATTATAAGCACCTGTAAAGTATAAAACCAGGCTAGCAGCAAAAAGAAGTAAATTACGTTCTGTAATCTAGGAGTAGGTCGCTCGCCGGTGGCCCACACAAACAAGAAGTTCATCAGGTAAACCGTGCCCACAACATACAGCAGCAGCAACGGCAGCGAAACCTTGAATAAGCCAGATTGACCGAGCGCTGCTTTTATTTTCTCTCCGAAAGCAAACACGTATACCAGCGAAGCCAGCAGGAGCAAGCCACCAAAACGATAAAAAGTAACCACACTAAGTATGCCGGCATATACAACAGACCACACCGGTTGCTTTGCCTGCGGATGGGATGCCATTCTGGAGAAGTTGCCCGGTGCCAGCACAACTGCCAGACTCACGAGCAGACAAAAAGCAAAAACAGCCAGAAAATAATTCCTGTTGGCAGATTGATTTATCCAACTGCTGATAAGTATAAACAGTAGCGTAGCCATGAGGTAGAGCAGTGCCATTTCGTTAGCGCCTACTATAAGCCCACCTGTTAGAGCGGCAGCCGTAGCGTAAGCTATTTTAATCTTTTGCTGACTTGTGTAAACTAGCTTATATAGGAAAAACAATACCCAAAAAAAGAGCAGATTCGGGAGTGTATAACCTAAAAAGCCTGTAAGCCAGAACAGACTTTCTGCAGTACTTGGCAGTTGCAACAGGTACAAAGCCAGAAGCAGCGAGGTCAAACCAAAACAAGCGGCGCGGGAAAGATGTGGGCGAAGCACCTGGTAGATCAGAAAAGTCAGGCTACCGGCAAAGGCAAGTATAATACCCAGTGAGTAAAATTTGTAATCCTCAAAGGATTTGGTGATAAGCGGGTTTAGCTGAAGTATGGCTGTGCTGAAAAAGCGGCCAGACCAATTCAAATAAAAATCTGCTTGCGTACTCCAAAAATTAAACTGCCCATCTCGGATAGCATAGTAATAGTCATCAGCCTGTGGGTATGCGTAGTTGGATAACAACAGAAACGGTAACAGGCAACAGATGCCAAGCAGGCTTAGAAAGAAGTAAAAGGCTTTGCTCTTAAAATTAAGGATGATAGACATATACTAGCTCTGGCTGCAGCTCAAAGATAAGTGATTTAAGAAGTATACAAGTATAAAGTACCTCGAACTGATAATCATTTATACCTGTCGCAGCTGCTCCTCTACCAGTTGCTTCAGTACAATAATCGGTTAAAATTTTATCGATCTCACCCTTTGCAACCAGATATCACTTTTTGGCATCTTAAGTATAGTCGTTACTAAAAATAAACCAAAATTATGATGTACTGGAGGAGGTTTGAATGTATAATACTGCTGGATGCTTGCCTTCTAAGTGCTTGCAAGGATAAAAACTGCATAAAGGGAGAAGGAAGTATTGAAACGCGCATGCTTGGTATTCAGCCTTTTAGCAGGATAGAGGCCAACGGAGATTTTAAAGTATACTTAGTTCAAAGCTCTTTGCCTCAGGTGGAGGCAAAGAGCGCGGTTAGCTAACTTCAAAATTATACTGCAGCAAGTATAAATCTAAGCCGATTAAGCTTGAGCCATACTTGCCAAGGAACCGCTTCAGGTAAGCTTACCGAATTTTGCGCCGCGTGTATAAGTATAATCCCTCTACTTTTTCGCGGGCCCAGGGCGTGCGGCGCAGGAAGGTAAGGCTGGATTTTATACTTGGGTTATTTTTGAAGCAGTTAAGGTTAATCTTGAGGCTCAGGTGTTCCCAGCCGTATACTTCCACCAAGTGCTCTAGCATCATTTGCAGCGTAACGCCGTGCAGCGGATTGTTTTTCTGTTGTTCTGCCATACCACAAAAGTACGTATTTAAGCTGAAAGTACAGCTGAATCCAGCATGGGCAACAGCCGTATAAGGGGGCTATGCTAGAAGAACTCATTATCCGCACCCTGGCCGACACCCTGCCGGACAAACCCTTAGACGGCCTTTTCCTGTTTGGGCAGACAGAAGATAACCAGCAGTCCGGTTTTGCTGTGGCCCAACGTATGCTGCAGCAGGGGCAGGTACAGAAAATTATGTTTCTGAAAACCAAACCCATGAGCGGCTACCCCGGTTTCGACAACTGGCACGCTGCACTTACCAAGCTGGGAGTACCGGAAGAAAGTATAGAAGGCATCCCGGATCCAGGTGAACCTTATCTGCACACGCTGATAGAAGCGAAGGCAATGGTACGCCACGCCAAAGACAAAAATTACAAGCATATAGCCGTAGCGGCGGCACCGTTTCAGCAGCCTCGCGCGTTTATGGCGGCTGTTACGGCGGCACGTCTCTACTTTCCGCAGCTATACCTCTACAGCCAGCCTGGCCAGCCGTTGCCGTGGTGCCGCCAAGTAACCCACTCGCAGGGAAAAGTAGAAGACACCAGAGCAGGGCTAATTGCCGGAGAAATGGAGCGAATCAGCAAGTATAACGCAAAAGGTGATTTGGATACTATGGAGGAAGTGCTGGCATATCTGAACCGTCGTGACAATAAGCAGTTGTAAATTCTATACCTGTCATATTTTTTTATGAAAAAGTATGACAAACCTTTTATTCATGCTTCAGTTCTTAAGGAATATGTATCACCTAACTACTTAAAGCTATGAAAGCATATGTTTTGAACGAGCCAGGCCAGCCTAATAATCTACAACTGCAGGAGGTAGATAAGCCAGTACCTGATAAAGGTGAGGTGCTGGTAAAAGTGAGAGCCATCAGTATAAACCCGGTAGATACCAAAACGCGTGAAGGAAAAGCGCTATACAAGCAGTTGGAAGCAGACCCTCCGGTTATACTTGGTTGGGACATATCTGGTGAGGTAGAAGCTGTAGGCGAGGGCGTAAATTACTTTAATGTGGGGGATGAGGTGTTTGGGATGGTGAATTTCCCCGGGCATGGCAAAGCCTACGCAGAGTACGTAACCGCCCCGGAATCTCACCTGGCGCACAAGCCGGAGCATATTCCGCACCACGAAGCCGCTGCCGCTACGTTGGCTGCTCTAACAGCCTGGCAGGTACTAGTACATGAAGCCAGTATTCAGCCAGGGCAGCGGGTGCTGATACATGCCGCAGCAGGTGGTGTTGGGCACTTTGCAACTCAGATTGCCCGGTACTTCAAAGCCTTTGTGATAGGCACGGCCTCTGCCAAAAATCATGAGTTTCTTAGAACAATGGGGGCTGATGAACAGATAGATTACCATGCCTACAAAGTAGAAGATGTGGTGATGGACGCAGACATTGTATTGGACTCGCTAGGAGAGGAGAATGCCCAAAGGTCACTGGCTACTTTAAAAAACGGCGGCAAACTCATTTCCATACTTGGAGGAGCCACCGAGGCTGTACAGGCTGAGGCGAAGAAGCGCAATATTGAGGCAAAAAATTACCTGGTACACTCCAGCGGAGAAGATCAGGCAAAGCTGGCTGACCTGATGCGTGAGGGCAAGTTGCGGCCGCATGTATCGCACGTGTTCAGTTTTGAAGATTTGCCAAAGGCGCACCAGCAGGTGGAAACGCACAGAACAAATGGCAAAGTGGTGGTTACGGTAGCCTGACAGTATCTCTATCATTCAAATAAATTCAGAAGGAAAACTATAAGTATGGCTGGCCCTTCGCCTGACGTACTAGGCCTGATACCCTGAATTGCTGCAGGCCTGCCTAAAATCCCAAAGTTTCAGGAACGAGGTACTGTACGATTTTTAAAAAGCCAGCCAATAAAGCTACAAATCCCTGCCACTTGCTCGTAACAGGGATTTGTAGCTAACTACCTTAAATGTAGCCGTAGCGCTGAAAAGCTTCCTGCTCCAGCCGCTCCCGGTGGTCTGGATGCGCAATGCTGATGAGCGCCTTGGCCCGCTGCCGCAGGTTTTTGCCATAGAGGTACGCTACACCATACTCTGTTACTACATAATGCACGTGCGCCCTGGTAGTGGTTACGGCGGCACCCTCATTAATGAGCGGCGTAATTCTGGAGATGCCTTTGTTCGTGACAGAAGGTAGCGCGATAATCGGTTTGCCGCCTTCAGACAAGGCTGCGCCCCTGATAAAATCCATTTGCCCGCCAATGCCCGAAAACTGGTGCCTGCCAATGGTATCGGCCACAACCTGCCCGGTCAGGTCAATTTCTATAGCGCTGTTGATGGCAGTAACTTTCGGGTTGGTGCGGATGATAGTGACGTCGTTTACATAGTCAGTGCGCTGCATAAGTATGAGCGGGTTATCGTCCACAAAATCGTAAAGCTTACGGTTGCCTACAATAAAACCGGTGGCAATGCGGCCTGGGTGCCTCTTCTTGTGCTCATTGGTAATCACTCCTTTCTCCACCAGCTCCATAATACCGTTCGACATCATTTCGGTATGGATGCCGAGTTCCTTGTGGTTGGTCAGGTTGCTTAAAACGGCGTCTGGTATGGCACCAATGCCCATTTGCAAAGTAGCACCGTCTTCCACCATCTCTGCAATATAGTTGGCGATAGCCCTTTCTCTGTCTGTGATGCGGAGGCTGTAATCCACTTCCGGCAGTGCTTCGTTTACCTCCACCAGCACATCGAAACGCCTTATATGTATCAGGCCGTCGCCGTGGGTACGTGGCATCTGCGGGTTTACCTGCGCAATAACATGTTTGGCGCTTAGCACGGCTTCGCGGGCAATATCCACAGACACACCCAGGGAGCAGTAGCCGTGGTGGTCAGGGGGTGATACGTGCACAATAGCGACATCCAGCGGCATGTTGCCGGACCGGAAAAGTTTAGGAATCTCGCTGAGGAAAATCGGCACGTAATCGCCGCGGCCGCTGTTTACGGCATCGCGCACATTGGCCGACACAAACAGTGAGTTGATGAAGAAGGAATCTTTGTAGCGCTCTTCTGAGAGCGGGAAATCTCCGTAAGTCGAAATACTTACCAACTCCACATCGCGCAGCGAATCGGCGCGTTCGGCCAGTTTGCGCACCAGGTACTGCGGGGTGGCGGCACTGCCTTGAATAAAAACTCGGTCTCCGGACTTGATAACTGCCAGAGCTTCCTCAGCTGATTTGTAAGAAACGTTAGTACCAGACATAGCTTTAAAATAAATCTGCCCTTCCTGGTGAGGGAAGGGCAGTAAGTGTAACATTAGTAATCGGTGCGTTCCAGGGCGGCTACCCCTGGCAGGGTTTTTCCTTCCATATATTCTAGTAAGGCACCGCCGCCGGTGGATACGTAGGACACACGGTCGGTGTAGCCAAATTTGTTTACAGCTGCGGCAGAGTCTCCGCCACCTATCAGGGAGTAGGCGCCGTTGGCTGTGGCGGCTACTACGGCATCGGCCACGGCCTCGGTACCTACCGAGAAGTTAGACATCTCAAACACGCCCATCGGACCGTTCCAAAGTATAGTTTTGGAGTTAGCGATTACGGCAGCGTACTGCTCGCGCGCATCAGGGCCAATGTCTAGTCCCATCCAGTTCTGCGGGATGTGGTGGCTCAGCTTTGTATCTACATTAGCATCGTTGCTGAAGGCATCGGCTATCACAGAGTCCACCGGAATCATAATGTTTACGCCCTTGTCCTTCGCCATTTTGATGAGGCGGTTTGCCAGCTCCAGCTTGTCTTCTTCCACCAATGAAGAACCAATCTGGCCGCCGTCGGCTTTCACGAAGGTATAAGACATGCCGCCACCAATCAGCAGGTTGTCCACGCGGTCGAGCAGTTTTTCGATGATCAGGATTTTATCAGAGATCTTGGCGCCGCCCATAATAGCAGTGTAAGGGCGCTCGGAATTGTCCAGCACGCGGCGTGCGTTCTCCAGCTCGGCCTGCATCACGTAGCCCATCATTTTATCGTTCGGGAAGTAACGTGCTATAACAGCCGTGGAGGCGTGCTCGCGGTGAGCAGTACCGAAGGCATCATTTACATACATATCACCCAGCGTAGAAAGCTCTTTCGCAAAATCAGGGTCTCCTTTTTCCTCCGCCTTATGAAAGCGCAGGTTCTCCAGCAGCAGGATTTCGCCAGGCTGCAGTTCATGTGCCAGCTGCGCCGCCTCAGGGCCAACGCAATCCGGGGCAAAAAGTACGCGGGTGTTAAACTCCTGCTCCAGGCGAGCTACCAGGTGGCGCAGCGAGTACTTCTCCTCAGGGCCAGTTTTAGGGCGGCCAAGGTGCGACATCAGGATAACAGCGCCGCCATCTTGTAAAATCTTGTTGATAGTTGGCACGGCAGCCCGGATGCGTGTATCGTCGGTGATCTTATATTCGCTGTCAAGCGGCACGTTGAAATCTACGCGCACCAAAGCTCTCTTACCGGCGAAGTTATACTCATCTATTGTTCTCATGGGGTTTGGTTATGATTTTGTAAAAGCGTTAACTCGTTTTTCGTGATTTGCAGAAAATAGTTGCTCTACAAATATAGCGATTTACCTATTGTATGATAATCGGAGAGGGGCAAAAGGCGATATACTTCATGTTTAGGTCTCTGCAGTGGGCTGTTTAACCCAGGTTACTAATTACAACTTGAATTTTTACAAGCGTGTAGAAGGTGCAATTTTGGGGGTTGATGCAGGTGTGAGTTTTAACCAGCAATTAGCAAGTATAAAACTGCCTTATAAACCGCATAAAAACTGGTAAAAGAAAAATGGCTAAACCGCTGATTTATACTTCAGCGATTTAGCCACTTCACTTAGTGATATTGTTAAAAGATTACTTCAGTTTCAGGTCTTTGAGGATCTGCTCTATTTTCTGGTTCAGCTTCTGCTCCGTAGCCTCATAATCGTTGGCAGAGGCAAGCGGCTCTTTCACGCTGATGTAGAACTTGATTTTTGGCTCGGTACCGGACGGCCGGGCGGATACTTTGGTGCCGTCTTCCGTCAGGTATTGCAACACGTTAGAGCTTTCCAGCTTCAGTTTGTGCTCCTCACCGGTCATGATAACTTTGCGGGTGCTCATTTTGTAGTCGTGCACCTCTATGATGTTAGAGCCGGCAACCTGCTTAGGCGGGTTGCTGCGCATGTCGGCCATCATCTGCTGGATTTCCTCGGCACCGCGCTGGCCTTTTTTGGTGATGGAAAGCAGATCTTCTTTGTAGAAGTTATACTTAGCATACATTTCCACCATCATTTCGAACAGGCTCTGGCCATTGTCTTTAGCGACGGCGGCCATTTCCGCAATAAGGGCGCAGGCCGAGATAGCGTCTTTGTCGCGCACAAAGTCACCGATCATGTAGCCGTAGCTTTCTTCGCCGCCGCCAATGTATACTTCCTGGCCTTCTTTTTCACGGATTACCTCTGCAATGTATTTGAAGCCGGTCAGCGTCTCATACATCGTCACGTTGTAGCTTTCGGCAATCTCTTTGATCAGGTCGGTGGTTACGATGGTTTTCACTACAAACTCTTTGCCAGTTAGCTTATCGGCTTTCTGCCACGCCTGCAGCAGGTAGTTGATGAGCAGCGCACCGGTCTGGTTTCCGTTCAGGAGCACAAACTCGCCTTTCTGGTTTTTCACGGCAATGCCTACGCGATCCGAGTCCGGGTCTGTAGCCAGCACTAAATCCGCATCAATTTCTTTTGCCTTGTTCAGGGCCAGCGTCATGGCTTCTTTCTCTTCCGGGTTCGGATACACTACCGTCGGGAAGTTGCCGTTTGGCTCTGCCTGCTCCTCTACTACATGCACATTGGTAAAACCGAAGCGCTGCAGCACCTCCGGCACCAACGTAATGCCTGTGCCGTGGATGGAGGAGAAAACAATTTTGAGATCGTGCTGGCGCTTAATGGCCTCCTGCGAAATAGACAGCTTCTGCACTTCCTGCATATAAGCTTCATCTATCTCCTTGCCGATCATCTCGATCAGGTCAGGGTTTGGCTGAAACTTCACCTCATCAATAGAAGTAATTTTGTTTACTTCGCCGATGATATTTTTATCATGCGGGGCCGTTACCTGGGCGCCGTCGTTCCAGTATACTTTGTAGCCGTTATACTCTTTCGGGTTGTGCGATGCCGTTACCACCACACCGCTCTGGCAACCCAAATGGCGAATGGCAAAGGAAAGCTCCGGCGTTGGGCGCAGCGCCTCAAACAAGTATACTTTAATGCCGTTGGCAGAAAAAATCTCAGCGGCGATGCGGGCAAACAGATCAGAGTTGTTGCGGCAGTCGTGGGCGATGGCCACTTTTACCTGCTCCCCCGGAAAATTCTGCTTCAGGTAGTTGCAAAGGCCTTGTGTGGCCATGCCTAACGTATAACGGTTCATACGGTTGCTGCCCGCACCCATAATGCCGCGCAAGCCGCCGGTGCCAAATTCCAGGTCTCGGTAAAACGCATCCGACAGCGCTTCGTGCTCGTTGCGCTCCAGCAAGCCGCTGATCTCACTTTTTGTAGCCTCGTCGTAGTTACCGGAAAGCCACTGGTCTATTTTCTGTTTTATGGACTGGTCTATCATAGTCTGTTTTTGCTGATGTGTTAGTAGCCGTAATCTCTTCTTTAAGTATAGTGCCGCCGGCATGGCAGGCATCAAGACAAAAAATCACACCAGCTCTTGTTGTACCCAAAGCACAATCGAAGAACTGGTGTGAAATATAGTTATATCAAAATAAAGGTATTTTAGCCACAATTACACGCGGCTATACTTTATTTTTAGCCTAAAGGTTGCCGCGCAGCTCCTGTTCGCGCTCAATGGCTTCAAACAATGCCTTAAAATTGCCTTTGCCAAACGATTTAGCCCCCTTGCGCTGAATAATTTCATAGAACACGGTTGGTCTGTCTTCCACCGGTTTTGTGAAAATCTGTAGCAGGTAACCTTCGTCGTCGCGGTCTACCAGAATGTTGAGCTTCTTCAGGTCTTCCATGTCCTCGTCAATGTCGCCAATGCGCTCAAACAGGTCGTCGTAGTATGTCTCTGGTACGTATAAGAACTCCACCCCACGGCGGCGCAGTTCACTCACGGTATGCAGAATATCGTTGGTAGCCACGGCAATGTGCTGTACTCCGGCTCCGCGGTAAAACTCAAGGTACTCGTCTATCTGCGATTTTTTCTTTCCTTCGGCCGGCTCGTTTATCGGGAATTTAATGTAACCGTTTCCGTTGGATACTACTTTAGACATCAGGGCAGTGTACTCGGTGCTAATGTCTTTATCGTCGAAGGTCAGGAGCAGTTTGAAGCCCATCACATCTTCGTAAAATTTCACCCACTCGTTCATCTGGCCCAGCTCCACGTTTCCTACGCAGTGATCTACATACTTCAGGCCAACCGGCTCAATGTCAAGTATATTTTGCTTCGGAACAAAACCCGGCATAAACACACCATTATAGTTTTTGCGCTCCACAAAAGTATGGATGGTATCGCCGTAAGTATGGATGGAGGCTACTTTCACCTCGCCGTGCTCGTCGGTGATGGTTTTGGGCTCCATGGCCGGTTTAGCGCCACGCCCCACTGTGCCACGAAAGGCTTCCTCGGCATCATCCACCCAAAGGGCCAGCACCTTTACACCGTCGCCGTGCTGGAGCACATGCTTTGATATTTCGGAATTAGGGTCCAGAGAGGTGGTAAGCACCAGGCGTATTTTCTCCTGCTGCACCACATAGGAGGCACGGTCGCGCACGCCGGTTTCGGGACCAGCATAAGCCACCAGCTTAAAGCCGAAGGCAGTCTGGTAGAAGTGAGCGGCTTGCTTGGCGTTGCCTACGTAAAACTCAATATGGTCTGTGCCGTTTAAGGGCAGGATATCTTTAGCTACAGTTTCTGAAGTTACGGTCTTGGTATTCATAGTCTGTTCGGAAAGGTTTACAATTATACTACGTAAAAATACATCTTTTACTTTAGTATCAAAACGATGCAAGCCTCAGACAAATTATCAAACCTATTTCTTGCAATTGCTAAGGCATGTTTCCAACTTTGTAAAAAATACGAGACAACATGAACGCAAAAGCCCTGAACGAGTCCATTGTGGCCATCCTGGAGAAGAAGCAAGAGTTACGAGCGCTTGACTACAACGATGCGCGCTATGATGACATAGAGGAAGAGCTGCACGACCTGGAAGACGATTTTAATGAAGAGTACGGCGATGAGCTGGAGGATGTGCTGGAGGATGTGCACGGCAAAATAAAGTCTGATGCCGATATCCTGCTGCCAACCGCTTACCTGGCCAGCTCGCTGGACGGCAAAGAGCTGGAAGAAGGCGATGATAACGAAGGCGTTTGGGTAGAGTCAGATTCTTTTCCGGGTGTGGAGATGCGCCTGGTGCTGGTAGCTAACCCGCCACGCGTGCTGCTGGTGCTTGCAGACCAGGAGCGTGTACTCTGGAAAGCTGAGTAAATAAGATTTGACTTTAGTAGCCTTCGGGCTGCCGATTTATACTTGCCGCACTTGCCAAAGCCTTGAGCTTAGGTTGGTGCGGCAATTTTTTTGTAGTTGATAAACGTAGGAATATGGCTATATTTTATTAGTTTAGAAATATGTGACATATTTTTCTAAACAGATTGATGAGAAACTATACTTAAATAGTGAAACAACTTAATGGGAAAGAAACTAACAATTTACATGATAGATGGGACTGAATATGGCCCAAGATTAGGTGAGATTGGTAATTGGGTTGGTAAAGCTGTTTTTTGTCCGAGACCTTCCGTAAATAAAATCATAAATAGACCCGAATTTGATAATCCAGGTATTTATTGTCTGAAAGGTGATCCGAGTGATGACACTTTTGATGAAAAGATTTACATAGGAGAAGCAGAAAACATTAGGTCAAGATTAAAGCAGCATTTAAGCGATCCGAATAGAGATTTTAAGGAGTTAATCTTTTTTGTTAGCAAAGATGAACTTCTTACTAAGACTCAAATAAGATATCTAGAGTCTAGGCTTGTACAAATTGCAATTGAAGCTAAAACTGCTCAAATTGATAATGGAAACTCACCAAGTTTACCAACTCTACATGAAGCGGACATTTCTGATATGGAATATTTTCTTGATCAAATTAAGTTAATACTACCTGTCATGGGTTTTAAGTTTCTCATTTCATCAACCATTAAACCATCACAAAGTGAAAGTAAAAATCCTCTTGATGAAGTGCATGAAACTTATTTTATTAGAACTAAATCTTTCAAAGCAACAATGAAAGAAACTGATCAAGGTTATATTGTTTTAAAGGGAAGCGAAGCTAAAAAATCTCTCTCTAACTCCTGTACAGATACTTACCGAAATATGAGAAGGCGACTTGTTGAAACTAGAATACTAGTTGAACAGATTGATAAGTTAGTTTTTGCTGAAGATGCCATCTTTAATAGTCCTAGTGCTGCATCAAACATGATATTAGGTAGAAACTCAAATGGGTTTACAGAATGGGTAAATAAGGATGGGTTAACCTTCAAATATGTTCAGGAAAAAATTAATAACTGACAGTTGAATAAAAAGCACTAAGATTATCTAGTAAAGATGTAACTATTAAGAGAAGCTCATTTATATTATCAGGTACTTTAAATTCGCACAATAGTTATATTTCATATTATAATATTTTTTGAAGAACTATTTCCTACCCCTCCTCTTCCTCCTATATATGCTTTCTACAGATATTGCCATTGCCCAGGATTGGGCGCAGCTGGGTAAGTATAAAGCTGAAAATGCAAAACTGAAAACACCTGCACCAGGCGAAAAGCGGGTGGTATTTATGGGCAATTCTATAACCGAAGGATGGAGCAATCATTATCCTGCCTTTTTCAAAGGAAAGCCTTACGTTAACCGCGGTATCAGCGGACAAACTACCCCTCAGATGCTGCTTCGGTTCAGGCAGGATGTTGTAGAACTGAAGCCGGCGATAGTGGTGATACTGGCCGGAATAAATGATATTGCGGGTAATACCGGCCCCGCCACGTTGCAGCAGATAGAAGCCAATATTATTGCGATGGCTGAGCTGGCTGAGGCTAACAATATAAATGTAGTACTCTCGTCTGTATTGCCCGCCCTGGATTTTGGCTGGAATCCTGGCCAGGAGCCAGCCTCTAAAGTTATCGCGCTCAACAAACTTATCAGGAAATATGCAGACCAACATAAACTGCCTTACATTGATTATTATTCAGCTATGGCAGACGCGCAGCAGGGGCTAAAACAGGCATATACCTATGATGGGGTTCATCCTAACGAGGCAGGGTATAAGATAATGGCACCACTGGCAGAAGCTGCCATTGCCAAGGCGCTGGCGCAGGAGTAGACGTAATTATAATTAAAAAGGCAGGTCAGAATCTGGTTCCAACCTGCCTTTGCTGCTTTTTAAGCTTCTTCTTTTTCATCGGTTTTTTCTTCTTTGCTTTCTTCCGGAGGCGTATCGGTTATGTTTCCGAATTCATCCACATAGGCAATCATGGCATCCAGGCTACCGCCTGAAGAGTTTTCCTGGCGCTCCTGCTTGCGCTGCACTTTGTCCTCTTTCTTTTTCTGCCTTTTCTTTTCGCGTTGCTTTTTCATGAATGTGTTTTGAGATCTGGCCATAGTATGTTTTTTAAGTGAGACATGTACCCCGCCCGTATCAGCTTTCAAAAGCACGGTGTGCGGAGGTATATTTAAAACGAGCAGCTGCCTTGCAAAACTTAGCCTGATGCGGCTGCACCAAGTGTCTTCTTCGCCAAACACCAAAGCTAAAAGAGCTGCTGAAGTATGAACCCTGACAGGTAGTTTAATGATGGTGCCGCGGGAGAGGGTGTACCAAAAAAAGCGGCTACAAACGAAGATCGGTTATAAAATCAGGATGTATGAATTAAACAAAGATAGCAAAATTCCAGGAGAAACGCAGGTTTTAGCCCAAGTTTCTTGGCAGGAGAGGGAGCAGGAGTGATCTCTTTTTTTAAGAATCGTACCGAACAGTTTCTGGCAGGAGTTTATCCCGTTTCTAAAAAAACACTATCTTTAGGCAAGGCATCCGCAGAAGGAGCCACTTGAAAAGAAGTAATTATGAAAACCACTACTATTGCGCTAATTGCTCATAACCAAAGAAAGACAGACCTGCTGAACTGGGCTAAAACACACCGCGACGTGCTTGTAAAGCACGAGCTGATAGGGACCAGCAATACTTCTAAGTTACTGAACGACATGCTGGAGCTGGAGGTAAAACCTTTTGGCCACGGCCCAAGCGGCGGCGATATACTTTTAGCAGCTAAAATACTGCAGCATGAGGTGCATAAGATTATTTTCTTTATTGATGCTGAAACACCACACGGCCACGAGCACGATATCCAGACGCTGATACGTACCGCTGTGATCAACAATATCCCGATTGCACTAAACCGCGCCTCAGCAGATTTTATCATCATGGAAATGACGGAGGAGGCTTAGGCTATACTTGTGATGCAAACAAAAAAGCGCCTATGGCTGCACAAGCAGTTATAGGCGCTTTTTGATACACTTTTATTGAAGTGGCGATACATATAAACGCCCGCCTAGTACTAATAACCAGGCGGGCGTTTATACTTTGCGGTAAGTATAATTTATACTTTAACGTAAATGCGGTTGCGGTCCATCAGGTAACCCATCAGCCAGTGCAGCAGCATGTAGGCAAGGGCAAACATCAGAGAGGCAAATTCTCCCTCGCCCCAGCTCAGGAACCAGTTTTGGTAAATCCACCGGCTTAGGCGGGTTTCTTCATCTACTTTTATAAAGCTCAGCGTTTTGATAATCAGAATGGACATGCAGAAAATGAACAGCGGGTTTTTGCCGAAGACCTCAAAAAAGTAAGTCCACTTTCTGTAGTTCAGCACCTCTATTACAAGCATCAGCGTAGCCAACACCAGCAGCACCAGTCCCACAGAGTATAAAGTATAAGTGCTGGTCCAGAGCGCCTTGTTAATCGGGAAAACAGTATCCCACAGCAGTGCTGCCACAATAACAGCTGCCCCGGCAATATTCAGTTTAAAGACAGTGCTAAGGTTGTTGCCATACCGCTGAATTGCCATGCCGGCCAAATAACCAGCCACCACGTTTACAGCTGCAGGCAGCGTGCTCAGCAGTCCTTCCGGATCAAACGGAATGCCGTAACCCTTGTAAAGATTCTCCGGGGAGAAAAACAGCAGGTCAAATTTGAGAGCTGCATTGCCCTCTAGTGAATAAGGGTCTGGTTGATTGCCGAAGAAGTATGAAACAGCCCAGTAGCCTAGCAATACCACGGCACTAAAAATAATAGAGCCCTTAATTTTAAGGTAATGAATGGCCAAAGACCCGATGAGGTAGCAGAGAGCAATGCGCTGCAGCACGCCCATCACTCGTATGCCTGTAAAGTTTATCAGCCCCAGGCCACCGCCCTCGGCATGCGCCACAAACGGAAAGGCGCGCAGTAGTACTCCGATAAAAAAGATAATCGCGGCGCGCTTAAACACCTTCTTCAGGAAAACACTATCCGGCTGCAGGTCGAATTTGCGCATGCTGAAGCTCATGGCATTTCCCACAGCAAACAGAAAAGCCGGAAAAACAAGGTCTGTAACAGTAAAGCCGTGCCAGGCAGCGTGCCGAAGCGGTGCGTAAATAGAGCCCCAGCTGCCCGGTGTATTCACGATCACCATCAGTGCCACGGTAAGCCCTCGCAGCACATCCAGCGACAGGTAGCGTTCAGATCTTTTCTTTGTGAGAGGTGTTGATGCTGCAACTGCGTTTGCCATACGTTAAGGTTCAGGAGTTAGAGTAAAGTATAGAATATCGCTTTAAGATATAGATAATACCCGATATTTTGGGTCTAATCAGCCTAAATCAACAAGGAAACATAAAAAAAGCGGCAGCCGGTTTTACGCAGCTGCCGCTTCTGTACTTTATACTTTAATCTGTAATTCAGCTTACTGTAAGGTGCAGTTCAGGCAAAGTTATACTTAATAACCTAGCTTCTGGCGCACACGCTCCAGCACCGGTGTTGCAATGGCTTTCGCTTTCTGGGCACCTTCCAAGAGTTTCTTATCCAGCTCAGGCAGGTTGTTCATGTAGTAATTAAAAATCTCGCGCTCCTTGGCATACTTGCGAATAATGAGCTCGTAAAGGGCTTGCTTAGCATGGCCATACCCGTAGCCGCCCGCCAGGTAGTTCTGGCGCATTACCTGAATTTCCTCTTCTGAGGCCAGCAAGCTGTAAAGTTTAAAAGTTGTGTCCTGGTCCGGGTCCTTAGGCTCCTCTAGTGCTGTACTGTCTGTCACAATGCTCATGATGGTTTTGCGCAGCGGTTTGTCTGCTTCAAAAATATCGATGATGTTGCCGTACGATTTACTCATTTTCTCGCCGTTAACGCCGGGCACGGTCATCACGGTCTCATCGGTTTTAGCCTCCGGCAGCACAAAGGTGTCGCCGTAAATATGGTTAAATGAGCTGGCAATGTCGCGGGTGATTTCCAGGTGCTGTATCTGGTCTTTGCCTACCGGTATAAAGTTGGCGTCATACATCAGAATGTCGGCGGCCATCAGTACAGGGTAAGTAAACAAGCCGGCATTTACATCCGCAAGGCCGCGGCGCGAAGATTTGTCTTTAAACGAGTGGGCATTTGCCAACATCGGGAAAGGCGTATAGCAGCTCAGGTACCAGCTCAGCTCCGTCACCATCGGCACATCCGACTGGCGGTAAAAAATATGCTTATCCGTATCGAAACCAAAGGCAAGCCAGGCTGCAGCCACCGAGTAGGTATTGTGTCGTAAGGTCTCTGCGTCGCGGACTGTAGTCAGCGAGTGCATATCGGCTATAAAGTACATGGCCTCCTGGTCTGAGGTTTCGGAGAACTTGATAGCAGGAATAATAGCGCCCAGCAGGTTGCCCAGGTGCGGGCGGCCCGTGCTCTGGATGCCTGTAAGATAACGTGCCATAGGTTAGGGTGTTCTTTGTTTGATTGCAAATTACGCGAAAATGCTGCAAACATGCTTAGCCCATTCAGCACAAATCCATACCTGTAGCTTTAAAGTTTGCGGAGCGAGTAGTTCTTAGCGTCGCTGATCTCCTCCTGCCGGTTGTTGAGCAGCTTTACTTCGGTATCGCTTACCTGCAGGAAATACATCAGGTCCAGGTCGCCTTCTGTCGGGATGAGCTGCAGGATCACGGCTTCTGGGTTATGCTTATTGCCTCTGGCTAAAATCCATTTTCCGCTGCCGGTAACTATGTTATTTTCAGCTGGTTTGCCCACATGCATTTGCTTGATTGTAAAGATGCCGTTGGTATCTTTAGAGTTTCGGGTCAGTATCAGTTCCGTCCGGATTTCCTGGCAGTCTGAGCAGGCAAATTTACCCCTGAAAGTGCCGTTTGGTGGAGCCATGGCAGGAGCAGGAGCTTTTTTCTCGGCACTCGCAGCTGCAGTCTTTCCTTTTACCGTCGTTTTTTTAGCGGCTGACTTGCCGCCGCTTCTGCTTTCTTTCAGCCAGTCCTCATAGCTTTTGCCGGTTTGCGCCTGTGCCTGCTGCAGCCCAAACGTACAAGAGAATAGGACAAAAATTGCGATGATTGCTTTCATATGGTAAGTGTTTTTATGCCGGTTTATACGTATCAGAAAGTGTACCGCAATTGCGATAGCAGTCACTTTCATATCCTGATACAGTTTAAACTGCCTTAGGAGAAGGATTATTGTGCTTTAAGGCAGTTGGGATACTGAGAGAGGATGCGTCAGGAGCAGGAATTGAAAAGCCGCGGAGTGCAGTAGGTATGCTTTAAAATTGGATCTTCTCTGGAAGCAATCATACTTGTGATGATGTAAAACAGAAAAGGCCAGGTATCTGCCCGAAGCAAAACCTGACCTATCTGTAATCAACCATCAACGAATATAGTTAAGCGGCCGCCATTAGCTGCTGCCGCTTTTTCTGCCTTACCGAACTGATATTGGATAGCACAATTGCCAGCAGAATCAGCGCCACGCCCAGCCATTGCATCACTTTTACATCCTCCTGCAGCACCAAGCTAGACATAAGCACAGCCACAGGCAACTCAGCAGCGCTAAGTATGGCGCTTAGCCCAAGCCCTGTTTTCGGGATACCGTAGGCATAGAATAGCGGCGGGATAACCGTACCAAACAAAGCCAGTACCAACCCCCACTTCAGCAGGCCGTTAAGCAGCGCCCCATTCACCAGAAACACAGGCGGAAAAATACTGAATATCAGCAAACAGGCTCCGGTAAGTATAAGGGCACTTTTAGTAGTAGGGTGCAGCGTATTGCCGGCCGAGCCGTTTATCATCAAAAAGAAAGTATAGAAAAGTGCGGCTAACATGCCATACACTATGCCTGCTACATCAAAATTAGAAATGCTTTCGGAGAACAAGCGGCCCGCCAGCGCTGTGCCTAAAAGTATAAGCACTACCATGCCTAACTGAAAGCGGCTTGGCAACTTACGCTTTATAGCAGACTCCAGTAGCAGGCTCATCCAGGTGAACTGCATGAGCAGCAGGATGGCGATGGAGGCAGGTACTGTTTGAACACATTTATAGTAGAAAATGCTGACAAGGCCGGTGCTGGTGCCCATAGCAACCAGTTTAAGCTTTTCCCTGAACGACGTGTCATTGCTTTTGCTGCCAAGCAGCTTGCGCAATAACACGATGGTCCAAAGAATAATCAACCCAAAAAAAACCTGAGTGCCCGTTACTTCACCCAGATCAAAACCTTCCTTGTAGGCTAGCTTAACAAAAGTAGAAAGTACGCCAAAACTACATGCGCCCATAAATACCAAGGCGACTCCTCTGAACATAATTGTCCCTCCAGTCTAAAATATTAATCAACCAAAAATAGTAAAGGAGGGGCCGACACAGCCCCAAAAGAGATTGGGGAGCTGTTACAGGTCGTGCAGCTCGTAGCCTGTGATGAAAATCTGTGTATGTGCTAAATGTGCAGGCATTTTCTATTTTGCAAGACTACAAAGATAAGGCACGCGCAAGTATAAATCCAAAAGAAAAAGTTGTTGCAACTATAATTTGTTGATTGTCAGAATGAAATTTTTCATGGCTAGAATTCGCTTTCTGCAGCGGCGGCCTCTATTTGCTGCTCCGCCTGCCGCTCGCCCAAGTAGCCATCTATCAGGTAGTGGGCCAGGTACAGGAGCGGAGTTAGAAGTATGGCCACGCTAAACTTGTAGATGTAGTTGATGAAAGCAACAGATAGCACCTGTTGCAGGCTCCAGTTACCGAACACGAAAAAGGCGATGAACAGCACCACCAGTGAGTCGATGATCTGGGAGACGAGGGTGGAGCCGGTGGCGCGGAGCCAGATTTTTTTGCTGCCGGTAAAACGGCGCAGCCAGTGGAACACCGTGGCATCCAGAAACTGCGAGAGCAGGAAAGCAGCCACAGATCCAAGTATAATGCCCAAACCCTGGCGATACACGCTGTTATAGGCATAATTAATATCGAAAGGGTTGCCGCTGGCGTCGGTGCTGTTTACATCAAGCCAGAACTGGGCGGGAGGCAGGCCGGTTACTGCCGTTATCACCACAAAGGCATATAGTATAAGTATAACAGTAAGTATGCTGACTTTCTTTACGCCGGCTTTTCCAAAGTATTCATTTATGATATCAGTGGTGATAAACACAATGGGCCAGATGATGACACCGGCAGTCAGGTTAAAGTCCAGTAGCTCGCCGGCGATCGGAATTTGCGCGCCTGGCAAACCAAAGAGCGCCTCCCCGGAAAAAATCTTAACACCGATAAGCTCAGCCAATAAGGCATTGGAAATAAAGATACCGCTGAGCACCAAGAAAAGATTTGTGCGCTTGCGTTGCTGTGTAGCCGTGACTATACTTTCCATAGTTCTGGGTTTATACTTTGGCAGTGCCAGTGTGGCGGAAATCTAATAAAGAAAGGTTATACTTACTGGTCGCAGACGCTAAAAATACTGCCTTCCGTAGCCAGGTCCGTAGCCGCAAAAACCTCCTGCGCTTCCTGCAGTAAAGGTGTCAGGTCTTTGTAGCGTACCGAAAAGTGGCCGATGAGCAGGTGCCGCACTTCAGCGGCTGTGGCTATCTCTGCCGCCTGCCGGGCTGTGCTGTGGTAAGTATAACTGGCACGGTCGCGCAGCTCGTCAGTAAAAGTAGCTTCGTGGTACAGCAGGTCTACGTGGCGGAGGTAAGGGAGCAGCGATGGCTTGTAGCGGCTGTCGGAGCAGTAGGCGTAGCTGCGGCTGCGCTTGGGCTCCAGGGTTACCTCGCTGTTGCGCACCAGTATGTTCCCTGCTTCGTCTTTAATGTCTTCGCCCCACTTCAGGCGCACCAGCTGCGGAGGCCGCAGAAAATCAGGTAGTTTATCTTTAATGAGAGGACGCGGCTTCTGCTTTTCACGGAACAAAAAACCGCAGCAGGGCACGCGGTGCTCCATGGGTATGGTGTGCACGGTTATGCTTTTATCCTCGAAAATCTTTCTGTAGCAGGTAGTATCCAGCTCATGAAACACAAGCTTGAAGTTGAGGTTGGTGCCAGAGTACTTAAACTGCAGACTAAGGATTTCGGAGAGGCCGGGAGGGCCGAAGAGGTGCAGCGGCGATTGGCGGCCCTGCAGGTGCATGGTGGAGATGAGCCCTGCCAGACCGAAGTAATGGTCGCCGTGCAGGTGGCTGATGTAAATATTGCAAATGCGCTGATGCTTTATCTTGTAAAGCATCAGCTGCATTTGCGTACCTTCTCCGCAATCAATCAGGTGGGGCTGATTGCCAAGTGTAAGAACCTGGGCGGTATGGTGCCTATTTGCCGAGGGAGTGGCCGACGAACTACCAAGAATTCTGAGTTCGAAATCCACAACGGCTTTTTACTTAGTCTTCCTTATTAGTCAGATCCTGCTCAATCTCGTGCAGAAAAACACGATCAATCGCCTCTTCCACAGTTGGCAGGATGTTTAGCACAGACTCCAGCTTAGAGATTGAGATCAGCTTCATTACGTGGTCTTGCAAACCGGTCAGAATCAGCAAGCCGCTAGATGAGTTGCATAGGCGGTTAGCGATCAGTATGGAGCTAAGGCCGGACGAATCTGTATATTTAACTTCGCTCAGGTCTAGAATCAGGTTGTTGATCCCTTCTGCATTCAATTTCACGAACTCAGACTTCAGGTCTGGCGCGATCGAAGTATCCAACTTCTTCTCATCTATCGTGATAATCGTGTAGTTTTCTTTCTTATCTATCGTGTACTTCATAGTCAACCAGTAAAGGATTTAAATGCGAATGTACCAAAATCTACTTTAACAAACTTAATTTTTGGTAGTAAAAATATTGTCATTAATGTGTTGCTCAATGCGTTTGAACACTGAGTTGTAATCTTCTTTCAGGAATTTTTCGCCTGTAAATACTTCATAGAGCTCTATATAGCGCTCAGAGATGCCGCCTACAACCGCATCTGTCATTTCAGGAATCTGCTGCCCGTCTTTGCCCTGAAAACCGTTTTCGATAAGCCACTGGCGAACAAACTCCTTTGAGAGCTGACGCTGCGGCTCGCCGTTTTGCTGGCGCTCTGCGTAGCCTTCGCTGTAAAAGTATCGCGACGAATCTGGTGTATGTATCTCATCAATAAGGTACACCTCTCCGTTATACTTGCCAAATTCATACTTGGTATCCACTAAAATCAGGCCGCGCTGCAGTGCCAGTTCGGTACCGCGCGCAAACAAGGCGCGGGTATAACGCTCCAGCACCAGGTAATCTTGTTCAGACACGATGCCATTTGCCAGAATTTCCTCTCTCGAGATATCCTCATCGTGGCCCTGATCGGCTTTGGTAGTAGGAGTGATGATCGGCTCTGGCAGCTTATCGTTTTCGCGGAGGCCTTCGGGCAGTTGCACACCGCATACAGTGCGTTTGCCTGCTTTGTACTCGCGCCAGGCATGGCCCGCCAGGTAACCACGAATCACCATTTCAACCCTAAAAGGCTCGCAGCAGTAACCAATTGTAACATTTGAGTCTGGTGTGCTTAGCACCCAATTCGGAACTATATCAGAGGTGGCTTCTAGATTGAGGCTGGCAATCTGGTTCAGCACCTGGCCCTTATAAGGTATAGCCCGCGGCAGCACTACATCGAACGCAGAAATACGGTCGGTGGCTACTACTGCCAGCTTATCCCCGAAATAATAAACATCGCGTACTTTGCCCTTGTAAAAGCCGGTTTGGCCGGCAAAGGAGAAGTTAGTTTCTTTAATGGCCTCCATTAAGTTAGTGTCGTTATAGGCAAGCAAAGTTAATTATATTTTACAGGGCAGGAAAAAAATCTAAAGGTTGATACTAAACTCAGACCAAAGGCTAAATATATAGGTAGCCAGAGATATTGAATTATACTTAGGGTATGGCTTTAAGTTTTATACTATAAACGCTATACTTTGCATATTACCCTGAACTTTCGGAATGAAGCTGCTGCTGTTGCTGCTTTGTGTTATCAGGCCGGTAACTGATGATGTTCTGAACCATTCCGCCAAAGATGATAAAGTGAAAGGGAAGTACGGCATACCAGTACAAACGGCCCATTAAACCGTAAGGGCGGAAGGCGGCCAGCTGCTCCAGGTAATTGCCGTCTTTCTCCTCACAGATCCTGAACTGTAGCCACGCCTCGCCGGGCAGTTTCATTTCTGCATAAAGCAGTAAACGTTTATGCATTTTATCAGCCACCAGCACGCGCCAGAAATCAATGGTGTCGCCGGCCATTACATCGTTCGGGCTACGCCTGCCGCGCCTAAGCCCAACACCGCCCACCATTTTATCCATCAATCCGCGTATGCGCCACAGAAAGTCTGTCTTGTACCAGCCACGCTCTCCGCCGATGCTCCAGATGTTGTCCAGTACTTCGTTGGGGGAGCGGTTAAACTTCAGACGCTGTTTATCGGTCAGCACCCCATGCTCTGGTATTTGTATAAAATCCATATAATTGAGGCGCATGGTGCCGCTTACAAGTGCATCTTTCCAGCTGGATATTACTGAGTTTTGCTCAATTCTGGCATAGGCCAAACTTACAGCCTTCTCGTAGGGTAGGCAGTGGTGCGGAATAACCTGGTTGATACGTTTGTCTTGTACCACAGCATCGTTACGCAGGCTATCTACCAGGCTTTGCGCTAAAGTATGGTTGGTGCTGGTTACAAAATACAGCCAGTAGGAGGAGATGCGCGGCGTAAGCACAGGCAAGGTAATGATGTAACGTTTCAGGTGACGCACTTCGGCCAGTTTAAGTAGCATCTGTTTATAGGTCAGCACATCGGGGCCGCCAATTTCAAAGCGTTTGCCGTAGACGTCTTCGCGTCCTAACACCTCCGTCAGGTAAAAAAGCACGTCGCGGATGGCGATGGGCTGGCAACGGGAGTTCAGCCATTTGGGCGTTACCATAACCGGCAGTTTTTCTACCAGGTCGCGGATAATCTCAAAAGAGGCGCTGCCGGAGCCGATGATAATGGCAGCCCGGAGCACGGTGAGTTGCGCCTTTGCCGTCTGCAGCACATCTTCAACGTGCCGGCGGGAAGACAGGTGCTTTGACAGGTTTTCAGCATTGGATATGCCGCTCAGGTAAACTACTTGTCTGGCAGTAGTGGTGTTCAGGTAATTTACAAAGTTTTCAGCAGCCACACTTTCAGACGCGGAGAAATCATCACGGCTAGAGCCCATGGAGTGTACCAGGTAGTATGCCGCATCAATATCGGTGGGAAGTTGCACAAGTCTGTCTGGGTGCAGCAAATCGCCGCTCACCACCTGCACTTTCTCTTTCAGGGTCCAAGGCAAATCGAAGCGGCGCGGGTCACGCACTACGCACACCACCTCATACCCCTGCTCCACCAGCAAAGGCAGCAGTCGCTTGCCAATATATCCGTTAGCCCCAGTGAGCAGTATTTTCATGGTTTTATACTTCGTGCAAATGCGCTTATACTTTCTGAACAGGTGGAAGGGCATTTAGTTACTTTAATTTCTTTTCCTCAACAAGATTTATACTTTGTAACTTAGAGAAAATAGTTCTGTATAAAGCAGGAAGTATAAATTTAGATAACAATGGACCAATATTTACAGGCAGCTTTAGAGGAAGCGAAGAAAGGCTATGCAGAAGGCGGCATACCCATTGGATCGGTGTTGGTGCACCAGGGTAAGATTATCGGCCGCGGCCATAACAAAAGGGTGCAGGAGGGAAGCGTGGTGCTTCACGGAGAAATGGATGCGCTAGAAAATGCCGGACGCCAACCTGCCTCTGTTTACCGCGAGTGTATACTTTATACTACCTTGTCGCCCTGCCCCATGTGCTCCGGCACCATTTTGCTGTACGGTATACCTAAAGTGGTAATCGGCGAGAACCGCACTTTTATGGGCGAGGAGGAGCTTCTCCGGTCACGTGGTGTGGAAGTAGAGGTAGCTGATAGCCCGGAATGCGTGCAGCTGATGCAAAAGTTTATCTCAGAAAAGCCTGAGCTCTGGAACGAGGATATCGGCGTTTGATGTCGCCTGCTACTCCCCCTACAGATGCCCCAGCACCTGGTTCACCTGCTTCTGCCAAAGCTGTTTCTCCAGTATAACGGGCGGTGCAGCGCGCTCCATGCAATCTAGGGCGGGGCAGCGCTCACAGGTTTCGTTCACTTTCCGGATTGTGATGGCTGGGTCTTCCAGGAAGTGGAGCTTGTTACGTAGGTTCTCGTTTAGCAGCAGGCCGATGCTTACCGTGCCGTGGCGGCTCTCGGAGGGCTGCGCCAGCGCCAGCACCAGGTACTCGTTTACAGAGTTGATATAAGAAGACCGCTGCACACCCACCAGTGACTTGTCGGGATTCTCCGGCTTCTCCAACTCCTGGAACAGCGTGAGCGAGATCCAGCGGCGGCAGTAGTGCTCGTTCAGGAAAGAGGCGTGCGGGTTGTGCAGCCCGGCCAGGTGCAGCTCTTTGCTAAGTATAAACTTGTCGTGTGCAGGCTTGTGGTGGAAGCGCAGAAAAAACAGCTGCTTGATGTTAAAAAACTTAGGCAGGAGCGAGGTAAGGCGGTGCAGCAGCGTTTCGGGCGAGGTGTCATACTTCTCCATGAGCTGCAACAGGCGCTGCGGCTGCCAGGTGTTGAGCTCAAAAAAACCTTGCATGTCCTGCACCAGCCTGTCTTGGTTCAGGAGTAGGGCACCCGCAAAGTATGAAGCTTTAAAATTATTGAGAACCTCCTCAAAAGAGCCCACCTTAACCCAGGTAGAAGTATAAGGCCGCTCCTGCAGCTGCAGAAACTGGAACCCCAGTTCTCGCGCCACGGCAAAAGCTTTCTGATGTTCCGTTAGGATGGGGTTGAGCAGCAGGCGCGGATTTTGGCCAGGTATGAACACCGACCGTAACGGGGCCAGCTCCGGGTGCGCCGAAAAACCATCAAAGCTGGTGCTGATGCCATACTGCTGCAGCAACAGGTCAGCCAGTTCTTCAAATGTTGATGTGGCCTCGGCATCTAAATCAAACTGCTCGACAAACCGCTCTGCCTCCAGCTCGATTTCCTCAAAGTAGTTGTCATGGAGCTCCTGGTAAGAGCGGAGCGCCGAAAAATAAAACTGCTCCACCCGCAGGTCAAAGGCGCGGGAGATTTCCAAAAGTGTGTTCACGAAAGCACTCAGCTTTGCCGGTGCGGTGGCAAACAGATCCAGCACGCGGCTTATGTCCAACCCGAAATGCTCCAACGGCAGCTCGGAAAGTATGTTAGACTGCAGCAGTTCGCCCACCGGCTGCAGGCGCTTGCTCAGCTGCAGCGACACTAGGTAATCATAGGTTACGCCCAGGGCATCGGCAATAATAGCCACTTTGCTCGGCTTTGGGTGCTTTTTGCCTTTCTCTATCTCATTAAGGTAAGATACGGAGATGCCGGTTTTACCTGCCAGATCCGTTAGCGAAATGCCTTTGTCTGTTCGCAACTGTTTCACTTTCAGTCCGAAAATCATTCGGATAACGTCTTCCTGCAGTTTCATGGGCGGGTATAAATCACTATTAATACTTCAAGTAAGGGCTTTTTGCGATAATCTCATAAAAAACGTAAATAATTTATTAGCGAAAATTCGCCAAAATAAAATTGTTCGCGTAAAAATGTAAAAGTACCTTTAAATAAAAGTATAAAACATTAAACTCTGATTTATGATTATCGAAAGCATTATTGAAGTTAAAGGCAACATGCAACCTGATTATGAGAGTATATTGACTCCGGAAGCACTGGAGTTTCTGGAGATGCTGCACCAGAAATTTGAGCCGCGCCGAAAAGAGCTGCTGCAGCTTCGGGCGGAGCGCCAGAAAGCCATTGATGCCGGGGAGCCGCTGAACTTCCTGCCGGAGACGGAGGAGATTAAAACAGGCAACTGGAAAGTAGGGGACATACCTACAGATCTGCAGCTGCGCCGCGTGGAAATTACCGGACCCGTGGACCGCAAAATGGTTATAAATGCGCTGAACTCTGGTGCCAACGTGTTTATGGCTGATTTTGAGGATGCCAATTCCCCGACTTGGGAAAACGTGGTGCAGGGGCAGCTTAACCTCCGTGATGCCATTCGCCGGGAAATCGATTTTACAGTACAGAATGGCAAAACATATCGGCTGAACGATAAAGTGGCTGTACTGAAAGTGCGTCCGCGCGGCTGGCACCTGCCGGAGAAACATGTAACTATTGGAGGCGAGCAGATTTCCGGCGCTCTGTTCGATTTCGGTTTATACTTTTTCCATAACGCAAGGGAGCTGCTGCATCGCCGCACCGGTCCTTACTTCTACCTGCCCAAACTGGAGAGCCACCTGGAAGCCCGCCTTTGGAACGATGTATTTGTGGCGGCGCAGCAGGCGTTGGGTATTCCGGTTGGTAGCATTAAGGCAACTGTGCTCATAGAAACCATTCCCGCCGCTTTCGAAATGGACGAGATTCTGTATGAGCTGCGCGAGCATATTGTAGGCCTGAACGCTGGCCGCTGGGATTATATTTTCAGTGCCATCAAGAAATTCAGAAACCGACCCGAAGTGCTGTTCCCCGACCGCACGGATGTTACCATGCAAGTACCGTTTATGCAAGCCTATACTTCGCTGCTGGTAAAAACCTGCCACAACCGCGGCGCACATGCTATGGGCGGTATGGCCGCCTTCATCCCGAACCGCCACAACCCGAAGGTAAACGAAAACGCCTTTGCCAAGGTGAAAGCCGACAAGGCCTTTGAAGCAAAAAGCGGCTTTGACGGAACCTGGGTAGCGCACCCGGATTTAGTGGCGGTGGCCCGTGAGGAGTTTGACAAGGTGCTGGGCGAGAAGCCGCACCAGAAGGAGGTGCTGCGCGAGGATGTGCAGGTAAAGGCTGAGGATCTGACGGACTTCCACATCCCCGGAGGTAAAATAACAGAGGCTGGTCTTCGGCTCAACATCAACGTGGGTATTATGTATATCGGCAGCTGGCTATGCGGCACAGGCGCTGCAGCTATCCATAACCTGATGGAAGATGCCGCCACTGCCGAAATATCACGGGCGCAAGTATGGCAATGGCTGCACCACCCACACACCAAAACCGACGACGGCGCGGAAATAACTGAGGAGCGCGTGCTGCAGCTGATAAAAGAGGAAACAGAAAACATAAAAGAAGATGTAGGCCTGGTGATGTTCAAGAACTGCCATTATGAAAATGCCTCCCAACTCTTCTCAGAACTTGTGCTCACCACCTGCTTTGTCGATTTCCTGACGCTGCCTGCTTACAAGTACATCGACTAATCATCTCCTTAACCAAAGTATAAAATCTCAAAAACCAAAGCCATGACAAAGAAAGATAGAATCCAGAAAATTGAAAGAGATTGGATCGAGAACCCGCGCTGGGCAGGCATCCGTAGGCCCTATAGCGCCGAGGAGGTGGTAAAGCTGCAGGGCTCGGTGCAGATTGAGCATACCCTGGCCCGCAACGGTGCCGAAAAAATGTGGCGCTTGCTGCACTCCGAAAATTATGTGGCTGGCTTGGGGGCGCTTACCGGTAACCAGGCGGTGCAGGAGGTAGAGGCCGGCCTAAACGCCATTTACCTGAGCGGCTGGCAGGTGGCCGCTGATGCTAACCTGGCAGGCCAGATGTATCCGGATCAAAGCCTGTACCCAGCCGATTCGGTGCCGAACGTAGTGAAGAAGATCAACAATGCCCTGCTGCGCGCCGACCAGATACAGAGCGTAAACGGGGAGGGAGAGAAGGATTACATGGTTCCAATTGTGGCGGATGCCGAGGCTGGCTTTGGCGGTAACCTAAATGCCTTTGAATTGATGAAGATGATGATCGAAGCCGGGGCAGCCGGTGTGCATTTCGAGGATCAGCTGTCGTCGGCTAAGAAGTGCGGCCACCTGGGCGGCAAGGTGCTGGTGCCTACGCAGGAGGCCATCAACAAGCTGGTGGCTGCCCGGCTGGCTGCCGATGTGATGAGCGTGCCCACTATTGTAGTGGCACGAACTGACGCCGATGCCGCCAACCTGATAACCTCAGACATAGACCCGCGCGACCACGAGTTTATACTTGACCAGCCGCGCACTAGCGAGGGTTTCTACCACGTGCATTGCGGCATGGAGCAGGGGATAGCACGCGGCTTGGCCTACGCACCTTATGCCGACCTGATCTGGATGGAGACCTCCCACCCGGACCTGGAGCAGGCGCGCCAGTTTGCCGAGGCCATTCATAAAGAGTATCCCGGTAAACTGCTGGCCTATAACTGCTCTCCGTCTTTTAACTGGGCCGCCAAACTTAGCGTAGAGCAGATGGAGACTTTCCGGGAAGAACTGGCAGCTATGGGCTACAAGTTCCAGTTCATAACGCTGGCTGGGTTCCATGCGCTGAATACCAGTATGTTTGAGCTGGCTAAGGCTTACAAAGCGCGCGGTATGGCAGGCTACTCAGAGCTGCAGCAGCGGGAGTTTGCCCTGCAGCCGGATGGCTTTAAAGCCGTGAAACATCAGTCGTTTGTGGGCACCGGCTACTTTGATGCTGTACAGAACACTGTAACTTCCGGCGCTACCTCCACTGCCGCACTGGTGGGCTCTACCGAAGAAGAGCAGTTTCATTAGGCTAAAAGGATAAACAGTTCGGGTGAAGAAAAAAGCGCCTGCCACAGGGTTTGCTATGGCAGGCGCTTTACTATTAAAGTCGTCTCGGCAAAAAATTATTTTTCATTTTCGGGCGTGTAGCCAAGTCGTCGGGCGCGTTTCTCCCAGTTCTGGCGTGCCCATTTCTGCAGGTCGGCCACCTGGTCTAGCTCATCAATAATTTCCATGCCCAACAATGTTTCAATAATGTCTTCCATACTTATTAGGCCGGCTGTGCCACCATACTCATCCACCACCAGGGCAATCTGCTCCTGTTGCTCCAGCAATCGGTTAAAAAGCGTAGGAATGGCCATGTGCTCCGGCACTACCTGTATTTTTCGCAGAACTGACTTTAGCGGCAGGTGCCCCTCGTTGTTGATTATCTTGTAAAGCACTTCCTCCTTCAGGATAAAACCTTGAATATCGTCCAGGTTGGTGGAGTAAATAGGAATACGGGAAAAGCGCAGATCCGGGAAATCGCGGAAGAAATCAGTCATGGTCATATCCTCTTGGGCACTTACAATAACGGTGCGGGGAGTCATGATGTGGCGCACCAGGATACTGTTAAACCGAAGTATGTTCTGTATAATCTGGGATTCTCCTTTCTTGAAAATTCCTTCTTTAATGCCAAGCTCGGCCATGGCTGTAAAATCGGCCCGACTAAGTACGCTGCGGCCTTTCTCTGTTTTAAGGCGCTTCGTGATGAACTGTGAAAGTATGATAAAAGGATACAGTGGAGAGTAAATCAATATTTTAAGCGTGCGCACCGTAAAAGGCGTCAGTTGCTTCCAGTAGTTGGCGCCAAGGGTTTTAGGAATAATCTCTGTGAAGATCAGGATGATGACGGTTAATACCACAGATATTACGGTCAGGTACTCCTCGCCCCAGATATACTGGGCCTGTGCGCCCACACCGGCAGCGCCAATAGTATGGGCAAAGGTGTTCAGGGTAAGTATGGCGGCCAGCGGCCTGTCAATGTTGTCCTTAAATTCTTTCAGGTCGTTGCCTAAAGCTGGGCTCTGGCTGTTTAAAATACTGGCGTGAGATGGTGTGATGCTAAGCAGGGTCGCCTCAAGTATGGAGCACAGAAATGAGAAAAATAGCGCAATGGCAAGGTATAAAACGAGTAAACCCATTTAGTGGTGTATAGCTTTAAATGAAAAATATGGTTTAATAAGCGGTAATGGCGTGTAAGTTAAAAATTTTTTAATGCACCACCCGAAGTATAGGCTCCGGCAGCGGCTGGTGCGTTTCGTTGTCGGCAGTAAAATAGCCAACCATACTCGGCCCATAGCCAAGGTTTATCTCAATAAACTTGTTCTTCTCGGGCAGCATCTGCACAATTTCCTCACGCAGTTTGTCCAGGCGCTGCACCATTTCCTGTAGCTGCCCCTCCGAAATATCCGGCACTTCCTTTAGGGTGGTGGCGGTGTTTTCTGCTGCCTCCTGTACCGGCCCCTGCTTCCTGGTGAGCATATCCACTTCCGATTTACGGATATCTTTTTCGAGGTTTAAATATTCTTGCACCTTCTCCTCCAGCGGCACCAGAGAATCGTCTAAATATTGAATCAGGTTTTCCATAGCATTATTGTTTAGCCAGTATAGTATGTGGCATTAGAACTTATCTTTTCCTGAAACGAAGTATGATGCCGGTAGGTTAAGCATGCCAGCACAGGCTTACAGCCAGGCAATGAGTTTAAGCAGCACAGGCAGCCTGTTAGCATAAGAGCAGCGGCAAATCAAAGTATAGCTTTGCACTTTTTTAGCTTCTTTGATAAACGTACCTTTGGCAGAGGCAGTAAGTTATACTTTAAACTGACCTTATACTATGAAAATAATAGAGTGCCCACGTGATGCCATGCAAGGCATCAAAGAATTTATACCTACCGATGTTAAGGTAAAGTACATTAACCAGCTCCTGCAGGTAGGTTTTGACACCATTGATTTTGGCAGCTTTGTTTCTCCGAAGGCTATTCCGCAGATGCGCGACACGGCTGAGGTGCTGGAGCGGCTGGAGCTGGATAGCACAGCATCTAAACTGCTCGCTATTATTGCCAATACACGTGGGGCCGAGGACGCCGCACAGCACCAGCAGATCGATTACCTGGGCTTTCCGCTTTCCGTATCTGAGACTTTTCAGCAGCGCAACACCAACAAAAGTATAGCCGAGGCCATGCAGCAGTTGGCCGAAATTCAGGACATCTGCCACAAGCACAATAAAACGCTGGTTACTTATATCTCGATGGGGTTTGGCAATCCTTACGATGACCCTTGGGATGTGGAGACGGTGGTAAAATTTGTGCATGAGCTGGATAAACTGCAGGTAAAGGTTGTGTCGCTGTCCGATACCATTGGCGTGGCCTCGCCGGAAAATATCACCTACCTGTTCAGCCACCTTATTCCGGCATTTGAGCAGATAGAGTTTGGGGCGCACCTGCATACCACGCCAACCACCTGGCAAGAGAAAGTAGAGGCGGCTTACCAGGCCGGCTGCCGCCGTTTTGACGGAGCCTTGCGCGGTTACGGCGGTTGCCCTATGGCCAAAGACGACCTGGTGGGCAACATGCCTACCGAAAATATGATCAGTTTCTTCGAAAATAATGGCGTAGATTTGCACCTCAACAAAACCGCCCTGCAAGCCGCCATGGCCGAGTCCGGGGCTGTATTTTTATAGTTTATGGCAAGCAGAAAAATTGTAGATATATTTATTCCTTGCTTCGTGGATCAGCTGTTTCCGGACACGGCCATGAACATGGTGAAGGTGCTGGAAAAGGTAGGCTGCGAGGTGCGCTACAACCCCAACCAAACCTGCTGCGGACAGCCCGCTTTTAACGGCGGCTTCTTTAACGAGGCCCGCGAAGTAGCCGATAAGTTTCTGGAGGATTTCACCAGCGATACCTCGCGTTACATCGTAGCGCCGTCAGCCTCTTGCGTAGGCATGGTGCGCAACGCTTACCAGGATATTTTTGTGAAATCGTCGAAGCTGGTAAAGTATAGAGCCATGCAGAAGAAGGTGTTCGAGCTGACAGAATTCCTGACCGACGTGCTGGGCATTACACGCATTGAGGGAGCCTCGCTACCCGGCCGTTTCACCTATCACGATTCATGCAGCGCCCTGCGCGAGTGCGGCATTAAAGCTGGCCCGCGCGAGCTGCTGAGCAATGTTCGTGGTCTGGAACTAGTGGAGATGGAAGATAATGAAACCTGCTGCGGTTTCGGCGGTACCTTTGCCGTTAAGTTTGAGGCAATCTCCACAGCTATGGCCGAACAAAAGGTAGATAACGCGATAGCCACCGGAGCAGATTATATTGTATCCACCGACAGCAGCTGCCTGATGCACCTGGAGGCTTACATCAAGAAACAGAGCAAACCAATCAAAACGATGCACATTGCCGATGTGCTGGCAAGCGGCTGGTAAGTATAAAGCATACTTGTATAAGTAAAAAGGCCTGCACAATTCATACTTGCGCAGGCCTTTTTTGTAGATGTTATTCTTGCTTAGCGGCTGATGAAGTAACTAAGTCCAAAATTAAGATAACTGCTGTTTAGATCTAGGCCAAACTCGGAGTGTTCATAGTCATCATTCTGGTCATTTTTAAACTCGGTTTTATACTGAGCGTAGCCCAAGAACCCAAAGGATGCAGACAGTCCAAATTTTGAAGTAGGGAAGAAGGAGATGCCGGGAGACACTCCTGCCCTGAAGGTGCTGTTGGTGCTCTCCCTACTTTGTATATCGCCCTTATACTCGGATGTACTTTTCGTCTTGCCGAAGCCAACAGAGCCGGTCCCGGTAAAGAATACTTTCTCAGTTAAGCTGAAATATCTTGTGATAAATGGACTTACATGATAGCCGTTATTAGTGGATTCAACATCTACAGTATAAGGGCCACTGTAGTAGCCTCCGTAATGCACTTCTGTTGATTTGGAAACTTCACGGGTATAGCTCATTCCCATTCCTACCGCTACGTTGTCTTTCACAAAATAACCTACTGATGGACCTAAGTTGAACCTGTTGCTCTTTTGATCGGTACCGTAATCCCTGCTGATACTTTTAAAACCAAATGAACCTGCTATCTCAACCGTTCCCTGAGAGGTTTGCGCGAAGGCTCCCGTGCACAGTAGCGCCAGTGCTGCGGCTCCTAAAAGCTTTTTCATGTTTGTTTTCTTTTGTGTTAAAATACTTGGTGTTCAAATATATATAAATATTTTAATTTGATAATGTTAAAGCAGTTCGATTTATACTCTTTTTGCCTCTAAGCACTATGGCAGCCTATTTTGCCCCGAAGCCGTATAAGCCTTCAAATATTTAAAAGTGGCAGAGGTTAAGCAGAAACAGAGAATCACGAGCAACAACAGGCCGCTCCGCCAGTCGCTGAAGGAGTATGCGCGGGGGATAACCGGCGGTTTGCTGTTCAGTTTTCCGTTGCTGTATACCATGGAGGTGTGGTGGGCCGGTTTTATTGCTTCGCCGCTGCAACTGCTGTTGCTGGTGGCGGTAACTTACCTGCTGCTGCTTGGCTATAACCGCTTTGCCGGCATGCGCCCCGATGTATCCTGGAAAAGTGTGATGGTAGACTCCGTGGAGGAAATAGGCATCGGTTTGCTGCTGTCCTTTGCAGTGCTGTACATGCTTAACCGCATCGAGTTTGCAGAGATGAGCATTGATGAGATAATGGGCAAGGTGATTATTGAGGCAATGGCAGTATCCATTGGAGTTTCTGTTGGCACAGCGCAGTTGGGTGTAAATGAGGAGAATGCCGAGGGATTGGACCAGGCCGAAAAAGAGGAGAAGCAGCAGGCGGAGAAACGGAATGAAGGGTCGCTTTACAGGTCTAAGCTAAGCGTAAGTGTACTGGCGCTCTGCGGCGCTATTCTCGTCGGCGGAAACGTGGCTCCGACTGAGGAGGTTTTAAAAATAGCCCTGGATGCCTCAGCCGGCAACATCTTAACCATGGCTCTTGTTTCCATCTTGCTAAGTATGGTTATTTTATATTTCAGTGATATTAAAGGGAAAATGGATAACAACATCCGCGACCTGCTCTACCACATTACGTTTGATACATGCATTAGCTACGTGATCGGGTTAGCCGCGGCGGCGTTTATGCTGTGGTTTTTCGGTCGGTTTGATGGGGTGAGTTTTTGGGTAGCTTTTTGCCAAAGTATAACCTTAGGTGTGCTTACTTCGCTGGGTGCCTCGGCGGGACGTTTGCTTATAAAGTAAGGCTTCAAAATGACTGAAAAAGAAACTCAAGACGAAGTAAAGGACAGGAAAAACTGGTTTGAGTGGCTGGTATTTGTTGTCGGGCTTTTGTTGATGTTGCATATAATCGGCTACCTGATTTACCAGGCGTACACCCGGAAACCCGCTTCCCCTGACTTGGTGGCCGAAAACTTTCCGGACCCAAGTGAGCATGCACCTTACCGCTACCGTGTTGTGCTGCACAACAAAGGCGGTGAAACAGCAGAACAGGTTAAAGTAAAAGTAGAGACACAGGCAGGAGGCGAAGCAGTAGAGTCGGCTGACATTGATTTTCCGTTTGCCCCGCAGGAGTCGAAGCGCGAAGGCTGGGTTAATTTTGATAAAGACCCTCAGCTAGCTGATACAGTGGTGGTGAAAGTTGTTAGCTATAAGCGGCCGTAAGCATCTGTTTTGCAAATAATTTTCATTTGCGTGATGCTGCCTGCAGTAGCGGCTATACTTTAAATTAAATAAGCCTCCGTTTATACTTCCTCTCTGTACTGAATCTATACTACTGACCATCATAAAATATAAACTCAGACAGTGCAGCAAAACCGACCATGTTTGAGAACTCCTCTTGCCCTATAACAAAAACGGTGCTACCGAAGCAGCACCGTTTTCTGAAGTATAAAACTCTTGAAGTATAAGCTAAGCCTCAGGCATAATACGCACCACCAAACCATCTAGGTCAGGGTTTACGCGCAGTTGGCAGGAAAGGCGGCTGCTTTCGGTAGCATGCGGCAGCGTTTCGAGCATGTAAGCTTCGTCGTCGCTCATCTCAGGCAATTCGCTGCTTTCCAGCACCTCTACATGGCAAGTGGCGCAAATGGCCATACCGCCACAAACAGCCTGCACCGGGAATTCATTTGCCTTCAGCACTTCCATTACCGAAAGGTTCATGTCCAGCGGTGCTTCCAGCTCTATGCGCTCGCCGTTGTCCTGCTCCACATAAATATTGATAGCGTCTTTCATTATTGTAGCTCCTGAATACCGTTAACGGTAGTATACTTTAACACAAATTTTTTGTCTGGGTAAATGATATTGTAGGCACTCTGAGCCATCAGCGCAGCCTCATGGAAACCGCAAAGTATAAGCTTCAGCTTGCCTGAGTATGTGTTGATGTCGCCGATGGCGTAGATGCCAGGTACATTAGTGGAGTAGTCCTCGGTATTTACCAGAATAGCATTCTTATCCAGCTCCAGTCCCCAATTCTCGATCGGCCCCAGCTTTGGCACCAGTCCGAAAAGCGGGATGAAATTATCCACCTCTATCTTGTAAGGGTCTTTGTTGTCTATCATTACCGTTACCGCTTCCAGCTCATCCTGGCCATGCACCTCGGTTACGTTAGATTTTAAGATAAGCTTAATCTGACCTTCCTCCGCCATACTTAAAACCTTAGCCGCCGACTCCGGCGCTCCTCTAAAGCTTGTGCCACGGTGCACCAGCGTCAGCTCTTTACAAAGGCCGGCCAAGTAAATAGTCCAATCCAGGGCAGAGTCTCCGCCACCGGCTATAACCACGCGCTTATTATGGAAATGCTCCGGATCGCGTACCATGTACTCCACGCCTTTTTTCTCAAACTTCTCCAGGTTCTGGATGGCCGGTTTGCGCGGTTCAAAAGAGCCGAGCCCACCGGCAATAACCACTACCTTGCAGGCAACCCTGGTGCCGTCCACCGTGTGCACTACAAAGGAGCCGTCCTCTAGTTTTTCCAGATCCTCTACACGCTCACCCAGGGTAAAGGTTGGGTGGAAGGGAGCAATTTGCTGCTCCAGGTTTTTTACAAGGTCGCCGGCCAAAATCTCCGGAAAGCCCGGTATGTCGTAAATCGGTTTTTTAGGGTATATCTCAGACAGCTGGCCGCCAACGGCTGGCAGTGCGTCTACTACGTGGCAACGCATTTTCAGCAGACCGGCCTCAAATACGGCAAACAAACCTACCGGGCCTGCGCCCACAATGCATATATCCGTGCTTATATTACTCATAGTTTAAGTTAAGATTTCGATTTTTGTACAAGGCTAAAGTTAGCCACCAAGCGGCAGCTTCCATAGCGTTTTTTATACTTTGTAAACTTGCTTTTGCGTATGCCTGTTAAGTGTTTTGCCCCCACCGATAGACGCAGCCTAAGCACCTGAAAGGCTCTGTTGGAGTTATAATAGCTATCCAACTCCTGCCGCAGCTGTACCTCCTAAAACAGCCAAATACAAGAGTGTCACCTCAAAGGCTACGCAAGCACAAGCAAATAGCTGTGGCCATACTTGGCCGTTCAGTTCCTAAATTCAAAAAACGGTAATATGTTTTCGGGTTAAGTATAAAAAATGTCTGCACTTCAATACTGTTGCCTGTACCCAAAAGTATACTAAGTGTAAGTTGTGGATTATGTTCTGCTGCCGACTGGGGTTAATGTAAATCTTAGCGTTTTCCTGCAAAGGAGTCTTTGTGTTGAGATAGAAGTACAGATGGATCAGTGCAATTTTTTATTTGCTCATGAGTGTGCAGCTGAAGCAGAGGGCTAATTGGATGGAGAATTAGTGAGGAAAGAGCAAAAAATCCATCCTAAATTATACGTAAAAATAGTATATAGGTAGTTTAATTATATAATATAAAGAATAAATAGTGGTGATATAAGGGTGAAAGTATTTTATTAAGAAGTTAATAGCTGAACCAGCTGATTTTGTAGACCGTTAAAAGAGTAAGATTATCAACTAATAATGTGCATATCATGAACTCAAATTATCAAAACGACCGCGACTCATTCATGCAGCGTGATGTGGGCAGCGAACAATCTGGTGAAAACCCTATGCGTGCTGAAAACAGCAGGAACTTAAGTTATGGCCGTGATAATGCCAGCATGCGTGGCAACGACTATTACGGCACCCAGGGCTATAAAAACGACTACAACCGTGGCAATTACAGTGTGTCTACCTTCGGGAATAAACACCGAAGCAATACTCCCGGCTCATCTGAACTTCAGGAAAAAGATAGACTAGGTGGTTATGCAGTCAGCCCTGATAATAACTATATAGAGTTTCCAGATTACAGCAACAGGCCAACTTATGGCAGCTACGCCAGCAGCCAGGCCTATACTGATTTTATTAATCATAACTATGGTTATAGTGGTGCAGAATCTGGTACAACTGTTTACGGTGCCCCTGAGCATGGCAGCAGAAGTGAGAAAAAACGGCGCAGGTTGTATGATAATAAACCATCGGGTTTTGGTGCGCGCACTCGCTTTAAATCAGAAAACCAGGCCCGCTATAGTAAAAACGACGGTCGTCGGAGATAATACAGAGTTCACAATTTATTTATACAGCAAAGGCCTGTCACTTCGGCGGGCCTTTGCTTTTGATGTAAAGGTCCGGAACCGTTCGCGTTTTGCCTCGTTAAGAATAGACCAGAAGTATGTATAACAAACTTAACTGAACTATGAGAAACGATAGAGTAAACAGATATTACCACGGCGGCCTTTGGACCGGAAAAGATACGTATGATTTTGACCGCGACACCCGCGACGGTGACTTCGGGCGCGAACACCAGGATCGTTACCAGGGTGGCAACAACCCGCAGGACTTTAGAGACAAGCGTGATTTTGATGCCAACCGTTTTCAGAACTACCGCAGCCGCGACTATGATATGGAGGATAATTACTATGAAAACACACGCGGCCGCAGACATGACTTAGGGGACATCAGGCAAGGCTACGGCATTTCTAGCTTTGGCGGCTCCTCAAACCGCTACGACGATATTCATGATATGCAGCGTGAGCGACGGGCGCAGCAGGAGCAAGGCTACGGCTCCGGCAGGATGAGCGGCTACAGCGGTTCAAGGTTTGGAGGCTCAAACTACAGCGCTCACGGCGATTTTGGCGGTTCTCCAAGTTATGGCTCCATGAGCGGCGGCGGCGGCAATATGGGTGATTCTGTCTCCTCGTCGGGTTATGGCGGTGGCTACGGCAATACCTCTGTGCACTCCAACAGAGGCATTCCCAATTATAGTGGCTCAGGCAGTTCTTCCGGTTACAGCGGCAGTAGCCAAGGCGGCGGGCTTGGCAGTAGCTATGGAGGTAAAAACTATGGTGGCGGCATAGGTTACGAGGGCGGCCACAGAGGAGGCACTCTTGGCAGTAGAAGCTATGGCTCCTCTTCGGGCAACTATGGCGGTTATGGCTCTATGGCCAACAAAGAATCCGGATTTGACAACCAAAGCAGAGGCAACCGCTCAGACAGAGGCGGCTACCGAAATCAGGATCCAAACTATTAAAAGGCACTATACTTTGATAGCAGCACCGACAGCACCTGCCAGTAAGCGGGTGCTGTCGGTGTTTAAGAGGCTGCGGTGCAGCTTGCCAAACTTGTTTAGCAAATAACTGTTTTATACTTTTAGAAAGCGATGAAATTATGAAAAACAGAAGTGTAGCCCGCCTGCTTTTTGCAGACACGATAGACATGGGAGGTATGCCTGTGCGTCAGCCTTTCCCAACGCAGCAGGTGGAGCAGATAGACCCTTTTTTGCTGCTGCATCACCACAAAACAAAAATGCCCGAGGGCGTTATCCCTCATAAAACAGGAGTGGACCCGCATCCGCACAGAGGTTTTTCGCCTGTTACGTTCGTGTTTCAGGGAGGAGTGCATCACCGCGACTCGCGGGGTAACAACAGCATTGTGTATGCAGGCGGAACGCAATGGATGAACGCAGGCCGGGGAATAGTGCATAGCGAACGGCCACCGAAGGATATCATGGAGCGGGGAGGCGTGCAGGAGATTGTCCAGCTATGGATAAACACACCGGCAGCCCACAAAATGGACCAGCCGGAATACATGCCTCTGCTTGCTGAAGACACGCCTGAGGTAGCAGAAGAAGGAGTTAAAGTGCAGGTAATTGCCGGGGAATTTGAAGGTATTAAAGGACCAGTAAAAACACTGTCTCCGGTGCTGGCGCTTCGGCTTCAGCTTCAGGAAGGGGCAAGTTATACTTTCCATATTCCATCAGATTACAATGCTTTTTTATACTTGGTGGATGGCGCTCTGCAAGTGGCTGGCTATGGCTTGGTGGATGGGCTGCACCAGGTCGTGTTTAACCAGGATGGAGAAAGTATAACCGTCACGGCTAAGGCAGATATGAAAGGCCTTTTAATGGCAGGGAAGCCGCTTCAGGAGCCAGTAGTGGCAAGCGGACCATACGTAATGAATAACCAAACAGAAATAATGCAGGCTATGCGCGATTACCAAATGGGGAAATTCGGAATTCTGATAGAGGATTGATGCAGCTATTCGTTCAGATACAGCCAGGCTAAGGCGGCATCTACAGAGGTGAACTGCTCCATGTGGGCTTCAAAATTATAGTTTTCCTGCGCTTTCCTCATCAGGTTCTCAAACGTGATGTAGCTGAATACATCTGATTTAACCACGCGGGCTACTTTTTCTAACCGGCTTTTCAGTAGCAATGGCAAAATCTCCTTCATAATCCATTGCTGGTCCTCAAAAGTAACATGTGACAGCTGTCGCGAATCGCTAAGCCAGAGCCTGATATCTTTTTCAAGAATCAGCTTTTTAATGAGGCTTAAGCTATCACGGTATTCTATGCTATTTACACTACGTAGCCAAGTGGTGTGCAACAGTGTATCATTGTTTAAAAGCCGTATAGAAAGGTATTCGGAGAGTTCAGCGGTAGTCATAGGTAAAGAATTGGGTGCAAAAATATAAACTTAATACTATATAACATAGTGTGTATAGAAGGGTCAGAAAACAATTGCTGAGGTAGGTCAGTTGAATTTTTTCTTGATTGCTCATTTCAGAGATGCTAGACTTGCTTCTATAATATTTGTACGTGATTAAAGCACTAACTTTGTAAAATGGCAACGAAGAAGATCTATATTAAAAACATGGTGTGCGACCGCTGCAAAAAAGTGGTGTCAGAGGAACTTCAGAAATTAGGTTACACGGTGCTTCAGGTAGGGCTAGGTGAGGCCGAGATAGCGAGCGATCATAACATCGATGAAAATAAGCTACGGGAAGTGCTGGAAAGCAACGGGTTTGAGCTGCTGGACGACCGCAAGACGCAGCTGATCGAGAAAGTGAAGCTGGCCATAATAGAGCTGGTGCACCAAACCGGGGAGCAGGAGCTACACGTTAACACCTCCGACTATATTGCTCAGAAAGTTGGCCTCGACTACAACTATCTGAGCTCTCTGTTTTCTTCTTTTGAAGGGACTACTATTGAGAAATATCTTATACTTCAGCGGGTGGAGCGGGTAAAAGAGTTGCTTGTTTACGATGAGTTGAGCTTAAAGGAAATAGCTTATAAGCTAGGATACAGCAGTGTAGCACACCTGTCCAATCAGTTTAAAAAGATTACAGGCCTTACCCCAAGCTACTTTAAGCAGGTTAAAACCAACAAGCGCAAAACCTTAGACAAGGTGCAGGATTAAAGCTAAAAAAATCCTCACTACCGCGCTTTTACCAGAACAGCAGTGGGGAAATCTTAATAGCGTCTTAAAAAATGGCTGGCTTAACTATACACAGCTTTAGGCGCTACGTGCTGTGCCTTCTCAGTATATTCTAGTGTCTCATTATGCTGGCTAATATCAAGTCCTATTATTTCCTCTTCCCTGGAAACCCGCAGCGGAGTTATTAAATCTGTAACTTTTAACAGCACCCAAGAGCCTCCGAACGCAAAACCAGAAACGCCTACCAGCGTGGCCACGTGTAGCAGAAACAGCTCATACTCGCCAAAAATCAATCCGTTACCTAATTCGATAGCCGGGTTTACTGCCTTGCTTGCAAATACGCCTGTTAGTAGCATACCTACCATGCCGCCCACACCGTGGCATGGAAACACATCTAAAGTATCATCGAGGGTAGAGCGTGTCCGCCATTCTACAACCAGGTTGCTTACTATAGCCGCTATAACACCAATGGCCAGAGAGTGCGGTATAGTAACAAAACCGGCGGCAGGAGTAATAGCCACTAACCCAACCACAGCTCCTATGCAAGTGCCCAAAGCAGTGGGTTTTCTGCCGCGTAAGGCATCAAAAAAGATCCAGGCCAAGGCAGCTGCTGCTGAAGCTGTAGTGGTGGTGGCCAGCGCCACAGTTGCCAGTATACTTGCACCCATCGCCGAGCCTGCGTTAAACCCGAACCATCCAAACCAAAGCAAACCGGTGCCTAGCATTACGTGCGGAATATTGGCGGGAGCATGGCTAGCTTCGTAACGGCGCTTCAGGTACAAGGCAGAGGCCAGAGCAGCCCAACCAGCCGACATATGCACCACCGTTCCGCCTGCAAAATCCAGTACTCCTAAGTTAAACAGAATACCGTCGGGGTGCCAGGTGGCGTGTGCCAGCGGGGCGTAAATGAAAATAAAGAATAATATGATAAACAAAGTATAAGAAATGAAGCGGATACGCTCCGCAAAAGCCCCGGTAATAAGTGCGGGTGTAATGATGGCAAACTTCAACTGGAACATGGCAAAGAGCAGTAAAGGAATGGTAGGTGCCGCCGGCCACGGTGCGCCATCTATAACTCCGTTCATCATAAAATAGGTGAAGGGGTTGCCAAAAACACCACCTAAAGACTCTCCGAAAGCAAGGCTAAAGCCAAAAACTATCCACATTACTGTAACAATGGCCATACAAATAAAGCTTTGCAGCATTGTTGAAAGCACATTTTTCTTCCGCACCATACCTCCGTAAAAAAAAGCTAATCCCGGCGTCATAATCAGCACGAGAGCTGTAGCTGTTAGCATCCAGGCTGTGTCGGCGGTATTTATTTCCCCTCCATAATTAACCTGCGGTACAGATGGAAGAATAAAAGTAGCTGCCACAACCAACAAGAGCAGTAGCATCGGTATCCGGGAAAATGCTTTAGCCATAGAAATCAATTTTAAATATTAAACCTTGTTTCGTTGTTAATTTAACAACTCTAGATATAATATTTAAATATTTTCAATAAAAAAGATAAGTGGTTAGTAAAAAATAAAATAATAGGTGCGACGATGATAAATTTTAGAACAATTAAGATGTGTACTTGACAAAAGTATAATTGACTAGCATTGCTGTTATTGAACCTTGCCGCTAGATGAGTTTTTGTAATAAAGTATACTTTGGGCTGCTTGACTGTGAAGCAGCAGAAGGATGATGTAAAAAAAAACGCCATCCAGCACATTATGCTGGATGGCGTTTGATGAAGTTTAAATGTGCTTTATTGCACAGCTGAAACAGCTCTGGCAGCATTTACACGGCCATAACCATAGTATGGATCACGGCCTGGTTTGCCAAGGTCATTAGCAGAGGCGCGTAATACCGCTTTTACACGAGCAGGGTCCATCTGGCCACCATTCATGCCAATAACAATAGCGGCAACTCCCGTTGCATGAGGAGCGGCCATACTAGTACCCACTGACCAGTAGTAAGAAGTAGAGCCGTTCAGGTTGCTTCCTGAGCTAAACACGTAGTCCAATACATACACGTACTGTGTTACTCCGCCCACAGTAGCTATCTCATTTCCTGGGTACATATAGTCGCCGCCCGGAGCAGCAAAATCTACATCTGCAGTACCGTAATTAGAGTAAGAAGCCAGGTTATCTAAGTTAGTAGTTGTTGGAGCCAGTGCCCAACCCTGTGGTGCTGTAGCTGATATAGAAATAACATTGCTAGCGCTAGAAGGAATATGCACCAATGATTTGTCTTTGTTGCCATTGTTTGCATCGTTACCTGCCGAAGCTATTACGGTAACGCCTTGCTGGTTTGCATAGTTTGTAACTTTGTTGATGGCGTTAATCAGCTCATGCGTCGCTTTTGTATCGCTTACAACAAAGTCATCAGAAGGATCGTCCGGCGTGCCGTTGTCATCCAGGTACTTACCGTTAGCAGGAAGCGCTGCGCCCAAGCTCATGTTAATTACGTCCGCACCTTGTTGCACAGCGTGCACAATACCCTGCATCATCCAGGAGAAGGAGCCGCTGCCAGAGTCGCGCAGAACTTTTACAAGTATAAGTTCCGACTCAGGAGCTACACCTATTATACCTATACCGTTGTCAGCGGCTGCAATAGTGCCTGCTGTGTGGGTGCCGTGGCTGCCAACACCTGGCAACGCATAGCCAAGGCTCTCGCCCACAACAAAGTTTGCGCTGGCGGCATAATCAATGTTTGGCGCAAGGTCAGCATGGTCAAGGTCAAAGCCGCTGTCAAGCACAGCTATACGTACTCCCTTGCCTCTGTAGCCGGCGTTCCATGCCTCAGGAGCATCCACTGCATCATGGCCCCACTGCAAATTAAAGAAACGGTCGTTGTCGCCGCTGGCAGGAGGGTTGCCAAATGCTTCAGCGTCAAATTCTACTATTTTCTGGTCTGCCGGGTTGTACCACTGCACCTCCAGATCGCGGATAACAGAGCCAACACCTTTGATTTTGCCAGCCTTAGCAGCAAAGTCAGGGTCGCTGGATGTAACAGTGGCTATACCTACATCTTCCATATGGCCGGTCACGTCTCCTTTAGCTGCTTTCAGTTGCTCCTTAATATTAGCAGGCAGTTTGTTGGATGATGCAACCACAATGTAGTGGCCTTTTTTAAATTTAACTCCAGGGGTTGCTGAGCTAGCAGAGGCATTGCTTGTTACATCTGTACTTAAGGTAGCGTCTGGCGATACCTGCTCCTCATCCGGAGTACAGCCCAACATAAGGCCTAGTGCCAGCATAGGGAATGCTACACGCGTGGTAATTTTCTTTAGCATAAAAATGTAATTAAGGTGAATGGTTAGATCGTTGTGCAGGAAGCCTGCTTATTATTTTGTTAAGATAGATAAAAAAAATTATATAAAAAGAATTCTGCTTATGTATTTTTTGAATAAAAGAAGTAAAGTGTAGTATTTTGCTGGTGTATGCTATACTGTGGCTGGTGAAAAAATGTTGCTTTGGAGTAGGTTTTATTTGCTTTTTCTGTGGAGGATGATTCGATCTATTGCATATTACCACGGCAATCGAAAGCCCAGGCTGATAAAACCACGCCAGTCTGAGCGGGTTTCGCGCGCTATGCCTGCTGTTATCGGGCCAAAAGGAGTAAGGTAGCCAAGGGTAGCGCTATAGCCAACACGGCTGCTTTTGCCGCGCAAACTACGGTAGCCATGTAAGATGCTGGTGTTGATGAAGGCAGAGTTAACCTGAAGGTATAGTTTTTTACGCAGTTCCGCCTGCAGCCCTAAGCCGGAGTAAAATAAGTTATCGGCGGAGTATGAGAAAGGCTCTGCCGCCCGAAACTCAACCATGTTGGGCAGTACAGAAGTATACCCCCCGATCATGGTTTCCGCGCCTATCGGTAAATCATTGCTGGTATACATTACAAGCCCTTGCCGCAGCATCAGGCTGAGTTTTGGCCGCAGCGGTACTAAGCCATTCGCTCTCAGCGATACTTTAAAGTAGGGGTCTATATTGTCTTTGCCCATTATATTTTCCAGCTCGCGGTGGTCTTCCTGCGCCCTTACAGTAAATCTGTTCCCGAAGATATAGCTGCCTTGCAGTTCCGTCTGCCAGCCTTTGGTTGGGTATACCTGGCGGTCCAGGGTGTTCAGCTTAAAGAAAGTGGTGAAGGCCCAATTACGGATTTTAAGCTGCTCCAGCCAGTTAATGTCCACTGTAAGCGAGTCGAGGTTTATTTGCCCTGCTACCTGCGGATACAGGCGAGCCAGCTTGTACTCCAGTTGCTGCCCCAGCGTCCAGGTGTTGTTGATGGTGGTTTGCCAGCCTAGCGTGCCCACGTTCATGTTCTGCTGAAGTATGGCAACCTTGCTGCCATTGTCGTTAAACAGCGAAAGGTCGTTTTTATAGTACTGGCTCCCGATTTTTACGGCTATCTGGTTTCGGTAGCCCATATACTTCAGGTAGTTAATGTCATTGCGGATGTTTTGCCCCAAGTCTACCTCGGCCACAAAGCGGGATCCGGGCCAGAAAAGGTTTCTCCGGGTATAGTTGACAGTGGCTCCGGCCCGGTTCTCCGAATCATAATATATAGCCGTTTTCAGGGCTCCCTCAGCTGCTTCTTCCACGTTTACCTGCAGGTGGTGGCTACTGTCGGTGGGTACCATGGCGTAAGAAACTTTAGTGAAATGGCCGGTGCCGTAAAGTATCTCAATCCTGTTTTCGATGGTGCGGATGCTAGTCGTTTCGTTCTCGTTCAGGCGGAGGCGGCGGCGCAGAATACGCCGTGGCGTGCTATTGGTGCCGCTGATAAGGAGCCTGCCGATTTTTACGGAATCTTGGAGGTTGCTAATTGCCGGCTTGTGCATTGGCTGCGGAAAAGCGCTAAAGTATGATGCCAAGGAGCGAAGGCTGTCCTCATACTCCCGCGCCACAAGTTCGCCGGTTTTGATGATCTTTTCTGTGTCTGCAAAACTGCCGGTGTTGTAACCCTCCAGGAAAGGTAAAATATCTACCAGAAAGTCCGTTTTCTTTTTTTCGCTTTCCAGGTTAGAGGCACTGGTGAAAAACGTTGCCTGCACCAGCACATCAAGCATCGATTTCAGGTTCTGCTCCGGCTCCAGCCCGCCACCTACGTTCACTCCGATAATAAAATCAGCACCCATATCAAGCGCTTCCTGCACTGGGAAATTCTGCACCAAGCCACCGTCTACCAGCATTCGGCCATCTAACTTTATCGGAGTGAACACCGTCGGGATAGCCATACTTGCCCGCAGCGCCTCCGGCAAAAATCCTTGTTGCAGCACAACTTTCTGGCCTGTGGTGAGGTCAGTGGCCACGCAGGCAAAAGGTATGGGCAGCTTCCGGAAGTCCTGAATGCTGTGGGCGCCGCGCGTAAGCCTGATCAGGAGGTTATTCAGGGCCTGTCCTTCAATCAATCCGCTGGGGAAGCTAATGGTGGTGCCGTTTACAGGGAGCTCCAGCAGGTAGCGGCCATAGTACTCCTTCTCTTCCATGGCAATCTGGTTTAGGGGCACCTGGTTGCTCAGCAGCATTTCCCAATCCTGGCTCAGCGCAATCTGCTCAATCTCACTGGCCGAGTAACCGAGGGCGTAGAGTGCGCCAACCAAACTGCCCATACTTGTGCCAGTAATTATATCGGGGCGTATGCCCGCTTCCTCCAGCACCTTTAGGAAACCGATATGCGCCATTCCCTTCGCCCCGCCGCCACTAAGCACCAGCCCGATTTTGGGACGCTTGCCAGTGTGCTCCGGCCATGCCTGGGCAAATACTTGTGCGGGCGCAAAAGTATAAAGCAGCAGCAGAACAGGTAACAAATAACGCCTCATTTATAAGTTTGAGCTGGATTTATGATGATAACCTTTGGAAGAAGGAGAATATTTTAAGCCCTCTTGAAACTGAAAGTTAAGCAATTCTGGGAAAGCTGCTAGAGAGGTTAGGAGGGATTCTGAGGTAGAGGCAATAAAAAAGCCGACCTGTTGATGCAGGCCGGCTTTTCTGTTATATCAATTTTGCCAATTAGATATTCTCATTAACTATTTTAGATCCTGAGAAACCATAATACATGATGTATAAGTAGCACACCAGCGGCACCATGAAAGAGAGCTGCAGGTTACCAGTGAAATCGGCAACGGCACCCTGTAGCGGCGGCACGATGGCACCGCCCACAATTGCCATTACCAGCAGCGAAGAACCTTGGCTTGTATGCACGCCAAGACCTTTGATGGCCAGTGTAAAGATTGTTGGGAACATAATAGAGTTAAACAGGCCAATAGCGATAACAGACCACATAGCCAAAGAACCGGTAGCGAAACTCGTGATCAGCAGCAATACCACTACAGTTGCGGCAAAGAAGCCGAGGGTTCTGCTTGGTATAAAGCGGCCAAGCATCAGTACGCCAAAGTTCAGGGCAATCAGGCCAAGTGCTATAAGCGCCTCATTCATACCATAGGCAAGGAAAAGCAGAACGAATACGACTGCCGCTATACCTCCGATTACCAGATATTTACCGTTGGCGGTTTTCATGTTAGAAAGGGCTACTGCTCCAAAGAAGCGGCCCACCATGGCGCCACCCCAGTAAAAAGCAAGAAAATGACCAGCTTCAGCTTCTTCTAGTCCGGCAATTTCAGGTAGGCTGAAAAAATTGATTAGCGTGCTGCCAATGGCTACCTCACCGCCCACATAAGCAAATATACAGATGATGCCCAGCACCAGGTGGCGGTGACGCAGAGCGCCCGCGCCCGGCGTTATCTCATCGCTGCTCTGTATACTTGGCAGTTTAGATATTTTAATGATCAGCGCAATAACAAGCAGGGCAGCGGCTAAACCTAAATAAGGCATTTTAACAGAATCAGCGCCAGCGTCAGAGGCGTTTACGGCACCAAAAATAAGGTATCCACCAATAATAGGAGCAACCGTTGTGCCCAGCGAGTTCAGAGCCTGGGTCATGTTCAGGCGACTGGCTGCACCTTCGGGAGGGCCAAGTATAGTTACGTAAGGGTTTGCGGCAATCTGAAGGATGGTGATGCCTGAAGCCAATACAAACAGTGCCCCTAGGAAGAAGCCATAGCTCAGGGTGCTAGCCGCAGGGTAAAACAGCGCACAGCCTACTGCTGCCACTACCAAGCCCACTATAATACCGTTTTTGTACCCGATCTGGCGGATAGGGTCTCCTTTAGTGATGGAAAGTATGAAGTAGATCAGCGATACGAAAAAGTAAGCGCCGAAGAAAGCCGTTTGAATAAGCATAGCCTGCCAAAGCTCCAGCGTGAAAACCTGCTGCAGCTTTGGTATAAGTATATCGTTCAGGCAAGTGATAAAGCCCCACATAAAGAAGAGCATGGTTACTGTTACCAGCGGGCCTCTGTAATTCTGCGGTGTATCGTAGTCGGTTGCAGGGTTGGGGGTTTTGACATTGGTTTGCGGGGTGCCAGCCATAATAGTGTATTTTCGGTGTTGTTTAGTTTTAGTTTACTGACTTGCCTGAGGCAGAGAAGTGTTAATTATTATTTTTAGCTGCAGCTGATTAGCGGTAAGTGTTTACCTGCTTTTGGAAGCGGCCAACCCTGCAGCAGCTTGCAATTTACACTTAAAATTTGGCAGGCACAGGGTTTTGTTAATCAATATGAGTTTAAAAGGCCGCTATTTTTTCGTACTGAAATGATATAAACCGTGCTTTCTTGGTAGGTTTCGCCTGGCCGGAGTATGGCTGATGGGAAGTTTGGCTGGTTAGGCGCATCTGGAAAGGCTTGTGTCTCAAGGCAAAAGGCATAATGCTGCACATACCTATGTCCGTTACGGCCGGTGAGTGAGCCATCTAAGAAGTTGCCGGTGTAAAACTGGAGGCCGGGCTGGGTAGTGAGTACTTCCAATACCCGACCGGAGCCTGGATCGTAAACTTCGGCTGCTTTACGCATACTTCCAGATCCTGTGTTAAGCACAAAATTATGGTCATACCCGCCGCCCTGTATCTGGCGCAGGTGCTCGCCAATGCGCACTGGCTGCTTCAGGTCGAAGGGAGTGCCTTCTACTGCCGCCAGTTCCCCTGTGGGTATAAACGTTTCATCCACTGGCGTATACTTGTCAGCGTTTATGGAGATGATATGGTCATACACATTACTCACTTTACCTGCAGATAAGTTAAAATAGCTGTGGTTTGTCAGGTTTACTGGTGTGGCTTTGTCTGTGGTGGCTGTGTAGTCAATTTTCAGGGAGTTGTCGTCGGTTAAAGTATAAACCACGGTGGCGGACAGGTTTCCCGGATATCCTTCTTCACCGTCCGGACTCTGGTAAGTAAGTTTCAGGGCATTGCGCTCCGGCATTTCCTCCGCCTGCCATACCACGCTGTCGAAGCCTTTTGTGCCGCCATGTAAATGATGCGGCGCATCATTGGCAGCCAGTGTATACTCAGTGCCGCCAAGTATAAATTTTCCGTTGGCGATGCGGTTAGCGAAGCGGCCAACTATGCCGCCAAAGTGAGGCTCATTAGGTATATAGCCATCTAATTTATCAAACCCTGCCACCACATCACCGAAATTCCCTCGCTTATCTGGTGTTATAAAAGAGGTTACAATGGCACCATAAGTAGTGATTTTCACTGTTACACCTTGTTGGTTTGCTAAAGTATAGCGGTATACTTGCTGGCCATCGGGTGTAGTGCCAAAAGGCTCCTTTTTGATATTCATAGTATGATTTAATTGTTTTCTTTCCTGCGATTAGGCACGGCTATTAGTACAACGCTTGCCGAACAGCTTAGCGTATTAAAACAAGCATCCTAAAATGCTAGCCTTGCTTTAACCGAAAATGAAAGTAGAGAGTTACGGTTTAAAAGCCAATAAGGCTGAGATTACTGATGCTGTTCAGAAAATATTACTCGAAGCTGAGAAGTAGCGGGCTTTTTGCGGGTATCGGTTCCAAGTCCGGTTCCTCGGCAGGAGTGCTCAGGCTACTGGCCAGTACACGTACACGGTTGCGCAGCGAAGTGCTTTCTTCCTGCCCCTTCACATGAAACAGCTGGTGCATCTTATCTATGGCCTTATAAGTAAGCTTATACACCGATTTCTGGTCGATGCCCATAATATCGGATATCTCGTCGTACTGCAAGCCGGTGTAATACTTCAGAAAAATTACTTCGCGCTGGCGCTCGGGCAGCTTCGAGAGCAAGAGGTGTATTTTCTGCTTGTTTATTTCAATAGATTGTAGCTTGATCAGCTCAGACTCATGCGAGGCCTCTACGCCAAGTTGCGTATTATCGGGTAGCGGTTCGTGCTTGTTCTTGAAAGTCGCTTTTTTGGCGATTTCACAACGGAAGGCCTTGAGGAGGTAGTTTTTTACGCTTGGGGGTGTAGATAAATTCTGCCTGCTTTTCCAGATCTGAAAAAACACCTGCTGAATACTATCCTTCACAATATCCGTGTCAGAGACAAGGCGTTGCCCATAGCGCAGCATCACGGGTGAGTAGCGCCTGTACAAGAGGGTGAAATCAGCCTCACTGCCTTCCCTAAACTTATTCCATACTTCCAGTTCTTCCATACGAACCGTTATAGTTATCCAGTTTTACCGGCTATTTGAGTGTCCGCTCACGTAGCAGGTTTTAAAAAGTTATTGCAAATGAGGTGTTTATCAATGGGTTACAAGTATAAATGAGCCTCATTAGATCTTACTTAATTCGAGCGTTCTATACTTGCTGCACCTTCTGAATCTCACAAATTTAGGAATATTAACATACAATAAAAAGAATGTTGCTTTGTACTATTATTGTGTTTAAACACCAAGTGAGCACATACTTTATTCTGCCTCTGCCATAGGCCGTTAATTTCTGTAAGGAGGATTCACAGACTTAAACTATAAAAGCTTTATATAGTTTTGGTTTGACACGATATAAGTTTGGCCTAAAGCGGGAAGAAGTGCAGCCTAAGGTGCTGCCGGAACAATGTATGATCTTACCTGCGTAGTAAGCAGAATAAAACCCTTTGTTCATGCGCAATTTAACTTACTGGCTTGCTGCCCATACAGGTCTTACAACAGAGTTTTACAGCAGACTCCTTTACTCGCTGGCGGTAATTGGCGTACTGTGGCTTCTGAGCCTGTTTCTGCAGCGGTTTATCAACAAGCAGCAGGCAGACCTTCGGAAAAAATACCAGTGGCGGAAAGTCACTAATTACTCCATTACTACCCTCAGCCTGATTTTTCTGTCTTATATCTGGCTCGACGGCTTTCAGTCTATCGCCACATTTCTGGGCCTGCTCTCAGCAGGGCTGGTGCTGGCACTGCGGGAGCCGGTGTTAAACATGGCGGGCTGGGTATTTATTATCTGGAAGCGCCCCTTCCATATCGGCGACCGCATACAGATCGGCGACCACATAGGCGATGTGATTGACATCCGGCTGTTTCAGTTTACTTTAAACGAGATTCAGGGTTGGATAAAGGCCGATCAGGCGAGCGGTCGCGTTGTAAACATCCCGAACCTGAAGGTTTTTACGGAAACGCAGGCAAATTATAACTATGGCTTTCCGTTTATTTGGGAGGAGATACCAGTCCGGATTACGTTTGAGAGTAACTGGCAAAAGGCCAAAGGTATACTTTGGGAAGTGATGCATGAGCACGCGGAGCAACTCTCAGAGGCAGCCCGTGAACAGATTAGATGGCAGTCGCAGCAGCACCTTATTTTTTATGAAGACCTGCAGCCGCACCTGTACACCGCTGTACGGGATAACGGAATAGAGCTAACCATGCGTTACGTATGCAACCTGATGCGCCGCCGCCAGAGTGTCCACCTGATTTGGGAAGATGTGCTGGTGCGGTTTATGGCAACACCTGATATCCGTTTTGCCTTGCCAGCCACTCGTTTTTACCGGGGTGAGGAAGGGCAGGAGCCTACACCAAAGCAAGTATAGGTTTGCTTTGGCAAACTTCAAATCAAGTATGAAATTAATCTAGGCCTTAAATAGCAATAGGAGAATGATTGCCTGCATTTTATCAGCCTTAACTAAAAAAAACACCGCCCTTTGCCAAGGCGGTGTTCATACCTATACTTTACATACCTATACTTTAATGGAGCTTAAGCAGCAGTTACATTCTGCTCTGTAACATAAAAGTTTGGGTTGACTTTTACGGTTGTATTTTTCTTTACTTTCAGTTCCTGCCAATCCGTTGTAGGCTCCAGCCACTGCTCTTTGCCGTTCAGTGATACTTTTACAGGCATGTTGAAGGAGTCTACACTGTTAGCCCAACGGTATTGCAGCTTCTTGCCGTTTAGTTTATACTCTAAAGCCGGAATGCGTACATCGCGCAGGTATTGGTCAAACACCGGCGTAAGGTCGCGGCCAATGTGCTGGCTCAGGTAATTCTCAATTTGCTGGGTGGTTACCGTTTGGTGGTAAAATTCCTTGTTCAGGCCGCGCAGAATGCTTCGCCACTTCTCATCATTGTCTACAATCTGGCGCAGGTTGTGCAGCATGTTAGCGCCTTTCGGATACATATCGCCAGAGCCTTCTTTGTTCACATTATACGTGCCGATAATAGGTTTGTCGTTCTGGATGATGTTGCGCAAGCCCATCACATACTCATTAGCGGCCTTGGTGCCGTAATGGTAATCCAGGAACAGCGACTCCGAGTAGTTCGTGAAGCTTTCGTGTATCCACATGTCGGCAGCATCTTTATATGTGATGTTGTTGGCAAACCACTCGTGCCCGGCCTCGTGTATGATGATGAAATCAAATTTAAGTCCCCAGCCGGTACCGCTCAGGTCGCGGCCCCTATAGCCATTTCTGTAGCCGTTGCCATAGGTTACAGCGCTCTGATGCTCCATGCCCAGGTATGGCACCTCGATCAGTTTAAAGCCATCCTCATAAAAAGGGTAAGGGCCAAACCAATGCTCAAAGGCCTGCAGCATCTGGTGCGTTTGCGTAAACTGTTTTTTGGCCTTCTCCAGGTTATAGCTTAGCGGGTAGAAGTTTAGGTCCAGATCGCCTTTCTCGCCTTTATAGGTGTCGGAGAAGTGCGCATAATCGCCGATGCTTACGTTCACGCCATAGTTATTGATAGGGTTAGCCACATACCAAGTATAGGTTTTGCTGCCATCCTGGTGCTCCAGCACATTTTTGAGCCTGCCGTTGCTCACATCCATTAAACCCTTTGGGGCACGCACGCTGATGCGCATGCTGTCTGGCTCGTCGTACATGTGGTCTTTGTTAGGCCACCACAGGCTGGCGCCGTCGCCTTGGTTGGAGTTGGCTACCCAGGGTTTGCCGTTGGCGTCATACTGCCAGGTCATGCCGCCGCTCCAGGGAGGGTTTACGCTTACCTGCGGTTTGCCGCCGTAGTATACTTCTATCTCTTTTTCCTGACCTGCTTTCTGCGGCTCCTGCAGTTGCACAAACCATGCGTTACCATCCTGCTGCACCTGCAGCTCCTTACCGTTCTGGGTTACCCGGTTTATGCGCATGGGCGGCTGCAGGTCTACCTGCATGCTTTGCTGCGGCTCCAGCACCTTGTAACGGATGGTATTGCTTCCGTGCACGCTGCTGTCCTGCGGATTTACAGCGATGTTGAGGTGGTAAAAGGTGAGGTCCCACCAGGCGCGCTCTGGCGTAATGCTGCCGCGCAAAGTATCCTGGCGCGTAAATTCCTGTGCCTGCACAGCGGCAGTTCCCAGGCAAAGCAAACCGCCAAATGCTAGTGTCCGGAACAATTGAGGAGTCTTCATGAATTATTTCGTTGAGGTGATCAGCTAAAAAAACATCCTGCCCAAAGTATAAACTTAAAGCAGGATGCAGTAGCTAAGTTAGCTTTTTTGTGCTGTATGGCAATAATGCCAGTGTAATTTATACTGTTATACCGGGTGCACCATCTCCTTGTACTCCGGGTAGCGCTCAATGTAAGCCTCCACCACAGGGCAAGAAGGTATGATTTTATAGTTATTGGATTTGGCGAACTCCAGCCCCTCTTTTACAAGCTTGCCTGCCAGGCCCTTGCCACGGTGGCTGTCCGGCACAAAGGTATGCTCAAAATCGAGGATGGTAGTTTCGGTGTAAGAATAGGTTAGTTCTGCGTCGTTGCCGTCAAAGGGCATGTAAAAACGCAGATCTTCTTCGTCGTGAATTATATTGTCGTTCATACTAAGTCAAGTTGGTTCCTTGTGTCATACGGTTGCTGCTGTTGCATGTTAAGCTTAGCCGCGAGGTTTAGCTCTTTCGTACTGAGGTGGCCACGGGTGCTCGTCACCTAGCTCCAAGGCTGCATGCATCGGGAAGTACGGGTCGCGCAGCAGCTCCCGGGCCAGCAGAACCATATCGGCCTGGCCATTTGCCACTATCTCTTCCGCCTGCCTTGCCTCAGTAATCATCCCTACAGCACCGGTTAAGATATCGGCCTGCCGCTTTACCTGCTCTGCATACGGCACCTGGTAACCTGGCGCAACTGGTATGGAGGCATGTGGCACGTTACCGCCGGTAGAGCAGTCAATCAGGTCTACGCCTAAGGCTTTAAGTTCTTTGGATAAAGCTACGGAGTCATCGCCTGTCCAGCCGCCCTCAGTCCAGTCGGTAGCGGAAATGCGCACAAACAGCGGGAGATTTTCGGGCCATACGTTGCGTACCCGCTCCGTTACTTCCAGCAGCAGCCGGATACGGTTCTGGAAGGAGCCGCCATACTTGTCGGTGCGCTGGTTACTTATGGGGGAGTAGAACTCGTGCAGCAGGTAGCCGTGGGCAGCGTGTATTTCAATCACCTTAAAACCTGCTTCCAAAGATCGCTTGGCCGCTGCCTCATACGCATCTTTAAACTCCTCTATCTCCTGCAGCGTGAGCTCATGTGGTACGGGCTCGCCTTCTGCAAATGGTTGGGCGCTAGGGGCCACCGTCTGCCAGCCGTTTTCTTGGTCAGGAGTGATGGCTGCCCCGCCATCCCAGGGGCGGTGGTGGCTGGCTTTTCGGCCGGCGTGCGCCAGTTGTATGCCCGGCACAGCGCCTTGTTCAGTTATAAATTTAGTAATGCGCTGCAGCCCCTCCATATGCTCATCCTTCCAGATGCCGAGGTCATGGGGTGTAATCCGGCCCTCCGGGGCAATGGCTGTAGCCTCCGCAATAACCAGACTGGCACCTCCTACGGCGCGGCTGCCCAGGTGCACCAGGTGCCAATCAGTAGCAAAGCCGTCCTGGCTGCTGTACATGCACATCGGCGATACGGCAATACGGTTTCTGAACGTGATGCTGCGGATAGTAAGCGGGGAAAAAAGTATAGACATAGTATAAACTCAGTTTGATGAAGTAGTACAAGAACAGTTGCTGCCACGGTTTGTTACGGCAGGTTTGACTGTAAAGTATAAATTTCTTCAGGTTACCGGGCTGCCTCGGCTAAAATGCGGCTGAGGTCTGTGAGTATGCTGCCGATGTCGCGGAGCGTGTGGTTGGAGTTTATACTGCGTAAGGTGCTGAGGCACTGGTTTTGTAGTTGCTCCGCCTCCCGGATGCTGGCTAACAAGGCTGGGCGGTGCAACTCCTGCGGTCCTACTATAGTGTTGCTAAACAATGTGATACAAACTGCTGTGGCTTGCATGGCCTGGTGCAGCGCGTGTGTGTCCTGCAGGTCGGTTTCAAAGATGTGCCCAGAGTTAAGGTCGGCTATGCCCCGGCGTATTCCCCGTATCTGGGTAGTAATATGCTCCAGCCGCTTCACACCAATGGAAAGCCGGCTGAGGCGGGTGCGTTTGTGCGTCAGAAACGGGTTATACTTTAAGCTCTGCTCGGCCAGCTGCAGCGATTTTATACTTTGCTCTGTGGCGGCAATGAGCGCATCGGTCTCCTGCCGCCCCACAAGCTGCCCTTTTTCGGTCTGGCGCAGCTGTGTGGCCAGAAACTGGAGCGTTTTGGTGCCTTGCTCGCCTAAAGCAAGCATGCTTTTCTCTACCTCCGGAATAGCGTTTTGCGGTACAATAAGAGCGTTGATTAACACTGCCACAACTGATCCCATCAAGGTTTCCACCACCCGCTCCAGCGCATATCCTTCTTCCTGAAAACCAAATGCCAGCACCAGGAAGGAGCTTACCGCTACCTGCGATACAATCTGAGGGTTCATGCGCAGGGCTTTGGAAATGCCCATGCCAATAATGATGACCAGGAAAATAGAAAAGCTGCTGATGCTGAGCCAATGCCCTATAAGCAAGCTGACAGCTACTCCGCCCACGATGCCGATAATGCGCTGCGTCGCCTTCTCTACAGAATCGGCTACAGTAACCTGCACTGTAAGTATAGCGGCCAGCGGGGCAAAGAAAGGGTATTCAGAGCCAAGTATTGCGGTAGCCACCAGCCAGGACACCGAAGCAGCCAGCGCCGTTTTCACGATTTGTAGCGTAAGCCCGATACGGGCAAAGAAATCTATGATTTTGGGCATGATGAGCTATACCTGTGGCAGCTGCAAAAGTTTACTATCGAGAAGCTGCTGGTACAGCAAAGGTATAAAGTATAGGCAGAGTAGAAAGTGTATCCGAAGTTATATTCTTTTAGTCGCGGCAGACAAGTTTATTTATACTTCAGCTATGCAATGTTCGATAACTGATTGATTAAATGCATTTATTTTAGCTAACGGCAGCTTCGCATTTCATCCCAAATCTTATTTATGAATAATCTGGCAACGCGTTGATAATTATGTTTTTACTTGAAGTATGGCCTTGCAGCTAAGTCTCATTTAATATTTTCCTGATGATATCTTCTTCGATTGGTTTTTGCAGAAAGCCGGCCAGGAAATCATACTCCTGTGCGCGCCTGATATCCTTAACATCCACAGACGAGGTTAGCATGTAAATCAGACAGTAATTTTCTAACAGATAGGCATAAGGCTCCAGAGCGTCTAAAAACTCCCAACCGTTCATGTATGGCATGTTCAGGTCCAGGATAATAATCTCTGGAAGCTGGTCCGGCTTAGTCTCCAGCAGATAGGGAAGTATTTGCTGGAGGGCATCGCAGGGGTTCAGGAACGTTTGATAGCTTTCAGCAAAATCTTCCGCTGTAAGCATCGCCTCTGTCAGGAAAGCGCTTACCTCGTCGTCATCAATAATGTAAACACTTTTAAACATAAAGTTGCGCTTTCTCCAATATTCAGGTTGTAGAGCCTTTTTATAAAAAACAGCAGTTGCCGGGCGCAAATATGGTTCAGTATCAGTCTCTTGTAACCCAATTTTACAGATGCAGCGAAGCGACCCCGTAAATTATACTTCCATTTATACTTGCAGTGTAAAGGCTTATAATTTTTACGAGAATATATACTTTTTGTGTGCAGAGAGGCTTGATTTATTTATAAGGAGAAACGCTAAAACTAAGTAGGATACTAAAGTATGGCGCGGAGAAAATTCAATTTCTGCCGCGTAATAAAGGCTATGTGCTAAGTATTAATAGTTGTACAGCAGGCATTATTAATGAATTGGCAGCGTGACCTTAAAAGTAGTGCCGGCTCCCGGCGTACTTTCAACTTCTACGCGCCCCTGCAACATCCTGACCTGCTCTTTAATAAGATATAAACCAAGGCCTTTGCCATCTATACTATGGTGGAAGCGCTTGTACATTTTAAACAGTGAAGGGCCCACCTCTTCCAGGTTCATACCTGTGCCATTGTCCGCCACAGACAAAACGGCTTCTGTTCCGTGCTGCACCAGCGAGATTTTGATGTGCAGCGGCCGCTCTGCCGATCTATACTTAATGGCGTTAGACAGCAGATTTTGGATGATGCTCACCAGAAAAGCTTTTACAGTGAACAAGGGCGTATCCAGGTGTCCGGCCAGTGTTATGCTGGCGCTGGCACCGTCTACCTCTTGCTGCATATTGTCTAGACACAGCTGCACCAGCTCCTCCACGTCGCAATGCTCGCGCGGCTCGTCGCCTTGGTGGTGTAGCGTGAGCATCTGGTTCAGGTCGCGCACCATGCCGTCGAGTTGTTGGGCCGATTGCAGCAGGGCACCAAGCGCTTTTTCCTGGGTTTTCTCTGGCAGGTTGTCTTTTTGCAGCAATTTACCCAAGCCGAGCAGACGGGCTATAGGGCTACGAAAATCGTGAGCTATGATTTTTCGGAACAGCTCCAGTTCTTCGTTCTGGTGCTGCAGCTCCTGCGTAGTGCGGATCAGGGCCTGCTCGCGCTCTTTCTGCTCCGTTATATCTTTCGCCACTCCAAATATAGCGACTACGTTACCGGCTGCTTTAAGCGGAAAATTGGTTACATCCAGAAAAATAGCTTCGCCGCTTGTGTTTAGAACCACCGTCTGGTAGCGCTGCGGCAGCCCCTGCCTGGCAGATTTAAAGTAGTGCAAAGACTCCTCCCAGTGCTCCGGGTGGATGATCAGTTGGTAATTCTGACCCAGCAATTGTTCCCGGCTTTTTTGCAGCACCTCACATACTGTCTCGTTCACAGTATGGAAAGTTCCGTCCAGCTTTATAGTATAGATGGCGTCCGGGTAATGGTTAAAGAGGAGCCTGTTAAGGCGCTCCAGCCGCATCGAGTCAAGACCAGTGCTCCGTTGGATGGGTGAAGTAATGTTGTGCATTGGGTGTTAAGTTTGTGTTGTTATAGCTTATATAATGTACGATCAGTTTTTTTGCAGCTGAAGGAGCCACTCATCTTCCAGCGGCTTCTGCAGGAACCCTGCCACCAGCTTTGAATGGGCGGCGCGTTTCTGCTCCTGCTCATCCACGGATGAGGTGAGTATGTAAATGCGGCATCGGCCCCGCAGGGCCTGCTCATAGGGGCTAAGAGCCTCTAAAAAGTCCCAGCCACTCAGGAAGGGCATATTCAGGTCCAGGAAAATAACCTCGGGCAGTGCCTCCGTGCTGCTTCCGTGCACGCTGTCCATTAAGTTCTGCAATGCTATCTTAGCGTCCAGAAACCCTTTGCACTCGTTTGCAAAACTTTCAGCCTCTAAAATCGCCTCTGTCAGAAAGATGCTTACTTCGTCATCATCTACAATGAATACTTTCTTATACATGCTTTGCTCCTAAGTATATTTTGAATGTAGTGCCTTGGTTCAGGGTACTCTCAACATCTATTTTGCCGCCTAAGGCCTGCACCTGCGTTTTTACCATAAACAGCCCGATGCCTTTGCCAAACGTGTTTGGGTGAAACCGCTTGTACAGCTGGAAAAGCTGTTTCTGAACCAGCTGCATGTCCATGCCAGATCCGCTGTCGCGCACTGTTAGCACATAGCCTCGTTTATCCCGTTCTGTCTGTACCCAAATCTCCAGCTGCCGATCTTCTGCTTTATACTTCAGGCTGTTAGACAGTAGGTTGTAAAGTATACTATGCAAATAAGCCTTAATTGATAAAAGACAATGGTCTGGTGCTATGGCCACATGAACAGCCACGTTAGCTTTAAGAAACTCATCCTCAAACTGCCCGAGCACTTCTTGGCACACCCTGGCTAGGCAAACGGTTTCGCGCTGCGTAACACGTCCAGATTCGCGTAAAGAAAGTATCTTGTTGATATCCTTCACCACCGTATCGAGTTGCTGTATGGATGCCTGCAGCTTGTTTTTGGCTACATCAAAGTTAGCTGACTCCTTCGGTAGCTTATTGACGAGCTGTATTAAACCAAGGGCATTGGCCACAGGCGCGCGCAGGTTATGCGATATAATGTAGGTGAACTGCTGCAGGTCCAGGTTATGCTTGTATAGGTCGTCTGCCAGTTTTAGCAGTTTGCCTTCGGCTTCTTTCTTCTCGGTAACGTCCGTCTGAATGGCAATAAAGTTCTTCAGGTTGCCTTCCTGGTCAAAAATAGGCGTTACGTCAATGTAGAACCAAAGTATTTCTCCGGATTTCCGGTAATTAAGCACCTCCTCCGAAAACGGCTTTCGGGAGTTATACTTGCTGACGATGCGCTGCGCCACTTTAGGGTCAGTGCCCGGGCCTTGCAACAAGTCGCTGGGTATTTGGCCCAGCACTTCTTCGCGATCATAGCCTGTAATGCGGCAGAAGCCATCATTAACCCATTCTATTTTTCTTTCAGCATCCATAATAATCACTCCATTCACGGTTTTGCTGGCCACCAGGGAGAGTTTCTCGATTTCGCGCTGGATGTTCTTCTGCTCGGTTACATCTATAAAATGAACGGCAACGCCATCAGGAGTAGGGTAAATGCTGATATGTAAATAACCAGGGTATGGCGTAGTAAAAGCCTCTTCTAAATAAGCAGCTGTTTGCTGTTCTGCCACCTGCTGGCAAACTCCGTAAAACTTAGAGGATTTTAACTCTGGCCAGAGCTCCCAGATAACCCTGCCGGTAATCTGGCTGCGATCCATTTTGATAAATGATGCAAAGGAGGTACTCGCAAACGAAAAGCGCCATTCGTGATCTAAAGCGTAAAAAGGTTCTGTTATACTATCCAGGATGCTGTTAAGCTGCTGCGCCTGCTGCCTGATAAGCTTTTGCGCCTGCACAGCCTCTGTTATGTCTTTGGCAATGCCTTGTACACCTTGTACTTCTCCTCTAAAGTATACCGGCATTACCGATACGCTTATATTTTTTATATCACCCAACTTAGTCACTATGCGTACCTCTACCGTATGGGCTTCACCGGTCCATACTTTGCTAATGGCATCAGTGGCAATCTTAACGTGGTCGGGGTGCAAAAGGGCGGTATAAGGTAAGCCAAGAATATCGCTTTTACTGTAAGCAGTGAGCGTCTGTATATGCTTGTTTACCTGCTGAAAAGCACCGTTTATGTCTAGCGTAAAAACAGTATCCGGATGCTCAAAAAACAGTGATTTGTAATACGCCTGATGGTAATCTTTGTCGTATGCCAGCTGTATAGCCTCTGTTACATCGCGGGAGGTAACCATAATGCCGCGCACATGATCGTTGTGCAGCATGTTTCTGCCGGTGCACTCTATCCAGCGCCAGTCGCCTTGCTTAGCTTTAAACCTGAATAGGGGGAAGGAGGCTGTATTAAACTTAAGAAGTTCTTCCAGCGCATTTTTTACGCTTGGCAGGTCTTCGGGGTGTATAAATGATAAGGCGCTGACACCCAATAATTCTTCTGGGGTATAGCCAAGTGAAGCCACCACAGAGTCTCCTACAAAAGTATAGGTTCCCTCCTCGTCCAGCACAGCAATCAGCTCTATTGTGCTGCCAACTATGGCACGATAGAACTCGCGTGAGTAATATTGTTTAAACTCTTTAGAAACAGGAGGTTGCAAGCAGTTGTATTTAGGTATTAGTTCTAATATTTGGGAGCATTGCGAGTCATACTCAATAACCGCCATCACAATACATGCAGGCAATGCGCAATCAGGCTCCAATATACGGAAGAATTACAAAACACAATTCTAAATCATTCTTTATCTGTTATTTTGAATTAGAATAGTAAGTAGTGACCTAAGCCACTGAAAAATTGCTGACTAATCTATTTTTTAGAGAAAAAGCTATTAGCTTATATAACTTTTTAGTTGTTTAGTGTTGTTTTTTGTTCCATTATACTTGTCTAACTTGTCCGGCTGCACGCTGCTTCTGGATATTTAACGTATGGTAGCGTGCTTCATTACCAAAACTGCTTTTCAAAACTAAACTCACTGCTTATGAGAATTTTTACGCTTCCTCGTTTTTTCCTACTGTTTTGGCTGCTGGCAGTTGGGTGGCAGGCGCAGGCGCAGGTCGTCACGACAGAGCCCGCCTTCCCTACCGCAGACAAAGAGGTAACACTTATTTTCGATCTCACTAAAGCCAAAGACAGCCGTGCAAAAGCGCTCCTGGGCAAAACCAATGATGTTTACTTATGGTCAGGTGCCGGTTCTACAGAGGGTGGAGACGCCTTCGAGTATCAGCCTGAGGGGCAGACAACCTGGACGGCCCCTTTTGAGCCAGGTAAAATGACACCGCTGGGTAATGACAAATGGAAGATCACGTTTGTACCCCGAGAGTATTTTGGAGTGCCGGCAGGTACGCCTATCCGCAAAATGGGCCTGCTCCTTAAAAACGGAAATGGCACGGCTCAAACAGAAGACCTTGTTATATCGGTTTATGCCGATGAGCTCAAAGTAGCTTTTCAGCAGCCAGTGCAGCGCTTTTTTTTCGCGGAAGCCAACAGTACGATTGAGGTGGCAGCTGCTGCTTCTGCGGATGCCTCATTGCGCCTGCTGCAGGACGGCATTGAGCTGACCACTGTTACTGCCGGAAAAAACCTCAACTATACTTTGCCGACAGGCACCGACAGGGGCTTGCGCCACAAAGTAACCATAGAGGCTCAAACTGCCACTGAGTCTGCCACAGCCTTTTTTGAGTACATGATAAAGCCAGTTACCAGAGTTGCGGCTCTTCCTGCGGACATGGTAGATGGTATAAATTACATTGATGAAGATGAGGTGGTGCTTGTGCTTTACGCTCCGAACAAAGAAAACGTGTACGCGATCGGGGAGTTCAATAACTGGCAGCCTTCGCAAGAGTACCTGCTGAACCGCACACCTGACGGAGCGCGTTACTGGCTCCGCCTGACTGACCTGCCGGAAGGGGAGGAGGTTGCTTACCAGTATTTGGTGGATGGCACCATTGCTGTAGCCGACCCTTATGCCGATAAAATTCTGGACCCAGCCAATGACAGCTACCTGACAGCCGCCAACTATCCGAACCTGAAACCTTACCCGGAAGGGGCAACCGGTATTGTATCGGTGCTGCAGACACAGCAGCAGGAGTATACTTGGCAGGTAACAGATTTTAAGCGTCCGGAAGTAGACCAGCTTGTGATTTATGAGCTGCTGGTGCGCGACTTTGTGGAGACTCGTAATTATAAAACTTTAACCGATACCCTGAGTTACTTTAAAAGATTAGGGATCAATGCCATTCAATTGATGCCTGTGATGGAGTTTTCCGGGAATGAGTCGTGGGGTTACAACCCTATCTTCTTCTTTGCTCCTGACAAAGCTTACGGCACCGAAGAAGATCTAAAGGCTTTTATTGATGCGGCCCACGAAGCAGGCATTGCCGTTATACTTGACATTGTGCTGAACCAGGCGGATTATGAGTTTCCGTATGTAAAGCTGTATTGGGACGGAGACAGGCCTTCGGCAGATAATCCATACTTTAACCAGGTTGCCACGCACCCTTACAACGTTTTCTTCGATTTTAACCACGAAAGCCCCGCCACCAAAATGCTGGTACAGCGTGTGACGGAGTATTGGCTGAAAGAGTATAACGTAGACGGATTCCGCTTTGACCTTTCCAAAGGCTTTACCCAAAAAAACACCGGAGATAACGTTGGAGCCTGGAGTGCCTATGATGCAGATCGTGTAGCCACTTGGAAACGCATCTACAATGAGATCAGGAATGTAGACGAGACAGTCTATGTTATTCTGGAACATTTTTCAGACAATGCAGAAGAAAAAGAGCTGGCCGATTACGGCATGCTGTTCTGGGGTAACTCCAACCACGACTTCAGGCAGTTGGGCAAGGGCCAAAACGCGCATGTAAAGTGGTTGTCTTTCCGGGAGCGTGGCTGGGCGCAGCCGCATGTAATTGGCTATATGGAAAGCCACGACGAGGAGCGCTTCGTGTATGATGTGAAGCAGAACGGCAAGTCCTCGGGCAGCTATAACACACGTAACCTGAACACTACTTTAAACCGCGCCAAACTTGCGGCAGCCTTCGCCCTGACTATTCCCGGCCCTAAAATGATCTGGCAGTTCGGTGAGTTGGGCTATGATATTTCGATCGATGAAAACGGCCGCACGGGCAACAAGCCGGTTTTGTGGAACTACCAGAACGACCCCGAGCGCGCCAAGCTCTACCAGGTGTACGCCGAACTGATCAAGTTAAAAACATCCCAGCCTGTGTTTGCCACAAAGGATTTCATGCTGGACCTGGATAACCTTGTGAAGCGGATAACCCTGAGCACCGAAGGTATGGAGGTTTTCCTGATCGGTAATTTTGATGTGAAGCAGCAGCTGCCCTCCGCCGGTTTCCCGGCTGCAGGTACGTGGTACGACTATTTCACCGGAAATGAGCTGATTGTGAATGATCCCGCAAAGGAAATCCAGTTGGAGCCAGGCGAGTTTAGGCTGTTCACGTCGCAAAAGCTGGATGAGCCTGTGGCAAACCTGGTGCCTTGGAACTATCTGATACTGTCAGCAGGTGATGTGCTGGAGGCCGGCAAAAGCTTTTCCGTATACCCTAACCCGGCTCAGGGTACAGCTATACTTCATTTGGAAAGTCCTTACCGTGGCCAAGTACAGCTAAAAGTAGCAGACATAACAGGACGCACCGTACTTGTGAAAACAGTCACAAAATCGCAGGATGTTTTAAAAGAGCAGGTACAGCTGCAGAACCTTGTAAATGGGTTATACTATATACAGATAGCTACAGGAGACGAGAGAAGCGTGCAGAAGTTGATAAAAGCTGCCCATTAAAACGGAAATTGGCATCCACTTAAAGCATAAACTATACTTAAAATCTGAAGTATAAGATTTTAAGTATAGTTTAAGGTATATTTTCTATGATTTGCTTATAAGTGTCTGGCTTTTAAGTTTAAACGTTTTAAGTATTGATAAATTATTAAGTTTTCAGAAAAATTACTGATAAGGGAGGGATAAAATCCCTCCCTTATTGCTATACAGGTTAGTGAGCAGGCACTAAGCTTGTTTGGGATTCATTTAATCACCTGAATGAAGTACGTTAACTACCGTGTAGCTGACTTTGCAACTGACGAAGACTTTATACTTTGGGTACAGCGGCCAACAGAAGAGGCGGATGCTTTTTGGGATAAATTTCAGCAGGAATGCCACTGGCAACGCAAAACTGTGTCGGAGGCGCGGGAACTGGTGCTGCACCTATCTCAAGAATTTGAAACAGCTCCTGAAGATGAACTGGATGAGCTTTGGGACGTAATAACTAAAGATCGCCAGCACTACCTGACTTACGGAGAACAGGAAAGCGAAAGCGACAACAACAGCAATAAGTTTATACTTGGCAGTGCTCCGAAATTCAGCATGATGTGGGCTGCTGCGGCTGCGGCTGTTTTACTGATGGTAAGCGGCTTTCTGCTGTACCAGCAGCGGCAAACAACCATCACTTACGCTACCACAGCAGGTGAGCGGTTGCATTTACGTCTGCCAGACAGCTCTTTGGTAGTACTGAATAACAATACAAAACTCATACTTTCAACTGACTGGTCATCAAATGATGACCGGGTGGTGCAACTGCAAGGGCAGGCTTTCTTCTCAGTAACACATAAGCACAACAATCAGAAGTTTATAGTACAAACACCAGACGGACTTGAGGTGGAGGTGCTGGGCACCGAGTTCAGCGTATCAAACAAAAGCAATCTTCGTCAAGTTATACTTGAGAGTGGAAAAGTTAACTTAAGCTATAAAGACGAAAAAGGAGAGCAGCAACTGGAGATGGCCCCCGGCGAGCTGGCTGAAGTAACAGAAACCAACGGAATCCTCAAGCACAAAGTACAGCCTGAATTGTATAACGCCTGGAAAGACTCCAAACTGCTGCTGGAAGACAAGACACTGGAGGATGTCGCCAAGCTACTAAGCCACAGCTACGGTTATTCTGTAGCGATCACAGACCCAAGCCTGAAAACACAACGCATCACTGCTTACCTCGATAACAATACCCCTGATCATATCCTGTCTACAGTATCGGAGACATTAGGAGTGAAGGTGAGCAGAGAGAATAAAAATATTACTATAAGCTCTAACTAATTAACAACTAAATTCCTATGCGTAAAAAATCTACAAACCGAGCAAGGACATGCGGCCTCATTACGGCGGCATGCTTCCTATACTTTTCGGGAGCAGCGCAGGATCAAAACGCCGGTAAGGTGGCATTTGCTGCCAGTACAGGCGTAGTGGCCCAGAGTACTTCCACAAAGTCGCTGAATGATGTGCTGAAAGACCTGCGCAGCAAGTATGGCATCCAATACTCTTACAAGGCAGATGTAGCGAAAAACCTGCAGTTGCAAGTGCCTGCCGGAGTTTCTTCGGAGGCAAACGTAGAGGTGGTGCTGGCCAAAGTGCTGGCTCCAAGTGGCCTCACCTACAAAAAGGTGAACAATGTTTACATTATTATTAAAGATGTTGCCCCGGCACCTGCTGTCACTCCTTCGGCTAACAGATCGAGCGCTGTGCAGGAGCAGACTGTACGCGGCACGGTAACAGACGGCAGCGGCTCGCCTTTGCCTGGCGTAACAGTGGTTGTAAAGGGCACTACGCGCGGCACTTCTACTGATGCCAGCGGTAACTTTACGCTAGCCGTACCTGCCAACGCTACGCTGGTGTTAAGCTATATCGGCTTTCAGACAAAAGAGGTTGCAGTAGGCAACCAGGCTACTTTTAACATCTCTTTGCAGACAGACGCCAAAGCGTTGGAAGAAGTAGTGGTTATAGGTTATGGTACGCAGAAGAAAAGCGATGTAACAGGTGCTGTAACTTCGGTAACTTCTGAGGATTTTGTGCAGGGCCAAAACACAACTCCTGAGCAGCTGATTCAGGGTAAAGTGGCCGGTGTGCAGATCACAACAAACGGCGGTGCTCCTGGTTCAGGTAGCCGTATCCGTATTCGTGGTGGTGCCTCGCTTACAGCTAGCAACGACCCGCTTATCGTAATAGACGGTGTGCCGGTGGATAACGCGGCTACATCAGGTGCAGCTAACCCACTGAATTTCCTGAATCCGAATGACATTGAGTCATTTAACGTTCTTAAGGATGCTTCTGCTACGGCTATCTATGGCTCCCGCGCCTCAAACGGTGTCATTATCATTACAACCAAAAAAGGCAAAGCCGGCCAGAAATTTAGCGTCAACTTCAGTACGCAAAATTCATTGTCTGTTATAAACGATAAGATTGATGTACTTTCTGCTGATGAGTTCCGTGCGGTTGTAAACGAACGCGGTTCTGAAGCTCAGCGTGCACTACTTGGTACTGAAAATACAGATTGGCAGGACCTGATCTACAGAAATGCCATTACGACAGATAATAACGTGAGCGTGAGCGGAGCTTATAAGTTCTTGCCATACCGTGTGTCTTTTGGCTACCTGAACCAGGAGGGTGTTATCAAGACTTCAGAATTCGAAAGATATTCTGGAGGCATCAGCTTGAACCCTACTTTTTTCAATGATCACCTTACAGTTAACCTGAACTACAAAGGAGCTAAAACAAACAGCCGCTTTGCTGACCAGGGTGCCATCGGTGCCGCAGTAGCATTTGACCCAACGCAACCTGTGCGAGTGGATAACGAGTTTGGCGGTTATTTTCAGTGGTTAGATGCAAACGGAAGGTATAACCCGCTAGCTACGCGTAACCCGCTTAGCATGCTGGAGCAGCGCCGCGATGTTGGAGACGCTTACAGAAGCATTGGTAATGTGCAGTTAGATTATAAATTTCACTTCCTGCCTGAACTGCGTGCAAACCTGAACATAGGTTTTGATAGATCAGAAAGCGACGGCTCTACTGTAACGCGTGCAGATTTTGCACCGGATGCAGTAACAGCCGGCCGCCGCACCCAGTTTGAGCAGACCAAAACCAACGAGCTGTTCGACTTCTACCTGAATTATGTAAAGGAGCTGGAAGGGTTTAACAGCCGCATTGATGCAACAGCCGGTTACTCGTTCCAGGATTTTGAGAACGATAGACCGAACTTCGTGCCTACCAATGCAGCAGGCGTACCGCTAACAGACCAGGAGCCAGGTTTGCCATTAAACCAGCCATACAAGCTGAAATCATACTTTGGCCGCATCAACTACTCGCTGATGGACCGTTACCTTTTAACAGCCACCGTGCGTTACGATGGTTCTACCAGATTTAGCGAAGACAACCGTTGGGGTACCTTCCCGGCACTTGCGCTGGCCTGGAGAATAAATGAGGAGGCCTTCTTGGCAAGCTCCGCAGTAGTTTCTGACATGAAGCTGCGCTTAGGGTTTGGTGTTACCGGCCAGCAGGATATCGGCGAGCGATTCTTCCCATACCTGGCGCGTTATTCTTACAGCGATAACACGGCCCAGTATCAGTTAGGTGACGAGTTTTACAACTTGTACCGCCCAGAAGGATATGACACAGGCATTAAGTGGGAGGAAACGCGAACCTGGAACGCAGGCTTGGACTTCGGATTCCTGAACAACCGCATCACAGGTAGCTTAGACTATTTCTTTAAGGATACCAAAGACCTTTTAGCCCTGGTAGCAGTGCCTGCGGGTACTAACCTAACCAACGAACTGGTAACGAACGTGGGTAACCTGGAAACGCAAGGTGTGGAGGCTGTCCTTAACTTTACAGCTATAGACACAGAGAAACTTACCTGGAACATTGGCCTGAACGGTACTTACCAGAACCGTGAAATTACCAGCCTTAGCAAAGTAGAGAACCCTGATTTTGAAGGATATCCAGAAGGTGGTATACTTGGCGGTACCGGTAACAGAATCCAGATCAACAGTGTGGGCTATGCACCTAATACATTCTTTGTGTACAAGCAGGTATACGACAGCAATGGCAAGCCAATTGAAGGTCTGTATGCCGACCTGAATGAGGACGGTGTGATCAATGAGAAAGACAAATACCGTTACAAGAACCCGGAGCCAAATGTGTTCTTGGGTATCAACTCAGATGTGCGCTACGGAAACTGGAATCTGAGCTTTGTGGCAAGAGGCAGCTTTGGAAATTACATGTATAACAACGTGTACTCCAACCTAGGTGCTTACAGAGCCTTCACTTTCCCTGGATACTTGACAAATGTTTCTACGAACGTGAACGAAACGAACTTCCAGGAATTCCAGCTGTTCTCTGATTATTATATGGAGAATGCTTCTTTCCTACGCATGGAGAACATCAGCCTTGGTTACGACTTTGGTCGTCTGTTTGACGAAACGCTGGCAATCCGCCTGACAGCCAACATGCAGAATGCGTTCGTGATCACAAAATACGACGGTCTGGACCCTGAGATTGCAGGTGGCATAGACAATAACTTTTATCCTAGACCACGTGTGTACACGCTTGGCCTGAACATCGGATTCTAAACTACAGAAAGATGAATACAAGATTTTTTAAACATATAGCATTGGGTGCTGCCTTTACAATAGCGGCCGCCTCATGCGATCATGACCTGGACCTGGAGCCTAAGTATGATGTAGTATCTGGCAACATTTACACAGATTTTAACAATTACAAAAACGTATTAGCCAAACTGTATGCGGGTTATGCTGTTACAGGCCAGCAAGGCCCAACAGGTAATGCTGATATCAGTGGTATTGATGAAGGTTTCTCAAACTACCTGCGTCAGTACTGGCAGGCTCAGGAACTTACCACAGATGAGGCAATCATTGCCTGGAACGACGGTAACCTGCGCGACCTCCACGACATGGACTGGACACCTGCCAACGAGTTTTTGAGAGCCCTCTATAACCGAATTTTTTATCAGGTATCCCTTACTAACGAGTTTATCCGCGAAACATCAGACAGCAAGTTAAGCTCTCGTGGTATTACGGGTGCTAATCTGGAGGAGGCAAAGCGTTTCAGAGCTGAGGCACGCTTCCTGCGCGCCCTGAGCTACTGGCATGCATTGGATCTTTACGGTAATGTTCCTTTCGTGACGGAGGAGGATGAGGTAGGGTCAACCTTGCCTGAGCAAATAGCTCGTCCTGAGCTGTTCGCGTATTTAGAATCTGAACTGCTCGCGATTGAAAACGAATTGCAAGCGCCAGCGCCAGGCAACTCCAGCGTATACGGCCGTGCCACACAGGCTGCCGCCTGGATGCTTCTGTCAAAGCTTTACCTGAATGCCGAAGTTTACACAGGTAATGCGCGTTACAATGATGCAGCCACGTATGCCAAAAAAGTTATAGATGCGGGTTACTCGCTGGAAGAAGATTATGATCACTTGTTCCTGGCTGACAACAACACGTCTCCAGAGATTATCTTCCCGATTACGTTCGATGGATTGCGCACCACTACTTGGGGTGGCATGACCTACCTGGTACATGCACCTGTAGGAGGCAGCATGCGCGCAGCAGATTTTGGTATAAACGGTGGCTGGGGCGGCTTGCGCACTACACAGGCTGTTGTAAACCTGTTTAATGATGTGAGCGGCAATACCGATGACCGTGCCAACTTCTGGACCGACGGACAGTCTCTTGAGATTAACGACATCTTTACGTTTACTGATGGCTACGCCGTCACCAAATGGAAGAACGTTACCTCTACCGGCCAGGCAGGTTCAGATCCTGCAGGCGACCACCCGGACACAGATTACCCTATGTTCCGCTTGGCAGATGCTTACTTAATGTATGCTGAAGCTGTAGTAAGAGGTGCCAGCACTGGCAATATGTCTGAAGCTGTAGAGTATGTAAACCGCTTAAGAGAAAGAGCTTATAACGGCACGTCCGGAAACATCACCAGCGGACAGCTTACGTTAGATTTCATTCTGAATGAGCGAGCACGTGAGTTGATGTGGGAGGCGCACCGCCGTACCGACCTGATCCGATTCGGCAAGTTTACCGGTGATGCGTACCTGTGGCCATGGAAAGGTGCAGTAAAAGAAGGACGCGGAGTTCAGGAATTCCGTCGTTTGTTCCCCCTGCCAACCACAGACCTAAACGCTAACCCAAATCTGACGCAAAACTCAGGGTATTAATCTTTAACATCGTTGCCTGCCGGTACAACATTACTGGCAGGCAACGATGACTTTCAATTTCAAAAATGAATTTATATGAAAAGCTGGCTAAATAAATCGTTATTATTTTTTGCTGCTTCGCTGGCTCTTATGAGCTGTGAGAAAGACGAAGATCGCCTTACTGTTGCCTCAGATGGTAGCTCTACCCTGACAGCCTCTACGACTTCACTTAACTTAAGTCAGGAAACTGCCCAAGAGGAAGCAGTGACTTTTTCCTGGAGTCCGCTAAGCCTGACATGGAGCAATCCTTCACTTGCCAATAAAAATGCTGCGACCTATGAGATCCAGATTGACCAAGCCGGTGGTGATTTTACAGATCCAGCAACAGCAGCAGTAGAGGGTAATCTGGAGAAAACATATACGGTAGAGGATTTCAACCGAATACTTGGTAACATGGAGTTACAGCCTGAGCAAGAGGCATCTTTGGATATTCGTTTAAAAACTATGCTAGGGGCTAATAAAGAGCCACTGTACTCTAATGTAATCACTGTAACAGCTACGCCTTACGTTGACCTGAAAGAGTATCCATCTTTGTTTGTTCCTGGTTCATATCAAGGCTGGAGCCCTGAATCTGCACCATTTGTTGCATCGGTTTCAGATAACAATATTTACAAAGGATACTTCTACTTTCCGGATGCAGTAAACAACTTTAAGTTTACTCCTGAGCGTGACTGGGATGAAGCTCATGGTGATGCAGGAGACGGCACAACAGGGAACTTAGTGATAGCAGGTGGAGAAAATATAGCTGTAAATGGTGCAGGCTATTATCTGATTACTGCTAATCTTGTAAACAATACTTGGTCTGCTAAAAAGACTGAGTGGGGTGTGACAGGTAGCGCCACACCTAATGGCTGGGCAAGCGAAACAGTAGCTGACCACAATTTAGAGTATGATGCTACTGAGATGGTTTGGAAAGCTACGCTGCAACTTTCAGAAGGAGCTGTTAAATTTAGAGCTAACGATGAATGGGAAATCAACTACGGCGATACTGACCCTATCACAGGTTTCCTGAAAGAAGGTGGCGCTGATATCATGGTTGCTGAAGCAGGTATGTATGAAATTATTCTGAACCTGAGCGTTGGAGGAAACTACCGTTATAAGCTGATTAAACAATAGTAAAATCATTACTACGGCTGCCCGTTTTAAGCTTTAGTTAAACAGTTATGCCTTAAACAAAAAATACCCCGGCAGCTAAAACTGCCGGGGTATTTTTTTGCTCTTAAAAATAGGGTTTACTGCAGAGTACCGAAGCGCGTTCCAAAGAAATCACCTTCATTCCAACGCGGCCTTTCCTCATCCTGCGCAACCAGGTAACCGATCAGGAAGTTGAGCTGCACATACTTCTTGGCGGCATCAAAGTCAAATATGCCACCCTCAAAGTTATCCTGCGGTTTGTGGTAATATCTTTCCCGCCATACTTTAACAGTTTCGTCCAGGTTATTTTTACCGTCTATGGTTTTGTTGCCATACTTAATATGCAGTGCCGGCACGCCCTGTACCACAAAGCTGTACTGGTCGCTGCGTACAAATCGGTTCTGCTCCGGCTCCGGGTCTTCCTCCACATCCAAACCTAGGTAGCTGCTGGCCAGTTGCACCTCTTCCTGCAGTGAGGAATGGGCTGCCCCTAGCGGTACGACAGAAAGCAGTGGCGCAATAAGCGTGGGCATATCCGTGTTTACGTTGGCCACCATCTGCGAGGCAGGCACAGTTGGGAATTTGGCAAAGTAGGCAGAGCCTAGCAGGCCCATTTCCTCGGCAGTAACCATGACGATCAGAATAGAGCGCTTTGGCTTTTTCTTCACATTAGAGTATATATTGGCAATCTCCAACAGGCTTGCTACGCCAGAGGCATTGTCGTGGGCACCGTTAAAGATAGAATCGCCCTCAATAGGTTTGCCTACTCCCACATGGTCTAGGTGGGCGCTGTGCACTACGTACTCGTTCTTCAGCACCGGGTCAGAGCCTTCAATTTTACCTATCACATTCTGTGTCTCAATATCTTCGTAGCGATTGCTGTAGCTGGTTGATGCGCTGAAAGGGAGCGGCATAGAAACCGGTGTACCGCTGCGAAGGCTGGTGGCTACCTGCTGCAGGTCTTGGCCTGTTGCTGCTATAAATTTCTGCAGCATGTTAAAGTGCACCATCCCCAATAGTTTGATATTCTTGTGATAGCTGCGCGAGGCGGCAACTTGTCCGTCGGCACCCATTACGCTGGACATGCCACGGGTAGAAAAGTCTGGCAGACCTCCGTTCGGGTTCATGGATGCTACCAGCACACCTATGGCACCGTTTTCAGCAGCGGTGTTAAGTATGGTTTGAAAATCATTGCTATAAGAAGCCACTGTGGACGGGAAACCCTCCGGGGTGCTGCGCACAATCACTACAATCTTGCCTTTGGCATCAATGTTAGCGTAGTCGTTGTAGTTCATGTCCGGGGCGCTAATGCCGAAGCCGGCAAAAACCAATGGCGCCTGCAGAGATACCTGCTCTTCGGCAGCGTTCGGAAAGATGATAAAGTCCTTGCCGTACTCTAGTTGTTCAGTGCCCGCTGTGTCGGCGGATAGCTGCATGGCAGCATCAGGGTTAGTATAGGCAGTACGTACGCGCACCGTTTGCAGGTAAGTTCCGTTTTCGCCTGCGGGCTGTACTTTTAGCTTTTTAAACTGATCGGTTACATAATCTACTGCCATCTGAAAGCCTGGCGTACCAGGTTTCCGGCCTAAAAGTTTGTCGTCGGCCAGGTAGGCGACGTGGGCGCTGATAGCAGCAGGTTTTACCTTTTCCATCGCTTTGGCGACAGGTTTTGGCACATCAGCTGTTTGTGCAAAGGCAGCAGCAGACACCAGGGTAAGGCAGAGGCCTGCAGTTATACTTTTCAGTCTCATAGTTTAGTTTTTGATTGTCCTTTAAAATAAAACATTAACCACCAGATTTACTACTTTACGGCGGTTACAAGTATAAATTGTGCCTCCAAAAGTATACTTAAAGTATAGATTTTACCGCCTCCAGTACCTGAGGCCATACTGGTGAAGAGGGTACAACCAAATCAAAATGACCAGCCTGCGGTAATAAGATAAGCTGAGAGTCGCTGCCAGCGGTTTTGTTTTTATCTACAAAATTTTGAGCCTGTGACACAGGTACAATAGGGTCAAGTGCTCCTTGTATAAGCCTGCTAGGCACCTGCAAGGGCAGCATTTGTTGCGGAGAGGCTTGTGCGTAAAGTGCGGGAAGTTGTGCCGGAGTGCCGCCCATGAGTTGCGAGACAGCCGCATTGCAGCTGCCCTTTTCAGAACTATACTGTACCAGGTCCGGGATGCCTGCCAGCGCGACGACACCTTTTAGCTTTAACGGTTTGCGCGTATACAGCGGGCTAGATTTCGGAAGCTGTTTTCTTGCGGCCAGCCACAGCGCCAAGTGCCCTCCGGCAGAATGGCCAATCACGGCTACTTTTTTAGTATCAAGCGGGTAGTTTTTTGCAAGCTCTCTCACATAATCTGTTGCCAGCGCTACGTCCTGCAGCGAGCCGGGCCATGCACCACCAGGGTCTCCTACACGTCTGAACTCAATGTTCCAGGTGGCATAACCTTGCTGGGTCAGCTCTTGGCTCAGGTGGCTCATATATTGCAGGTTGTAAGCCGAAAGCCAGCAGCCGCCATGCACCACTACCACCACAGGAAACTTGCCTTTCCCTTCTGGCAGGCGCAACTCCCCATATTGCAGCGAATCCGGTCCGTAGCTGATTTTATGGTTTGCCGGAGGAATCGGCATAGCGGCAATTTGCTGCCATGAGATAAGTTGAGGAGAAGAATCTTGCGCCGTAGTGTGTTTAATAACACAGAAAAACAGCAGTAATACTAGGCTAAAGCGCATAAAATGTAAGTATAGCATGATAGAAAACCGCATTATACACAATTTATAGCAAAGATTTGTTTTAGAGTGAGGTCGCAGAAATACGTTTTATACTTGATTTTACTCTTGCGTTGCTACCTTTTTAGACACTCATGATTTTAGGTAAAATACTTGGATTGATCAGGCAGAAAGTACTGAGAGTAGGAACTGGAGTTTGTAAAGCTGCCAGTTAAGCGCTTCAAAATACTGTAGATGGTCTTGTAGAAAAGCGTTGAGCAGGAGGTTGCCCTTACTCAGTGTAGAAAAGCTGATAAAGTCGCAAAAAACTTTGTTATTATTTGAGGTTAAAACAGCTCAGGCATTCATTATTATCATGGGTAGCAAAAAAGGGGAAGGAAGCACCATTACAATCCAGCTGAAAGTATAAACAGTCACTTTGTCTGCTAACCCGAAGTCAGGGTGCTTTCCTTTGGCCCGCTACTTTTCTTTTTCGCCATCCTCAGACCAGTTAACCAGTGCATCGGCTACCAAGCCTGTAGCAATGGCATAAAGTCCATGGAACATCATATCTTCGCTAATGGCTTTCGGTTTCCATTCGGTAATAGGTTCCGCTAAGTCCAAGGAAGGTAACATAGCTAGTTCTGTGCCCCACACCGCTCCAAAATGAGTAGCTGTACCCGTAGCGCCGCCTAAGCCAAATTCAGCAAGTAACGCTCTCGGAACTCCCCAGGCGGTGCCATAGGCAAAATGCATCAGGTTGTTGATATTTTCTTTAGCTTCTTCATCCTCCGCTTTTGCACCAAATACTTTTTTCGCTGCTTTATAGGGCGTGTCACTAGATTCACGGTCTTGCAGCTGCATTTCTATCATCTGGGCAATGGTCATCACGGCTGTTCCTATTAAGCCCGCTACTATGCCTTTACCTATGGCACCGGCCACCCGCGATGTTGTAGAAGCCACTTCTTCTGCTGTTTGTCTTTCGTCTTGCATAAACTTTTGATTTGTAATTTATACTTACTGAGAGGCACGGTTTAGTGTTATGAAAAATTTGAAGAAGGGTGGTATAGAGTGGAGCAGAAAGTATGTTTATAACGTAATTTTCGGCTGCTGTTTATTCTGAGTTTATATTTTGTTATACTTTCTAGCTGCCGTTTTTCTTCATCTTGAACCAAGCTATCCTTTCTGGCTGACGCTGATCCACAGCCTTGATTCGGGAGAGGGCTACGGGGGATTGAACCCAGTGCTGCTGGATAATGCAAGTTGGAAGCTTGCTGCCATGAGAAACCCCGAGTTGAAAGCTCGTGGCAGAGCTGTATGTATGCTAGTTATAGATTCTTAGAGTGGCAAGAATACGGATGATTTTTACCTGCTACAACCACCGCAGTTGCGCTCCAACGCCTCACTCTGGTAGTGCTTCTCGAAAAACTCATCACACCACAGGCAAACATTTTTAAGCTCTGCCGTGCGCTCTTTTGCAACGTCTTCAGAGATACCCATACTTTCACCCAAGGCCAGCGGGTTACCTTCGTTTATTTTCTGCCAGATTACAGATTTAGATACGCGCTGCAGTACATCGGCCACTTTTTCGGTGCGGGCGTCGCCCAGCGGAATTTTAGTGCCGGGGCAGCAGGGGTTTATCTTCCAGAGCTGTATGGAAATTTCCTGTGGGATGTCTTCTGCCCCGGTCAGAAAGCCCTTGCCGCCCGAAAGTATGGCGCAGAAGTTATGGTCTGGGTCTTCCTTCCAGAGTCCTTTCTCGAAAGCACGGCCCCTGGCCCAGTTGCCGCCCAGCCACATATCAATGGTAGCGCCCCAGTAGCCCCAGCTGGCTTTGTGCCTGGTAATGTAGGTGTTTTTTTCCACGAGCGGGTCCTTGTCCTCGCCGTTCACGCCGCGGCTGGCGAACAGGTCGGCCAGCTCCATCAGGCGGGCACCGGCATGCTTGTGGTAACGGTCTATGCTGGCAATATCGAAACGGGTAACGCCTTTCTGCAGCAGCGTGTCCAGGATTTTTTCGTTGAGCAGGTCGCCGTTGGTTTGCAGCATGATCTGCACGCGGCCCTGGTAGCGCTCCTGCAGGCGGTCCAGTATTTTGTACAGCAGCTTTTTATCAGCCAGCGGCTCGCCCCCGGATAGTATGAGGCGGTCCATACTGTCGGGCAGGTTATCGATAATGGCCATGCAGTCTTCCTCGGGAATGCGTTCTCCGCGTGGGCCGGAGCTGTTGTAGCAGTGGTCGCACTCGTCGTTGCAGAGCTGGGTGAACACCCAGTACACCGATTCTATATGGTTAAAGTCTTTATTTGTCATTGGTTGATATGTTATGTTCAATACTATTCCAGAAGGCGAGTTCTTCCTGCACACCCGTGGCGGGGTCATCCATAAAAGCCTCCTTGGAACGATAGAGCGTAAGTTTGCCGGCGGCCATGTAGGCAAAGCGGTCACCGATGAGCAGCGCCTCCTTTACGTCGTGCGTAACAAACAGGGCGGTGATGCCATATTTACGGGCCAGGCGCAGAAACAGCTTTTGCATGGCAGAGCGCGTCTGGGCATCGAGGCTGGCAAAGGGCTCATCAAGCAGGAGCACGCGCGGCAGAAAGATGATGGCACGCCCAAAGGCCACCCGCTGCCGCTGCCCACCCGAAAGCTGGTCTGGTTTTTTCTGCGCGTGCTCCTGTAGCTCCAGCTCGCGCAGCATACTTTGTACCTTGCTTTGCACCTCTGCCTCCGGGGTTTTGCGCACGCGCAGGCCATAGGCGATATTCTCGAACACGCTGAGGTGCGGGAACAGCAGCGGCTCCTGAAACAGGTACACCATTTCCCGCTCACGCGGCGGCACTTCGTTTATACTCTCCCCGGCCCATTTTATACTTCCGGCATCGGGTGGCAGCAGGCCGGCGAGGGTTTTGAGCAGCGTTGTTTTGCCGCAGCCCGAGCGCCCCAGCACTGCCAGCACCTGCCCCTCCGGCACCTCCACCGACACATGGTCGAGCACGGTATGCAACTGAAAAGCTTTGTGTATGTGTTGTATCGATAGCATCAGATTCCTCTAAAAACAAATTTTTTATTGGCCCACAGCAGTAGGGCAGGGGGCAGCATGATCAGCAGCGATGCCAGTGCCGCATGAAAAATATTAGCCTCATTCACGTATTTAAACACCAGAATTGTCAGCGTTTTTACCTTGCCCAGCCCAATAAACTGCGTCAGGCCATACTCAAACCAGGAGATCAGGAACGTCTGGAAAAAACAGATGAGCAGCAGGGATTTGGCAAGCGGCAACAGCACGTGGCGCAATGTATAAACAGCGGAAGCGCCCAATGTTTGCGATTGCTGCTCAAGTTGGAGTACCTCGCGGCTCCAGAAGCTCTGGAAAAAGATAACGGCAAACGGAAACGCAAGTATAAGTTGCCCCAGCAACACCCCGATAAGCTCGCCGCTCATGCCCGTAAGCAGGAAAAAGCGCTGCACCATTATGGCCAGCACCACCGGCGACAGCACAAAGGGCCAGTACGCGAGCAGCAGCCAGCGGTTTTTATACTTTGCCAGCGCAATTTCCTTGCTGATGATAAAGCCAAGCAGCGTTGAAAGTATGGCCACGCCCAAGCCAAGTATAAGCGACCGTACCAGGCCAAACTGCAGCTCGCTCTGCCCCGACCACAGCTGTTGCCAGTTAGCTAGCGTAAAGCGCTGCGGCAACACACTCGGGTAAAACCACGATTGCCCCACCGATAGCACTGTAAAGAACAGGAAAGGCAAAAGTATAGCCGAGGCAAGTATAACCGTGAGTGATTTCCTAAGCATGGCGCTGCAGTTTTTTAAAGCTGATGGAGAGCAGCAGCAGTACAAACAAAGTAAACGCCACGCTGATGGCATAGCCCTGCGGGATATCGAGCAGGTTGAAGCGTTGGAACTTCTGCACCGCCAGCACCGACACCATGGGGTGTTGCTGACTGCCGATAAGCAGCGGCACCTCGTAGGCGCCAAGTATAAAAATGAAGTACAGCAGCAGGTTGGGCGCAGCGGTTTTGAGCAGCGTAGGCACGGCAATGTGACGTGAAAAGTATACTTTGCCAGCTCCCAGGTTTTCGGATACTTCTTGCAGTTGCCTTAGGTTTTGCTCGCGGTAAATGGCATTGAAAAGCAGCGTCAGGAAGGGGATGGCCATGAGCGTGTGCGCTAGTATGATGCCGAAGCCAAAGCTATCGTGTACTAAATCAGGGAACTGCTGCAAGCCAGGAATCCAGTTTAAACTATAGGCCACCCGCGATACTAACCCTGACTTTGTGAATAGCTGGAAAACCAGAAAACCCATAACGACCGCCGGGATGGTAAGCGGCAAGTATAATAGGTAACTAAGCGAGCCGTTGCGCAGGCTTTTTTGGAAGTATAAACTTAGAAAAAGGGCAGTAGCGGTGGCTAATGTTATCGCGGTAAACGCAATGTACAGGCTATACCCCAGCGACTGCAGCAATACGCCCGATGCCAGCACCTGCTGCCAGTGCTGCAGGGTAAAACCGGAACTCAACGCGCCCGTCAGCCCGAGACTATAAGCCAGACCGTAGAGCAAACCACCGGCCACGGGCGCAGCCGCCAGCAGCAGGAAAAGCAGCCGCAAGTATAATCCGCTGCCTCGTTTAGTTTTGGTTGATAACCTGTGTTCTAAAATCATCATAAAGTCTGATCATGTACTCGGGCGCCAACTCCTCAAAGGCTCTGCCCTGGATGCTTGTGCGGTCTGGTGCGTGCCTGCGTGCCGGAATGTTCTGGAACTTCTGCTGCCATTCGGCGGGCAGTTTTTCGGTAGACAGCACAGTGCCGTCACCCCATACTTCGGGGCTGGCTTTGCGGTACTGCGCCTCCGCCGACTGCAGGAAATTAATCACCACCAGCGCCCCCGCCAGGTTCCCGGACTGCTTCATGATGCCCAGGTAGTGCGAGTTTTGAATGGTGCCCGGCTTCGGCACGTATGCCCTGGAACTCTCTGGAAAAACGCCCTGCAGTATTTTATTGTCGACCTCGCTATCGTTGTTGCTGAAGGTAAAATGCACTTCGCCGTTGGCGTAAAGCTGATGCAGCTGCGCGAGTGTTTCCGGGAATGTCTGGCCTTGTTTCCAGAAGTATGGCTTTAGCACGTTGACTTTCTGCCAGAGTTGCTTACTATACTTTTTATACTTAGCCTCATCAAAATCGCCTGCCAACTCATCTTTCCCGGCCAATGCAATCAACCACGATTTAAGCAGCGTCATGCCCGTGAACTCGTTGGGGATGGTGAAGGTGCCGGGGTTCGCTTGTACGTACTTTTCCAGCTCCTCGAAAGAGGCAGGAGGATGCTGTACTTGGCTTGAATTATAAATAAATGCCAGCTGCACATTGCCCCAGGGAGCTTCCATACCCTCCACCGGCTGCTGAAAATCACGAGCGATGAACGGGTTCTGCCAGTTCACATACTTGTTGTTGGGCAGCAACTCGGTAAACGGACCGTAAAGCGCATCGAATTGGCGCAGCTGGTAAAAGGTCTCGCCGTTAATCCAGATCACATCAATCTCGCTAGTCTTTTTGCCCGTCTCTTTCTCACCCAAAGCCAGGCCCACAATATCTTTTCCCTGACCAGAGGAAATCTCCAGTGTAATGCTATACTGCTCTTGCAGTTGCGGCTTCACGTAGGTTTGCATGTATTGGTTGATGAGCGGGTCGCCCTGCCACATCATCATCTGTACGGTGGTGCCGCTGGCAGCTTGTTCTATACTTTGCCAATCCGCTTGTTGCACGTTTAGCTGCGCCTCCTGCTCTGAAGTGTTCCCGCAGGCGCTGCACAGGAGCAGAAAGCTTAAAAATAAGGTATGTAAGTGTTTCATAAATATCTATTCCACCGCAAGCTTCCAGCTTGTGGTACTGCATGAGGCAAGCTTTCAGCTTGCGTAAATTTACTTTCAAACTGAGTTAAGACCTCATCTGCCTCCGAATTCCGGAACTACTGCACTTGAAGCCTCCGGCATCAGTGAAGTCACAGACTTCACATCATTAGAAGATACAAGTCTAAAGACTTGCACCATATATGTTCATCAACCAAACTCTATAACTTTCTAACTTCTAAACCTTCTAACTTCCCAACTTTCTACCTAAAACACATACCTCAAGCCAAACTGAAACTGCCTGGGCGGAGCGGCGTTGCGGCGCACCAGCACCCCGCTGCTAGCCGGGCCAACCTGTATCTGGTTGCTTTGCGTGGCGTTGTTGCTGTAGCCGCTCAGGTTTTCAGCATCAAAAAGGTTAAAAACATCCGCACGAATTTCAAGACCATTCTCCTTGCCGGAGCCAAAAGGTATAAAATACTGCACACTTGCATCGAGGGTATTGGACCAGGGCAGGCGATCGGAGTTTCGACCTTCGCCGGGTTGGCGGTCGGAGTTGCCTACATAAGCATCCCCAAAAGCAGAGCCGTCGCCGTTGAGGTCGTTCGTAAAGATGGGGTTGCCACTGCCGTTCAGCACCGGGCTGCCATTGCGGTTAATAATGCTGTACTGCGATGCATCCGGAATACGGTTAATCGGCTGGCCACTTTGCAGCAGCGCCGCCACCGTTAGCGTCAGGTTTTGCAGCGGGTAGTAGTTATAGATGGCGTTGATGACATGGCGGCGATCGTTGATGCTTGGGCCCCATTCAGCCTCAAAATTATTGGCATCCATCGCCCTGAAGTTAATGTCCTCCGTGTTGTTTTCGAGGTAAGACAAAGTATAAATCAGGCGGTACGAGAATCTATCCTCCGTCTTGTCTTTCTGCAGGTTAAAGCTGGCCGCGTAGTAATTGCTTTCGCCCTCGGATTCGGTCATCACCAGGCTGCGGGCTACGCCTTCCACACGTTCTCCGTCTATGATAGCGTAGTTGCCATAAATGGGTAGCGGACGCGTTTCGTCGGCCCAGGCGCTGCTGCGGGCCACGTCTTCCTGCTGGCTACGGTTATAGTCCCATGCGGCCGGGGCGTTTAAGTTTACCGTTCGGAACTGGTTACGGCCACGGTTGTACACCACATCCACATAAAAGAGTTTGTTTGTAGCCATTTGCAATTGATAGCCCAGCGAGAACTGCTGCGTGTAAGGGTTGTCGTAGCCGTTGGGGTTGAGGATGCGGCGCTCGTTGCTGAAGAGGTTGCGCTGCTCGGCAAAGCTTTCGGCTGGCGGGCCCTGCAGGTAAACGTAAGGCAAACCGGCGTTGTTGCTCTGGCCCACGGTCAGGTTGCCGTTAAAAGTTACGCGATTCGGGTCGGTGTCTGCGGGCAGTATACCCTGCTGCGCAAAGTATGCGATCTGCTTCTTAAAATCCTCGGAGTTGTTGTTCTGCTGCAGGGCATCGCTGTAAATGGCGTACAGCACCTTGTCATAAAACACACCGAAACCGCCGCGCAAGGTACTATTGGGAGTCAGTTGGTAATTAAAGCTAATCCGTGGTGCCAGGTTATTGAAATCGCCTTTGCCGCTGCCGCCTTGGGATAGGTTATCGTAATCGTAGCGCAGGCCGAGATTCAGGTTCAGGCGGTCGGTGGCCTGTAGTTGGTCCTCGAGGTATAAAGTATACATGTTTTGCCGCTTGCCAAACGAAGTCGGGCGCAGTTCCACGCTGTAGTTCGTTACCAGCGCATCCGCCGGAATGTCATTTATACTTAAACCCAAGCCGAAGTTTTGAGCGCTTATGTTGGCGAGTTGCTCCTGTGTAAGCTGCACGCGGTAGCTGCCGTTGGGGTTGCCGCCGCCAAAAAGTTCATGGTTGGTGCTCAGGATTTCAGCTCCGGCTCTTAACGTATGGATGCCCATGCTCCAGGTGGCTTTTTGCTGTGCCTGCAGGGTATGCTGTATACTTTCGAAGGCATAGCCGGGGTGACCTAAAACAGCCACAGTTTCGCCGGTTGGGCCAGCCACAGCAACATCGGGGCTGCCTGGGTTGTCAGGCGAGGCATAATCCCAGCGGAAGCGGGCATATTGCAGGCTCGTTTCCAGCGTCAGGTTGCCGGAGGTGTATACATTGGTGCTGGCCAGGTTAAGCGAGTTGCGCACCTGGTCGCTGGCTGCCGACGGAAAACTCAATCCGCCCGACAAGCCTCCGGCCTGCCGCCCAATGCCCACTACGCCCACATTGGCCCGAATGGCCGAGTGAAAGCGGTCGCTCCAGTAATGGTCCAGCTTGCCCGAAAGGTAGTTGAAGTAGTTTTTGCCGCGCACCGTTTCGTTCACGCCCAAAGCCGGGCTGCGCAGCAAGTTGTCTTTCAGGTCGGTGGTGTGTTCGTAGTTCAGGTAGTAAAACGTTTGCCCTTTAATGATTGGTCCACCCACGCCAAACCCTGCCTGGTAACGCTGGAACCCGTCTTTTACCTGGTTGCCGGATAAATCGCGCTGCGCGTAGGGTGAGGAGGCATCCAGGAAACCGGGGCGCGTCAGGAAAAACGCCTCGCCCTGCAGCTCGTTGCTACCCGATTTGGTTGTGATGTTGATAATGCCGTTGCCCGTGTTCCCAAACTCCGCTGAGTAATTGTTCGTCAGCACCGATACGTTTTGCACAAACCCGATAGGCATGTTAAAGCGCGACCCACCCAGGAACTGCTCGTTGTTGTCCAGCCCATCGATGAGGTAATTGTTGAACAGCGGGTTAGCTCCGTTTATACTTACATTGGGCGCCTCCGGGAAAAAGCCTGTGGCCTGCGTTACGTTGGGCAGGCGGTACAGCATTCGGGTTACATCGCGGCCTTCCACGGGCAGGCTCCTGATCTCTGCAATCCGCATCTCCGACGAAACCTCGGCATTATGCATGTTGATGCGCGTGGTGCTGGGCGCATACACGGTTACTCCCTGCAAATCCACTTCGCGCTTGTAAGGCAGCACTAGGGTAACCGTGCGTTTAAAGTTTGAGCGTAAAATAACAGGCTCGGATGCGGTGAACGTATAGGTTTCAGTTTCAGCGGAAAGGATGGTATAGCTGCCAGCGGTGTTAAGGCCGGAGAAAGTGGCAACGCCTTTGCTGTTGGTGCTTTTGCTGGTTTTAAAACCGATGGCAGCGTTTTGCGCCGTCAGTTGCATGCCCTCCAGCGGCTCCAGTTTGGGGTTGAGTACGGTTACTTCAATGTCGCCTTGCGCCAATGCCGCGGCCATGGGTACAAAATACCCGAGTATGAGGAAAAGTCTTCTCATCAAGTATAAATCTGTAAATGAAATCAGGAAATGAAGCGGGAGATTACTTACAGAACGGGCGGCGCGCGCAGGGATTTGGTAGCTACGACAGCTGATGGTATGGGAGAGAAGCTATAATTTATCTTTGTAGGAGCGACCTGCAGCAGTGACCATAATACATGTGTCAACTTACCTAAGTTTGAACTGCTGCTAATGCGTAAAATTCCGGCGCGGTCGTCGGTATCGGAAAGTATGGGGGCAAGTATGCTTACTGTAGCGGGTGCGGTTTGCGCGCAAAGCTGGGCAAAAACGTGGCTGGTGTTCCAGGAAATCTGCCGGAAATCGAGCTGCACCATGCTTTGGCGGCTCAGCCCCATCAGGTATACGCCACCGTCAGCGGCTCGCCCAAACACAAAGTCTTCTTGCTGTAGTTGGCTGGCGGCGCTTCGGAGCAGGGCAGGTGTAAGGCCGGGCGTATCGTTACCGAGGCAAATTACCTGCTCGTAACCGGCGGCAAAAGCCTGTGCAAAAGCATGCTCCAAACGCTCCCCGAAGGTATGACCCTGCTGGCTGGCAGAATCAACTACAAACAGCGGCAAACCCGACTGCTGCACTACCTTTTTGGTATGGCTGATGAGCTGGGCCGCAATCGCTTTTCGGCGGGCATGGCCGTTGCAGAAATGCTTTGCCTGCGCCTCCTGGGTGGAGCTGCGGGTAAAAAGCATAACGGCGATATGTGGCGGTGCGGGCATCAAGTTCCTTTCTTTACACGAATATCGCTGAAATGTTTAAAGAATAGTGTCGGCAGGTAGACAATTGAATGTTATTTTCCGGTTTGTGCAGCGGATGTTTGTAGTTATTGGCCAAAAGAAAAGACGTATCAGGATGCCTTTTCTTTGATCATCGAATAATTAGTAGCTACTAACTCCCCAGCGAATCAACCTCGGCGTTGGCTGGCATGGCAAACTGCTCTGCAGCCGGTTGCTGTTGCATCAGTTGCACGTTGTCAAACGAAACCTGGTAGCGTACATCGCCAATCTGGCCGTTTTCATACTTGTAACCCGTTAGCTTGTTTGGCAACAACAGCCCCTGCTGCTCCTGGTAATCCTCATACTTCAGAGCGTTGAACTGAACATTGTCGCTGCCGAAATAGGTAACCGTGTAGAGCAGCCACTCCATCTGGTTTGTTTCCGGGTTAATAAGCATGCGGTACTGGTCCTCGGGCGTGTCGCCGATGCCCTGGCCAAAGCTCGTGCCGATGACGCGGTACGTTTTGCCCTGCAGTTCCAGATCATCCAATTGCTCATAGTTTACACCAGGGTCAGCCAGCACAAAAGGGATGGTATAAAAATAGAAAAACAGGTTATGATAAAATCTGGCAGACTTACCCGGATAAGCGGCGCGGTTTGGGCTCACCCATACTTGCTGGCCATTATAACCAATAGTATAGTCGCCTCCCTTTACCAGATCTTTGCGTGTTTTCAGGTCGATGATATGCGTTTCGGTAGCTGGGTTGCCGCCTAAATCGGTTTGCAGCTCGTATTGCATGCCTCCAAACTGCTGCCATTTTTCAAGGCCTCCGTGTGCCTGTAGCACTTGCTCAAAGTATGCCGGGAAGGTGGCAGCGGCGTTTATTTCTGTTGTTGACTCAGTCGTTTCCGTCGTTTTATCTTCGGATGGTTGGCAGGCAGCTAACGCGAGGGCAGCAAGTATAAAGGAGTTGGTAATCAGTTTCATGGTTGATAGATTGGGTTTCTTTTTAGATACGATGGCAAAGCTAAGAAGCGCTGATTTTACTTTTTGTCGGGAAAGCGACAATTCCTCTAATCGCGTTGTGCTTCCTTTATCTTTGCAAAAGTATGCGGAATGGCGCCTTTGGGAAAGGTGATATGGCAGGCACAGGATGCTTCTTGTCGAAGGACAAAGGATGCTAAAGTGACACAGCCACGTATAGCTAAGCAAGAAGTCACTTAGAACTTCTCTGAAATCAAACCTTAGCTGCATCATTTTAAACATCCAGAAACAGGTGCCACCGCGTAATTTTACCAATTCTTATAAACAAGAACCATGCGCTTGATGTTGATATGTATACTTGCTGTGCTGCTGGCAAGCTGTAGTGGCAGCGTTCCAACTGGGGCAACCGGCACGTCACCGCCCTCGCATCAACTCTGGACGGAGCTGCTGAAAATGCACGTGAGCGATGATGGCAACGTGAATTACCGAGGCTTTATGCAGGACAAAGCCAAACTGCAGCGCTACCTCGATACGCTCAGCCAAAACCCGCCCGACACAACTAGCTGGAGCGAAGCCGAGCAACTGGCCTACTGGATAAATGCCTACAATGCCTTTACCGTGAAGCTGATCGTGGACAATTACCCGCTGGAAAGTATAACCGAGCTGCACCCGACCCTGCATGTGCCGGGCGTAAACACGGTGTGGCACAAGAAGTTTTTCAGGATCGGCAACCAGAAATCGAGCCTGGATGAGATTGAGCACCAAATTCTGCGGAAGCAGTTTAAGGAGCCGCGCATCCATTTTGCCATCAATTGCGCCTCTAAATCCTGTCCGCCTTTAAGGCCGGAGGCGTATGAGGCGGGCAAGCTGGAAGAGCAGCTGACGGAGCAGGCCAGGAGTTTCATCAACAACCCGAAGTATAACCAGCTTGAGGCGGAGCGGGCGGAAGTATCGAAAATCTTCAGTTGGTTTAGCGGCGATTTTACCAAGCAGGGCAGCCTTCAGGAGTATCTGAATAAGTATAGCGCCGTGCAGCTTAAAGCTGATGCAGCCATAGCTTACAAGGACTACGACTGGAGCCTGAACGAGTAAAAGGCCAGCGATCTGCCGAGGCAGGTGCCCCGTCTGTCGTGAAACTATATTTGACCGCGTAATTACGCTAACTTGAACCCGATTTCAACACAAAAGTCTTTTCACCGACGCATGAGAGAAGCCAAACCCATCGGCGATTTTTGCATCAACTCCTGTGGCCGCCGCATCGTGATCATCGGCAACGGCATTGCAGGCGTTACCTGCGCGCGGCACTTGCGCAAACGCGACAGCGCCGCCCACATCACCATCATCTCCGGCGAAACTGAGCATTTCTTCTCCCGCACCGCGCTTATGTACATTTACATGGGCCACATGAAGTATGCGCACACCAAACCTTACGAAGATAAGTTCTGGGGTAAAAACCGCTTAAACCTGGTGTACGACTGGGTAACACATATAGATTTTGAGCAAAAGCAATTACAGCTACAGCAGCAGGAGCCCATTGGGTATGATGTTCTGATCTTGGCGCTCGGCTCTACATCCAACAAATTTGGCTGGCCGGGGCAGGAGCTAAAAGGAGTGCAGGGTTTGTACAGTTACCAGGATTTGGAAAGTATGGAAACCAACACGCAAAGCTGCCAGCGTGCCGTAGTGGTGGGCGGCGGACTGATCGGGATTGAGATGGCCGAAATGCTGCGCAGTCGCAAAATTCCGGTTACATTGTTAGTGCGTGAGCAGGAGTTCTGGAACAATGTGCTGCCGCAGGAAGAGGCAAAATTGGTAAGCCGCCACATCCGCGAGCACCACATCAACCTAAGATTAGGTGCGGAGCTGGATAAGATTCTGGATGATGGAACGGGCAAGGTAAAAGCGGTGGTTACTAAAGACGGGGAGGAGATTCCGTGCCAGTTTGTAGGCCTTGCCGTAGGCGTAAGTCCGAACATAGACCTGCTGCGCAACACGGCCCTGGAAGTTAACAAAGGCATTCTGGTGGATGAGCATTTCGCCACGAACATCCCTGATGTGTTTGCCATTGGGGATTGTGTGGAGTACCGCACGCCGCCACCGCAGCGCCGCCCTGTAGAGCAAGTATGGTATACGGGCCGCATGCACGGCGAAACGCTGGCGCATAACCTGGCGCACCAGCCGGTGCCCTACAAGCCCGGCCCGTGGTTCAACTCCGCCAAATTCCTCGACATCGAATATCAGACTTACGGGCAAGTACCCAGCACCTGGGAGAAACCTACGGCCAGCTTTTACTGGGAGCACCCCGATGGGCGTACCTGCTTTCGGGCTTTGTTTGATGAAGAAAAACGCACCTTGCTGGGTGTAAACGCTTTTGGCATGCGGCTGCGCCACGAGTATTTTGATGAAGTCCTGCGCAAGGGGGCAACAGTGGAGCAAGTACTGGAGCAGCTGCCCACCGCCAACTTCGACCCGGAATTTTACGACAAGCACTACCCAAGTATACTTCAGGCTTTTAACCAGCATTTTGGCACCAGCCTGCAGCCACGCAAAAAGAAAGAGAAGAAAGGCATCCTTTCCATCTTCGGTTTATAAAACATCCTCATGAAAACGCTACAAAAATTTGGATTCGGTATATTTCTGACGGCGCTGCTACTCTTTAACCTGTTGCTTTTTATAGGCGATTTCAGGTTAACCGAGCAGAAGCTGCAGCAGGTTACCAGCCTCGAAAACTACGAGATTCTGCGCCCGGAGTTAGCGCCCATCCTTGGTAAAACTTACAACACCAGCTTTGCCTTTTCGCAGGATTTTAGAAAATACTTTGGGGCCTACAACACGCGCCAGCAGGAAAACGAGCAGTGGGACCGCGTGATCTGGGACGATTATACTTTTGCCGCCACCAAAGCCGCCAGCGTAGGTTTTGTGGCCAATAACAAGCTGCTGCTCCTGTTGCTGACCATTGCCTTGGGCACGGCTGGCGCACTTCTCAACATCCTGCCCAAATACAGCGATGAGCCTGCCGGCATCAAGCACAACGGCGTCATGTTCTCATCCAACAAATCGCGGGGCTTTATCGGGATTATACTTGGCGCTTACCTGATCGGTATTTACGTGCTGCTGTACTGGTTTCCGGAGCTTATCGTGAACTGGACGCTGCTCGTGGACCCGCTGAGCCAGCTGCTTTCGGGCGGCCCGGCCAGCCAGTGGTTCCTGTACGGAACCATTTATACCTTAGCTATTTTGGTGATGGGCGTGCGCATGTTCCGCAAGTACCGGGGCAACAAGTACCAGACGCTACGCACCTCATCTGTCATGTTTTTTCAGCTGAGTTTCGCCTTTCTGATTCCGGAGATTCTGGTGCTGCTCAACAAGCCCTGGCACGACTTTAAAAACATCTGGCCGCTGGATTATACGTTCTTTTTTGATTACCGCGTAGAGGGTTTCTTGAACAGCGGCAGCATCGGGATGCTCATGTTTGTGTGGGGAATTCTGCTGATCATTTTAGGTGTGCCGTTAATGACGTACTTTTACGGCAAGCGCTGGTACTGCAGTTGGGTTTGCGGATGCGGCGGCCTGGCCGAAACAGCCGGCGACCCCTACCGCCACCTCTCTGATAAATCCTTAAGTGCCTGGCAAGTGGAACGCTGGATGGTGCACGGGGTGCTGGTTTTTGCCGTGGTGATGACGCTGCTAACGATTGTTAATTACTTTTCCGGCTTCGAGCTGCTGGGCCAATGGACAAACACGCTGCACGAGTGGTACGGCTTCCTGATTGGGGCGGCCTTTGCCGGTGTGGTGGGTGTAGGCTTTTACCCACTGATGGGCAACCGTGTGTGGTGCCGTTTTGGCTGTCCGCTGGCGGCTTACCTGGGTATTGTGCAGCGTTTTAAATCGAGGTTCCGGATTACCACCAACGGTGGCCAGTGCATTTCCTGCGGCAACTGCTCTACCTATTGCGAAATGGGAATTGATGTGCGCTGGTATGCGCAGCGTGGCCAGAATATCGTGCGCGCCTCCTGCGTGGGCTGCGGCGTGTGCGCCTCGGTTTGCCCACGCGGTGTGCTCAAGCTCGAGAACGGACTGGAGCAACAGCGCATTGTGGATATTCCTATACTTACCGGCAACGAGTCGGTGAAGGTGCTAAGCTAAATACCCGAAGCCTGGCCCTGTTTTGATTATACTTTTAACCTGAATGACTGCTTTACTTTTAGTAATTGTATTGATTTACGCCGCCGCCATGCTGTTTATACTTTTTTACAGCGTAGCACAGGCACACTTACTTTACAGGTTCAGGCGCTACCTGAAACGCGGCTCAAAGCCAGCACCCGCCGCACCCAACGAATGGCCAATGGTAACTGTGCAACTGCCCCTCTACAACGAACAGTATGTGGTCGAACGACTGCTGGATGCCGTAGCCGCAGTCGATTACCCTGCCGACAAACTCGAGATACAGATTCTGGATGATAGCGATGATGAAACCTCAGCACTGGTGCAGCAGAAAATCCAGCAGTATTCGCAACTCCAGCTTCGGCACATACAGCGCCCGGACCGAAGCGGCTACAAAGCCGGGGCGCTGAAGTATGGCTTGGAATTCGCCAAAGGAGAGTACATTGCTATTTTTGACGCTGATTTTATACCTAAATCATATTTTCTCAAGCGCACGGTCCCATATTTTTCTGATCAGGAAACTGGCATGGTGCAAACCCGCTGGACGCACCTGAACAAAACCTATTCGCTGCTGACGCGCTTGCAGGCCTTTGCTTTGGATGCGCATTTTTACGTAGAGCAGGTTGGCCGCAACAGCCTCAGTGCCTACATAAACTTTAACGGCACGGCAGGCATCTGGCGCAAGCAAACCATCCTGGATGCCGGCAATTGGCAGGATGATACCCTTACCGAAGATCTGGACCTGAGCTACCGCGCCCAGATGAAAGGGTGGCGCTTTGTGTACCTGCCCGAAGTGGAATCCCCGGCGGAGTTGCCGCCCGTTATGAGTGCGCTAAAGTCGCAGCAATTCCGCTGGACCAAGGGCGGGGCAGAATCGGCGTTAAAGCATTTGGGTAATGTGTTGCGCTCCGGTGCTCCGCTGCACGTAAAGTACCACGCGTTGGCGCATCTGCTAAACAGCTCTGTTTTTGTGGCTGTGCTGCTGGCTTCGCTAACGAGTATTCCGCTGCTTTGGGCAAAGGTGAATGGCCTGCTCCCGGAGGTGGTTTTTGAAGTGGCGGCTATTACCTTGTTTAGCTTTTTGGTGATCAGCCTGGTGTACTTTCAGGCAAATACGCAGGAGCAGGGGGCGTTTGGCCGTCGGTTAGGGAGTTTTTTGGTATACTTCCCGCTGTTCCTTTCCGTATCGATGGGGTTGGCGCTGCATAATGCCGTGGCGGTCTGGGAAGGCTGGAGCGGCCGGAAATCACCCTTCATCCGTACACCGAAATTTAACCTGGAAGCGCGCGACAAGAAGTGGCAGGACAACTTTTACCTGAATTTCAAAACGCCCTACACGACCTGGGCCGAAGGCTTGCTAGGTTTGCTGTTTCTGGGTGTAGCCGCCTGGAGCGTGGCGCAGCGGGAATACGGCCTCTTGCTTTTCCATGGCATGCTGGCCATTGGCTACCTGCTGGTGTTTTACCACTCTTTTCAATCGTACCGTAAAGTATAAACCGATGGCTCAAAAACTGCAATTTATATACAATGCCGAAACAGGTTTCTTTAACAAGCTAACCGATTTCGCACATAAAATAATCTCGCCTAAAACTTATGCCTGCAGTCTGTGCGCGCTAACCTATGGCAAATTTACCATAAAAGAGGAGTGGGCCGATTACATTAAAAGCCTGCCCATGGAGGTGGAGTTTATCTATAAAAATGAATGGAAGTTTGCGCCTGTGCGGCAGGAGTACCCACTGGTAGCGCTGCAAACCGGGACCGACCGCGTAGAAGTGCTGCTGGAGGCCTCCGAACTGAACCAAATCAAATCCCTGAAACAGTTGAGGACCAAACTTGACGAAGTGCTGCAAAATGCCTTTGTCGGTTAATAAGCTTAAAGTCCTGCAACTGAACCAAATCCTAAAACTATGCTACGAAACCTGAAACTTCTCCCGCTCATACTTCTGCTCCTTGGCTGCTCCGGCGCCAGCAAAAATAACGCTGAAAGTATGGCTTCGCGGCAACTCGATTTTGATGCCTTTGGAGAATACTGGTACCAGGGCAAAGCTGAGCTTAACTCGTATACTTTGGAGCAGTACCGCTACGGCGAAAAAAGGGAAGGAGAGGCTGTGTTGATTTTCGTGACGGAGGATTTCTCGCGCGAGAAACAGGTGAAATTGGACAAGCCGCAGGCCAACGAGCAGGATGCGCAAAAGGTGCTCAAACTTAACCTGACCAAAAAATTTGTGACGGGCATTTACCCGTACTCCATGATGCTCTCGGTGTTTACGCCCGTGTATGATGCCGTGCCTGCGGTAAAAGTTACGGCCAGCTCGCAGGAGTGGTGCGGCCATACTTTTACGCAAATGAACCGGCAGGGCGGCAAGTATAACGCGCAGCTGCGTTCATACTTCGAAAAGGAAAGCGACCAGCAGCTAACCATGGATGCCATGCCCGAGGATAACCTCTGGACGCTGCTGCGCCTCGACCCAAAGCAAATTCCGACAGGTGATATCAGACTCATCCCGGCATTGCTGGACCAGCGAATGATGCACGAAAAACTGGAGGAGGAAGACGCCAGCATTCAAATAGTTGCGGCTCCGGATAGTATGGGCAGTTTTGCTGCCAAAGACCTGCAAGTGCTGGAGGTAAAGTATAAAGACTACCCGCGCGAGTTGCGCATTTTTTATACTTCCGCTTTCCCTTATGAGATTGCCGGTTGGGAGGAAGTTAGGACAATCCGAAACGGAGAAAAGGAGACAAGCCGCGCCACGCGCAAGGCCAAGCTGATTACTGACTACTGGACCAAGAACAGCAACACCGATGAAATACTGCGCCAGAACCTGAAGCTGGACTGATCCCAAGTGGGTGAGCCGCATTTTTGGCTGCGCTTCTTCGTACTCGGGTTAAAGTTTTCTAACGCCTATACTTTTCAACAATTTTTTACTTGCCCGCTTAACCGTAAGCGGGTTTTTTTGTTTCTGCTTTTTCTTGTAGCACTAGTGGCCTTGCAGCCGTACCTAGGTTTATACTTTACAACAATATGGGAAGAAGCAAAATAAGCATACAGGACCTGGCCCTGATCGGAGACCGTCGCACCTGCGCCTACATCTCAAAGGATAGTACGGTAGTATGGTACTGCCCGGGCCGGTTTGATGCGCCTGCGCTGCTGGCTGGCCTGCTGGATGAGGCAAAGGGCGGGCTTTGGCAAATACAAGCTGAAAACCTGCGGGCAAGCACCCGGTACTACCACAGCGATAGCAGCATACTTTGCACACACCTGGCTACTGAGTCCGGCGAATTAAAAGTAGAGGACTTCATGCCGATCGGTGCCAGTTTCAACGGGATCTGCCGCATGCTTTCCAAGGCTCCGTACCAGCTTAAAGTAGTGCTCTCTCCTAAACCAGACTATGCACGCCAAGCACCGCTTTTCCAACCTGAGCCCGATGGGGCTATAAGTATAAATGGTAGCATGTTCTTGTATGCCTCACATCCGCTTCAGGTTCAGACTGATAGTATTCATTGCGATGTTCCTGCCGGGCAAGCTTCCTGGTTTGTGCTGTGTGAGCAGGCGGCGGGCATCACCTCTGCAAAAATAAAACAAGCACATACAGTAACCCGAGAAAGCTGGCAGGAGGTAACGAGCCACATCACCTACCACGGCCCCTACGAGCAGCAGGTGCGCGATTCGCTGCGTGTGCTCAGGCTGATGACATTTGAGGAAAACGGAGGGATTATCGCGGCGGGCACTACTTCGTTGCCGGAAGTAAAAGCAGGTTTCCGGAACTACGATTACCGCTACGTTTGGCTGCGCGATGCCGCCATGATTGGCAGCGCCCTGACGCGCGCCGGCTCCGACGGGGAGGAAGAGCGCCGTTTCCTGAGCTTCATCTGCGATGCCATGTACCATGTGGAAGAGCCGGTGGTACCGTTTTTTACACTGGATAAAAAGCCTGCGCCGGGCGAACTGCTGCTGCATCACCTGGAAGGTTACGCCCAAAGCCTGCCCATACGTGTGGGTAACGATGCCAACGATCAACTGCAACTCGACGCCATCAGCAATGTGCTGCTTGCCGCCAAACTTATCTACAACCGTTTCGATACGCGCGAGCATTGGGAGCTGGTAGCTATGCTGGCCGATTACTTGACAGAGCACTGGCATGAAAAAGACCATGGCCTGTGGGAGGAAACGCAGCTGCAGCATTATACTTCCAGCAAAGTAGTGGCAGCCGTTAGCCTGGAGTACATCGCAGAGCACAGCCAGGAAGAAGCGCAGCGGCAGCGCTGGGAAAGTGCCGCCGCCGACATTCGCGCTTTCGTGGAGGAGAACTGCCTGACTTCGGAAGGGGCGTATGCAGCCTACGCAGGTTCAGAAGCCGTGGACGTGAGCGCCATACTTTTTCCGATCTGGGCCTATGTTGATGCCGATGCACCGCAGGTTCTTAAAACGATAGAAGTGCTGGAGCGCGATCATTGCCAAAACTACCTGTTCCGGAGGCATCTCGTTGATTTTGATGCGAAGCAGGAAGGGGCTTTTCTGGCCGGTACATTTTGGGTGGCGCAATACTGGGTAATGCGCCGCAACTGGCAGAAATTTAAAGGCGTCATGGATGCCGCACTCACCTTTATGAACGATGTGGGCCTGATGCCGGAAGAAGGCGACCCGGAAACAGGAGAGTACCTGGGCAACATCCCGCAGACCTTCGTGCACGCCTCCCTGATCGGGGCTGTGATAGATTATAAAGCGGCAATGGAAGAAGAATCAGACAACTAAAAATAACAAGCTATGAGCACAGACAAAGCAGTTGAACAGGTAATTCAGAAGCATAAGGCGTCCGGAAAGTATATAACAGTAGACGGAATCAAGACCTTCGTGCTGGACGAAGGAGAAGGCGAAGTTGTATTCTGCATACACGGTGTGCCCACTTCGTCGTTTCTTTACCGCAAGGTGATTAAGGAGTTGGCGGCGAAAGGCATGCGCGGTATCTGTGTGGACCTTCCCGGCCTCGGCCTCTCCGATAGGCCAACGGATTTTGAGTATACTTTCCCTAATTTTGCCCGTTTTTTGGCCAGAGCGGCAGAGGTAATGGGCCTAGACAAATACCACCTCCTCATCCACGATATTGGCGGACCAATCGGGTTTGCCATGGCAGCAGCTAACAAGCAAAAAGTAAAGTCGCTTACTATACTGAACACCTGGATTGATGTGGTGAATTTTAAAAAGCCACTGCCGATGCGCCCCTTCGAAATTCCATTGCTGGGGGAGGCAGAGCTGAAAACCATCACCCATACAACCTGGAAGCTAGGATTTAAAAAAGCGGCAGTACACAATGCGGAAGGCATTCCGGAAGAGGAAATCAGTGCTTACGTGGATTTGCTGAAACGAGAAGATGATGGGGCCGCCTTTCTGAAAATTATGCGCCAATTCGATAAGTCAGAGGAGTTCAGGCGCCACTGTTTACAGGCGGTGGAGCAGGTGCCCTATCCTGTGCAGGCTATTTGGGGAGCGGAAGACGCGGGCTTAACCTACGAGCATTACGGGCAGGAGATAAAATCGGCGGCTAACTTAAAAGAAGTACACAAACTGGAGGCAAGTCATTTTCTGCAGGAGGAGAAACCAGTTGAAATTGCGCAACTGGTCATGCAACTGGCCAAAAGCAGCAAAGTATAGCTTAAAGCTCCAGCGTAAATTGGTACCCTTCGCGCAGCCTGTCGTGCTGGTAGGTAAGGCTAGAAACGGAAACGCCAAGCAGGCGCACGGGGTAAGCAGGCAGGTGCGGTGTGCGCAGCAAATCGCGTGCGATGGTGTAGACCGCATCTGCACTGCTAAACTCGCTCAGAAAAGTTTTGCTGCGGGTGTTCTGGGTAAAATCGAAGTACTTGATCTTTAGGGTTACGGTTTTGGCACTTGCTTTCAGCCGCTCCATATCCTGCGCCACTTCCAGGCAAAGCTTATCGATCTGCAGCAGCATGTCATGCTCCTCCAGCAGGTCCACATCAAACGTACGCTCCGAGCCGATGGATTTCCGGATACGGTGCGGCTGTACTTCGCGGTCGTCCTGGGCGCGGGCAATCCGGAAATAGTAACGGCCCACCTTGCCGAAGTTTCGCACTAGTTCTTCCTCTGATTTCTCACGTAAATCGGCTCCAGTCAAGATGCCCATACTTTGCATTTTGGCTGCTGTCACCTTCCCAATGCCGTGAAATTTTTCGATAACCAGGCCGGCTACCAAGTCTTCCGCCTTATCGGGCGTAATAAGCGTAAAACCGTTAGGCTTGTTAAAGTCAGACGCTATTTTAGCCAAAAACTTATTATAAGACACACCCGCCGAAGCAGTTAACCCAGTCTCCTCAAAAATTCGCTTTCTTATTTCCTGGGCGATGATGGTGGCAGAGGGCATCCCGATCTTGTTTTCGGTTACATCCAGGTAAGCCTCATCCAACGAAAGTGGCTCCACCAGATCGGTATAAGAGTGGAAAATCTCCCGAATCTGGCGAGAAACAGCGCTGTAAACCTCAAACCGAGCTTTCACGAATATCAGGTGCGGGCAACGTTGCGCCGCAATTTTAGAGGCAAGCGCAGAGTGCACGCCATACTTGCGGGCCTCGTAACTGGCTGCCGCTACCACACCTCTGGCCCTGGAGCCACCCACAGCCACAGGTTTTCCGCGCAGCTCCGGGTTATCGCGCTGCTCCACAGATGCAAAAAAGGCATCCATGTCTACGTGTATGATTTTGCGAATGGGAGCGTCCAAAATGTTTTAGGCTTTTATACTTGCGGCATGCTAAGTTACCAATTTTGGACTGATTTGCCTGCCAATTTCAGCGAAGAAAAGCCTGCCATACTTTCTGCAAAACAGGAAGTATGGCCCAGTTCAGTTTACCCATTTCCATAATCGAAAGTATCTCGTTCGCAGCAACACCGATTCCAAGACAAGCGTTTAGGAGGCTTCCCGCAAAATGTGCATCTCAGGCGTGCCCAGTACACCGGCTTCTTTCATGGCCTGCTCCAGGTCTTTGGACTCCATAAACTCCAAGGCTTTGCCCTCGCTTTTAGCCTGAAACAGCAACACTACTTCGTTGTGGTTGTGGGTGTTCTGCAGCAAGTATAGCTCTTTCAGGTCCATCTGGTCGCGTACAGATTTATGTTCATCATAAGCTGTTTTCCAGTGGTCAAAGTCTTCAACTTCGTGTTTGATGAGTAAGAATGGCATGGCTTAAAATTTTGTCTGTTGAGGTATCCATACTTTACCAGTGAGACATGGATGAGAATTAAACAAGCGCTGGTTTTATGTTCTGGTTCAGCTTAAAGAGGTTGTCCGGGTCATACTTCTGTTTGATTCGTGCCAGTTTATCATAGTTGTCCCGGTAGGTGTCTTTTATCCGTTCATCGCCTTCATCCATCAGGAAATTTATATAGGCGCCCCCTGCTGCGTATGGGTGAAGCGCATTGTGGTAGGCTTTAACCCACTCCGTGATTTTTTCCGCGTTCTCATACGCTGGGTCTTCCCCAATCACTACCTGCGACCACTTGGCATCCCGGAAACTCCAGGCCATATCGCTTTCACTTGGTTTGTGAGCAGCGTCGTCAATAGGGTATAGGTGCATACCAGAGGTTGGTGTCGGTAGTTCTCTGGCAAAAGCGATGTACTGGTCTATGGCTTCGTCTGGTATCTCGTTGACGAAATCACCTTTAAAATACCAGTAGTGGCCTGCCGGATACAGCCCATCAAACATACTCTGCAGCGCCGGGTGCGGTACAGGGGCTATCAGGTCTAAGGCTGGTTTAATTTGATTGCGGATGGATGCAAAGGCCTGTTCTGCATTCTCCTTATCTCCTACATAAAACCACATCACACCTCCCATTTTTTTGTTATAATGCTCTTCTGGGAACGGAGGCCCGGGTGGTACCTGCATAAAAACAAAGAAGCCGTAAAGTTCTTCCGGCGCTTGCGGCATAAAGTCGCGGTACCATTGCATGACAGGCTTCACATCGTCCAGTTCCCAAAGCATTGGGCCAGCATAATCTATGCTTGCCGGGTGCGCTTGAAAGAGAAATGACGTAACCACCCCAAAGTTGCCGCCGCCGCCACGCAGCGCCCAGAACAGATCGTCGTTTTCCTGCTCACTGGCTTTTACAAAGCTGCCGTCGGCCAGCACCACGTCCGCCTCCAGCAGGTTGTCTATGGAGAGGCCATACTTGCGGGTAAGGTAGCCGGTGCCGCCGCCAAGTGTTAGGCCTGCTACTCCTGTGGTTGAAATTATGCCGCCTGGCACAGCTAAGCCAAAAGGGTGGGTGGCATGGTCTATAGCGTGCCAGGTGCCGCCGGCTTCTACTCTGGCGGTACGTTTGGCAGCGTCAACTCTAACTCCGTTCATGGGAGAAGGGTCTATAACCAACCCGTCATCGCAAGTACACTTACCTGTTATGCTGTGCCCGCCTGCTTTTACAGCCAACTGCAAGTTGTTGTCTTGGGCAAAGTTTACTGAGGCAATGACATCGGCTGCGTCTTCGCACCGGGCCATAAAGCGCGGGTGCTTGTCTATCATAGCGTTGTAAATGGAACGTAACTTACATCCCCAGATAGTAAAAGCTCACCTCGCAAGGCTGATTTATAGTTTGTGATTTTTACTTCGTCTTCCACGGCTTCCTCCTTTTTGCTAATTACTGCACCAATTGCTAGTCTTAACTGTGAGGGTGAGAATTTGTATCTGGCTTATTAGTGTGCAATTATTTAATTAAATTATAATATAGTATACGATGGCGCTAAAATTACAGAAGAGATGTCTTTCTTAAATGGGTAGTTATAAGGTGTGAGCCTCCCAATGGAACGGTAGAAGGGATAAATAAAGAGGTGTTTGATGCTGAAGAAGCTGCCAAAGCAGCTCATGATGCTATAAGTAGTTCACAGCTCCAGCTGCGCCTGTAAGTGGAGCTGATTAAGTTATTATCCAACTTAGGAGCCGACTTGCAACGTATAGTATAGACTTATATAAAACATAGTATATTATCCATGAAAAGAAGACAATGGCAAATGCCACTAATGGCTATGCTTGCAAGTATGGCCATATTTAGCTGCGCCGAAACAGCACGCACGCAAGAAGAAGCAAATCAGGAAGGTACAGAAGCAAACTATAATCCTGATGCAGATACGGTAAACACCCAGACAAACCAGAGCCTGTACTTACCGGCACCCGATACAACCCACAGAGCCGAAAAGCGCAGCAAAGTAATTGGCTGGCCAGAGGGCAAAATGCCAACTGCTCCGGCTGGTTTCACGGTTTCTAAATTCGCTGGCGAGCTAGAGCACCCACGCAGGATATACATCGCACCGAACAAAGACATTTTTGTGGTGGAGTCGGATGATGAGGGCAAAAGCGCCAACCGCATTACCATGTTCCGGGACTCCAACAACGATGGCAAACCAGACATGCGCGAAGTATTTATGACCAACTTAAACCAACCTTACGGTATGCTGGTGCTTGATGGGTACTTCTACGTGGGCAACACCGATGGCGTGGTGCGCTATCCCTACAAAGAAGGCCAGACGAAAATAACAGCCAAGGGCGAGAAAATTGTGGAGTTGCCAGCCGAAGGGTATAATCACCACTGGACGCGTAACCTCATTGCCGGCCCGGACGGCTCAAAAATCTACATCTCGGTAGGATCTGCCAGTAATGTGGGCGAATACGGTATGGAAAAAGAAGAACGCCGCGCTGCCATACTTGAAGTTAACCCTGACGGAAGCGGAGAGCGCATATACGCCAGCGGGCTACGTAACCCGGTCGGCATTGATTGGGCTCCCGGCACCAAAACCCTTTGGGCAGCAGTGAATGAGCGTGACGAACTGGGCGATGAGCTGGTGCCGGATTATCTGACAAGCGTGCAGGAGGGAGGCTTCTACGGTTGGCCTTACTCATACTTCGGCCAGAACGTGGACCCGCGCCGTAAGGGAGAACGGCCTGACCTGGTGCAGAAAGCCATTGTGCCTGATGTGCCGCTAGGCTCTCACACTGCCTCGCTGGGCTTGGAGTTTTACAACGGTAACCGCTTCCCGGCAAAGTATAGAAACGGGGCTTTTATCGGGCAGCACGGCTCCTGGAACCGAAGCGAATTTGTAGGCTACAAAGTGGTTTTCGTGCCTTTCCAGAACGGAAAACCAAGCGGCAAGTATGAGGATTTTCTGACAGGTTTTATAGCCGATGCTAGCAAAAGCGAAGTATACGGCAGGCCTGTAGGCATTGCCGAATTGCCGGACGGGTCGCTGCTGGTGGCCGACGATGACGGAAACACCGTTTGGCGCGTAGCCGCTAACTAGCAATAACTGATGTACAAAGTCCTTTGCAGCTAACTTTGCTGCAAGGGATTTTTGCTTTTCCGCAAATTATAAATCAGAATTGAAAACTGTGCGTAGACAGAAGCTGCATGTTTACCATCAATGACATACCGAAGTTTATACTAGCGTTTTTCCTGGTGTTGCCTCTGATCACCTTTATACATGAAGCCGGGCATGTGTTTTTTGCCTGGCTGATGGGGGGCAAGAATATTAAGGTAACCATTGGTACAGGCAAGGTTTTATTCCGTCTGGGCTTGGTGGAGGTCCGAAAATACTACTTCTGGTACGGCCTCTGCAGCTTCGATAACCTGAAACGAAACGAGCGGCTTGCCAATATCCTCATCTTCTCGGGCGGTATTCTGTTCAATAGCCTTACTACGTTGTTGGTAATGTACCTGATCGAAAACGGCAGTCTGCAGGAAAGTATGCTCACGTACCAGTTTACTTACTTTTCGCTATACTTTATCTTTTTTGCTGTTTTGCCCATGCCATACCCAGATGGTAATTATTCAGACGGTAAAATAATCCTTGATTTGATTCGCCACAAAACCATACCCGGCGAGCAGGTATACCGCATCCAGTGGAGCGAAGAAAAAAGCCAATGGAGTGTGCTGGACCAGGAGCAGAACGAGCTACACACGTTTGCAGAGCCGGAGGAGGCAGTGCAGAAAGCAAAAGAACTGGCAGTAGCCAACAGGCCAAGCCGCCTGCTGCATCACAAATCTGAAAAAGAAATAGAAGAGTATAACTTCCCCAGGATACCGCAGTAACTCTATAAGGCAACGCTGTGTAAGTATAAGGTATAAAAAGTAAACATATGCGGCTTTGGATTGTGTAACAGGTGTTGATTAACGGAAATTAAGTATAAAATCTATGAAAGTATTGTTTGTTTTAACGTCCCACTCAGAGTTGGGCGATACAGGTAAGAAGACTGGTTTCTGGGTAGAAGAGTTTGCAGCGCCATACTATGTTTTGGCTGATGCCGGAGTAGACGTAACGCTGGCATCTCCTGCTGGCGGAAAGCCTCCGATTGACCCAAGCAGCGAAGTGCCCGATGCGCAGACAGAAGCCACAGACCGGTATAATAAAGATCAGGAGCTGCAGGATAAGCTGAGCAGCACCAAAAAACTGAGCGAGGTAAGCGCCGATGACTTTGACGCCGTGTTTTACCCTGGTGGCCACGGTCCGCTTTGGGATTTGTCAGAAAGTGAAGATTCAGTAAGCTTGATTGAGGCATTTGCAAAGCAGAAGAAACCAGTGGCAGCAGTGTGTCATGCACCGGCCATTTTCGCGAAGGTTAAGAACGAGAAAGGAGAGCCCCTTGTGAAAGGAAAGAACGTGACAGGCTTTACAAACTCCGAGGAAGAAGCTGTACAACTGACGGATGTTGTGCCTTTTCTGGTGGAGGACAAACTGCAGGAGCTAGGCGGCAACTACTCTAAAGTTGATGACTGGCAACCACACGTGGTAAGAGACGGGTTACTTATTACGGGCCAGAACCCTGCCTCATCGGAGGGGGCAGCCAAAGAGCTGCTGCAACTGCTGCAGAAGTAACCAAGTTAAAAGAAGCGCCAGCCATATAAACCAGGCTGGCGCTTCTTTTAATTTATAACCTGCTGTTAATTTATAATCTGCTGTGTTTTAACACCAAGACTTTGGGCTGGCAAATAGCATCTGCATGGTCAAAAACTAATTCATACTTTCGCGGTTTTCCACACGACCAATCAAAGACTTATTATGGCAACGCTACTCGATTTTATAGGTAACACTCCGCTGGTAGAGTTAAACAAAATTAATACGAAACCCGGTGTAAAACTCTACGGCAAGCTGGAGGGAAACAACCCCGGCGGCAGCGTAAAAGACCGCGCTGCTTACAGCATGATCAAAGGCGCACTTGATAGAGGCGACTTAAAACCGGGCATGAAACTGATTGAGGCAACCAGCGGCAATACCGGCATTGCCCTGGCCATGATAGCGCGTTTGTTCGGAGTAGAGATAGAGCTTGTGATGCCTGCCAGCGCCACCAAAGAGCGGGTGCAAACCATGGAGGCTTACGGGGCGAAAGTTATACTTACGCCCGCCGAAAAATCAATGGAAGGCGCTATAGATTTTGTGGCGGAGCAGGTGGAGAAGGGTGGCTACCTGGTGCTTAATCAGTTTGGAAACCCAGACAACTTTATGGCGCACGTACGCACCACCGGCCCAGAAATTTGGCGCGATACCGAGGGGCAGGTAACGCACTTTGTTTCGTCTATGGGAACAACGGGCACTATTATGGGCGTATCGCGCTACCTGAAGGAGCAGAACCAGCAGGTGCAGATTGTTGGCGCGCAGCCGGTGGAGGGGTCCCAGATTCCGGGTATCAGAAGGTGGCCAAAAGAATACCTGCCTAAGATTTTTGAGGCAGAGCGCGTAGACCGCACCATTGACGTAAGCCAGCAGGAAGCCACCGCCATGACCAGAAGGCTGGCCCGCGAAGAAGGAATTTTTGCCGGGATGAGCAGCGGAGGTGCCGTGCACGTAGCTACCAAACTAATCGAACAGCTAGAGGAGGGTGTGGTTGTCTGCATCATCTGCGACCGCGGTGACCGTTACCTGTCTTCCGATTTGTTTGCGTTTTAGCAGGCTGGGCAAGTATAAAAAAGCTGTTTTGTTTTCCAAAGTGATATGCTGTTAAACGGCTTCTACTGTTAACTAAGTCAAACGGATGTAATTGAAATATAACATGCAAAACTTGTATGGCTGCTTTAGCGTTTCTAAATTAGTGTACATACATTAATTAAAGATATGAGAAAGATCAAAAAGGTGCATAAAGCTGTGAGTGCGCCCATAGATGATTTGGTGACTTACAGAGCGCTGCCAACTAGTTCGGTAAATTATATAGATCCGTTCCTGTTTCTGAACCACCACGGGCCGCAGGTGTATAAACCTGGCAACCGCGGGCTGCCGTTCGGCCCGCACCCGCACCGTGGCTTCGAAACCCTGACGTTTATACTTGCCGGCGACATTACGCACCAGGATACCGGTGGAGGCAAAGACGTAATTGAGGCAGGCGGTGTGCAGTGGATGACAGCAGGCCGCGGCTTGATTCATGCCGAGGTATCTTCTGAAAAGTTTAAAAAAGAAGGCGGCCCGATGGAGATTCTGCAGCTGTGGTTTAACCTGCCGGCCAAGTATAAATTGACTGATCCGAAGTATGTTGGGCTTCAAAAAGACAGTATCCCTACTGTTACAGAAGATGGAGGCAAGGTGAAGGTAAATGTTGTGTCAGGCAGCTGGCGCGAAACCGCAGGGCCTATTCCATCGCTGAGCGACATACACATGGCAAGTATAGAGTTGCAGCAGGGCGGCAGTTTTACTACGTCTATTCCTGCTGAGCGGAATATTTTCTTTTATGTGGTGCGCGGAACCGTAAAAGTGAACGGCGAAACAGTAAGCAAGCTCAACCTGGTGGAGTTTACCAATGATGGGGAGCAAGTACAGGTAGAGGCGCAGGAGGATAGTTACGTGCTGCTTGGGCATGCCCAGCCTTTTAACGAGCCTGTTGTGGCGCAAGGTCCGTTTGTGATGAATACGGAGGAGGAAATACACGAAGCCTACCGTGATTACCAGCAGGGAAAAATGGGCAGTTGGGAAAGCTGGGACTAGATGCTCAAAGTAGCGCTACAGTATCGCTTTTATACTTTGTTTGAGTGGTTATTAGATTACTGCACCTTCACCACCGAAGTATACTTCAGAGCAGGAAAAGCAGGAGGTGAAAACGCTACACGATGGGAAAGTATAAAACAAAACATCCCCTGCCGCACTTCAAGCGGCAGGGGATGTTTTGTAAAGTATAAATTCTAACGTGAGCGGTTAGGGGAGCCGCCTCTGGATGGGCCGCTCTTTTTTGCTCCGCCCTTAAAACCTCCTTTGTCTGAAGCGCCTTTTGCGCCGCCTCTAGAGCCTTTCGCGTTACCAGAATCTGCTGTGGCGGGCCTGGATTTGCCAATGCGTTTGCCTGAGCCGGCATACTCTGCCACACCGGATTTTGATGGCTTTTGATACGCGCCTTTTTCTGATGGAGCTTTCCCTTTACCAGCGGCAGCTCTGCTTTTAAAATCTTTCTCTGATTTTGCCTTGGCAGCTTTTTCAGGTTTGGCAGAGGCAATGTGCTTCAGGTTTTCGATTTCCTGTGCCGTAAGGGTTCTCCAGTGGCCTTTCTGCAACTTGGTGAGCGTAATGTTCTCAATTTTCACGCGCTGTAAAAACGTAACAGTATAGCCCAAAGCCTCACAGATTTTCTTTATGCCATGGTTCATGCCCGGCTCCAGCACTATCCTGAATCTGGTGGTTGTTTCCTTGTTTACAACAGCCTTCTTCGGGTTACCGTCTTCAAAAGACGCGCAAGCCTCGCTGAGCTTGAGTATAAACTCTGATGAAAACGGCTTGTTAACCGTCACGATCAATTCCTTCTCCATCCTGCTGTCAGACTTAGACAGTTTACGGACAAAGTCACCGTCGTTGCTCAGAAAAAGCACACCTTCATCTTCCCGGTCCAGCTTACCGATAGGCTGCAGCGATGCAGGGTGGTTGATAGCCCGCACCACATTGTCGCGCACGCCCATATCGGCTGTTGCCGACATACCGGATGGCTTATTAAGCACCAGGAACACAGGCGACTCATTGCGCACACTCAGCAGCTGGTCGTCAATTCTTATTTTGTCTTTCGGTGTTACTTTGGTGCCCGCGTCTGGCTCTTTGCCATTCACAGTTACTCTTCCCTCCTCAATCAGCCGGTCGGCCTCGCGACGAGAGCAGAAGCCTGCGTCGCTGATAAATTTATTTAATCGCTTTGGTTCCATGATTTGATTGGCGCTAGGTGGCAAGTATAAATAGTATAGTATGCCGTGTTTTGTTACGCCGTTTTAATTTAATGGCAAAATTACAGCAAAAGGATTGCTTTACCTATTGCTGTTGATAAGCGGCTCCTCGTTTAAAGATCCTCAGGATGAAAAGAAACCTGCAGCTTATCTTCTTCTGCCGCCTTTGCCTGCTGTGCCTCTGCCTTTGCCACCGGCTGTGTTACCTTTCGCGGCGCCCCTGGAGCCTCTGGCGCTTCCGGAGCTTTTGGGCTTGTCGCGTTTGCCGGCGGCTGCGCTTTTGCTGCTTTTAGGCGCCCCTCCTGAGCGAGCTGGTTTGCCAGCACCGGAGCTGCTGCGTGGCTTAGGCTTGTTACTTTTAGTTGGAGCAGCTGGTTCGCTGGTGCGTTTTTTCCCGGTAGAGCCTTCTTCTGTTTTGGTAGAGTGCTCCACCAGGCGCATCATTTCTGTTACTTCAGAGTCGGTCATGTTGCGCCACTGGCCCAGCGGGATTTTAGCCAGCGACAAGTGCATGATGCGCGTGCGCTGCAAAGTCTGTACTTCGTAGCCTAAGGCCTCGCACATGCGCCGTATCTGGCGGTTCATGCCCTGGGTAAGGATGATCCTGAACTTGTTTGCTCCCAGCTGCTCTACAAAACACTTTTTAGTGTTCACCCCAAGTATGGATACGCCATTGCTCATGCGCTCCACAAACTCATGGTTTATAGGCTTATCCACGGTAACAATATACTCTTTTTCGTGCTTGTTGCCAGCCCGCAGAATCTTGTTTACAATGTCACCGTTGTTGGTAAGGATGATCAGGCCTTCGGAATCTTTATCGAGGCGACCAACCGGGAAAATGCGCTCCGGGTAATTGGTGAAGCGGATGATATTGTCTTTCTGAGATGTGTCTGTGGTTGTCTCGATGCCGGGCGGCTTGTTCAGGAGCAAGTATACTAGTTCTACAGCGTTTACTTCCAGTAGGTTGCCGTCTACCCGCACCTTATCCCGTACCGTTACTTTTGCGCCAACTTCAGGTCGTTTGCCGTTCAACATTACCCGGCCCTGCTCAATTAATTTGTCGGCTTCGCGGCGTGAGCAGTAGCCGGAGTCGCTTATAAACTTATTTAATCTGATCGGTTCCATATCATGCCGGAGTTAATGCGGCTGGTTTATTCTTGCTGTACACTGACAGCCTTTCAGCTGATTTATACTTCTATACCCCAAAAGTACGCGAATGTATGTGGTATACCTACTGCAAGTAGTTAATAATATAGATTACCGGCCCTACAGCAGCAGTGTATTTATACTTGCAAAATCAACCGTAAAGCCATTACCACGCATAGTCCTTCAGCCAAGTATAAACACAAAGAGGCTGCCCATATAGGCAGCCTCTTTGTGCAGTGTAGGGTAAAGTATAGCTTATTGGTCTAAGCCGCCTTTACGGGTTGGCTCTCTCAAAGCCGGCCAGGTTCTCTGCTCACCTGTTCTGGAATCTACCGGTAGGTTAATGCGTTCGCGGTTAGACATTTCCGGATCTTCGCTGGCTTTGTACGCAAGTATAGCCACCAGTATAGCGTTGCTACGAACATCATCAAAAACGATCTTGTCATACGTATCGCGGTTGGTGTGCCAGGTGTAGTTGCCGTACGACCAGCTAAGCGAGCTCAGCATAAACGCCGGTGCGCCTGCCGCCACAAAAGAGGCATGGTCAGAGCCGCCACCGCCCGGGAAGCCCGGAAACTGCGTTTCGATACCGCTGGTGATTTCTCTGGGTGCCGCGCTAAGCCAGCGACCAAGGTAGTCGTAAGCGTGCAGGAAGCCCTGGCCCGAGATGTTAACGACACGACCGGTACCGTTATCCTGGTTAAAAACAGCCTGTACGTTCTTTACGATCTCCGGATGATCTGCCACAAAAGCGCGTGAGCCGTTCAGGCCCTGCTCTTCGCTGCCCCAGTGGCCAGCTAAAATGGTGCGTTTCGGGTTCGGGTACATTTTTTTGAGGATGCGCATGGCTTCCATCATCACAATGGTGCCGGTGCCGTTATCGGTTGCGCCTGTGCCGCCGTCCCATGAGTCGAAGTGAGCTGAAAGGATCACGTATTCCTCGGGTTTCTCGGTTCCTTTTATCTCAGCGATGGTGTTAAAAGTCGGGGCGTTCTTCAGGTTTTTAGACTCCGCTTGAATGTTTATTTGCGGTTTTCGGCCAGACTCTGCCAAACGGTACAGCATGCCGTAGTCTTCCAGCGCCATGTCGATGCTCGGGATTTTTTTGGTGTAGGCACCGAAAATCTTGTTCACGCCAAAGCCGCGCGACCAGTTGGACGTAACCACACCGGCGGCGCCTGCCTGCTCCAGCGCAGCAGGCAGGGTACGGGTGTTGTAGCCCATCTTTTTCATGCGCTCAGACCAGGCATCGCTCAGCGAGTCGCGGTGCTGCTTCATGCTTTCCAAAGACTCTTTGGTAGCAAATTCTTCCCAGTTATAGTCAGGTCTGCCAGTTGGCTGCTGCATAGAGATCATTACAATTTTGCCTTTTGCGTTTGGCAGCCAGCGCTGAAACGCCACCGAGTCCTGCACATCCGGAAGTACGATTACCTCAGCTGTTACGCCTTTGCTTTTGGTGCCGGGGCTCCAGGCAAGCTGCGTCGCCTCTAAAGACTGTACGCGCGGGTGCACCATATCCACATGCGTGGTGCCGCGTTGCCAGCCGCGCCACTCGCCCCATTTTTCGTTGCGGGACTCAATGCCCCAGCTTTTATACTTTGCAGCAGCCCAGTCGTGCGCCTTTTGCATTTCGGGTGTGCCAACCAGGCGGGGGCCGATGCCGTCCAGCAGCTCATGCGCCAGCACCTCCAGTTGCGAGTTCTCGTTCGCCTCCTTCACAATGCTTTCCACCACGGGGTCTTTTACCTGAGCTTGCACCAGGTTGCCGCTCAGGAGCAGGAAAAAGGCAAAAGCGTAAACTTTTCTTTTCATAAGGGTTAGTTAAATATGAGATTGAAATATATAGTAGTTTGGCATTAGAGGCAAAAATATCAGGAAAGTTTAATTTTGAGTACCTAAAGTTAATCTTGCTAGGCCTGTTGTAGGTAAGAGGCCGCAAAATACCTGTTTTAGAGCTACACGTGCTCGGGTAAAACTGAAACTAATTTGCTGCTTCCGTACTTATTTAAATTGCACCATAAGAGAATATGTATGTTAGAGCATTCCATGTTTGAGCGGCTCCCGTTGCGGAGCCAGGCCGAGACTTTAGCTAAGGAGGGCACCCTACTTGCCCAACGCAAATTTAATAGCTGGACAGTAAAGCTTTATACTTTGAACAATACCTTTGTAGAGCTTTGGACGGGAGAGGAGGCGCAGGTAATCAGCACGTTCAAGACATCCGCCAGCGCTGTGGCTGTGCTGGAGCCATACTTGGGTGAGGTAGATGTGCGGGAGGTGCTGGGGCTGTAGGTAAAGTGCATTAGCTGCTTGTAACGGCAGCCGTTATCCTTGGCGCAATTCGAAAATACTACTCTGTTTTTGCGCTAGTATGAATTGGAAGCAATAGTAATTTCTGGTTACTACTCCATCAGGTGCAGCGGAAGATTTAGTTATATAACTCTAGGTCTATTATTGAGCAACGAGTAATAAGCGGGGGCTGGTCAGGATATAAAAATAAAACCCGCCTTCTTCAAGGCAGGTCTTATCGGAAATATAGGTTCCTTTACTCACATCCTAAAACTTCTCCGCTTCCTATCGGTGAACCAGGAGGCAAATCGAGTGCTTTGCTTGGCTGCACCTGCTCGGACACTGGCCGGTTGAGCCTTTCCAAAGCGAAGGTGAGGTGGGCGTGGTAAGCACCTTGTTTGTTGGTGCGCAGCCTTGTTTCTATGTAGTTCTTAAGATCGTTTAGCGTGGCAGTGGCAACGGCGCGGGCCTGGTAAGAGGCGTTTTCGTTGTGGGCCAATGCCATCAGGTGCGTAAGTATAACCTGCTCCGTCTGCAGTTGCACCTGCTCCTGCAGCCCTTTCTCGCGGCGGCTTTTCCAGGTGTTCTGAACCAGCTGCTCTATTACATCCTGCAAGCTGAGGCTGTTGCTACGGGCACCTAACTCCACTAAACGGGAGGCGCGCTCCGGGTGCAGCAGGAAAGAAAGAGAGAAGTCGGCAGAGGCTTCTGCGGCAGCCAGCGGATCGAAGGTGAGGCCGGTGCGTTTGGCAAAAAGCTCGCGGCTGTTGCGCAGGTTAGGCGCGCGTGGCGGTATAAGTTTGATGATGTGCTCCGGCACCGTCAGCACTTCCGGACTTAAGGTGGTCAGCATCGCATCCAGGGCTTTCTGCTGCTCGCGTTTGTCCAGCACTTCTGTTACCAGCTGCCCATCGCCACGAACGGCATAAGTATAATTTAAGCCGCCAATCAGTTTAGCCACAGCCTCGGTCTGGTAGCGGTGGTAGTTATAAATCGGCACCAGCACATCTTCTAACGTACTCATGGCAGCACCTGGCTTAATATTTTTCTCAGAGAAGTTCTGAAGCGCTTTCTCACGGATGCGCAGTACGTTCTGCAGTTCGTCGGTGGCGCTGGCGCCGTTATCCCATAAGTGGGCAACCGGATGCGCTCCTCCCGGAGAACGAGCGTCGCGGTCCGAGATAAACTGCAGGCCGTTTGCTCTGCCTTTAGCCAATATCTCGTTAAGTGCGCTTTTCTCGTTAGTGCCAGCCGGAAAATCCTGATAGCCGTAGGTAACAGCCATTTTATCCCAGTCTCCTATACTTGTGCCATAAGCTTTGGAAAGATCTATGTTGCCGGCGCGGTCCAGCTTTACCTGCGGGTGCGGGTAATCCATCACCGAGGCGTTGTTGTTGGCGGCGTAGTTGTGCATAATGCCCAGTGTGTGGCCGAGCTCGTGTGCCGACAGCTGCCGGATGCGTGCCAGCGCCATATCTATCATCGCTTTATTTACCGGTTTGCCATCTTCATAAGGCGCCAGCAAGCCTTCAGCAATCAGGTAATCCTGGCGAACGCGCAACGAGCCAAGCGATACGTGCCCTTTGATGATCTCGCCGGTGCGTGGATCGGTAACGGTAGCGCCGTAAGACCAGCCGCGTGTGCTGCGGTGCACCCACTGTATAATATTGTAGCGCACATCCATCGGGTCGGCACCATCAGGCAGTATTTCTACCCTGAAAGCGTCTTTATACCCAGCCGCCTCAAAAGCCTGGTTCCACCAGCGGGCTCCGTCCAGCAGGGCCGAACGGATAGGCTCTGGCGCTCCGTTATCCACGTAGTAGACAATAGGCTCCACAGCTTCGGATACTCTGGCAGACGGGTCTTTTTTCTGAAGGCGGTGGCGGGCAATAAAGCGCTTTTCAATATTCTGATCTACCGGTGTGGCATAGTCGAAGTAGGAGATGCCGAAGAAGCCGGCCCGCGGATCGGCCTCGCGCGGTTTATACTTGTTGTCGGGCAGTTGAATAAACGAGTGGTGCTGGCGCAGCGTCAGGGCCTGCACATCCGGAGCCACCTCACGCACAAAGCGGCCTGCGTCTTCGCCTCCGGTAAAGGTAAGCGTGGCTTCAAACTCGGTGTTCTGCGGAAAGTTTTTGGTGCGTGGCAAGTATAAAGCCGAACGGCTGGCGTCCAGTTTGTAGTTGCCCTGTTTGCTGCGTTTTATACTTCCGGTCACGTCATGGCCATCGCGGAGCAGGAAATCAGTCGCGTCTACCAGCACTTTCTCGCCGTCCTCAGCCTCAGCCTTAAAGCCCCAAAGTATAGATTTGGCGAAAGACTCCTCTACGGCACGAGCCTCATTTTTATTGCTTGTTTCGGCGCGATAATCCAGGTTAGGCTGCACGAGCATTACCTTCGGACCAATTTTCTCGAAGTATACCACACGCTGCCCGCCCAGCTGCCCCCGGTCCAGGCCGATGTCGTTGGAGCCAAGGCCTGCAGCAAGTGAGTTAACATAAAGGAACTCCTGGTTCAGCTTATCCACTTCCAGCCATATTTTGCCGGCGGCATCATCATAGTAAAAGTTAAAGTAGCCGGGGTATTTCTGCATGCCCGCTGTTTTGGAGGCGATGCCGGGGAGCTTCTGGGCTACGGCCATACTTGCCATTAGCAGCGGCAGCATCAGCAAAGCCCATAATGTTCTGGTAAAGGGTGAGATCATGATTGTTTAGGTTATATGATAGCTTGATGATGTAAGATAAGTATTTTGCGCATTCTTTGGCATCTCTAACCGCTGCTGATGCTCAGTTCCATACTTCAAGGAGCCGATTGAATTCGTGCTGATCTTCCGCGAAAATTGTTTTAGAAGTATGGCTGCCTAAAAGTACAGCCTCGTAACAAAGAGCCGCTGTGCGGGGTATAGCTTTCTGAACCATGCCTCTACAACTATGAGCACAAAATACTTTTTTGCCGCACTCGGACTAAGTTTTATACTTGCATCCTGCAGCGATAGCAGCTCGGAGTACGACCGCTATTACGAGCGTAGTTACCGCGACTCCGTAGCCACTGCAAAAGCCAACGAGCCTGCCCCAGCCCCAGCTAACCGAAAGGCTGTGGGTACTACCCGCACCTCCGCAGAAACAAAGCGCACAGAGCAGCCGGGAGCCATGCTGATTGCCGGGTCTGATTGTACGGCCTGCCATAATAACCAGCAGAAACTGGTAGGGCCAGCTTATGTGGATGTAGCCGAAAAGTATGAGGACAATGATAAAAACCGCCAATACCTGATTGGGAAAATAAAAGAAGGCGGGGCAGGAGTTTGGGGGCAGGTACCCATGCCGGCGCACCCAGACATCAGCAACGACGATGCCGGCAAAATGGTGGATTATATTTTATCCCTGAACAACTAAAAACAGGAGCTAACGATAAATGGCTTCTGTTTTACAAAGCCCACGCATAACAGCCGCAGCCATACCCGGCACCCAAAGCCGCCTGGGAGAGGGGCCGTGCTGGCATGCGCAGGAGCAGGTGCTGTATTGGGTGGATATTGAAGGCTGCGCCCTGCGGAAGTTTGACCCATCCACCGGCAAAGTACAAGTATACCCGATGCCGGAGCGTATCAGTGCTGTTGTGCCTACTGCTGAGGGAGAGTTGCTGGTGGCGCTGCAGAACGGTATCTGTAAGTATAAGCCAAGCACTGGCGAATTCAGGGAGCTTGCAAAGCCGCTGGAGGATGCGTCTATCCGCCTGAACGAGGGAAAGTGCGATCCTGCTGGCAGGCTGTGGGTGGGTACTATGGCCCTGGATGTGCGTCCGGGTGCGGCGGCGCTGTTTTGCATCAGCCCTGATTTGCAGGTAACGCAGGTGCTGCAAAACCTTACCATCTCCAACGGCCTCGCCTGGTCTGCCGGCGATCATACTTTATACTTCATCGATTCTCCCACGCATACCATTCAGGCTTTTGATTTTGATATGGCTACTGGGCAAATCAGCAAATCCAAAGATGTGGTGCGTGTGCCGGAGCAGGAGGGGATGCCGGACGGAATGACTATAGATGCCAACGGGAACCTTTGGGTAGTGCTGCACGGCGGCGGGGCGGTGGTTTGCTATAATCCGGGAAGTGGCCAGGAGTTGCAGCGTATCAAAGTGCCGATCCCAAACGTGACCTCCTGTACTTTTGGCGGAAATGATTTGGATACGCTCTACATCACCACCGCCCGGGAGTGGCTCACAGAAGAGCAGCTAGAGCAGTATCCGTTGAGCGGTTGCGTGTTTGAGGTGAAGCTGAATGTGAAGGGGCGTGAGGCAAATCTGTTTCGGAGCCAAGGTTTATAGCAGCAGCACGACTGCTGATGCATTTAAACTATTTTTTTGTTCCACGTAGTGTTGCTAAGTGTAGCGTTGAAGGCATTTATTAAAACGCTCTTTTAATGTATATCATCTCCTGCAAAAGGAACCTTAAACTAGTTCTTAATTTTATTCATCACCCTTAGAGGCTCCTCCATTTTCCGCAGCACCAGCGTCGTCATACTTCGTTCCTGTTCCACCAGTACCGTCTTTAGGGGCTCCAGCAGCTCGGCTCCCAAAGTATAAATCAGCTCCCGCAGCAGCGCTTCATCTGCCAGAAACCAAACCGGGCCATGCGGCATCTGGTATTTTCTTGGCCCCACCTGTTGCAGCTTGCCTTCCATACCTATGGTGGTGCTGAAGCGGCAGAACAGCATGCCTCCAGGTTTTAATACCCGCCACAACTCCTGCAACATGTTCCTGAAATGCGCCTCATCTCGAGCAAAATGCAGCACAGCGCTACACAGCACCACGTCAAACGCATTATCGGCATCAGGTAGATCCGCTAAGTCAGCCACCACAAAGTTTTTAGAAGCTAAAGTGGGAGCCACTTCTGCGGCCATTTTCCGCACTTCTGAAATAGCTGCCTCAGAGGCATCGGCACCATACACTTTCACGCCCGCCTGCATCAGGTAGTGCACATTCCGTCCGCCGCCGCAACCTGCATCCAGCAGCTTCATGCCTTTCTGAATCCGGCCCTTCAGCAGCTGGTCGAAGAGGTAAATATCTATGTTGCCGAATTGGCCAGGGAGCGAGGAAATAGGTAGGTGAAACATGAGCGCAGAAGTATAAGAGGTTATAGCAGGCAGGTTCTGTCACTTAAAATTAGCATGCTTTTGCTGTCTTTTTTAATTAAATTTTCAGATAATTGAACAAACCCAAACTGGAATCAGAACTATGAATACATCAGCAGCAACAGCATTATCGCCCAGAGCCGGCCTTACCGCCGAGCAGTTTATACAGAAATACGCCAACCATCCAACTTACATTCCGCCGCGCGGGCCGGAGCTTCATGCCAAAAACTGGCAAGCCGAAGCTGCCCTCCGCATGTTCCTCAATAACCTGACCGACGAAGTGGCCGAAGCCCCAGCTGATCTGGTTGTTTATGGTGGAACTGGCCAGGCGGCACGTACGCCGGAGGATGCCCGCAAAATAATAGAGGTGCTGCTGGAGCTGGAGGAGGATGAGAGTCTGCTGGTACAGTCGGGGAAGCCGGTGGGCAAGGTGCGTACCCACCCTGAAGCGCCGCGCGTGCTTATCGCCAACTCTAACCTGGTGCCGCATTGGGCCACCTGGGAGTATTTTAACGATCTGCGCAAGCGTGGCCTGATCATGTATGGCCAGATGACGGCTGGCAGCTGGATTTACATCGGCTCACAGGGCATTTTGCAGGGAACTTATGAAACCTTTGCTGCCTGCGGCGATAAATATTTTAACGGTGATCTGCGCCACAAGCTGCTCGTAACAGGCGGTTTAGGCGGCATGGGCGGCGCTCAGCCTTTGGCAGCCACCATGGCAGGCGCTACTTTTCTGGGCGTGGATGTAGACCCGGAGCGCATTAAAAAGCGCCTGGAAACCCGCTACATCGATAAAATGACGTTTGATTATGAGGAGGCGAAAACCTGGGTAATGGAAGCCAAGGAGCGAGGCGAGGCTATTTCGGTAGGCTTGGTTGGCGACATCGGCGACGTGCTGGAGCGCCTTATTGCAGACAACATCACTCCTGAAATCCTGACCGACCAAACCTCAGCCCATGACCCGCTGAACGGCTACGTGCCGAACGGCTTGAGCTTAAAAGAGGCCCTGGAGCTGCGCCAGCAGGACCCGGCAAAGTATAAAGAGCTGTCGCTGAAAAGTATGGCCCGCCATGTAGGCTTTATGTTGGAGTTGCAGCAGCGCGGCAGCAAGACTTTTGACTATGGCAATAACCTGCGCGAGTTCGCACAGCAGGGTGGTGAGCCGAATGCCTTCAACATACCGGGCTTTGTGCCGGAGTACATTCGTCCGCTGTTCTGCGAGGGCAAAGGTCCGTTCCGCTGGGCGGCACTGTCCGGCGACCCAGAGGATATTCGAGTGACGGATGAAGCCCTAAAGGAACTGTTTCCGGAGAATACGCACATGATCAATTGGCTGGAAGAGGCGCAGGAGAAAGTGGCGTTTCAGGGATTGCCATGCCGTATTTGCTGGCTGGGCATGGGGGAGCGCGAGAAAGCCGGATTGCTGTTTAACCAACTGGTGCGCGAGGGGAAGGTAAAAGCACCTATCGTGATTGGCCGCGACCACCTGGACTGCGGCTCCGTAGCCTCTCCGTACCGCGAAACTGAAGGTATGAAAGACGGCTCCGATGCCATCTCAGACTGGCCGCTGCTCAACCTGATGGCCAACACGGCTGGCGGCGCTACCTGGGTATCGTTTCACCACGGTGGCGGTGTGGGCATCGGTTACTCGCAGCATGCCGGTATGGTTATTCTTGCCGATGGCACCGACCGTGCCGAGCGCTGCTTACGCCGCGTGCTCCACAACGACCCAGCCATGGGTATCTTCCGCCACGCCGACGCCGGCTACGAAACGGCTCAGGAGAATGCAAAGGAGTTTGGGCTGGAGCTATAACTACACTCTTTGTCTGAATCAGGATTTATAGGATGTAAGGATGGACAGGATTGCAGTATCCGGTTCATCCACCTTGGCTCTCTACTGAAAAAAGGTCGAGATTTGATACTTGGCGAAGGAGGAGAGTTTGTAACTGCTTTGGCTAAGGTATTCGTTGCATAGCTGCTGGTATAGCGTAGATAGGTCGCGACCTGATCCTGCAATTCTGTTCATGTTTCTATCCTACTGCGGTGGCTATTGAAAATGATCCCAGTCCTTGGGTTGAGCGCCTTGTATTGATGCGGTGCCCGAAGGGCAGCCTACAGCGTAGCGATGGCAGCTTCAATACACAGCGCGATGCCCAAGGACGAGCCCTCCCGGGCTTGAGGGAGCCAAAGCAGGAAATGAAATGAGCCGCTTGTAGGTCTGAGGATTAACTCCAGCTAGCAAGTATAGTTAGGTTCAAGTTGAAAAAAGCAGCGGCTATGAAAGTATAAACAGGCATCAACCGAAGGAATGCAAATATAACCTGAAAGCAATAAACCACAGGTTGGGCAGTAGCCAAAAGCCACTACCACAAGTATAAAGTAATCGGAGATCAATAAATCAAAAACTATGAATACTACTAACGCAACCCACACTTTAATCGGTCCCTTCAGCCAAATACTGCCCATGACGAACCTGCCCGAGGCTGGCGCCATACAAGATGAGCAGCTGCAGGTTGTAGAGCGCGCGGGTGTGCTGGTGCAGGACGGTAAGGTGCTGAAAACAGGCAGCTATGATAAATTGCACCGCGAGGCGCTGGATAATAAGTATAAACTGGAGCTGATAGAGGAGCCGATGGTGCTGCTGCCAGGACTTATTGACGCCCATACCCATATCTGCTTTGCCGGTAGCCGCGCCAACGATTATGCCCTGCGTGTGGCCGGAAAATCATACCTGGAGATAGCGCGTAGTGGCGGCGGTATACTGGACAGTGTGCGCAAAACCCGTGAAGCAACGCTGGTAGAGCTGGTTGATTTTATGAAAAAGCGCTGCGACCGCCACTTAGAAGAAGGCATTACCACCTGCGAGGTAAAGAGTGGATACGGCCTGACGGTGGAGGAGGAGTTGAAGATGCTGGAGGTGATAAATCTCGTAAACAAGCATCATACAATGGAGCTTATCCCGACCTGTCTAGCTGCGCACATGCTGCCGCCTGAGCATACTGATGCCCGTTTATACTTACAGGAAGTGCTAACAGAACTTTTGCCGCAGGTGCAGGAGCAAGGTTTGGCGAACAGGGTAGACATCTTTGTGGAAGAGACCGCTTTTAAAGAAGCAGAAGCGCTGGAATACCTGTTAGCCGCCAAAGAAATGGGTTTTGATGTAACCGTGCACGCTGACCAGTTTAGCACGAGCGGCAGCAAGGTGGCAGCAGAGGCTGGAGCTATTAGCGCCGACCATTTAGAGGCAAGCGGTGACCAGGAAATAGCACTCTTGCATGAAGCCGGCGTAGTAGCAACTGTATTGCCGGGTGCTTCGCTGGGCCTTGGCATGCATTACGCGCCTGCCCGTAAGATGCTGGATGGAGGTCTTTGCCTCGCCATCGCAACCGATTGGAACCCCGGCTCCGCACCTATGGGCGATCTTTTGCTGCAAGCTTCCTTACTTGGTGCCGCCGAAAAACTAACCACCGCCGAAACGCTGGCTGCCATCACCACCCGCGCCGCCCGCGCCCTCAACCTTACCGACCGTGGCGAACTAGCCAAAGGCAAGCTAGCTGACATGATCGCCTTCCCGACAGACAATTTTAAAGAGATTTTATACTTCCAAGGCAAGCTGAAGCCGACCAAAGTATGGAAAGGTGGGAAATCAGTCAAAACAGTTTAAGTCAAGCTACTCATGTATAAACCTGCTACAAAAGCAGCCTGGAAAGGGCGTTTGGATAAACAGGACGGCGAGTTGGGGCTGCGCTGGCACCAGGCGTTGCAATTCTTAGACCTGAGCGTAGATTTTCCGGATGTGAAACCAGGGAAAACAGCCTTTGCTTTTCTTGGCTTCTGCTGCGACGAAGGCGTTCGCCGTAACCAGGGCAGAACAGGTGCAGCGGCCGGCCCGGGAGCATTGCGCGGGGCGATGGCCTCCTTCGCGCACCACCTGCCGGAGCAGACAGAGCTTTACGATGCCGGCGATGTTATCTGCACCCCTGGTAACCTGGAGGAGGCGCAGGAGAGGCTGGGCGAAAAAGCGGCTTTGCTGCTACAGAAAGGCTACAGGCCGCTGGTGCTTGGCGGCGGACATGAAACGGCCTTTGGTCATTTTCTGGGCTTAGAAAAAGAGGTTCAAAAAGCTCTGTTTGGTATACTTAACTTCGATGCCCACTTTGACCTGCGCAGCTATGCGCAGCAAGCTAGCTCTGGCACACCCTTCCTCCAGATAGCCGATAGGCTTCAGGCTGTCGGTAGTGCCTTTAAGTATAAAGTGCTGGGCTTGCAGGAGTACGGAAACACCAGAATTCTTTTTAAAACCGCCGATGAACTGGGTGTGGAATATACTTTTGCTGCAGATGTACAGACACACCAACTAGAGCAACTGAAGCAGGGGCTGCAGATGTTTTTAAGTGAGGTAGATAAAGTATACGTTACTGTAGATTTAGACGTATTTGCCGCTGCTTATGCTCCGGGAGTGAGCGCGGTTAATGCCATGGGGCTGCAGCCTGAGGTTGTAATAGAACTGTTAAAATGCGTAGCAAGCAGCGGCAAACTGCTAAGTATAGATATCACAGAACTAAACCCATCCCTCGATATGGATAACAGAACTGCCAAATTAGGAGCAGCCATACTTTATGAGGTAGTGCGGGAGTGGCAAAAAGTATAAACAACAAGGCCTCAGGTTTTTCCTGAGGCCTTGTTGTTATCTTCCTACTTTAAACTTTGTCCAATAGGTGGTGTCGCTGGTTCTGACCTCTACCAGGTAAGTGTCAGGTTTGAGTTTGCCGAGTTGGTAACGCCAGGCATTGCGTTTTGTCTCTACGTTTACAGGCTTCTGATACACCAGTTTACCGGCAGAATCCTTCACCTGAAGCAGGGCATTTTCATTTAGTTGCTGCGAGAAATCAAGCTGGAATGTGCCTTTTTTTGTTGGGGTCATGTAGATACCAGAAAGCGTTTCTCTATTTCCTTCAGGTTGATCAGCACTTACCAGAATATGCTCTTTTTGCTGATGCGGCAGCGGAGTAGTTTGTGCGGTAGATGTGGTTGGGGAAAGTGTGATCAGGGGCAGGCCAAGGGCCAGCGCTAAGGCATATGTTTGCTTCATATTCATCTGCTTGCTGCTTAAAATTTAAGGTATGCTACAGCTGTTGCATTTTTGGTGCCAAACTGCTTCAGCAATTTTTGCGGAGGCTGTTTTTCTCCGTGTCAAAGCAATAGGGGCAGCTGCCGTTTATCTCCATACCTCCGAGCCAGCGCTTTTTAGGTGTAAATGCAGCAAAGCCCTCCAACACCCGTTCCCCAAAAAAACTGAGCGACAAAGGTTCTTTCGATTTTACCAGGTCAGGTTGCAGGCAGGCCAGAATCTGCTGCAGCTGCACATCAGCAAAACCATAGCCGGGGTCTTGTTGCCAAAACTGCTGCATCACCTCTTTTATACTTGAAGCGCCGGACTGAATAATTTGTAGCAGCATTTGTTCCGGCTGGCTCAGGCCGTAGGTGCAGCTCGGGAAGCGGAGAAGGTGCAGCTGTAAGGCGTGCTCCAGGTGCGGAAAGACAATAGCTATTTGCTGCAGGTGCAGTTGCAGATCGAGAGGGTGCGGGCTGGCGTACAGTTGCCAAAGCGATGCAGCCTGCTGCAGTTCCTCCTCACCTAGCTGCTGCCTCTCATCAAACAGGTTTTGTAGCTCCTGCGGCTGCATGTTGCCAATGTTTTGACCTTTCCCTGGCGTGCATACTGTTAGCAAAGATGGCTTATTACGCTGCAGGCGCTGCAGCAAGTAAAGCAGGTTAATCTGGCACATAAGGTCCGCATCAAACCAGAGCACTACTTCAAAGAAGGCTTCTATTCCCTCCAGCTTTTGCACTTCGTCCAGCACCTTCTCTTTATACTTATTACTGGGCTCACAGTAGGCGTCCGTAATAAACTCCTGGCGTTTCTGCCAGAATTCAGGCTCAGGTAAAGTATAAAACACTGGCCCTTCCGAAAGCACCTCACGCCACACCAGCACCTGCCCGGGCAGGTTCGCGGCAGCAAAGGCAGGCAAGGAGGCGTCGCCGTTGATGATATGTAGTGTGGCTAGTTTTTTCATCAGCATAAAATAAAAAAGTACCTAAAATGAGAAGGCAACTAACACGTAACGGTGCAGCTGCCTTGCCTCAAACATTATAACGGTATAATTATCTAACGCAATTATCTCTCTCTTAGTCTATATGCTACTACTCTATTATCCTTAAAAGTAGGGACGAGCAGCAGGCCGGGCTGGGCGGCATAGTGAATGTCTGCGGTGTTCATGTTCTGATCAGTAGTGTTGAGCAGGCTCCATTTGCGGTTACGCTCATCTATATGGAATATCTCTCCGTTCCAGCTGGAGGCCAAGTAGCTGCCATCGCCTACGGCATCTATACCGTCTGCTGCCTTCACACCGTCTATCCACTCCGAAAATCTTTTTGTCTCGGGGTCCAGCAGCATCACCTCGCCGCTACCTGAAAAAGCAACCAGCATGCGGTTGCCCCGGATGGAAATGCCGTTGGGCCTGCTGGCTTTTGTCTTGTCAATCCAAGGGCTTATGCGGCCGTTTCTTAACACATAAATGCGGTCTTCTTCTGTATCAGTAACATAGATGTTGCCGTTGTCGTCTGCTGCCACGCCGTTAAGCATGCGGGCTCTGTCTGCCTTGTAGCGCCCTAGCACGCCACCTGATTGAGTGGAGATGGCCACTACTTCATCCATATCAGCTACGTAAAGCACGTTGTTATGCAGTGCCAGGCCGTGCGGGTTGTTCAGGCCGGATACCCAGTAAAGCTCCTGCACCTCGCCTGTAGGGCTAAGCTTGGAGATAAAGCCGTCGCCGTCTTTACTTGTTTTGGTGTTGTTGTTTATGTTGCTTACGTAAATCACATTGCGCTGTGGGTCATACAGGGCAGATTCCGGTGTTTTGAATGTGTTGTCGGATGCCCAGGCTTGCTCTAACTCAACAGGAGCACGTGATGATATGCGTCCGCTGCTGCAGCTGCCGAGGGTAAGTATAAACAACATGGCACACGCACCTGTAAGTATATTGCTTTTCATATTTACTTGATTTGGTTTATACTTTGTACGGGTATGTGCCTCTGTCGTTTTCTGGCTGGCTTTTACTCGGTGTGGAGGCCCAGCTTCTGCAGGGTGCGCTGCCGCGATACTTTACCGGTGGCAGTTTCTGAAAAAGCGCGGCTATAGTATACTTCTTTCGGCATCTCAAACTTTTTAAGCAGGGGGCGGAGGCGCTCAAACAGCTGCTGCTCTTCCTGCTCGCCAAGTTTTTCTCCCTCTAGTATAAGTACCACTTTATCGCCGAGCACTTCGTCGGACTGCGGTGCTATAAAAAAGCGGGGGGAGTTGGCATTATCTGCAAATGCTTCGGCGATGGCTAGTTCTACCGTTTCTATCTGAACCTTTACGCCACCGGTGTTGATGGTATGGTCGGCGCGGCCAATCCAGCGGAAACGGGTAGGGGTAAGCAGCTCGACAATGTCGTTGGTAACCAGCAGTTCGTTGTTCGTCACATCACCTTTTATGGTCAGGCAGCCGCGCTTATCCAAACCTACCTCTATATCATCCAGCACATTGTAATAGTCTGCCGCATCAGGGCCGTTGAGTCGGCGCAGGGCAATATGCGAGGCGGTTTCGGTCATGCCGTAAGTATGGAAAATGGGTGCCTGAATACGGAGCAACTCCCGCTGCTGTGTTGGTGTAACCGGGGCACCGCCTACCAAAATCCCTTTCATCTGGTTTAGCTGCTCCAGCCGCTCCGGGCTTTCCTGAAGTATGGTATGCAGCTGCATCGGCACAAAAGCGCCAAAGGCGATATTCTCATCCGGGCTAATCAATGTAAGCGGGTTGCTGATCGGCTCCACAATAATCATCTGCAGGCCGGCTATAAAACCGCGTATCAGCATCATCATACCGGCAACATACTCTGTGTTCAGGCAGACAAATGTGCAGTCGTTGGGTTTAAGGTTGAGAAGTTTAATGGTGCGCCTGGCGCTTGCCTCCAGCTGTTTGCGGGTAAGGCTGATGATTTTAGGAGCTCCAGTGGAACCGGAAGTCTGGATCGGAAACTCCTGAACCCCGTTAAGCCAGTTGCGGCAAAATTCCAGGGTTTTGCTTTCATATCCGTTCAGCGGGATACTGTTGCGGAAAGAGTAAGATGCGATTTCGTCGTAATAGAACTTCTTGCCATTCAGGCTTAGGTACTTGTCTGTCATGTAGCTATAATCATAAATCCTGTTCTGGCTTGCGGAGCCGGAACAGGATGATACCCCATCAGGTTAAACTATACACGTACGTGCTGATGCAAAAATGGGGTAAAGCCTTGTTAAAACAAACAATGCGGAAAAGCTTTTAGAGGGCTCGGCATCAGAAAATGTTGTTTTCCGAACCTGCAGCTCTTAATACAGCCAGTCTTTATCGGGCTTACGAATAAGCCGATCTACAGAGTAGCGTCCTGAACCAAAAATCAGGAAGAAAACAAGTAACAGCAATACAATGATGGATGACCAGAGCTCGGTGTTTTCTGAGTAGAAACCCCGGTCAGGATTGATGAAGAAAACGGCTCCGATAAGAATTGGCAGTTGGAACAAAATGGCCACCCGCGTAAGCAGACCAAGCGCAATAAGCAGCCCGCCCACCAGGTGCACAAAAGCTACGTAGTGCGCCAAACCCATAGAAACCCACGGAAACTGACTTTTGTTCATGATGCTAAATAACGCTTGTGTATCCTGGATGAACATAAAGCCCTTTACCATCAGGAAAACACCCAATCCAACCCTGAGTATATCGAGCCACGCCGGGTGGTGTGTGTCCGCCCAGCGCTCAACGCGGTGCATGTCGTGTGAAAGGTTCATGGCTTTAGAGTTTAAAATAAAACAAATTGACTCTCAGTATATTAAACGAGTTTTAGGGCAAACCGGATAATTTTAAGTGCAAATTATATTTTTACCTTTTGCACTAGCTGAGTCAAGTTTAAAGCAATGATCCTGAAACTGTGCTATTTCAGCTGTCGCAGCACCTTGTTGTCTACTGAGTAGCGGCCAGGGCCAACCACCATAAAAAAGAGCAACAGCCCCAGCACCACCACCGATAGCCACAGTTCTGTATTGCCCAGGTGCAGGCCGCGCTGCGGGTTTACGATCAGCATGGCTCCCATCAACACTGGAATTTGCAGCAAAATGGCAAAGCGTGTCAGCAGGCCGACCGTAATCATCAGGCCACCAGTAATATGCACCGCACTGGTAAACAAAGAGGCTTTCTCAACGCTGATAAATTCCTGGCTCTGGCTGAAAATGTAAAAAACATCGGTGTTGTGCTCCAAAAAGAGTATGCCCTTAGTGAAGAGAAACAAGCCTAACAGAATTCGGAGGCTATCCATCCAGACGGGGTTGCTGGCACTGGTGCGAGGTGCAGCATGGTTAATTTCTCGCGTGTAGTTCATGGCGCAGAAGGTTTAGTGAAACATGCTTCTATTTATATATACGCCTTGATCGCTTTATAAGGTGAGAATAAGGTTTTTAATTGAAGTTTTTATACTTGCCAGGGATGGATAGCAATGAAACATTTATACTTTATCCAGCGCTGAAGTATAAACTATAGATAACTATAGATTATGTATAGTACCAAAAGTATAGCGTAATTATTCGCTTTCTACGCACGCGGAATTATCCTCGCAAATAAGTTAAAGTATATAGCCGCGAAAAGCTGGTTTCTACAAAAGCTTTAGATTACGAACGGCTTTTCGATAAGACTCAAACGCCTGGGCATTGGTTGTGCTGTCGGTGAAAATTTCCAGAATGCCAGCTCCTGCCTCTGCCTTAAAAAAGTCACTGAGCGCCTGCTCCAGCTCACTTAAAGTATAAACCGGGGTGTATTGCATCTTAAAATCACGTGCCGTGTTCTCCGCGTTCAGTGCCTGGTGCGTTTCAAAGTATGGCTCAAGCTCGGGCTGCTGTTTGGGTCCGTCAATCAACCTGAAAATACCGCCGGCGTGGTTGTTTAGCAGTACGATGCGCAGGTTTTGGGGCAGGTAATTGTGCCATAATCCGTTGCGGTCATAGAAAAAGGCAAGGTCTCCGGTGATAAGCGTTGTGATGCCCGGGCTGGTGAGGGCGCAGCCAACAGCGGTGCTGGTGCTGCCGTCTATGCCGCTGGTGCCCCGGTTAGCATACACGTGCACTTGTTGCCCAGGCGACAACCCTACTATATTGGCATAGCGTACCGACATAGAGTTTGCTAAGTGCAAGTTGCTGTGCTGGGGCAGCTGCTGAAGTACACGGGCTACAATTGGCAGCTCACTGTAGTTTGCTTGTGCTGTGTAATGTTTCAGAAAAGCGTCGGCTGCTTTGTTCGCTCCTGCCCAGGCTGCAGCAAAAGTACCAGCTGATTTTACACTTCCGGCCATGGCTGCAAAAAAGCTATGAGGCGAGCAGCGTATAATCTTCGTAAGCGACTGAAACGTGTCTGCCACTTGGCCTGCTGGCTGTAGGTGCCACTGCGCGGCAGCTTTATACTTGCGCAGGTATAGTTTCAGTGATTTAGAGATGATAGACTTGCCAAAAGTAATGAGCAGGTCGGGCTGAAGCGCTGCCAGAAGCTCCTGATTAGGGTTGGCAAAAATCACATCCTGATGGCGCACTGCACTCGGCAAATGATGTGTGTTGCTGATGATGTCGCCTACTATTACAGCGCCAGTAGTATCGGCAAATGCCTGAATGGCTTGCAGCAATGCCTCGTCCTTTTGATCGTGCCTGGCCAGCACCAGCACCTTTCTATACTTCAGGATTTCCTCTTGCAACTTTAGAGCCTGCGCGGCGCTCAACATAAACGCAGGCTGTTCTTCCTCAATAATCTTAACCTGGTTGTTATAGGTCAACTCCTCTTGCTGGCCAGGGTAAAAAGGCTCCCGTAGCGGAACATTTATATGAACCGGACCGGCAGGGAATTCCGCCGCTTCGTTCAGCGCCTCAGACACCATCCGCTCACTGTGCCACACGGCATCCGGGTGAGTAAAATCAACGGGGAAAGTATAGCTTTGCTTGATGTGCTGCCCGAATACGTTGTGTTGGCGAATGGTTTGCCCGTCCAGCTGATCAATCCACTCTGGGGGTCTATCGGCGGTAAGTATGAGCAAGGGCACCTGCTGAAAATATGCTTCGGCCACGGCAGGGGCGTAGTTTAACGCAGCTGTGCCAGAGGTGCACACCAGCACGGTTGGTTTACCTGTTGTCTGGGCAATACCAAGCGCGATAAACGCAGCCGCGCGTTCATCGCTAATTGTGCGCACCGTAAAATTGGCGTGGCGGGCAAAGGCGATCGTCAGGGGCGCGCAGCGTGAGCCCGGCGACAGCACCGCATGCTCCACACCTTTCTGGGCGCAAATCTCAGCTATATTAACAACAGGTTGGATGATCATATTTTCTTGATGAACTGCTTAATTGATAGACTGTTTAGTGGCGCTGCGGCTAAGCTAGCTTTTGAGAAGTTACAGGGAACGTGTTTCACCAATATCTTTTTAGAGCATAATAACTTAGCTGAGCAACAAGTTAACCTTATGGCAATTCAGCACTTAATAACTCAGTCAAAATTAACAAGTATCTGCCGCATCGTCTGCATTTTATGCTGTGTTTCCTGCCACTCTTTTTGCGGATCGGAAGCTTCTGTTATGCCAGCACCGGCGTAAAGTATAGCTTCATGCTTTTGCAGCTGCATACAGCGTAAATTAACATATAGATGCGAGCCGCTGGAGCTGTTTACCGGGCCCAGGTAGCCGCTGTAGTAGCTGCGATTATAGCCTTCGTGGGCAATTATAAACGCCAGCGCCGGCTCCTTTGGCAAACCGCAAACCGCAGAGGTAGGGTGCAGCAGCTCCAGCATATCGGTTCCGAGTGTTGGGAAGTGCACTTCTTTTAGGTTGACTTTAAAATCGGTGCGCAGGTGCATCAGGTTACCGGCCACCACGGTTTTAGGGCCTACTTCCGTATAATCGCGGAGGCGCAATTTTTTAAAGCAGCTCAGGATGTACCGCTCCACCATTGCCTGTTCCTCAATTTCCTTCTGTCGCCAGATAGCGTCTGCCACGTTTGCGACAGCCGTTTGGGTACCGGCCAGCGCCATGGTATGAAATATCTGCTGCTCGTTTATGCTTACCAGTATCTCCGGCGAAGCGCCCATCCAGGTGCCTGCGCCCGGCACCGACACCAGCGATACGAAAGCCCTCGGGTAAGCGGCAGCCATTTTCATAAAAGCAGAAACAGGTGAGAAGCCATCCGGCAGCGGCTCCCGCCTGTTGCGCGACAGCACCACTTTTTCCATCTGCTCGGCCTGTATACTTTCTACCGCTTTGCGTATGGCTATGGTAAACCCTTCCTCTGTCTGGTAAGTATGATTTTGTGCGCTAGGCGAGGTGTGCCAGTCCGGCTGCTGCTGTTGCCCATCCAGCAAAGTATAAAACGCCTGTAGCTGTTGCGGCGGCGCATCGGGAGCGGGAGTCAGGGTTTCACCGTCAAAGTATACATCACCTTTGATAAAGATATTCTGCTCTTGCCCGGATACCTGAAAAGGGCAGAAGAAGAACCCAAAAGGACTAGTCTCCAGTTGCGGCTGCCCGGTTGTGTAATGCTCCCGCAACTGCACGCAGGCATGCATGCTATCGGTATTGGGCAGGCGCCACACAGCTACTGCCATATTTCCGGCAATGGCCGCCCTGAAAATGTCTGATAAAGTATACACGCGGGTTGCTGTACCCATTAGGTCTTCTCCTGAGGCCGAAATAGCCTCTTTTTACTTTTTGTCAATAACGGCTACTGTCATGCGGCTGATGCAGATCATGTCGCCGGCTTCGTTCGTGATTTTAGTTTCCCACACCTGCGTGCTTCGGCCCACATGTATGGGAGTGGCTTTGCCATACACCCAGCCGGAGCTGATGCCGCGCATGTGGTTGGCATTAATCTCTAAACCGACGCAGGCTTTTTTTGTTAAGTCAACCTGCAGGGCTGCGCCCATACTTGCCAAAGACTCGGCCAGCACAACCGAGGCGCCACCGTGTAGCAGTCCCATCGGCTGGTGCGTGCGCTGGTCTACCGGCATTCTGCCGCACAGGTAATTCTTGCCAACCTCTGTTATCTCAATGCCCAGGTGCTCGATCATGGTATTTTTACACCACTGTTTTACCTGCTCCACCGTATCATTATTTTTATCCATCGCCGCAATGCCTAAATTCGCACTGATTTATGTAAGAAGGCAAAAGTAGAAGAATTTTGAGTATTAAGAAAGTATACCTGATCCGCCACGGGCAAACAGACTATAACCTGCAGAGCATTGTGCAGGGCAGCGGCGTGGATTCTGTGCTGAACGCGGAAGGGCAGCGGCAGGCGGCGTTGTTTTTCGAGAAGTATAAAGATGTTAAATTCGACAAGGTTTATACTTCCACGCTGCAGCGCAGCATACAGTCCGTGCAGCAGTTCATTGATTTAGGCATACCGCACGAAAAGCACTCCGGTTTAAACGAGATAAACTGGGGCACCCGCGAAGGAACCCGCATCACTCCAGAAGAAGATGCCTATTACCATGGAATATTGCAGACCTGGTGCGATGGCAATACCGGCATTTGCATAGAAGGCGGCGAGAGCCCGGAACTTGTTTACGAGCGGCAGAAACCTTTTGTAGACCTTATGCTAAGCCGGCCAGAGGAGGAAACCATACTGGTGTGTATGCACGGCAGAGCCATGCGTATTATGCTTTGCCACCTGCTGCGTTACCCTTTACGCTGTATGGATGAGTTCCGGCACCAGAACCTCTGCCTCTACCAGTTAGACTTTACGGGCAGCATGTTTTCCGTTAGAAAATACTGCGATGTGGCGCACCTGCAGCCATCTGTTGAAGGTATAACGCAGAAGTAATTGCCCAATGCTTTAGAAATTAAGCATGTTTGATTAACTTGCTTCTCAGTACTATGTACAGGCTTGAGGTTGGCCACTTATACTTAATATTAGGTGATCCTATCTTTTGTGTGCCAACATAGTTTGAATAAAATATTTTTAAATCTAATTTTGGGCGGATAATACAGACCTTTTGGGCGAACAAACAACACGAAATTTATGGCTGAAGTTATAAGAATGCCCAAGATGAGCGACACGATGACAGAGGGGGTGATTGCATCTTGGTTGAAAAAAGAAGGCGACAAAGTGAGCTCCGGCGACATACTGGCCGAAGTGGAAACTGACAAGGCTACCATGGAGCTAGAGTCGTATGAAGACGGTACACTGCTGCACATCGGTCCTAAAAAGGGCGATTCTGTACCTGTAGATGCTGTTATCGCTATCATCGGTAAAGAGGGCGAGGATATCTCCGGGCTTCTGAGCGAGGTGAAAGACGGTGGCGCACCAGCTTCCAAATCTGAACAGAAAGAGGAGAAGCCAGAGCCGAAGAAAGAAGAAACCAAGCCTGCTGTAGCCAAAGAAGAGGCTCCCGCTAAAACCGCTGTTGACACAAGCAACATCAAGGCTTCTGTAATCCGCATGCCAAAAATGAGCGACACCATGACAGAAGGCGTACTGGTGAGCTGGCAGAAAAAAGAAGGCGACAAAGTTAAGTCCGGCGATATTCTGGCTGAGGTGGAAACCGATAAGGCTACCATGGAGCTGGAGTCTTATGAAGACGGCACCTTGCTTTACCTGGGCGTAAAAGAAGGCGACTCTGTTGCCGTTGATGCCATTATCGCTATCATAGGTGAGGAAGGCGCTGATTATAAATCGCTTTTAGGAGCAGCCTCATCAGACACGCAGGAGCGTCAGGAAAATGCAAAGACTGATGAAGCAATTGAGGCAGGAGTAGATGCTACTACCTCTGAGAAAGTGCAGGATACTAAAGTAACCGATACTGCTGAAGAGGAAGCTGCTGCTATTTCTGAGAATGGCCGCATCAAGGCCTCTCCGTTGGCGAAGCGAGTTGCTAAAGAGAAAGGCTTTAAGCTGTCCCAAATAAAAGGCACCGGTGAAGGTGGCCGTATTGTGCTGCGCGACGTTGAGAATTTCACTCCGTCTGCCGCACCGCAAAAAGCTACTGCGCCACAGGCCGCCGCACCTCAGGCTGCTGCCATACCTGGCGCACCAGCCGAGGCTTACGAAGAAGTGAGCGTATCGCAGATGCGCAAGGTGATTGCCCGCCGCCTGGCCGAGAGCAAGTTCACGGCGCCGCACTTCTACCTGACCATGGAAATTGATATGGACAAAGCCATCGAGGCGCGCGCCAGCATCAACGAAGTGTCTCCGGTGAAGGTATCGTTTAACGACCTTGTGATCAAAGCTGCAGCTGCTGCCCTACGTCAGCACCCGGCGGTTAACTCATCCTGGTTAGGAGACAAGATCCGTTACAACAAGCACATCAACATTGGTGTAGCCGTAGCGGTAGAAGAAGGTCTGCTGGTACCGGTTGTTCGCAACGCTGATTTTAAATCTTTATCTGCCATTTCTGCGGAGGTAAAAGACTTGGGTGGCAAAGCGAAAACCAAGAAGCTGCAGCCGTCTGATTGGGAAGGAAACACCTTTACCATCTCCAACCTGGGCATGTTCGGCATCGAAGAATTCACGGCTATCATCAACCCACCAGATGCCTGCATTATGGCAGTGGGCGGTATTAAGCAGATTCCGGTTGTGAAGAACGGTAACATCCAGATCGGAAACGTTATGAAGGTAACGCTTTCCTGCGACCACCGCGTAGTGGATGGTGCTGTAGGCTCAGCTTTCCTGCAAACATTCAAAAACCTGCTGGAGAATCCGGTGAGAATACTGGTTTAAGTAGCAGCAAGTATAAAGCAAAAGAGGTCCCTCCGGAAACGGAGGGACCTCTTTTGCTTTTAAAAATTTTTAAAGAACTGGGAGTTTCTCTACTGCGAGTTTTCAGCTCGTGGTGATGCATGTGCTAAGCTCCCAGCATACGTGACTCCAATTTGTACTTTCATACTTTAGCACATCGTGTTGTATACAGAAAGCTCACAACACGATGTGCTTTATTACTGTTTCACCAGCTTCTCCGCCCTGAACAGATCATCCGCTGCCTGTAAAATCTTTGCTTTTAGCTTTGGATTATAGTTTGGGTTGGCGGCCAAAAAGTTGCGTACCACTTCAGCCGCCGCTGTTGTCTGGTAAAAGCCAAAGGTGGCGCGAAGCCAGTTGTAAGGAAAGAAGATGTCGCCGGTACGTTGTATCTCCTCCAGCAGCTCCAGGCTCTGCGGCAGGTACTTCTCTGATGTTTCAGCACGCAGCGGGTGGTGCAGGTAGCCTAACGCAGAAGCTACCCAAGATTCTTTTTCACGGTTTTCTGCCGCTTTCAGAGAGGCAAAAAACGCATCCCGCACTTGCACCTCTGGCGATAAAGCCGGCATCATAAATTCCAGCCTCTTTTTCCTGTCCGGGTTCTGAATACGAGCTAACTGCTGCTCCAGTATATTTTCAGCCGGGTAGTTGCGTACAGCCAGGGCAAGCGCCAGCGAAGTGTAATCATCTTCATTTAGCTTTATGCCCGTGGGCGGCTGCTGCTTTTGCCAAATCTGGTACAGCCTTTCCTGTGCCTGCTGGGTGAGGGCTATACTTTGATAGGTTTTAAAAAGCAGTTTTTTAACGTTAGATGCCTGCTGCTGCGCAAGCGCATGCCAAACATTCTGCTCCAGTTGTGCCGTATGCTGCTGGCGCTGTGCCGGAGTGAGCAGCCCCCAATAAATGTCGCTCAGTTGGCCAGTCAGCAGCTTTATATTCAGCTCTTCCTGCTCCTGGAGTAGTCCCTTCTGGTAAAAATCAAGCAGCTGCGAGGGTGTAAGGCTGCGGCCGTTCAGCATGTTTTCGTAAAGATTGATGTAGGCGGAGGCACGCTGCACCGGGTCCTGCAACGTATACAGCCGCTGCAGCATCGCCTCATCAACCGGGAATACGCCGTAGCCCTGCCCCGTGGAGTTGAAAAGTATAAACAGTGGTGCTTCTTTGCCAGCGGCGGCTTCTACTATAATTTCTTTGTTGGTCATGTCCACGGTCAGTTCTTCGAGGCGGTCCGGGTATACCAGTGCTATCTCGAAAAACTGTGGCCATACTCTGTCGGAGCCATCTTCGCCTTTCTGCGACACGCGCAGTTGCGCTATTTTGCCGTTGCTGGTTTTTAGCTCGTGTGTAAAAACCGGGCGGCCTGGTTCATTTACCCATACCTGGTTCCACTGCTGCAGATCGGTGGTGGTGCGGGCATCCAGAATTTTAATCAGGTCAGGCCAGGTGGCATTATGGTAGGCGTAGGTTTTCAGGTACTCCTGCAGCCCTTTGCGTAATTCTTCCTCACCCATCAAACGTTCCAGCTGCCGCATCATGATTGGTGCTTTGTGGTAGATGATGCCTCCGTAAAGTGAGCCAGCGTCCTGCAGGTTATCCAGCGGTTGCCGGATGGGGTTGGCTCCGGAGGTGCGGTCTATACCGTAAGCAGCCGGGAAGTGATCTACCAGAAACTTCATGTCATAGTTGGTGTTCTCCAGCGCCACCTGCGTTACTTTGTCGGCCATAAAGTTGGCGAACACCTCTTTCATCCACACATCGTCAAACCACTGCATGGTTACCAGGTCGCCAAACCACATGTGCGCTGTTTCGTGGGCGATGAGGTTGGAGCGAGCTATTTTCTCATCCTTTGTAGCGCCTTCGTCTAAAAACAGGGTAGAGGCTTTGTACTGAATCGCCCCTACGTGCTCCATGCCGCCGTACTGGAAATCCGGAATCGCCACAAAATCAAACTTCTGGAATGGGTACGGAATCTGTGTGTAATCCTCCAGAAAAACCAGTGCATCGCTGTGGATCTGGAAGATCGGGTCCATACTTTCGCGGATCTTGCTTTGGTCGGTTTCCCGGTGGTAGAAGTGCATGGCGGTGCCCCGCATGTCGCGCTGCACGTGCTTGAACTTGCCAGCCGCAAAAGAGAATAGGTAAGTCGGGATGGTATCCGAAGCAGCGAAAGTATAGCTTTTACTAGTGCCGGAGCGCGTGGAATCTACCAATGTGCCATTTGCCAAGGCGTTCCAGTCTGCTGGCATGGTTAAGTTGAGCTTGAACGTGGCCTTAAGGTTAGGCTGATCAAACACGGGCAGCACCGTGCGGGCGCGGTCGGGCACCAGCAACGTGTAAAGGTAATCCTGGTTGCGGTTCAGGGATAAATCACCGGCTATAAAATCTATCTTCACCACGTTCTCGCCGAGCTTCAGATGGCTGGCCGGAAGTATAATATGCTCATTCTCCAGCTTCGCCTCCAGTTGCTGTCCGTTCAGCCATACCTGCTTCAGGTGGTCAGGGTTCTCTTTAAAGTCGAGCTGCAGGGGTTTGCTGTTGTCGGAAAGGCGGAAGGTAATGGTCTCGCTGCCGGGGATAGGTTGCTGCCGCTCTGCGGGAATATCCAGGCTAATATCGTAAGCAATGTGGCTGAGCACTTGCTTGCGGAAGTCGGCCAGCTCTTTGGATACGCCGGTTTCTACAGGTATGGGCTCAGATACGGTTTTGGTGCCACTGCAGGAAGCCATGCTGCCGGCGCTGAACAAAGCTATACCTGCTATCAGTAGGTTTCTGTTTCTCTTTTTCATACTTTTCAAATATACTTATAAAAGTTAGAGAGTTGTAGAAAGGCCATGCTTTACAGCTTTATAGTGAGAGAAGTAAAAGCGTAGGGCTTGATCTCGGCATCTTTTAAATCTATACTTTAATTTGATCATGGAGAACAAAACATACAGCGTAATCATCGCTTCTAAAAACCCTGTGAAGGTAAATGCTGCGGTGGACGGACTAAAGCGCATGTTTCCGGAGGCAGATTTTATACCTGAGCCTGTAAGCGTGGCGTCGGGTGTGGCAGACCAACCCATGACCGGGCAGGAGACGCTGCAGGGGGCGCTGAACCGTGTGGCCAATGCAAAAGAAATACACCCGGAGGCTGATTTCTGGATCGGGATAGAAGGCGGTGTGGAGGTGATAACGGAGGAGCTGGCAACTTTTGCGTGGGTGGTGGTGCAGGGCCGGGAGCAGCTTGGCAAAGCACGATCAGGTACTTTTTTCCTGCCTACGCAGGTGCGCGAGCTGGTGGAGCAGGGGGTAGAGTTAGGCACAGCCAACGACAGGGTTTTCAGCCACTCCAACTCCAAACAGAAAGGCGGGGCCATCGGTATTTTATCGCATAACGTGGTGGACAGGCGCGAACTGTACGAGCAGGCGGTGGTGCTGGCGCTGCTGCCTTTCCGGAACAAAAGCCTGTATTTGAAACCACAGCCGCAGCCGCAAGTATAAAATCCTTATGCCTCACATCATCCAAAATCCGCCGCTGCAACTTTGCCCCCTCGGCGACTCAGCTGTGGTGCTGCAGTTCGGCGGGGAGATAGACCTAAACACGCATCATCGTATACGTGCCGTGTCTCAGGTGCTGGAGCAGCAGCCTTTTGCTGGTTTAGTAGAGTTTGTGCCAGCTTTTACCACCATCACCGTTTACTATGATCCTTGGGTGTTGAGCCAGGAAGGAAAGCTGGATGCCTACAGCGAAGCAGTGCAGCAGCTGGAGGTATTGCTGGAGCAGGCAGAAAAAGCCGAGCCAGCGCCAGCGCGGGTGGTGGAGCTGCCAGTAGTGTACGGCGGCAAGTATGGCCCTGATCTGCAGGAGGTCGCGGATCATGCCGGACTGGATGCAGCGGAAGTGATTCGGATACACAGCAGCGGGAAATACCATGTTTACATGATCGGGTTTGCACCTGGCTTTCCGTACTTAGGAGGTATGGATGCGCGTATTGCTACACCTCGTAAAGCCAGCCCAAGAGCAAGTATACCAGCCGGAAGTGTAGGCATTGCCGGAGCGCAGACAGGAGTATACCCTATCAGCACCCCCGGTGGCTGGCAACTTGTAGGGCGCACACCGCTACAGCTCTTCAACCCAAACCGCGATGAGCCGAGTCTTTTGCAAGCAGGTGATGAAGTTCGTTTTGTACCGATTCCGGAGGAGGAATACATAGATAGAGAGGAGGGGCAGGCATGGGTGTGAAAGTGCTTAAGCCCGGCCTGCTAACTACCGTGCAGGACCTTGGCCGCTACGGCTATCAAAAACAAGGTGTGGTGGTGGGCGGAGCCATGGATGCCCTGGCGCTGCGCATCGCGAATCTGCTGGCTGGCAATAGCGAAGGTGCCGCTGCTTTGGAGATTTGCATGCAGGGGCCGGAGCTGCAGTTTGAGCAGGATGCCATGATCGCCATAGCCGGCGCTGACTTATCCGCAAGTATAAATGATAAGCCGGTGCGCCTGTGGCGGCCGGTGCTCGTAAAGGCCGGAAACATACTGCGTTTCGGCAAGCCAAAGCATGCGAATTATGCTTACCTGGCCATGGCCGGAGGAATAAACGTGCCGGTGCAGATGGGCAGCCGCTCCACTTACTTAAGCGCAGGTATCGGAGGACTGGAAGGCAGGGCCTTACGAAGCGCTGATACTTTACACTGTGGTGAGCTGAGTGAGCTGAACAGGGCCATGCTGAGTGAGCTGCTGCTACAGGTAAAAAAGGACGATACTTTTACAGAAGCCAGTTGGAGCCCGGAGCCGGAACTGCTGCCAAGCTATGAGCAAAACCCGGTGCTGCGCGCAAGGGGCGGACTGGAGTATAACTGGTTTTCAGAAAACAGCCGAGGCTATATCTGGAGCGAAAAGTACCAGCTGACCCCGCAGTCAGACAGAATGGGATACAGGTTGCGCGGAGCCACGCTGGCGCTGGAGGAGGAGAAAGACATGCTTTCCTCGGCCGTGAGTTTCGGAACGGTACAGGTGCCGCCGCAGGGTTCTCCCATTATTCTGATGGCCGACTCCCAAACCACCGGCGGTTATCCGCGCATTGCCCAAATCATTACCGCCGACTTGCCCAAGCTGGCACAGGTGCAGTTCGGTGGCATCATTCGGTTTGAGGATGTTAGCCTGGAGGAGGCGCAGCGGCTATTATACAACCAGAAAAAACAAGTGCTTGCCCTGCAGCAGGCAATTAAATACAAGCTTTACCAAGCATGAACCACCTTACTGTAGACCTCAACTGCGACATGGGCGAGAGCTTCGGCTCCTGGAACATGGGCAACGACAGCGAATTGCTCCACTACGTCAGCTCCGCCAACATTGCCTGCGGCTTTCATGCCGGTGATCCTGCCACTATGAAAAAGACGGTGAGGTTGGCCCTGGTAAAAAAAGTGGCAATCGGCGCGCATCCGGGCCTGCCCGATTTAGTTGGCTTTGGAAGAAGAGAGATGGCCGTATCGGCGGCGGAGGTGTATGATATGGTGCTGTACCAGGTGGGGGCGCTGGCTGCCATTGCAAAAGCCGAGGGAGCAAGCCTGCACCACGTAAAGCCGCACGGGGCACTCTACAACATGGCCGCAACCAACCAACAGCTAGCCGAAGCCATAGCCGATGCTGTCTCTAAAATCAATCCGGAACTAATACTATACGGCCTTGCCGGAAGTGAATTGGTAAAGGCCGGCGGAAAGTTTGGCCTCAGGACCGCGAATGAGGTTTTTGCCGATCGTACTTACCAACAGAACGGAACGCTCACGCCTCGCAGCCAGCCCAACGCGCTCATCACCGACGATAAGCAGGCGGTGCAGCAGGTGCTGCGCATGGTGCAGGAAGGCAAAGTGCAGTCGCGGCAGGGGACGGAGGTAAGGATACAAGCAGACACTGTTTGCATACACGGCGACGGGCCACATGCCCTGCCTTTTGCTAAACTAATCCGTGAGCGCCTCATTTCGGAAGGCATTCACATTTCAGCCCTTTAAGCAAGTATGAAACAAAAGAACTGGAGTGTATTGCTCGGTGCGGCTTTTCTGATGGCTACCTCTGCCGTTGGTCCCGGCTTCCTGACGCAAACTACCGTTTTCACGCAGCAATTGGCCGCAAGTTTCGGCTTCGTTATACTTATCTCCATTATTCTGGATATCGGTGTGCAGTTGAATGTGTGGCGGGTGATTGCGGTGTCGGAGCGGCGGGCGCAGGACATCGCTAACTTAGTGCTGCCAGGTTTGGGAGCCGTTATCTCTTTCCTGATTGTGCTGGGTGGCTTGGCTTTCAACATCGGCAATGTGGGCGGTGCCGGGCTTGGCTTTAATGTGCTGCTGGGCATCTCTCCGGAAGTAGGGGCCATGATTGCCGCCGGCATGGCGATTGCTGTTTTCCTGGTGCGTGAGGCCGGTAAGGTAATGGATCGTTTTGCGCAGGTAATGGGCTTTCTGATGATTCTGCTTATTGTATACGTGGCCGTTACGTCTGCGCCGCCACTGGGCGAGGCTGTTGCTAAAACCTTCCTGCCGGATGAGGTGGATGTGCTGGCGATTGTTACCCTGGTGGGCGGCACAGTGGGCGGCTACATTACGTTTGCCGGAGGCCATCGACTGCTGGATGCCGGTATAAAAGGCAAGGCATCGCTTGGTGAGGTAAATACCAGTGCGGTGTCGGGTATTACGGTGGCCTCGGTTATTCGGGTGTTTCTGTTTCTGGCGGCGCTGGGCGTAGTAAGCAAAGGGCTGGTGCTGGATGCTGCCAATCCGCCGGCTTCGGTTTTCCAGTTGGCGGCAGGAGAGGTGGGGTATAAGCTTTTTGGTGTGGTGATGCTCTCTGCTGCGGTTACCTCCGTTATTGGCTCTGCTTATACTTCTGTATCCTTTCTTAAGTCGTTTAGCGGCGTTATCCGCAGGAATGAGAATTGGGTGATCATCGGGTTTATACTTATCTCCACGGCCATTTTCGTAACTATTGGCCAGCCGGTGCGCCTGCTTATACTTGCCGGAGCTCTGAACGGCCTTATCTTGCCGCTTACATTGGGAGTTATACTTTACGCAGCCTACAAGCCAAGCATTATGGGCGATTACCGGCACCCGCCGCTGTTAACGGTTTTCGGTGTGCTGGTGGTGCTGGTGATGGCATACCTCGGCGGTTACACGCTGCTGCAGCAGTTGCCAAAGCTATTTAATTAAGTGCTTTGATTGTTGAAAGCCTGCATTGCTGTGCGTTCAGGCAAGTATGGCGAGAGTCGCGGTGCATTTAACTTTAAGGCTTATACTTTCGAAATCAACCAAAGTATAAGTTTATACTTGCTGCACTTGCAGTTATACTTCATATTACCTCAAATCTGATGATCTGCCTCATGCACCGTTTTACTTATACTTCATCTTACTGATATACGCTGCAGCCAACAATCAAAATCCAGCAATCAACAATTTCCCACTCCCGTAAACCTGGGTATGAGCAAACAGCCAGAGCAGACTGCCACTTTCCGATTTCATGGAGCGCTGAATGATTTTCTGAGCAAGCACCGGAAGCGGCAGGTGATACACTATGCTTTCCGTGGCGCTCCCGCCATAAAAGATGCCATAGAAGCCCTGGGCGTGCCGCATCCGGAGGTGGATGTGGTGCTGGTAAACGGGATGCCGGTTTTGCTCTCGTATGCGCTGCATCCGGACGACGTAGTAGAAGTATACCCGGTGGAAGAGGGGAGAAGCTGGCCGGCTGGTTATACTTTTGTGGAGCAGCATCCGCCCAAAACTAGGCAGTATTTCCATGAGTTTTACCGCTGCCCTTTCTGTAGCCGCATTTACTGGAAAGGCTCCCATTATGAGCGCATGCAGCAGTACATCGCAAAAATCAGGCGCCAGAGTTAAGGCTATCACCTCTGAAATACGGTAAAAACTATCCAAGTAAAATTTGCCCTTTTCTCAAGAATGAAGTGTGAAACCAATACTGCTTGCTCAAAATTAGGGGGTGAGATGTATGTAGAAGCTTAATTTTTTAGGAAAACCTGTCAAAAACTCCCCTAAATTGAGCTATTACGCTAAAAATCGCTTCTCGAAATATTGTTTTGACTGCCTGCTTTGGAAAGTACTTCTTTCTAATTACTTCTTTTTCCCGCTAGTATATAAGCTGCTATGTTTTGCACCTCAGCAAGCATAAGATACGCTACAGATTGTTTAAACTTCATTTTCACTGTGTTTTTTTTGCAATGTTATTGCCAAGGCTGTTGCGTGGCTATTACAAAAAAGCCTGTACATGAACAGTTGAGTGAATTTCAGCAATTGTATTTATTTTATATGTATAAATTGAGTGAGTGCTTCTTCATTAGATGTTATGCGCATTATCGGTATAGTACAGAAATTACTTGGTTTAGATTGCCTTATGCCACAATCTGCTTAAAAATCAAACAATTTAGTATGTTATGGCTATTGCTTTTTAGGTGTTGCAACAGAGAAGTTGAACCAAAAAAAATCAATGTAAATGCAACTAATTAATTCAAAGATTAGCATGGAATATAAAATATTATATATCTTCATGCCTTAATATCAACCTAACATAAATATGAAAAACTATTTACGATGTATTTTGTGGGGGCTATGTATGCTCTTACTACATGCAGAGGGTTTTGCGCAAGGCAAAACTGTAAGTGGAACGGTAACGTCCGCGGAAGACCGAATTGAGCTTCCGGGTGTTTCTGTGACCTTAAAAGGCAAGCAGCGCGGATCTGTAACCGATGCTACCGGCCAGTACACTATCAATAATGTGGAGCCGGGCGATGTGCTTGTGTTCTCCTTTATTGGTATGAAACCGGCAGAACGCACTGTCGGTAACGCAGCAACCATTAACGTAGCATTGCAAGCCGACACCGAAACCCTGAACGAGGTAGTGGTGACAGCTCTTGGTATTAAGCAGGAGAAAAAAGCACTGGGCTATGCCGTAACTGAAGTAAAGGGTTCTACCATCGCTCAGACACAGCGCGAGAACTTCGTGAATGGCTTGGCTGGTCGCGTAGCTGGTGTGGACGTAAACACTACTTCTGGTATGCCGGGTGCATCTACCTCTATTATGATTCGTGGTGTGTCCTCGCTGAGCGGAAGCAACCAACCGCTTTTTGTGGTTGATGGTCTGCCTATCAGCAACAGCACGTTCAATACTTCTGCTTTTGCGTCTACGGGTAGCTCTGCTACAGCGCTTAACAACAGGTCTACTGACTTCACTAACCGTGCGGCGGACATTAACCCCGAAGATATTGAAAGCATCACTATCCTGAAAGGTCCGGAAGCTTCTGCGCTTTACGGTATCGATGCTGCCTCTGGTGCGGTAGTTATTACTACTAAAAGAGGTAAGGCTGGTGCCCCACGCATTGATTATAACAACAGCTTTAGAGTAGAGCGCATCAACAAGTTTCCGGAGGTGCAGCGTGTATACGACCGTGGTGATAACGGCGTAACAGACCCAACCGGCGAAGCGACTTCATACTTTGGAGCACGTTACCCGGAAGGAACGCAGTTCTACGACAACATCGACAACTTCTTCCAGGATGGTTTTACGCAAAAGCATAACCTGTCTTTAAGCGGTGGCTCAGAGAAGGCGACTTACCGTATTTCAGGTGGCTATACAGGACAGGAGGGTTTTGTGCCAGGCACAGATCTGACCAAGTTTAACCTGTCATCTGCGGTAACAGCTGAGATGAACAAGTATATATCTGCTGACCTTACGTTTGCTTATACTTATACAGACAATAACTCAGCCTTTAAAGGCTCGGGTGGTCCGCTGCTGGGCTTGTTAACCTGGCCAGGTACAGACGATGCAAGTGTGTACATGACTCCGAACGGAGAGCGCAGGTTCTATTCTACCGGCGACGGCGAGATTGAGAACCCGTTCTTTAACGTGAACAAAAACACGATCAACAACACCAACAACCGTTACATTACCAACGCGCGCATCATGATTGAGCCACTGGAGTGGTTGCGTTTTGTAGGTAACGCCGGTTTCGACTTCTCTTCTGGCCAGATTACAATGGTACGCCACCCGGAGTCGGCTTACGGCTTCTCTCGCGGCGGTATCTTCGACCAGTCTTTGGATAACAGCAAAAACTTTAACCTGCAGTACTACGGTGAGGTAGATCGTTCTTTCTTCGGCAGCAAACTGAATGCTAACCTGAAAGTTGGTAGCGCTGTTTACTCACAGGAGACTTACACGCAGGCTGTTACAGGCGAGCGTTTCCTGGCTCCAGGTCTGTTCTCTATCGAAAACACAGACAACACCACACACCGTGGCCGTAACCGTCTGTCTGAGCGCCGCCGTATTGGTGCCTTCGGTAACCTGACGCTGGATTATGACAACATCTTCTTCTTAACGCTGACAGGCCGTAACGACTGGAGCTCAACGCTTCCGGTGCAGAACAGGTCTTTCTTCTACCCATCAGTTGGCGGTAGCTTTATCTTCACTGAACTGGAGCCGCTTCGCGGCATCAACAACGTGCTGAGCTACGGTAAACTGCGTGGTTCGTGGGCGCAAGTAGGTAAAGATGCTAACCCGTACAGCATCCGCGCTTTCCTGGAGCCTAAAGGTTCAACCGGCGGTGGATTTGGTTATAGCTTCACTGGCCCTAGCCCAGACCTGCGCCCGGAAATGACAACTTCTTACGAATTTGGTACTGAGCTGAAGTTCTTCAACAATCGCATTGGTATTGATGCAACCTACTTCAACAAGCTTTCAGAAGACCAGATTGTACAGGATATGCGTCTGAGCTATGCCACTGGTTTCATCCTGCAGGCGTTTAACGCTGGTAAAATGAGAACAGAAGGTATAGAGCTGCAGTTTAACGCTTCTCCGGTAGTAAGCTCTAGCTTTACCTGGGATGTGCTGGCAAACTTCACGCACCTGTGGAGCGAACTGATCTCGCTGCCAACTGGCGTAAACGAGTTTTACATGTCTGATACCTGGCTGTACGGCAACGTACGTAACGGTTCTATACTTGGCGGGCCGCTTACTACACTTACAGGCTTTGAATACCAGCGCAACGAAGCAGGCGAGATGCTGATCGACCCGAACACGGGTTACCCGCTTCGCGACCTGACTGAGTGGAAGATTGTAGGTGACAGACAGCCAGACTTTACAGTTGGATTAACAAACTCACTCGCTTACAAAAACTTGTCTTTAAGCTTCCTGCTTGATTTCAGAAAAGGCGGAGACATCTACAACGGTACAGAGCACTTCCTGACGGCCCGCGGCCTGAGCATGAGAACAATGGACCGTGAGACGCCGGTAGTGTTTGAAGGTGTGTTGAAGGATGGCAACGAGAACTCTGCTAACCCAACGCAGAACACAAAAGTGATTGACCCGTCGCGTGACGCGAACTACTGGTCTACTTCTTATGGCCTGCCAGAAACTAACTTTATCGAGAAGGATATCAACTGGGTACGTCTGCGCGACGTGACATTGAACTACAACTTCGATTCAGATCTGTTGAGCCGTGCTAAGTTCATCAAGGCTGGCAGTGTGTTTATTACAGCCACAGACCTTTTCATCCTGACCAACTATTCTGGTTTGGACCCAGTGGTGAACGGTAACTCTGCGGCAGTTGGCGGTAGCGGTGGAGTTGGCTTCGACTATGGTAACTTCCCTATGCCAATCGGTGTGAACTTCGGTGTAAGAGTAGGCTTCTAATCAAGAATTATCATGAGATCAAAATACAATTACTTTAAAAAGATAGTGTGTGCCTCCCTGTTTGCGGCAGGCACACTAGCAACTACGAGCTGCGATAGCTACCTGGATGTAAACACAAACCCGAACGGACCTGACCAAGTGGTGGCACCGCAGTTTTACCTGCCAGCCATTCAGTCTGAGCTTGTTTTGGGTATTCAGTTTGATGCCCGTTACCTGGGCCGCTATATCCAAAACTGGAACTGGCGCGATGTAGACAACACCTGGGATCGCCATGGGTATGTGTCTGGTAGCGATGCGGCCGGCCAGTTATGGCGCTCCGTGTATTGGAACATGGGGGAGAACCTGACCGATATGATCAGCAAGGCTGAGGAAGAAGAGCGCTGGGAATTTGTGGGCGTAGGTTACGTACTGCGTGCCTACGGCTGGCAGATGCTGACGGATTACCACGGTGAAATTATTGTGAAGCAGGCTTTTGAGCCAGGCAGAACAACCTTTGACTATGACTCGCAGGAGTATGTGTACGAAGAGGTAAGACGCCTGACCATGTTGGCCATCGAAAACCTGCAGCGCACAGACGGTAAAGTGGGCAACTCTACTTTAGCGCAGGGCGATCTGATTTACAGCGGTGACCGTGAGAAGTGGCTTCGCTTTGCTTACGGCCTGCTTGCTATTAATGAAAGCCGTCTAACTAACAAATCAACCTTTAACCCGGATAAAGTTATTGAGTATGTAGACAAGGCGCTGAGAAGCAATACCGACGACGCATCTATTCGTTTTGAGGGTGCTGTTAGCTCAGATACAAACTTCTTCGGCCCGCGCCGTGGTAACCTGAACCCGTACCGCCAGTCTAAGTTTATTGTAAGCCTGCTGGATGGCACCAACCCGGTGCTGAACGACCCGACCTTACAGAAAGTAGACCCGGTTTTTGCAGATGCGCACCTGAAAGACCCACGCCTGCCAGTTATGTTGGCTCCTGCTAACGACGGCAAATATCGTGGTGTAACTCCGGGTGTCGGCGTAAACGAGTATACGGTTGCCAATGAGCGTCCGCGTAACCTTTGGGCTACCCCAACAGATAACGTAGCGGCTACCACGGCGAACAAGTACCTGTTTGGCAACAACGCACGCTTCCCGCTGATGACGTATGCGCAGCTGCAGTTTATTAAAGCAGAGGCAGCATACATTAAAGGCGACCAAAGCATGGCGCTTGATGCGTACACCAAAGGCGTAAACGCACACATGGATTTTGTTAAGTCTTTCGTGACCAACGACTCTTCTACACCAGAAGATGAAGTGGCCATTTTCCAGGCCCGCCGTGACGCGTACATGGCCAGCGAGGAACTGATGCCGAAGACTACTGCGGAACTGACCCTGCCGAAGATCATGCTGCAGAAATACATCGCGCAGTGGGGTTGGGGCTTCATTGAGACCTGGTCTGACCTGAGAAGGTATGACTACATTGCAAATGAAGACGGCACCATCGACGATAACCCTGCAAATAATGTTTTCGCTGGCTTCGTGCTTCCAAGCCCATTGTTTGGCCTGAATCAAGGCAAGCCAGCTTACCGTTTCCGTCCGCGCTATAACTCAGAGTATATGTGGAATGTGGCGTCTTTGGAATCAATCGGTGGCTTAGAGCAGGATTACCATACAGTAGAAATGTGGTTTAGTAAGTAATTATCAGATAATCATACATGAAAAATATACTTTATAAATCATTCGCGTTGCTTGCGGCCGGCCTGATGCTGGGCTCCTGCGATGAGAATGCCATTGAAGACCATAATGAGCCGGTAAACGGCGGTGCATTTATTAAGTTTGTGCATGCTGCGCCAGCCGCACCTGCCGTAAACTTTATGCTGGATAATACTAAAATATCTGCACTGGCTGCTAACAGCGCCGGCGAAGAGCAGGGGCTTGGTTATACTACCATCTCAGTTTTTCCGTTAAGCTACGGCTATGCAAACGTACCTTCCGGTGCCTACACACTGCAGGCGATGAGCCCTGCTACAGTAGGTGCAGGTGTGGTGAGCAACTCCAGCGTAACCTTAAACGAAGGAGCGTATTATACTAATTTTCTGCTAGGCGAAGCCGAAGGGTTTAGCAACTTTTTGGTGGAAGACAATTTGCCGGAAGCGGATTATAGCAAGAGCTATATTCGTTTCGTGAATTTGGCGAAAAACTTTCCGGCAGATTATGATGCCGAGGCTGTGCGCACTGCTACTTCTGAAACGCCAGAAACCAGAACAGTGATAGGAACTGATGTGGCATACAAAGGTAACACTGCTTATGTAGCTATCGAAGCTCAGGGTTCTTACGTGGTAGAGTTTAAAACGCAGAATGCTGCCGGTGAGCCTGTGACGATCAAATCGTCTAGCTTCACGCCTACAGCAGGTCGTGTTTACACGTATACTTTGCGTGGCGATCTTGCTACTACTGCAGCTGTTAGCCATATTCTTTTCAGAGACAGATAAGCTTCACGGCTTTTCATAGGACTGCAAGCGCCGCCCAAATGGGCGGCGCTTCTTTTTTGTTTTCTGTTCTAATAACCATACTTGCTGATGCAGTGTTTAAGTATAGTTATTTCTCTGCCCAAGCAGCATAGCTCTCTCTAAAACAAAAAGGCCCCACCTTTAAGGCAGGGCCGATATAACCAACATCAATAGGATAAAGGTATTAGTATTTATACTTTACAGTTACTGCCTGCGAAGGAGCGCTTTCGTTCTGCTGCCTATCCAGAGCCGTGACAACGTAAGTATACTTGCCGCTTTCAAGCGGTGTCTCATCAATATAGGCGGTGTTGGTGCCGAATACTTTTGCCACAATACTAACAGGACTGGTAAGGTCAGGTACTACTGGCTCCCACTTCCGCTCTTCCCAAAAGGCGCGCTTCCAGAATGGGGTTTCCCACATGCTTTCTTTCTCAAACCGGTAAATTACATAATAGCGCACATTCTGGTCGTGCTGCCAGTGCAGTCTTACACCTGTTTCGGTTTGGCGCACTTTAAGCGAGAAAGGCGGCTCCAGTTCCTCACTTTTCTTCCAGACCATTACAGGCAGCAGGGCTGGATATTTATAGTATGAGTTCCGGAGCGAATCCTGCAAATTGTTTGGATTGCTCATAACAGATTTAGAGCTGAAAAATACACTTCCTGCTACGTTTGGCGTCGTTCTGCCCAATTGCAGCTGCCGCGGAATCTGGGTAGGGTCGTGCCACTCCGGGTAAGTAGGGTCTGTGGCTACTTTATAGGCACCCAAGCCAATGTAAAGGTGGCGCTGAAATGCGTTTTGTCCCCACCATTCAACCACTGTTTTATAGTCAGCGGCCGGGTTGCCTATGTGCCAGTATACTTGCGGAACCAAATAATCAATCCAGCCAAGCTGCATCCATTTGCGTGTGTCTGCATATAAAGCCGTGTAACTTGGTGCACCTGCGCGTGTGGCAGAACCGTCAGGGCCGTCGGCAAGGTTTTTCCAGACACCAAACGGGCTTATGCCGAACTTTACCCACGGCTTAGCAGAATTTATACTATCAGAAATCCCTTTGATGAGTTCATCTACATTATAGCGTCGCCAGTCATCTTTGTTTGTAAAAAGGCCTTTGTAGGCAGCATAGGTCTTCTCATCCGGGAAAGGGGATTTAGCAATAGGGTAGGGGTAGAAGTAATCGTCAAAATGCACGCCGTCAATATCATAGCGGTTTACCACGTCTAGAACAACTTGCGTAATATACTGGCGCACTTCCGGTATACCTGGGTTGAACAGCAGTTTGCCGTCATATTTTACAAACCATTCCGGCTTGCGTTTGGTAATGTGTTTTGGGTCTACTTCAGCCTTGGCATCAAACGTGGCGCGGTACGGGTTAAACCAGGCATGAAACTCCATGCCGCGCTTGTGGGCTTCCTCCAGCATAAACTGCAGCGGGTCATAGGGTGGGTTCATGGCCAGGCCCTGTTTGCCGGTCAGCCACTCAGACCATGGCTCCAGGTTGCTGCGGTACAAAGCATCGGCTGCAGGGCGAACTTGTACAATTACGGCATTCATGCCGTTTTTCTGGTGCTCATCCAAAATGTACTTAAACTCCTGTTGCTGCACTGTAGGGGAGAGTCCTTTTTGCCCCGGCCAATCTATGTTGGCTACGGTAGCCACCCAAACAGCACGGAATTCGCGCTTCATTGGCTGTGGCTGTGCCTGAACTTTAGCCGCAAAAGCCAGCGAAAAAATGATCAGAAAGTACTGTAGTAAAGGTTTGCTCATGAAGGTAGGTGTTAGTGATGGACGGTACTATTAGAAGCCACGTTTTGGTTTAAGCTAGAATCTGGTATGAGAATCATATTTATAGCTAAATATAGTATTTGGATGTTATTTAGGAAACAGAGAGGGTAAAATAAAGCGCACAATTTGTACTATATATTTTTAAGCGGAAGAGTGAGAAGAAACTGTCATAACATAGGCTTCTTTTGTAGTAAAAGGGCTAAATTTACCTTCTAACACGCTAATCATTAATCACTAATTGCTTTGAAAAAAAGTTCTAATCTCTTGCTCACCCTTATTGCCTTCCTGCTAGTGGGGGCAATGCATGCGGAAGCGCAGAGGAGCACCTCTAAGACCCGCCGCAGTTCAACTCAAAAAGCAGCTGCCAAAGTTTTTAACCCAGCCACTGACCCGCCGTTTCTGGATGCCAATCAAGCTTGGGTAGACTCCGTATTTAACACGCTGAGCCCGGAAGAGCGCATTGCGCAGCTGATCATGATTCCGGTATACTCTAACAAAGACCAGGCGCACATCGACTCTGTAAGCAGGCTGATAACAAAGTATAAAGTAGGTGGGCTGATCTTCTTTCAGGGTGGCCCGGTGCGGCAGGCGCACATGACCAACCGCTACCAAAAGGAAAGCAAAGTGCCGCTAATGGTAAGTATAGACGGGGAGTGGGGCCTGGCCATGCGCCTCGACAGTACAATTAAGTTTCCGTACCAGATGGCCTTGGGTGGCATAGAAGACGAAAAACTGGTATATGAAATGGGAGCCGAAATTGCCCGCCAGTGCCGCCGCTTAGGGATACACGTAAATTTTGCCCCTGTGGTGGACGTGAACAACAACGCGAACAACCCGGTAATCGGCTTCCGCTCATTCGGCGAAGACAAGTATAACGTGACACGCAAAGCCATGGCCTACATGCACGGCATGCAGGACGAGAAGGTGCTGGCCAATGCCAAACACTTTCCGGGCCACGGCGATACCAACGTAGACTCGCACTATGGCTTGCCGGTAATCCATTTCTCCAAGCTGCGCCTCGATTCGGTGGAGCTGTATCCGTTCCGCCAGTTAATGAAAAACGGCCTGGGTAGTTTGATGGTGGCGCACATGAACATCCCGGTGCTGGACAATACTGACAGCCTGGCCTCTACACTTTCCAAGCCAATCGTGACTGATCTTCTGAAGAAGGAAATGGGGTACAAAGGTTTAGTATTTACCGATGCGCTCAACATGCAGGGGGTGGCAAAGTTCTATCCTCCGGGCATTGTGGATGTAAAGGCGTTGCTTGCCGGAAACGACATGCTCCTGAACACGATGGATGTAAAAACTACCATTGAGGAAATAAAGAAAGCGATTGCCAACGGCCAGATAACACAGGCAGAAGTAGACGCTCGTGCCCGCAAGGTACTGGCCGCCAAGCAGTGGCTGGGGCTGGACAAGTATAAACCGATCGAAACGAAAAACCTGATCGAAGACCTGAACAACCCGCAGGCGAAGTACCTGAACCAGCAGTTAGTGGAGGCTTCGCTTACGCTGCTGCGCAATAAGCAGAACATACTGCCGGTGCAGAATATAGATACGTTAAAAGTAGCGGCCCTCGCTATCGGTACTAAACAAGAAACCGATTTTCAGCGCGGCTTGGCCCGTTATACTAAAGTTGATACTTTCTTTCTGCAGTCAACTGCCACTATCGCGGAGCTGATGGCCCTGAAGGAGAAGCTGCAGAACTATAACCTGATTGTGGCCGGCGTGCATAAACTGAACCTCAAAGCAGGCAGTAGCAGCTTTGGTATTACCGCCGAGATGAACCTTTTTCTGAAGGATCTTATCCGTTCTAAGTCTACTATTGTGGGTGTATTTGGCAACGTGTATAGCTTGGCTGAGCTGGAGAGTTTAGATAAGGCTGATGCTGTTATCGCTGCATACCAGGAAACACCGCAAACACAAGACCTGGCGGCGCAGATGATTTTTGGAGGCATCGGAGCTAAAGGAAAGCTTCCGGTAACCATTAACAGCAACTTTAAAATCGGGGACGGCTTACAAACGAACGGCGGGCTGCGCTTTGCTTATACTTACCCGGAAGCTGTTGGCCTGAAAACCGCACACTTCACCGGAATAGACTCGCTGGTGGCGCAGGCTATAGAGCAGAAAGCCACGCCTGGTGCGCAGGTGCTGGTGGCAAAAGACGGTAAGGTGATCTACCACAAAGCCTATGGTTTCCATACGTATGATAACAACCGCCCCGTTAAAGTAGATGACATTTACGATTTGGCTTCAGTAACCAAGATCAGCACCTCGCTGGCTGCATTTATGAAACTGAGCGGCGAGGGTCGTTTTGATGTGGATCGTACGCTGGGCGAGTACCTGCCGATTGTAGAGGGATCTAACAAAGAGAACTTAAAATACCGCGATATTCTGACGCATCAGGCGGGCTTAAAATCCTGGATTCCTTTTTGGAAAGAGACTGTGAAAAAGAACGGTAAATTTAAGTGGGCAACCTTTAAAACCGATTCTTCGCGCCGCTTCCCGATAAAGGTGGCAAACAACTTATACATCCACCGCAAGTACTGCAACAAGATCATGAAGGCGATCGTTAAGTCGCCGCTGAACGAGAAGCCGGGTTATGTATACAGCGACCTGTCGTTTATACTTGCGCCAATGGTAGTTCAGAACATCACCAAGCAGGACTTTGAAACATACCTGAAGCAAAACATTTACCAGCCGATTGGCGCTACCACGCTTACATTTAATCCTTATAAATACTACGCATCGGAGCGCATTGTGCCGACAGAGTATGATGAGTTGTTCCGTAAGCAGCTATTGCACACCACGGTGCATGATGAAGGCGCTGCCATGCTGGGCGGTGTTAGCGGCCATGCCGGCCTTTTCGGTAACTCTAACGACGTAGCCAAACTGATGCAGCTATACTTAAACGATGGCAAGTTTGCCGGCGAAACCTATATTGGAGGCAACAAAGTAAGCGAGTTTAGCAAGTGCCAGTTCTGTGACCAGGGTAATTACCGCGCGCTGGGCTTCGATCGTCCGGCCAAGCCAGGCGAGCAGAACAGCAATGCCGCTCCGAGTGCGCCGGTAGAGAGCTTTGGCCACTCCGGTTTTACAGGCACCTATACTTGGGTAGATCCGGTGAACAACCTGGTTTATGTGTTCCTGTCTAACCGCGTTAACCCGACCCGCGAAAACCCGATGCTGAGCAGGCTAAACACCCGCACCAATGTGCTGCAGGTGGTGTACGATGCTATCGAGAAAAGCAAAAAAGTACAGCAGTAACAGCAATATCAAACAGATAAAAAAAGAGGCGCCATACTTGGTGCCTCTTTTTTTATGCGGTGAGCCTGTTTAAAGTTCAACAGTAATAAACTGCCTGCCCTTGCTGCGTGTTTTCACCAGCAAGATTAACAGCATCTGTATTTTGATTGTTGGTGAAAAACACCAATAATGGCGGGTGTAGGCCCTGTAACCGAAAACTCTAAACAGCTTCATAAGAAATGGGTAAGCTATGCTACTTTTCCAAGCAAGAGGATTTAAGGTTTTCTACCTCGTTTATAAGCTCATCAATATCCAGGTCATGCTCATCTAAGAACCTGAAAATAATCGCATTACTTGGCAGAAACACCACGTAGTTTTCGCCAAATCCTAGCATATAAGTTACCCTGGTTTTACACTTCCCAGTATCTATTTCTTTTGACCAAAAGGAGTGTTGGTAGTTTGCTCCCCTGAAATCATGGTTGGTGCTGTATCCCGTCCATTCAGTTTTTGCAAAAGCTTCGGCTACTCTTTTTTTATTCAGGAGCTGCTTTCCTTCATGGCTTCCTCCATTGGCAAAAAGTAGCGCAATTTTGGCGGCTTCGTCAATGGTAGGTAAGGCGCCGAAAGCAAGTATGGGAATGGCTTGGGCTTCATTTGCTTCGATAGTATGCAGCAAAGAGAAATTGGCTGCACCGATTGGTTCCAGCACGTTCTCCTGCACCAAGTCCCAGTAATTCAGTTTTCTGCTTTCTTTTTCTTCCACGTATTGTTGCAAGGCATAAGATAAGACAAACAAGTTGGTAGAAGCATAGTTGAATTTCTGGCCTGGCGATTCGGGAGCATCTCCTAGGCTGGCGATATTCTGAATGGCTTGCTCTGCGGTTTCTGCGGCTATGAGTGGAAGGAAGAGTTGCTCCGGACCTTCGCCTCCTACGGTTCCCGTCACCATATTAAGTGTATGCGAGAAGGTGACACCCTGCCAGCCAGCATGGTTTTTCAATGCCGGCACATAGTCTGTAAGAAGAGCGTTAAATACTTTCCCCTGGTATCTTTCCTCAAAATACATCAATGCCAAAGCCCCGGCCATACTTTTAGTCACAGAGTATAAACCGTGGCGCATTTCATCAGGGTAAGGGTACAAGCCGTGTCGGGTTTTAGGCGGGTGTACGTAAAGTGTGTCGTTCATCCAAACAGCCCCCATACTTGTAGGCGCATTAGTGGCGATCATCTTGTTAAAGTAGCCGGCAACTTTTTGGCGGGAGTCTATCTCGCTGAGTGGTCTTACAGGAAGTTTTCGGGATGCTGCTTGTGCATGCTGTCTGATGAGCTCAACAGAGTCTATAAATTGCTTTGCCTTAAATTCAGCTGGCAGCAGGCCGCTCAGGTTACCTAATTGTTTGTCGTCAATATCTGCTGTCTCCTGGCTGCATTGCAGGCAAACGTTACTTACGGCATCTTTTTTATAAACGAATGTGGCCACACAGTTTCTGGCTTGCCCCACCCATCTGTCTGTTAAGGTTAGCGGAAATGAGCCACGACTCCACGCGCCGTCTTCTTTTTCCTGCCATACTTTGCCTGTTCCTACAATTACATCCCAGTAGCTTTTGCTTTGTTGTTTGGTGGAGATTTTATCTTTTCGCCGCAGAATCAGCTCTCCGTGGTGTGAAATGAAGTCTAGTTGCAACTCCGGAAAAATGTTCTCCCCCGGATAATATGCTTTTTCCTTTGGATAGCTTAATTCAGTTTCTTGCAAAATTATAGTGCCGGAAAAAGGAGTTGTTGCCGGAGTGCTCCACTCGGGCTTGGCAAAGTAACTCATATCAAGCAGAGGTTGCGCTTTTCCTTCTATTAAGTCGTTGAATGTTAAGTGATTTCGCGGTTGGGTCAAGACTGGACCAACCCATTCTGATGGCCTGCTTTGACAGGAAGCGAGCAGGAAAATCAGACAGATGAAGTATGAAATTAGAATTGATTTTATTTTTCTATTTACCATTTAAACAGGTTTTAAATCAATGGTTTAGTTGCTGTTTATACTTTATAGAGCAGTTAGTAGTAAGCTATTAGATACATTAAATAAGATAAAAGTATAAACAGGTTGTGTTTCTAAACGATACGAACGGCATCAACAGCTTGAACAAGCAAATACAATAACCCTTCGCCTTTAACAGTAGTAAGTATAGTATTACATAAATATAACTATCAATTTATACGATGCCTAAAACTTTACTTTTACTTACTATGCTACTGCTAAACGGTTTTGCAGTTATGGCGCAGACGGAAACAGAGGCTGATACCTTGTGGCGACGATCTTTTACGGCCGGTATCAACCTTAACCAATCCGCTTTCAGCGATAACTGGAAAGCAGGAGGCGTCAGTTCTATTGCCTTTAACTCTAACCTTGATGCCCGTGCTGATTACGCCTCAGGCAGTGTAACCTGGGACAATGCGGTGCAACTGCAGTACGGCCTCCTTAAAAACAAAGGCGAAGACCAGCGCAAAAGTCTTGACCGCATCTACCTGGACACAAAGTATGGCTACAAGTTCACTTCTGACTGGAATGCCTTTGTCTCAGCTAATTTTCTATCCCAGTTTACGAAAGGGTATGAGTATGATGTAGACGCTGACGGAACTGACCGGCTGATATCCAATTTCATGTCTCCCGGCTTTCTTACCTTTGCTTTGGGTGCGGAGTATAAGCCCAATCCATACTTCTCGTTACGCCTGAGCCCGTTTGCGCCGCGCCTAACTTTTTTAGTTGACGATGAGGTGGGAGCAAATGAGCGCTACGGAGTGCCGGAAGGAAAACAGGTGCGTACAGAATGGCTGGCGGCCATGGTGCAGGCCACTTACGATCGCGATATCATGACCAATCTGCACTTCAGGGCCAAATACATGTCTTTTATCAACTACAAAGAGTTGTCTGCCAAGCGCATTGATCATATGCTGAACGCCACGCTAACGGCAAAAGTGAACCGCTATATTAATGTAAACCTGATGGGTAATTTTATTTATGACTACGATCAGGATGTAGCCATACAATACAACCAGTCTTTGGGCCTGGGCATACTTTATACCATGCAGGGCTTCTCAGTCAAATAATTTAGCGGCTGTACAAGTATAAAAAGCACAAAGCCCGCTCAGAAACTGAGCGGGCTTTTTCGTAGCTCTAAAACCTTTTGATTCCTATATGTCCCTTAAGAGAGGGTGGTTTAGTAACTGTAGCGTACGAATGCCTCCATCGCCTCATAATCTGCAAGGCCAAGGTTATGATATTGTGCTGCGGTTTCGCGGTTGCGTTCTTCGGCGCGTACCCAAAACTCGCGGGAGTCGTCGCCCGGGAAAACCGGCGTGTCTTTCTGTGACTGGTGCTTGAAGATAGCCTGTCGCTTGCGTATCACCTCCTGCGGCGACAGCGGCACAGCCATTTCGATCTCATGGGTTTCAAACTCGTGCCATGCGCCGCGGTACATCCACAGCCAGCAGTCGCTTACCCAGGCCTCACCGGCTTCGCGCAGGCGCTGCAGGGCGGCTACTATAATTTTGAAGCATACAATGTGGGTGCCATGCGGGTCTGCAAAATCTCCGGCGGCAAAAACCTGCTGTGGCTTTACGCGCTGCAGCAGCTCCATGGTAAGCTTAATGTCTTCGTCAGAAACAGAGTTTTTCTTATGCTTGCCTGTTTCGTAAAACGGCAGCGCCATAAAATGGATATGGTCATCCTCCAGGCCGGCGTAGCGGGCCCCGGCATAAGCTTCACTCTTTCTGATAAAGCCCTTTACATCCAGAATTTCCTGCGTGTCTACCTGGTTTGGCTGCTTCTCCTCAATAAAGCCGCGCATGTCGTCGTAGATATTCTGCAGCTTGCTGGTGTCGTTGCCGATGCTTCTGTTAAAGTCCATCGCAAACTCTACGTAGCGCAGCACGTCATCATCCCAAACGGCTGTGTTGCCTGAAGTCTGGTAAGCCACATGCACCTCATGGCCTTGGTCTACTAGCCGGATAAACGTACCGCCCATAGAGATCACGTCATCGTCCGGGTGAGGGGAGAAGATGACCACACGCTTCTGGGCAGGCTCGGCACGCTCAGGGCGCTGCGTATCGTCAGCTTTTGGCTTGCCACCTGGCCAACCGGTAATAGTATGCTGTATTTTATTGAAGATGTCGATGTTGATGTTGTAGGCCGGGCCATACTCGGTTGCCAGCTGCGCCATGCCGTTGTTGTTGTAATCCTCTTCCGTCAGCTTCAGAATAGGTTTGTTCAGCGTCTGCGATAGCCAGATAACGGCTTTCTTTCGCAGCTGTATATCCCAAACGCAGTCTTTCACCAGCCAAGGTGTGTTAAAGCGGGTCAGTTCTGAGGCGGCATCCTCATCCAGCACAAACTCCACATTATTGGAAAGCTGCAGGTAGGTAGCCGGCACTTCGCTCGACATTTCACCCTCCACGGCTTTTTTAATGATGGGCGCTTTCTTCTGGCTCCAGGCCATCAGGATAATTTCGCGGGCCTTAAATATGGTACCAATACCCATGGTAATGGCCTTGGTAGGTACGTTTTCCTTACCACCGAAATCGCGGGCTGCGTCGCGGCGGGTCAGGTCGTCCAAGGTTACAAGGCGCGTGCCGGAGTTTGGCGCAGAGCCCGGCTCGTTGAAACCGATGTGGCCCGTACGTCCGATGCCCAGCACCTGCAGGTCCAGGCCGCCTATTTCCTCTATCTGTCTTTCATAGTTCAGGCAGTAATCGTGAATCTCGTCTTTCGGCAAAGTGCCGTCCGGAATGTGCACGTTATCCTTCTTGATGTCGATGTGGTTGAACAGGTTCTCGTTCATAAACGTGACGTAGCTTTGGGCTGCGTCAGGCTGCATCGGGTAGTACTCGTCGAGGTTAAAGGTAATAACGTTGTGGAAGCTTAAGCCTTCCTCGCGGTGCATCCTCACTAACTCCGCATACACCCCTACTGGAGTGGCGCCTGTGGCCAAGCCCAGTACAGCCTGCTCTCCGTTGTTCTGCTTGTTCCGGATGAGGTCAGCAATGCGTCTTGCCACTGTTACCGAGGCAGTGTTCTGGTCAGGGTATACGCTTACCGGAAGCTTCTCGAAACGGGTTTCTTCCAGTAGGTTAAGTCTTGGGGTAGCGCGTTGCTGGTTAAAAGCTGTGCTGTTGTTAAGTGGATGCATAATGCGTTCGAACTTTGTTGATCTCAGTTTTATTTCGTTATCGGGCCTGCTCCAATTGCTGCTCCAGTATATTTTCTAATACGGTTGCTGTGGCTCCCATCATACTTGCCTGCTGCCCTAAGGTAGAAAGCGCCATGCTGGTAGACTCACGAAGCTGTGCCATGCAATACGTGTTGATGGATTGCTGAATAGAGGTGGTGAGAAGCTGCCCCGCCTCCGCCATTTTGCCGCCAAGTATAACCAACTCAGGATTAAACAGCTGTATAAGTATGGCGATGCCTTTGCCCAGGTTCACACCGGTATCGGAGAGCAGGTTTATAGCAAACTGGTCGCCTTGCTGTGCCGCGCTGATAATGTGCTGCGGCTCCAGCTGCTCCAGCTCCTGTTCACTAAGTTTGCTTAAAATTGATTTCTGGCCGGCTTGTATACCTTCACGTGCCATGCGGGCTAAAGCTACGCCGGAGGCCAGTGTTTCGAGGCAGCCACGTTTGCCGCAGTGGCAAAGGGTGCCGTTCTCTACCAGGGGAATATGGCCGAACTCGCCAGCGAAGCCAGAAGCTCCGCCACGCAGCCTGCCATCCATCACCACGCCTGTACCCACGCCCCAGTCAATGGAGATGACCAGCACATCCTGCTTGCCTTTTGCCTGCCCGAAACGGAGTTCTGCCAGTGCCGCGCTTTTTACGTCGTTCTGAATAAACACCGGCTTGCCCAGCTTACGGCGCAGCAAGTCCTGCAGCGGTTCGCCCAGCACATCGGTACGCAGGTAGGTTCTGCTGTCGCCTTCTTTGCTGGCTACCAGGCCCGGCATACTTACTCCAATGCCTACTAGCCGCTGCTGGTCTATGCCGGAGGAGGTGATAAGCTCGCGCACCCAATCGCATAAAGCATCCAGGCCGCCCAGGTCTTCTGGTAAAGTATAGCTGTGGGTTTGGGTTGGGGTAACCTGGTTGTTGTTGTTGTCCATGATCGCCATGCGGGTGTTGAAGCGATCCATGTCGATGCTGAGGACGTAGAGAGAGTTGTTCCGTAGTCCGTAAAGATCAGGTTTGCGTCCGCCCACCGATTTGCCAAAGCCCTGCTTCTCCACCAGCCCCTCGGAGATCAGCTCACCTAATAACCCCATAGAAGTAGGAGAACTGATGTTGAAGCGAGAGCAAATGTCGGCATTAGTGCGGGCTCCTTTCACATACAAATGCCGGATGATCTTTACTTTCTGTAAAAATTTCTTCTTCTCAACATTGTTGAGGGTCTCCAGTTGGTCGGTATGTGAAGTTAAGGTGCTCATGCACGTGACGCGTAAAACCTATCCATACAATATTACTAAGAGTTTTACTGAAGGCAAATACTTTTATAAAATATTTTTAGAAAGTATTTTTTCAACCTAAAAAATCTGCTTTATGTTTCAGGCTCTTTACAATTTAATCGTCTCTAAAATTTAAGCAGAAAAGCGGTTAAATAGAATAAGCTTCTTTACACATTTAGGAGGTGTTACCGGTATGTTTTTTATAGTTAAGTGGTTATGCTATTTTGGTTAGCAGGAAAGGCAAACGGTGCTTTCAGCTAGATAACTCGAAGCGCCTGTAACCGCGCAGGAAGAATGCGGCAGCAACAATAAGTATAAATCCGACCAAGGTGAACCGGTGAGGAAGTACCATCAGGTAGGTGAGCAGGAAGTAGAGCAGGAGTACGGCCAACATATACTTGTGTATGTTGGCCTGCAACGTATAAAGTATAGCCGTGAAGAGAACGAGCACCGCCACGGCCAGCAAGTATAGGCTGATCAGTTCTGGCCACGTAAAATGATCCGCAGCGTGTAAAAGTATAAAAGCAAACTCAGGCAACAGCAGAAGTATAGAAGTGCAGGTAAAAGCAAAGAACACACGAATTACTGGCAGCGGAAGGTTGCGGTGAAAGGCCATCTCTGTTTCAGTGAAGATGACACTATAATATACCAGCACAGCCTGCGCCACCACCGGAATCGGAAAAAACATCAGAAATAGCGTCTGATCAAAATGCTTGTTAAGCTGCCAAAACCCAAACAGCACTAACACCGACATCAGCTTAACCGACAGCAGCGCTACCTTACGCTTGTTAAGAAGGTTGGCTATTTGTAACGCGATAAGGCTGGTGCCCCCGATATGCAGATGCGGCAATGCAAGCAACAGCGGTTTTCGGTTATAACAATGCAGGGTATATTTCATCAGCCAGGCTCCGGCAGTAACCGCTGCCAATAAGTACAGCGCCAAACAAACTGCAAGTATACTTTCGGCCTCCGCTACTGCCACATACATTACAGGCCCGGCATAAGCCAGAACAGGCAGGAAAAGCAGCAGCGCAACGGGCAGCAACAGCAGCCACTGGCGTGCTGCCGGTAGCGCTTGCAGGTTCACAAGAAAACTATTGGCGGGAGAGTGTATGCCCTTCAGAGCAAAACGAATGCATTTTACAAAGTATAAAAGCCACAGCAGGCAAACAGCCACCATAAAAACAGCAGCGTGCACCATAGCCTGTATCAAGGTAAGGTGATAGGAAATAAGTTGGCCGGCTTCCACTACTCCGAAAAAGAAGAAGAAAATGAACAGGAAAAGGCCCGTGTTGAGGCGGTAAAATGGCAGCACCAGCGTTTTTAAAAGCAGCTTAAGCATGTGCGGCGGCTTGGTGCAGGTTAGCTGATTTTATGTGCAGCAAAGTATACGGCAGCACCTGCGCATCTAAAGGCTGATGGGAGGTGATGATAAAGGATGCACCTTGGCGGTGGATAAGTAAAATATGCTCAAGTATGGTTTTGGATGCGGCGGCATCTAAAGTGGTTAGGGGCTCATCCAAAAGTATAAGTTGCGGCTCGCCCACAAAAGCCAGCAACAGGGACAGCTTCTTGAGCATGCCGCTGGAGTAGGTGCTTGTTTTGTTGCCGACCCAGGTTGCCATACCTAAATTTTGCAGCAGCTCTTTTGTTTTTACCTGTATGCCGCCTTTGGTGCGGCTGTAAAACTGCAGCAGTTCCGCTCCGGTGGCAAACCCAGGAAAAACAGGCTCTGCCTCTGCGTAACTCACCAGCCTGCGGTACTGCACAGGTTGCCGTTGTTGGTCTGTTCTGGCTACGCTTACACTTCCTGTAAAAGGCACCAGCCCGGCCAAAGATTTCAGCAGCGTGGTTTTACCGGAGCCGTTTTCTCCCTGCAGCCAGTACAAGCCGTGCGGCAGGTGCAGTTCGGGTATCTCTAAAACAGGCGGCTGGCCATGGTATCCTTTGCTGTAATGCTTTATGTGGAGCATTTAAAGTATAGCTTTTATTAAATATAACTGATTCTGCTGCTATAAAGTATGGTTGCTACAAAAAAAGCCGCTCCTTTATAAAGGAGCGGCTTTTTCATATTCAAAAATTGCTGGTTACTTATCCCACCACAGCTGGCCGTACAAGCCGTCGGTTCCGCCGAACTGGCGCTGCACCGCTTCGTTGTAATTGGCGGCATTGTTCTGCGCCTCCAAATCAGGGTACATTTGCCTGGCTGGTACAGCGGCTCCGCCTGGTGCTACCAGGTTATCTGGGTAGCCGGTTCTTCTGTACTCAGCCCATGCCTCGTATCCGTGCATAAACAGGTGCACCCAACGCTGTGTGGCAATCTGCTCTATGGCGCTAGCCGGGTCGTAAGCTATTTCTTCCTGCGCTAAAAGCTCGTCTACACCTGCTGTACTGCCCGTCCACTGCTGTACCGATTGTGTGATGGCTTGGTTGTAGTTGGCTTCTGCCTCCGCGTCTCCACCCGCAATCCAGCCGCGTTTAGCAGCCTCGGCCTTTGCAAACAGCACCTGCGCATAAGTTACCAGGTAGATAGGGGCATCCTGGGCATAAATAGCTTGCCCAAGAAGGGAATAATCGTCAGTGTTCATGCTTTTGGTTTCTCCAAAGTTGAGACCGACATATGCACCTGTTTTTCTGGCCGGCTGACCGTAAACTTCCAATCTTGGATCATTAACCGGTTTCATCTCATCCACCAGCGTTTCTGTAAGTGCCCACCACTCGCGGTTCGATGCCACCCACTGGCCGTACCAGTAGCTTTGGTTGTTTGCTTCGGCAAGGTGTCTGAACACCAGGTTGTCAGCATTGGATGCCATCACGCCGCCCTCCAGCGCCTTGTTAAACTCTGCACTGGCCTTAGCCGGATCAACCTCTGACAGACGCAGGGCCATCAGCAAGCGGATCGTGTTGCCCAGCTTCTGCCACTTGGCCATGTCACCACCATAAATGATGTCGTTGCTGATGCTGCCGGAAACAATCTGCTGGTCCGCCTCATCCAACAAGGCGAAAAGGCTGTTGTAAATAGATTCCTGAGAGTCATACTTTGGCGTGAAGTTTTTCGATCCCTGCAAGGCTTCTGTGTAAGGCACATCGCCCCAACGGTCGGTGGTGTGCCAGAAGTAATATGCTTTCAGGATCTTGGCCACCGCCAGCTGGTTAGCCACCGGGCCTTCGTTGCCGTCCAGGTCTTCAGCGTTATCGAGCACTGCCTGCAGGTTCATCAGCGGGCCCTCGTAAAGCCAGTAAAAGCTGCTGCCGCCGGCAGGGTACAACGATGCGGTTACATACTGCGTCTCGGCCAGGTACTGCGCCATAAACTCACCGGTTGGCGAAGAGCTTAACGATGGAAGTGAAAGCGCCGCATTGGCAATAAGCTGTGTACCCGAGGCCTCGCTCGGAAGGTTTGGGTTTACGTTCAGATCGTCGAAATCCTCGCAGCTCCACAGCCCAAGGCACGACATCATTACGATATATATTTTCTTCTTCATAAAAGCTCAGAATTAAAATGTAATGTTTAAGTTGATGCCGTAAGAGCGAACTGTGTTCAGCTGCCCCGACTCATACCAGCTAATGTTTTGGCCGCCGGTTGAAAGCTCTGACGGGTCCAGTCCCTTTGGTGCTTTTTGCCAAATCATAGCCGGGTTGCGGGCGATAAGCGCGATGCCCATGCTCTGAACTGGCAGGTTGCCAAGTATGGATTTATCCAAGGTATAACCTACACGCACTTCGCGCAGCTTTACATAAGAAGCATCGTAGAGCCAGTCTTCGTAAATTCTTCTGGCGGTGGTGCCATAGTAAGACTGCGGGTTGACATACACCGTCGTCTCCTGGCCGCTAACATCAATTCCGTTAATCACGGTGCCCGGTCCGTAAACGCCGTCTACTCTTACGCCGCCACCGTCTTCCACAGCGTCGCGCACATTCATGCCTTTGTCGTTGGTGGCAACCGTAATCGGGTCTAAGCCCGTTCTGACAGCAAGCATTTTAGAGCGGCTGAAGAACTGGCCACCCACCTGGAAATCTACCATGGCGCCTACATCAAACTTCCATACTTTAAAGGAGTTCTGGAAGCCACCTGTCAGGTCTGGCAATACGCTGCCAAAATTATGTGTGGCGGTAGTGTACAGCGGCAAACCATTAGCACCTAGCAAGATTTTACCTGTGGCTTCGTCGCGCTGGTAAGCCTGGCCTACCAAAGATCCAAACCGCTCGCCTTCGTAAGCATACAGGTAACTAGATGTGCTGGAGTAAGTGGTTGAGCCTAATAGGTAGGCGTCAATGCCAGGGTATAGCTCTACTATCTTATTCCTGTTTCTGTTCAGGTTAAAGATAGCATCCCAGGTGAAGATCTCACTCTGAACGGGAGTTCCGGTCAGGGAAAGTTCTATACCCTTGTTCTCGATCAGGCCAGCGTTAACAAACGTAGCGCCGTAACCGCTTGCCCCAGATACAGGAAGTATGATCGTTTCGTTCTTGTTTCGCTGCTGGTAATAGGTAAAGTCTACTCCAAATCTGTTTTGGAAGAATTTCAGGTCTATGCCTGCCTCATAAGACCTGCCGAAGGCGGGCTGGATATTTGGGTTATTGAGGGTGTTAGGAACCGTAAGCGTGTTTACTCCATTGTAAATTCCGCCTACACCATAATCAATTGATGTTCTGTAAACACCCACATCTGAGCCGGCCTCGGCATAGCTTGCCCTGAACTTACCAAACGAAAGTGGATCCCAGGATAACAGTTCGCTAAACACAAAGCTGCCTGAAAAGGACGAGTACCAGTAAGGGTCAGGAAGGGTAGAGGAGTGGTCTCTTCTGATGGAGGCATCTACAAAGTAGGTATCCTTATAACCTAATGACACCAGGCCGTAACCGCTTGCTATTTGCTTTTGGGCTTGGTAAGATGGGTAAAATTCCCTGCCGCTGGTTGGTCGGTCTATAGAGGCGGCCAGGTTATAGTACCCAGGAGTAGATAAACCTCCAGAGGTTGCCTGTGAGATATAGCTGTAGTCAAGATCAAACAAGTTGCCTCCCAAATGGCCGTTTAAAGAAAAGTCGCCCCATTCTTTCGTGTACTGGGCCATCAGTTCATAGTTAGTCTCACGGTTTTGGTATTTAGCAACAGAATAGCCCGGTATATCCTTGCCGCCGAAAGCCGTTCTGGACTCTATACTTTGGGTATACATATCGTTGCGGATAAAGCCGCTCAGTTTCAGGTCTGGCAATAGCTGGTAGCTAAGCCCAATGTCGCCAAACAGTCGGTCCCGGCTGTCGTTGGTGGTGTTCTCGTAGGCCTCGAAGAAAGGGTTGTTCCAGTACAGCGGCTTATAGTTTGTAACCTCACCGGTAGTGCTGCTAGGTCTTCTGAGGTTCCAGTGCAGGAAAGTGCCATCGTCATACTTATAGTCTCTCAGGCGGTTCATGTCCAGGTTGCGCTGGAACCATTGCCCCAGGTAGCGGGAGCCGTCTTCGGAGCCCTGCGCCGGACGCTGGGCGCTGTTGCCTGCATAGTTGATGTTGGTAGAGGCCGTCAGTTTTGGAGACAGGTTAATGCCAAGGCTTGCACCAATGTTGTGCCGTTTCAGCCAGGTATTTGGCTCCACACCCTCAATACGCGTATCATTTGCGCTGATGCGGTAGTTGGTTTTGTCGCTGCCGCCTGTAATGCTAACGCCGTTGTTTAGGGTGTGGCCTGTTTCGTAGTAGTCTTCAATGTTGTCAGGATGAGGCACAAAAGGCGTTAGTTGGCCAAAAGTAGGGTCCTGCGGGTAAAAGCTGAAGATCTGGCGCACCATGGTACCGTCCATTTTGGGTCCCCAGCTTTCGTCATAGGAGATGTCTACATACTTTTCGCCGTTCGGCAGGGTTCTCCAGGTTTGGCTTCCGCCGCCGCCGTACATGTTCTGGTAAGGCATAATGTTGCCTACTTTTTCTATCGAGAAAGCAGAGTTTACTTGTACCGTAACTTTATCTGATCCAGGTGCCCCTTTTTTAGTTGTGATCATGATAACACCATGCTGACCACGGATACCATAAAGCGCGGAGGCAGCTGGCCCTTTCAGCACGTTAACAGACGCGATATCCTCCGGGTTGATATCCTGGGCTAAGTTGCCAAAGTCCACTCCGTCGCTGCTGGCGTAGTTGCCGTTGGAGATAGGTGTGCCGTCCACTACAATGAGAGGCTGCCCTCCGCCAGTCAGGGAGTTGACACCCCGTATCTTAATTTTCTGGGTACCACCCATACTTGCGCCCGATGAGCCGGTTACCTGCACACCAGCCACTTTGCCAGCCAGTGAGCCAAGTACGTTCTGTTCTTTGGTCAAGGTTAGGTTCTCTCCGCTTACTTCCTGTGTGGCGTAACCCAGCGAACGCTCGCTTCGCTCAATGCCAAGCGCAGTTACCACCACCTCTTTCAGTTGCTGGTTATCGAGGTTAAGCTGTACATTAATTGTGCGCTGGTTGCCCACTTGCACCTCTTTTACCTCATAGCCCAGGAAACGGAACATAAGAATTGCGTCGGCACTCGGCGCATTAAGCTGATAGGTGCCGTCAGCGGTGGTGGTAACACCGGTTGTGGTGCCTTTTACAACCACACTGACACCGGGCAGCGGCAGGCCGTTATCTGCACCGGTTACTGTGCCGCTCACGTTAACCTGCTGGGCAAAGGCGGAGCCGCACCAACAGACTAACACCAGCAGGAGTAGGAATGGGTAGTTTTTTCTCATAAGTGTTTAGGTTAGATTATAAAGATTAGTCCTTGTAATATAGCCATTTAAAATATAGATACAAACAAGTAGTTATAACAGCTTTATGTAATTTGTAAATATTTTAATAATTAAATATATTCTGAGGCGAGGGAAAGCATGTTTAGCTCTAGCTTTTTATTGAAAAACCATGGCCTTTAAGCAGGTTTGTAAGCGCAGGTTTGAAAAGAGGTTGTAACAAAGGTTTTGAATATATATGCCTTTTCGCTTATTTAAGTGTTTCAACTGAAGCGCCAGACCTATGACCTTAAGTAAGCTAGTCTCCGGATGTGGAGTTTTCTGTTACCTGCTACTGGCGGTAGCCTGTAGCAGCAGGGTGCCTGCTGTTACGGCTGCGGCTGAAAGCTTCGGTCCTGCCGAGGTTAAGCGAGAGGTGGCGGAGGCAGAGCAGCGGCTGCAGAGTTTTGTGGGATTTGCGCTATACGACCCGGAATTGGGGCAGATGGTAGCAGAGCACAATGCCGATAAGTACTTTGTGCCAGCTTCCAACACGAAGCTATTTACGTTCTATGCCAGCCTGAAAATGCTCGGCGATTCTATTCCAGCCTTAAAGTATGTCAGTTGGGGCGATTCGCTTATTTTCTGGGGTACCGGTGATCCTACGTTCACGCACATGGACCTGAAAAACACGCTGGCCTACGATTTTCTCAAGAACCGCCCGGAGAAAAAGCTTTATTACGTGGATGCCCCTTTCAGCAGTACGCCCTTTGCCACCAACTGGGGCTGGGATGATTATAATTATTACTACCAGCCGGAGCGTAATGTTTTTCCCGTTCACGGCAACATCATCAAATTTTACAAAGAAGAAGGGCAATCCTTTACAACGACTCCCTCATACTTTAAGCAGAATATTGTGGTAGATGCCGCTGCCGCACGTGGTGGTAACGCTTTTGTAAGAGGGTGGCGCACAAACAAAATCACATATCGCCCACGGTATGCCGCCGCTAAATTCTCTATAGAGGTGCCGTTTATCACCTCTCCCGAAATGGTGGTAACACTGCTGGCAGATACGCTGCAGCGGGATGTGGAGCTCCTGAAAGCCGCTGTGCCGCAGGGAGGCAAGATTTTCTATGGCTTACCGACTGATACTGTACTGAAGCGCATGCTGCAGGTGAGCGATAACCTGATGGCCGAACAGCTTTTGGCAATTTGCTCCGGCACCCTCTCCGATACGCTTTCAGTTGAAAATGCGATAAAGCACGTAAAAGCGACCTACCTGGCTGACCTGCCTGATGAACCTGTATGGATAGACGGCTCCGGCCTCTCTACCATGAACATGTTTACACCGCGCAGCATCATCGCCCTGCTTCAGAAGCTAATGCTGGAGCGGCCGCAGGAGGAGCTGCTGCCTATGCTGGCTGTCGGGGGGCGGCCCGGCACTTTCCGAAATATCTATAAGGCTGAGGTGCCTTTTGTGTTCGGTAAATCCGGCACTTTGTCGCATGTGCATAACCAGAGCGGCTTTATCATCACGAAGAGCGGGAAGCTGCTGCTCTTCAGTTTTATGAACAACAACTTTAAAGCGCCAACTGCTGATATCCGTAACGAAATGGTGCGGATCATGACAGAGGTGCACGATAAATATTGAGAAAGTTAAAAAAGTTAAAGAGTTAAAAAGTTAGAGGGTTAGAAAGTTAAAGAAGACGTATTTGTCTTGATCATAATCAAACTTTTTACTTGAAATATAAGCTCAAACAAGCAACAAATAAGAATCTATAAAAAGCATTTATACTTAAAACAACTGCCATGAAACTCACCATCCGGTCTTTTGACCTGCCGCTTAAACATACTTTCACCATCTCTTACGACTCCCGCGATGTGCAGCCAACCATGATTGTGGAGCTGGAGCAAAACGGACATAAAGGCTATGGCGAGGCCACGAGCAACCCTTACTACGGCTTCACGATTGAGAGTATGACGGCAGCGCTGGAGAGCATCCGCGAGAAGATTGAGGCGACAGAACTGGAGAAGCCGGAGGATTTCTGGGCGCAGATGCAGCCACACCTAACCGACAACCCTTTCGCGCTTTGCGCCCTCGACATGGCAGCCAACGACCTGTACGGCAAACTGAACGGCCAGCCGCTCTACAAGCTCTGGAACCTGAACCCAGACAACAACCCGCTTACCGATTACACAATCGGTATTGACTCCATAGATAACATGGTGAAGAAGCTGAAAGAAATGCCGTGGCCAATCTACAAAATTAAGTTGGGCACGAAAGAGGATGTGGCCATTATAAAGGAGCTGCGCAAGCATACCGATGCCGTTTTCAGAGTAGATGCAAACTGTGCCTGGGGTGTGGAGGAAACCATTGAAAACGCAAAGCAACTAAAGCCGCTGAACGTGGAGTTTATTGAGCAGCCGATGCGTGCAGACGATCTGGAAGGTATGAAGCAAGTATACCAGCAGTCGGTGCTGCCGCTTATAGCGGATGAGAGCTGTATTACTGAAAGTGATGTAGCCAAATGCCACGGCCACTTCCATGGGGTTAATGTGAAACTGGTAAAATGCGGCGGCCTGACACCAGCGCGCCGTATGCTGCAAGAGGCCCGCAAGCTGGGGCTAAAGACAATGGTAGGCTGCATGACAGAATCTTCGGTGGGTATTTCAGCGATTGCACAGCTGCTCCCGATGCTGGATTACGTGGACATGGACGGGGCTATTTTGCTAAGCAAGGATATCGCCAGCGGCGTCACCATCGACTTCGGCAAAGTACATTACAGCAAAGTAAACGGAACAGGAGCCGAACTACTAGGTTAATGAGTGCGCCAGCCTACACCGACCACCTGCCGGGGCGAGCTGTAAAACTGAATGGGGAGGAGTTTCTCTACTGCAGCGGCACGTCTTACTTAGGTATGGCTTGCAACGAGGCGTTTCAGCAGCTGGTGCTGGAGGGAATGCGGCGCTACGGTACGAATTACTCCAGCTCACGGCGGTCTAATCTGCGGCTACAAGTATACGGGCAGGTGGAGGAGCAGCTGGCAAGTATAAGCGGTGCCGAGGCGGCGGTTACCATGTCGTCGGGCTTTTTGATGGGGCAGACGCTGGTACAGGCGCTGCATAACTTCGGCACAGTGCTTTACGCACCGCACGCGCATCCGGCGCTGTGGCTGAACGATAGCGCCGCTTTACAGGCCAATTCAAATACGCCTTTTGAGATTTGGGCCGAACTGGTGGTGCAGGAGATGCGGCAGTCAGCAGAAGAGGCGTATGTGCTAATCTGCAATGCCCTGGATCCGCTGCTGGCTAAAACGTATACTTTTGATTGGGTGGCGCAGCTGCCGGCGCAAAAGCGAATCATACTTGTGTTGGACGACTCGCATGGGTTTGGCGTTTTGGGGCCCAATGGAGTTGGGATTTACCCGGAGCTGCGCAAGTATAAAAATGTGGAACTGGTAGTGGTGAGCTCATTCGGAAAGGCAATGGGCGTGCCGGCAGGTTTTATACTTGGCTCCCGAAAAATTGTGGAGTTGGTAAAAGCCAGTCCATACTTTGGCGGAGCCTCACCGGCCATTCCGGCTTACCTGTATGCGTACCTGCAGGCAGGGGAGGTGATAAAAGAGGCGAGAAAGCAGCTGGTGCAGAACATTCATGATTTTTTAAGCCAACTGCAGAAGCCGGACGAGCTGTTCAACTACATTCCGGATTACCCGGTTTTCAGCACGCAGCACAAAAGTATGGCAGCGTACCTGCACCAGCGCCGCATCCTGGTTTCCAGTTTTCGGTACCCTACAGCCGAGAGCGATCTTGTAAACCGGGTTATACTCAGCAGCCTGCATACCCCCGAAGACCTGGAGCGGCTAACAGAGACAATAAACCAATTCTCTTCAAAATTTGTCGTAAATTAGGAATTCATACTTTAGATGATCTCACATTCAAGCATCAAAAAAATATTAACTAACCTGCTGTAGCACCTGCTTGCAGCGGCATGCCAATAAAATATGATGAAAAAAAATTACCTGATTTTTGCCCTGGGTTTCCTGATGGCCTGTACATCCGGAAAGGAAACGGCTACCACTGCCGATGCTACCATGGCTCCGCACCTGGAGTCGGTGCGAGAACAGTTTGCGCCTGATAAGCGGGTGGCACTTTTTAAAGTGGAGCAAAGAGGCAATGTGCTGGCCGGCCAAACAAATATGCCGGAAGCAAAACAAGACTTGCTGAAGAAGCTGAAAGAGGCAAACATAAGCTACGTGGATAGTATTGAGGTGCTGCCAGAGGCGGAGCTGGAGGGCAAGAACTATGGCGTTATAGCGATTTCGGTGGCCAACCTGCGCTCAGAACCAAAGCACCCCGCCGAGTTGGCTACACAGGCAACCATGGGCACGCCTGTGCATGTCCTGAAGCAGGAGCGCGGCTGGTATCTGGTGCAAACCCCGGATAAATACCTGGCATGGGTGGATGAGAGAGGCGTAAGCCTGATGGATAAAGCCGCTTTTGATGCCTGGCAGAAAAGCCCGAAACTGCTGTATACCAAGCCTTACGGATTTGCTTACGAAGCCGCTGAAGCCAACGCTGGCACCGTTTCGGACTTAGTTTATGGCGATGTGCTGGCGCTGCAGCAGAAGCAGGGCGATTTTTATGCGGTTACTTTCCCGGATGGCAGAAAAGGTTTTGTGCCTGCCGCAGAATCGGTGAAGTATGAGGAGTGGCTGGCAAGCCGCAAGCCAAACGGTGATAACCTGGTGAGCACCAGCAAGCAACTGCTTGGCTTGCCATACTTGTGGGGCGGTACTTCTTTTAAGGGTGTGGATTGCAGCGGCTTTACCAAAACAGTATACTTCATGAACGGCCTCGTGCTGCCACGCGATGCATCGCAGCAGGTACACATCGGTGAGCTGGTAGATACATCCAACGGCTGGAACAACCTGCAGCCCGGCGACCTGCTTTTCTTTGGGGTGCCAGCCAAGGAAGGAAAGTCGGAGCGTGTTGTGCATGTGGGCATGTGGATCGGTGGAAACCAGGAGTTTATACATTCAGCTGGGAGGGTACGCATCAGCAGCATGAACCCAAATGCAGAGAATTTCGACGAACCGGAGCTGAAACGCTTTTTGCGTGCCAAGCGCATCACACCTGCAGATGCTGTGGTAGATTTGCGCAGGACAGCTTTGTATCAGTAAATGATATTTTAAGCAACAGGAAAACATACAGGAAGAGGCGCAGTAACTGCGCCTCTTTTTTTTTGCCCGTTTTTCAGGTAAACAAAATCTGTAGTCGCTCAGGCACAGCACCTAAACCTGATGACCAGGTATTACCGCGTCAGCTCCGGCAGTTTGTAAACTAAATCAGAAGTGGGGCAGAGCTCCGGGAATTTTTTGAGCTCCTGCAGCAGCTCAGTTAGGAAAGGCTGGTTGTTGGCAGTGTTACAGAAGCAAACGATGAGGGCATCGAGGTGCGGCAGCCGGATTACCAAATTTGTGAAGCCGGAGGTGTCGCCGCTATGGAAGAACTCGCTGTTGCCGTGGCTGACTTCTGCAAGAAACCAGCCCATGTTGTAGTGCCAGCCGTTGGCTTCATCTATCGTTGCCTTGTACGTCTTTAGTGGCTTATTTATGTTAAACAGTTTGGCATCTGATAAAGCTTTGTGCCACTTCAGGTAATCCTGCACCGACATGTAAATGCAGCCGTCTCCTCGGGTGGCGGTTCCTATATTCTGATCTGTAAGTATGAATTGTCCTTCGGATGGGGATTGCCTGTAGCCCAGGGCGCGATGAGGTATGGTGCCAGTCGCTTTGTAAAGTACGGAGTGCTTCATGTGGAGGGGGGCAAAAATGTGCTCCTCTAAAAAATCTGCATAATTAGTGCCCGACACCCGCTCTACCAGTAGGCCCAGCAGCACATAAGCGGTATTGCTGTAGCGGTACAGGGTGCCAGGGGCAAAGAGGGGCTCCTGCTGTGCAGCGGTTATCGCCAGCACATCCTCATCAGTAAGCTGTTCGGTTTGGTGCCCGCAAATGTGCTCTTCAAAATCGGGCAGCCCGGAAGTATGGTTGAGCAGGTGCAGCAGCTGTATACTTTTAAATTGTGTTAGCTCCGGAAAGTATAAATTTAAATTGTCGTTTAAGTGTAGCTGCTGCCGTTGCGCCAGCAGAAGCAGGCACATGGCGGTAAACTGCTTCGAAACAGAGGCCAGCCGAAAAGTAGTGTCAGCGGTGATTGGTGCGCCTGTTGCCAGATTGGCCAAGCCTGCGCCAGACATAAAAACTTCATCTTTACGGGCCACTAACAAAGCGGCTCCAGGAGTGCGGCTGGAGAAATGGCGATTGGTCAGGTTGTCAAGAGCTGCTTGAATGGCGTGCATATCTAAAGTACAAGGTGTTGCTGCTGGTCAAATTTAGAAAACCTGAAGTATACTTTCGCACCTCTCTTTGTTTAGGTGAGACTGCAAACCTGAAAAAAAACTGGCTTGTGTTGGCTTTAGGCTTTACTCGTTCTAACTTTAAAGTTTGGTAGAGGTATTGCGGCTTTAAAGTTTTTAGTTCCTGGCAACTCCACCTTACATCACCCTTAACGATCTACAAAACACCAACCCATGACCGAATCAAGCGCACCGCTGATCACGAATGAAGCTGTGGTGCTGGGCATCCTGCTCGTCATCCTGGCACTAGTTTTTCATACTTCCTCCAGCACCAAACAGCTGTGGGTGCGGTTTTACAAGGTAATTCCTTCGCTGCTGCTTTGCTACTTTTTGCCGGCGCTGCTCAATACGTTCAATATTATATCCGGCGAGGCATCGCAGTTATACTTTGTGGCTTCGCGCTTTTTCCTGCCCGCCTCGCTCATCCTGCTCACGCTCAGCATCGATTTTAAGTCGTTGAGCATGCTGGGCAGCAAAGCCGTGATTATGTTTTTTGCCGGCACGGTGGGGGTGATGTTTGGCGGGCCGCTGGCGCTGTTTGCTGTCGGCTCTCTGTTTCCGGATGTGCTGTATACCGGCGATGATGAAGTATGGAAAGGGCTGGCTACCATTTCGGGCAGCTGGATAGGCGGCGGCGCAAACCAGGCGGCTATGCTGGAGGTTTTCGGCGCAAGCAAAGAGGCGTTCGGGCAGATGATTGCTGTGGATGTGCTGGTTGCCAACGTCTGGATGGGATTCCTGTTATACTTCTCGCAGAAGCCGGAGAAGATCGACAAACTGCTGGGTGCCGACAGCCGCCCGATCAAAGAACTGGAGGAGCGCCTGGAGGGGCTGCAGGCAGGCAAACGTATGATGCCGACAGTCACGTCTACCATGGTGCTGCTTGGGGTGGCCTTTGGTTTTACAGGGCTGTCTCATTTTCTGTCGGATATTATCGCGCCATACTTTGCGGAAAACTTTCCGGAGCTGGAAACATATTCCATCACAAGCGGCTTCTTTTGGCTGGTGATCATTGCCACCACGGCGGGGCTGGCGCTGTCGTTTACCAAAGCGCGTGATCTGGAAGGGTACGGAGCTTCCCGCTTTGGTTCCGTGTTTCTATACTTTCTGGTAGCCACTATCGGTATGAGCATGGATCTTGGTGCAGTGCTGGATAACCCGAAACTGTTCTTAGTCGGTGCCTTCTGGATAACGTTCCATATACTGATCATGCTGATCGTGGCGCGCATCATCAGAGCGCCGTTCTTCTATGTGGCGGTGGGCAGCCAGGCCAACATCGGTGGTGCTGCCTCGGCCCCAATCGTAGCGGTAGCCTTTAACCGTTACCTGGCTCCGGTTGGCGTGTTGCTGGCAGTTTTGGGGTATGCAGTAGGTACTTACGGCGCGTACATGTGCGGCCTGATGCTGCAGTATGTTTGGAACTTACTGGCTTAACAAAGTATAAAGTATAAGATAAAATGCGGCCCCTGCAGAAGATGATTCATCTGCAGGGGCCGCGTCTTTTTTAGCTGGATTTGCGTCTGTAGCGCTTTAAACTCTAAGAGGAGAATTTCGAAGCTCCGTTGTCTTCCAAGCCAGTTTCTACAGGTACTTTTGATACAGGTTGTAAAGTATGATTTTGTCTTTTTCGGTCAGCACCATGTTCACTTCATCCTGTATAAAATGTAGCTTAAATGCCCGGATAGCCGCAGGAAGGTCGCGGGTGTCGTAGCCGATGATACGAAGCGCCTCTTTGGGGTTGAAGTGTGGCGGAATGGTTGATACTGAATCCAGTGGCTGCAGTATAAGTACAGGCTGGGAAGCAGTGCTGTCGAGTACCGTAATCGGGGCCGCCGGCTGCAGAAACTGGGCCACCACACCTTCATCATACCACAAGCCAAAGCCATGCGCTGCCAGCCTTTTCCATGGGAAAGTCTCGTTCGGGTCTACCTTGCGCACCGGTGCTATGTCAGAGTGGCCGATAAAGTTCTCAGCCGGAATATTGTATGTCTCCTTCAGCATCGCCAGCACGTCCAGTAAACTTTTAATCTGGGCCTCCTCAAAAGGCTCCGCACCGTTGTTGTCCAGCTCTATCCCGATAGAAGAGGAGTTCAGGTCGGTGTTGTTTCCCCAGCGGCTGTTGCCCCCGTGCCAGGCGCGCAGGTTATCGTTTAGCATGTGGTATACCTTGCCGTCCCGCCCGATAACATAGTGTGCGCTTACCTGCGTTTTAGGCATGGTAAACGTCTTTAAAGTATGGTCGGTGGAGTTTTGGGCTGTATGGTGGATGACCACGAAATTGGGGCGGCGCATGCTAAAGTTTGTAGTGCCTACCCACTGATCGCCGAGTTGCAACGAAGATGTTTCTGGTTCAATGGCAGGCACTGTTCGCAGCTGTTTGGCATACGTTTTCAGCTGTTTCTTGTGCGCCCGGTTAGTACTGGCATAAGGGTTTGAAGAGCAGCTGTAGAGCAAAGCGCTCGCCAGCAGCAAAGGTAAAAAGGCAGTAGAAGTATACTTCATAGTATATTTTAAGGTGAATTATTTCGAAGTATAAACTTGTATGAATTTAGCCTCAGATGCAAGTTTAGACACAGAACTATACCTGTAATGCAGTGTTAATATTTTAAGAACTTTCGTGCAGCGGTTGATTTTGTAGCGCAGCTGCCATTACCTTTGCAGCATCTTTATGCAAGATTTATAAAGAAGAGGGGAGAGAGTAGGCTCAGTGAACCTCTAGCAACCACGGCCACGGTCGTAAAGGTGCTAATACCTGCCCAAGTTGGGATCTATAAATTAACTACATGCACTCATTACATTCGCTTTTAGCAAATCATTTTCGTGCCCATACTTCTGTAGTAGCTCCACAACAGTCTTTTTTCTGTTGTTGTTGCTGTTGAGGCTACTCCTTTTCTGCGGCCACTTAGCCGCTTCTCTGGCTTTTTACGGGCCTGGTTAAATCATACTTTTCTTTTTGCCAAGCGGAGCAGCAGTCGGTAAACTTCGGCATGCCCGTTTCTGATACAATTCATGCAACAAATTCAAAAAACTGGCGGGTGGGCGCTTGTCCCCTTCTTCGTGTTTGTACTTATTTTTCTGGGAGCAGGTATCGCTTTAAATGATTTCTATGCGCTGCCTGCTCCGGTGGCGGTGGTGCTGGGCATCATCTCTGCCTTTTTTATACTTCGCGGCTCCACAGAGGCCAAAGTAACTGCCCTCATCAGGGGCAGCGGCGACTCAAAAATTATCACCATGTGCCTTATCTACTTACTTGCCGGCGCTTTTGCTACGGTAACTAAGGTTGTTGGGGGCGTAGATGCCACTGTGAGCCTGGGGCTGAGCGTGCTGCCGGTGCAGTACCTGGGGCTGGGCGTGTTTCTGCTGGCGGCTTTCCTGTCTACGGCAACGGGCACGTCTGTAGGAGCTATTGTGGCGCTGGGGCCTATAGCGGTAGGGCTGGCAGAGCAGAGCCATACTTCGCTGCCTTTGCTGCTGGGCACTTTGCTTGGCGGTGCTATGCTAGGCGATAACCTCTCTTTTATCTCCGATACCACCATTGCCGCTACACAATCGCAGGAGTGCAGCATGCGCGACAAGTTTAAGGTGAATATACTGATTGCCGGCCCTGCTGCTCTTGTAACCATTGCTTTGCTGTTGTTTACCGGCTGGAGCACAGCGGCAAACGCAGACGCTCTTGTGCCGGAGCTTCAAATTTTTTCTTTCTGGCAGATCGTGCCTTACCTCTTGGTGATTGGGCTGGCAGTAAGCGGGGGGAATGTTTTTGCTGTGCTTATCATAGGTACGCTGGCTTCCGGCGCAGTAGGGCTGGGGCAGGGGCAGCTGGAACTGTTGCCGTTTGCCCGTAGCGTTTACGAAGGCTTTACAGGCATGACAGAGATTTTTCTGCTCTCCATGCTGACAGGCGGCTTGGCGCAGATGGTAAGCGAGGCAGGCGGCATAGCGTTTTTATTGCAAAAAGTAAGCAAGGCCACACGTGGTTTCCGCTCTGCACAAACCGGCATAATTGCGCTGGTAGGAGGCACAAACACAGCCATTGCCAACAATACTGTTTCTATTGTAGTAACAGGTCAGGTCGTAAAGGAGATCAGCAACAAATATAAAATCGATAAGCGTAAAACGGCTGCCCTGCTAGATATAGCCTCCTGCGTAGTGCAGGGAATGCTGCCTTACGGCGCGCAAATCCTTATTTTGCTCAGCTTCACGAAAGGCGATCTAAGCTTCCTGAATATATGGGCCTATAACTGGTATCTGTACTTGCTGCTGCTTTTCAGTTTGCTGTCTATCTATACTCCTTTTGTAGATCGTTACTTGGCAAGGCAAACAGCGGCAGAGCAAAGCCTGGCAGCCAAGGCCGCTTAACTTATTTTCTCTACCCTTAAAATTACCCGCGACTATTCTAACTTTACTAACCTTAACCAAACAGGGAGGGCAAGCTTTGTCTTCCCTGTTTTTATTTGTGCCAGATCATGTGTGCCTCTTCCCCCAAGCCTCGGCAAGTATGGTTTTTTAGAATGAGAGGAAGCACTTCTTTTACCGATAACCATGACGTATAAAGCAAAAGAACCGCTCAGCATTCTATAGCCAAGCGGTTCTTTTAAAGTCTTTTAAGGAGATTTCTTAAAGCTGCGGTTGCTTTCTGACAGAAGCAAGCTGCTGCTTCAGCTCCTCCACGCGGTTAAGCTCGGTCTGTAGCTCGCGCTTAATTTTTAGCTCGCGCTCGCGTGCACTCTTTTTATACTCGTTCAGCTCAAGCTCCATTTCATCGTAAGCTCTGCGTTTTTCGTTTGCTGTACTTTTGCTGGTCTTATGCTGCACCATCATAACGCCTAAAGCTATCAGTAAGGCAAGTATGATTCCGCTGTTCAGGAGCACGTAAAACTGCTTTGGCAAGTCAATTCCTAACACTGAGATATGCGTAATGTCGTGCATGCTCTGCTGTATCTCCGCCTCTTTCTGCTTCATTTCGTTCTGCATGGTCTGCAGTTGCTGCTCCTGAGCGGCTACATCTTTGCGTGCCTCCTGTAGCTTGGCGTCTGCCTCGGATTCAAAATTCTCCAGTTTCTTGTCTTTGGATGCAACAGTCTCCTGAACGGTTTTCCAGAACGAATCCAGCGTAGTGATCTTCACCACCTTGTAACCCTGCCAGGTGTTAGAGCTGCTTTTCAGCCCTTCGAATTGCTTTTCAAGTTTTGCGTTGGCTGCAGGTGCTTTTTCTGCTTTATTACCCTGTGCCTGTACAAAAGTGGCAGAGCACATGAGTGCGAGGGAGAAAAAGAGTGCCTTCATAATTTAAAGATTTGGTTTGTACTAAATTTTGTATTTCTGCTATAAGCTATTCGGGAGGTGAATATATAGAATTATATCTTTTTAAGCACCTTTACTTACAGGCTTAACCCTGCCGCGTGTCATATATTGTTTAAGATTACTAAAAAATCTGATATGGCAACATCACTACGAACAGAAATATGGCAAAATCAAGTTCACTATGGGGAAAAGTTCCACACTTTCGTCTCCGCCTGCTCCAATTTAGCGCTAAAGCAACAAGGCAAGTATGGCAAAGAAGTCTATGACCCAAAGCGCGATGCTTACCTCTTTCCGCTTGCCAGTTACCATCTTCACAGCTGTCCAGCTTAGAAAGCCCCAGATAATTCCCTGCGTTATAGAGTAGGTAAAAGGGATCAGCACCATAGCCAGAAACGCAGGAATAGCATCATCCATCTTAAACCAATCGATTTTAGTGACCGGGCGCACCATAAACGCACCTACCAGCACCAGGGCAGGGGCCGTGGCTATAGCCGGGATCATGGAGAGCAGCGGCGCCAAAAAGAGGAAAGGCAGGAAAAGCAGTGCACCCACAACCGCCGTCAATCCTGTGCGGCCGCCTGCCTCAATACCAACCGCCGACTCTACGTAAGCGGTGCCAGGGCTGGAGCCTACCAAACCGGCCAGTGTAGTGGCTACGGCATCAGTAGTCAGGGAGCGTTTTACATGGCGCGGCTCTCCGTGCTCGTCCATCAGGTCAGCAGCCTCGGCCAAGCCCACAAACGTGGAGATGCTGTCAAACATATCGGTAAATACAAAAGCGAATATGACCGGTATGATGGAGAGTTGGAAAGAATTGATCAGATCAAGCTGAAACAGCAAACTAAAGTCCGGTGCGGAGGTAATGCCTTGCCAGGTAATCAGTGGCTCTATGTCAGTAGCCCACCAGCGGCCCAGTGGATAAGAGGCTAAGGTAGTAAATAAAATGCCAAGCAAAATGCCGCCCTTCACGTTGCGCACAATCATAACGGCAGTCAGCAACAGGCCGGCCAGAAAAGTAAGCAAGGCAGGCGTCATCGGGCTGACGCCGATGATGGTGGCGGGGTTGGCTACAATAAATTTAGCGTTCGCAAAGCCAATAAGCGTGATGAATAAGCCGATGCCGGCGGCAATAGCAAACCGGAGCGGCCTCGGAATGGCTTTTACAATAAGCGTCCGCACATTAAAGACAGAGAGTATCAGGAAAACGATGCCCGACCAGAATACGGCTCCCAAAGCCACCTGCCAGGTTACCCCCATTCCCAGCACAGCCGAAAACGTGAAGAAGGCATTCAGGCCCATACCGGGTGCTACCAAAATTGGATTCCGGGCATACAGGCCCATCATTAAGCTACTGAAAAAAGAAACTAAAACAGTGGCTGTGAGCACTCCTGAAAACGGCATGCCTGCCTGGGCCAAAATGGTCGGGTTTACAACTATAATATAAGCCGTGGCCAAAAAGGAAGAGACGCCGGCGAGCACCTCCGTTTTAATATCTGTGCCGTGGTGCTTCAGGCGGAAGTATGACTCCATGTTCTGTGCAGGTTGAGGTATTGGTGTTGTGTGAAGGCTTAAAGTTAGGCCAACCTAATGTAAGAAAAAACTCGATCTTTAAAACGGCCTGGTTTTAAGAGTGGTTAAAGCAGGGGTTTCAGCCAAGGCAGCTTTATACTTTCAGTGTGCTGAGGGTAAGGTATACGGCAAAAAAAACAGCCACAGCTGCTCTACTTAAAGCATGCTGTGGCTGTTTGGTGAGTTTATACTTGCGGCTTAGCCGTAGATTTCGTTGAGTAAGCCGGCCAGGCGAACACCTGCTTGCAGCAGACGCTGCTCTACCAGGCTATAGTTCTCGTAAGCATAGCTGTAGCTGATTTTTTTGTCTTCCGGCAGGTTGTACACACGTGGGCGGTAGCTCATCGACTCGTTTGCCCAGTCCCTTACAGAATCAGACTGCCACTGTTTTACCTGCGCCTTGTCCGGCTCTCCCAGGAACCGCACAATCTCTGTGAAGCTCAGGTTTTTACCTGCAATCATGTCCGTGTCCCAAACGCGGTGCAGGTTAGATGGCTGGTAGAACCACTGTACCTTTACCTGGTTTCCGCCCTGATCATCGCCGGTGCCCACATGCAGCGGCTGATGGATATCACCCACCAAATGCACCAGGTACTTCAGGTATTCCTGCTCCTGCGCCTTAGTAAGCTTTCCGGATTTAAGAACTTTCGAGAGTTCCTCTATCTTGCCTAGTACGTCGCCGTTCGGGTTCTTTTCAGACTGCTCATAGGTTTCGCCATCCTGAATAGTCACCCAATGCCAGTCATGGGTATGGTCATAAGTGCTGTCGCTCTTTATGTCATCCATCCAAACAGAAACCTCTGCCAGCGAATTGTTCTCCAGAACCTGCATCACTTTCTTCTTCGCCTTTTTGCTCAGGTGCTGCTCTGCCACCAGCCCAACGGCACGGTGCCCATTTTGTCCCCAAGCAAACACCTGACCAGTAAGCATCAGGCACAGAAAGAAAATACTCGTTAATTTTTTCATTGATAAGTAGATGATGTGTTAATGCTAATGCAAAACAACAAAATTTATGCTAGATGCCGGACAGAGAAAATTATTTTTAAGTTAAATTCTTTGAAAAGGCCAACAGAGCCAGCATTAGTACTATAATGGAAACCTGGTTTAGGAGTTGGGTTTTGGTTAAGTGAAGCTTTTTGTAGCTTTGTGCTAAAGTATAAAACCATGGACAACAAATACGAAGGCAAAGTAATGTGGTCTCATTTAGATGCCAACATGCACATGCGCCACTCCGCTTATGCTGATTTTGCCGCACAGGCACGCATTGTGGTGCTCGATAGGCTAGGTATGGATCTGAAAGCGTTTCAGCACCTGCACATCGGGCCTATTCTGTTTAGGGAAGAGCTGGTATACTTGCGCGAAGTTGGTATAAACGAGCACCTGACCATAACGGTAGAACTGACAAAAAGCCGTGCAGACGGTTCGCGCTGGTCTATCCGGCATGAGGTTTTCCGTGCAGACGGTGTAAAGGCTGCCGTTATCAATGTGGATGGTGCCTGGCTTGATTTGCACAAGCGTAAGCTTACCAACCTGCCGGAGGTGTTGGTGGAGCAGTTTAACCGCCTCAACAAAAGCGAAGATTACCAGGAGGAGGAATAGGAGCGGAACTTAATCCCGCTTTCTTCTTTTCCTTTCCTCTTGCCGCTGTTTGCGTCGTTCTTTCCAGCTCTCTTTCCACTGTTCGTAACTTTGAGCTGCTTTTTCACCGATTTTGTCGAACACCCGCTCCAGGAAATTCTCGCGTGGGGGTTCGGCACGGAAAGACGCACAGTTGAGCGCCTCCTGTACGCGTAGAGGCAGGGGAGCAAACTGGCTATTGTAGTATCCTTTATATGCGGGGTCAAGGGCGATGCGGCGAATGTACTCGCCCCAGATTGGTAGCGCTGTACGTGAGCCCTGGCCTAACTCCAAGGTGCGAAAACGCACTTCTGGACTTTCCCCGCCCACCCAAACACCGGTTACCAGCTGAGGCGTTATACCTATGAACCAGCCATCGGTCTGCTCCTGCGTAGTGCCTGTTTTACCGGCAATGTCCATTTTAAGCCCGTAAGCGGTACGTAACTTAGCGGCACTGCCTTCTTCCACCACGCCCTGCATCAGATGTAGCATGATGGCCGCTGTTTCCTCCGAAATTACTTTTTTTGCTCCTTCACCTGCACGGTGCTCGCGCAGCACACGGCCTTCACGGTCTTCGATTTTGGCTATGTAAACCGGCTTAACCTGCAGGCCGCGGTTGGCAAAAGTGGCATAAGCCGTTACCATTTCCTGGAGCGACAGGTTGGCAGTGCCTAGTGCCAGTGAAGGGACTTCAGGTAGTTTGGATTCGATGCCCAATCGGTGCGCCATGGCTACGGTTTTTGTAACTCCCGCTTTCATGATCATCTGCGCCGATACGGTATTGACAGAGTGCGCCAGTGCTCCGCGCATACTGTACTCTCCGCCATACTGCTCTGTGGCATTGCGCGGCGACCAGTTATCATACTCCGGGTAGGTCATACGCTCGTTCGGGAAGTAATCGCAGGGCTTAAAACCTTGTTCAAGTGCAGTAGCGTAAACAATTGGTTTGAAAGTAGATCCTACCTGCCGCTTTGCTTTAACGTGATCATACTTAAATACATGGTGGTTGATGCCACCTACCCAGGCGCGCACGAAACCAGTCTGCGGCTCCACTGAAAACAAGCCCGTGTTTAGGAAGCGGGAGTAGTAAGCTAGCGAGTCCATGGGGCTCATTTCTTTTTTGCTGTTGCCGCTCCAACCATACACCTGCATCGGTACCGGCTGCTTAAAGGCTTCCAGTATTTCCGCCTCAGATTTACCCGCATCTTTCAAATGCTTATATCTGTCGGAGCGCTGCATGGCCACCTGAATTATGTCAGAATTGCGGCCCCAAGGCGAACGGCCACGCCAGTGGGCATCAAACTGCTTCTGCAGCTGCGCCATGTGCTTACGAACGGATGCCTCAGCGTGGCGCTGCATTCCGGCATCAATGGTGGTATATATTTTCAGCCCATCTTTGTAGAGGTTGTAAGGCTCTCCGTTCTTCTTCTTTTTGCTAGTTGCCCAGTCTACCAGTTCCTGCCGCAGGTGCTCCCGGAAGTATGGCGCAATGCCATCATTATGGGTAGTATAATTATACTTTAGCTTGAGCGGCAGCTGTTTTAGAGAGTCAGCTTGTGCGCTGCTGAGGTATTCATACTTTGCCATCTGGGCCAGTACCACGTTACGGCGTCTGGTGGAGCGCTTCAGGTCCAAGCGGGGGTTGTAGGTGGTGGTGGCCTTCAGCATGCCGATCAGCACGGCAGCTTCTTCGGTTTTAAGGGAGTCGGCGGAGGTGTTAAAAAAACGGCGCGAAGCACGTTCTATGCCATACAAGTTACCGCCCATCGGCACAGTGTTCAAGTATAGCTCCAGCAGCTCCTCTTTAGAGTAAATGCCTTCCAACTTACGGGCAATGATCATTTCGCGCAGCTTGTTGATGGGCATATCCCAGAACATGTAGTTTTTACGCGGGTACAGGTTTTTTGCCAGCTGCTGGCTCAGGGTGCTGCCACCGCCGGAGCTCCCGTTCTGGAGCAGCAGCGTTTTTATAAAAACACGGCCCAAACTGCGCACATCCACACCGCTGTGGTCGTAGAAGCGGGCATCCTCAGTGGCGATCAGTGCATCAATAGCGGCAGGCGAAATATTAGCATACTTCACATTGGTGCGGTCCTGAATGTAGTAGCGGCCCAGCAGCACACCATCGGCAGAATATACTTCGGAAGCCGTGTTGTTGTGCACAGACCTTAGTTCTTTGGAAGAGGGCATGCCGCCTAAAAAACCAGCGTAAACAGCAAAGTAGAACAGTACCAGGAACAGAATCCCGAAAAGGGACAGCTTCAGGAAAATGCGATACAGAAAACGGTAGTCGGAGCGGCGGCTGCTTTCCTGCCACTCTGCCCATTTTTGTTGCCAATACGTTCGGGTAAACTTAGGCTTCTGGCTTTTCCAGAAAGCGGAAAGTTCGCCGTATACCAGCCGCACGAACGGGGCCATAATCCTTGTAACTATAAATTTGAATAGCTTCTTGAGCGTAGCTCTCATGTTCTTTAGTTGGTGCTATTTGGCTTTGGCTAAAATCTGCCGCGCTGCATTCAAACGCAAATGTACAGTTTTTGATGCAACGGCTGTTGTTTAGCAAAGATTGCGCCAGTGCATTGCCCTGCCGAAAAGTTTAAATTGTGTACCTTTGCACCAGATGCTTCACACCAGAAATATACGGTGCCATTGGCTTAGGTTCCCGCTCATGTGGGTTATGCTGCTCTGGTCGCTCACACTGCCGGGCCATGAGGTGCTGGTATACAACTACCTGGTGCAGGGGTCAGTGCAGGAATCAGTAATGCGGTTTAATGCATCCGGTTTAAGGGAGGAGCATCAGGCCCTGAACCCGCAGCAGGTGCAAGCCTTTCCCGATGCCCAAACCGCGCCTGTGCTGGTGCTCAAGCAGGTGCTGCACGTGTCGCCACTGCTCTTGCTGCCGCTGTTTTCCAAAGCCTTTCCTGATGCGGCGCCCACATACGCTTCGCCGGTTTCTGTAGGGCAACTACTGCTGCAGGTTCTGCCTGTTTCGGTGCTTCCCAACGCACCTTAGTACACGCTATACATATTTCTTTTTGGCCTGCTTTTTATCAGTATAAATAGCTGTAAACCAGCTATAGGCAGACTTTCTGTTTAATTTTTTATTATAGTGTGTTTTAGCGCTGTGGCGCTGGTATGTACGCAATACAAGCCGGTGCTGCCTCCAAATTTTTGTATCCATATGGCAGATCTTGCTGTTATAGTTTCTATACTTTCCCTTTTCGGAGTTTTAATCGGTGTAATTTCCCCTAATCTTGGGCTTTGTTGGTACTATGGGAAGAGGAGTCGGTTCAACGTGATCCGTATTTACTTCCTAGTGCTCCTGTTATCGTTTCTACTATTTGCTGTTACCGAAAATATATAGTTTAAAATATAGTATATCAGTATATTAACAAGTATTATTGTAAGTATGAGTTTTACTGTTGAGGACATATTACTGGGCATCTCTATTTTACTTTTCCTGAGTATTCTGGTAAGTAAAAGCCTGGGCAGGCTGGGTGTGCCTGCGCTGGTACTTTTCCTGGGTGTGGGAATACTGGCTGGCTCAGAGGGCATCGGCGGTATCTATTTTGATGATGCGAAGACAGCGCAGTCGCTTGGTACGTTGGCGCTTACGCTCATACTTTTCTCAGGAGGATTGGATACGCGCTGGCAAAGTACGCGGCCTGTGCTCTGGCGAGGCATTACGCTCTCTACGTTGGGGGTGTTAATTACGGCTCTGTTGGTTGGGGTTTTTGCATCTTACCTGCTGGGCTTTACGCTGCTGGAGGGCATGCTGCTCGGGGCCATCGTTTCTTCTACAGATGCGGCTGCGGTGTTTTCCATACTTCGATCCCGCAACATCGGCCTTAAAAATAACCTGCGCCCCACGCTGGAGCTGGAGTCCGGGAGTAACGACCCCATGGCCTATTTCCTGACCGTAAGTTTTACGTTTCTGCTGACCAACTCGGAGGCGAGTCTGTGGGACCTGGTGCCGATGTTTTTCCTGCAGATGAGCATTGGTGCCGTAGCCGGGGTAGCGATGGGCTTTGTAATGGCCTGGACAATTAACCGCATTAATCTGGAGCAGGACGGACTGTACCCGGCCCTCACGCTGGCGATGGTGCTTTTCACGTTCTCCTTTACAAACCTGCTGAACGGTAACGGATTTCTGGCGGTTTATACTTCCAGCGTAATACTGGGCAATAAAAACTTTATACATAAGCGCAGCCTCACCCGGTTTTATGACGGCATAGCCTGGCTCATGCAGATCCTGATGTTCCTTACCCTGGGCCTTTTGGTGTTTCCGTCTCATGTGCTGCCCGTGCTGGGCGTTGGCGTTTTGGTCTCTCTTTTCCTGATATTTGTGGCCCGCCCGATCAGCGTGTTTATAAGTATGGCTTTCTTTAAATCCTCCTGGCAGGATAAAGTATACTTGTCGTGGGTTGGTTTGCGCGGAGCCGTGCCCATTGTGTTCGCCACCTACCCCTTGCTGGCCGGCCTGAACCGCTCTGACATGATCTTTAACATCGTATTCTTTATTGTGCTTACCTCTGTTATGCTGCAGGGCACCACACTTAAACTGGTGGCCGATTGGCTGGGACTGAGCCTGGTGGAGGATGCTACCAAGCGGATGCAACTAGGGGAAGATCTGGGCTATAACGCTAAAAATGAGCTCGTGGAGCTGCAGCTAGGCCCCGAAAGTTCAGGCATCGGAAAGTCACTGGTGCAGCTGCAGTTGCCAAAAACATCGCTGATTGTGCTGATAGACCGCGGTGGCAGGTTTGTAACTCCCAACGGGCAAACGGTGCTGGAGCCCTACGACAAGCTGATGGTAATGGTAGATAACGAGGCGGAGCTAAACGGGGTGCGGGAGATACTGCTTTGAGCAGGGACAAGTAGTGTGTAATTTCAAGTTCGATTCAGTAGCACGATTAAAGGTAAAAGCTTGTTACCCAAGTATGAAATATTTTGTGCAGCAAGGCTCCATTGTCCGCCAGATTTGGGGAAAGAGCGATACCATACTTTTCATATTTGCCGGCGCTTCCGCAGAGTTTGCCCTCAACAAAGCTGTGGACTGGCTGTTCTTTACCGGCCGCCTTCCTGCTGACCCCCTGGGCCGGTTATTCTCGACCGTAGGCTATGCCCGTAAAATTGTTTTCTCAGAAGAGGCAGCCGCACATCAGGCTATTGATAGTATGGCTGCCATACATGCAGGGGTGGAGGCAAAGCGTGGTCTCCGGATTCCAGATTGGGCATACCGCGATGTGCTGTTTATGCTGATTGACTATTCCATTCGCTCCTTTGAACTGCTGGAGCGGAAACTAACCGAGCAGGAGCAGGCGGAGGTGTTTGAGGTTTTTAACCGCGTAGGAGTCCGGATGGGAATCAAAGGCCTGCCCGAAAGCTTTACGGAATGGCAACTGGCGCGGGAGGAGCACCTGCAGCAAAACCTACAGAAAAGCAGCCTTACTTCTGAGCTATACCTTCAGTACAGAAAGCACCTTGGCAATGTACGTTATTGGCTGCTGCTGCAGGCACAGGTGCTGGTAGTGCCGGAGTGTGTGCGGGCACAGTTAAATTTATGGCGTGTGCCCTTGCTAAAACCAGTGCTGATAGCCTATAAACTTAGCCGCGCCCTCAGGGCAGAGTGGCTGCTCAAGGAGCTTATACTTCCACCTGCTTACAAAGCCGAGATAAAGGAGCTGGATGCATTACCGGCTAGTTAATTTCTGGGTTGGTTATTTATGTTAACTAAAGGCAGGTTTACTTTCAAAATTAAAACTGTTACTACTGAGGTAGAAGCAGCAAAGTCATTTTAGCTGCAGAAATAAAGTGCAATTGTTTACCTCCTGTTGACTAAAATCCATATCCTCAAACTTTAAGTCAGGAGGCATTACTCCGGCTAAATCTCTCAATTATTACAGTAAAGGCAGGAGCGCCTCTTAAAATTGCCTCAGTATTCGCTTTCCCAAAAAACAAATTCCTGCTATCAAAGTATAACGGTTGTGCTAATTGTAGAAACTGGTGAAGGCGTTCATAAACTTCTTAAGCCCTAGGACCCAGCAGGCACAGTTTACCTTTAATTTAAATTTCAAGAAGCTATGACGATAAAAAATTATCCCGGAAGCCCGTACCCTTTGGGCGCTACCTGGGATAGAGAAGGTGTTAATTTTGCACTTTTCTCCGAGAATGCCACAAAGGTGGAGCTTTGCCTTTATAAGAGTTCTGAAGATGAAACAGAGTATGACGTCATCAACATGACGGAGCGCACCCACCACATTTGGCATACTTACCTGCCGGAAGCTAAGCCGGGGCTGCTCTATGCTTTTAGGGTGAGCGGGCCATACGAGCCTCAGAACGGACATAGATTTAATCCTAACAAGGTTCTATTAGATCCTTATGCAAAAGCCATTACGCGCACCATTGAGTGGCACGATTCGCTTTTTGGCTATAAGTTAGGAGACCCTGACGAAGACTTTAGCTTCAGCGAAACAGACAGCGCACCCTATATTCCGAAATGCGTGGTGGTAGACCCGACGTTTGACTGGGAAGGTGTAAAAATGCCAAAGATCCCTTATCATAAAACGATCATTTATGAAACGCATGTTAAAGGATTTACCAAGCTGCACCCTGAAATTCCGGAAGATATAAGAGGTACTTATGCAGCACTAGGGCATCCGGTTACTATAAAATACCTCCAAGACTTAGGTATAACCGCCATAGAGCTAATGCCGGTGCACCACTTTATAAACGACAGGCACCTGGCAGAAAAAGGTTTGTATAACTATTGGGGTTACAATACCATTGGATATTTTGCGCCGGATGTTCGCTACGCTAGCAGTGGTACGCACGGAGATCAGGTAGTAGAGTTTAAAGAGATGGTAAAGGCCCTGCATAAGGCCGGTATAGAGGTGATACTGGATGTGGTGTATAACCATACCGCCGAAGGCAACCAGATGGGGCCGACATTATCTTTCCGGGGCATTGATAATGCCGGTTATTACCGCCTGACGCAAGACCAACGCTATTATATGGATTACACAGGCACAGGCAACACCTTAAATGCTAACCTGCCGCAAGTGCTGCGCCTTATCATGGACAGTCTGCGCTACTGGATTCTGGAGATGCATGTAGATGGTTTCCGCTTTGATTTGGCCGCAACACTGGCCCGTGAGCTGCATGAAGTGGACCAGCTGAGCGCCTTCTTCGATATCATCCATCAGGATCCAGTTATCTCGCAGGTAAAACTAATTGCCGAGCCTTGGGATATTGGTGAAGGAGGATACCAAGTAGGGAATTTCCCTCCGGGCTGGGGCGAATGGAATGGCAAGTACCGCGATTGCATCCGGGATTACTGGCGCGGAGCGGATAGTATGCTGGCGGAGTTTGCTGAGCGCTTCACAGGCAGCTCAGACCTGTACAGGGATGACTACAGAAGCCCTACCGCAAGTATAAACTTTATCACTGCCCACGATGGCTTCACCCTAAACGACCTGGTGTCTTACAATCATAAGCGCAATTCTGAGAACGGCGAAGATAACAACGACGGGGAGAGCCATAACCGTTCCTGGAACTGTGGGGTGGAAGGGCCGACTGATGACCAGGAGGTGCTGGAGCTCCGTGCAAAGCAAAAACGCAATTTCCTTACCACGCTTTTCCTCTCGCAGGGTGTACCTATGTTAGTGGCAGGTGATGAGATAAGCCGTACACAGAAAGGCAATAACAATGCCTACTGCCAGGATAATGAGATATCTTGGGTTAACTGGCAAGATGCCGACAAAGACTTGCTGGGCTTCACTCAAAAGCTTGTGAAGTTTTGTAAACACCATCCTGTGTTTAACCGCCGGGGCTGGTTTATAGGGCAGCCAATTAAAGGTGGTAAGCTTAAGGATATTGCGTGGTTTTTGCCGGAAGGTAATGAAATGACTGAGGAAAACTGGTGTCACGATTTTGCCAAATCCCTGGGAGTTTACATGAACGGTAGAGGCTTGCATGCCAAAGGATTAAAAGGCGAGCAAGTTGTAGACGACAGCTTTTATGTGATCTTTAACGCACATTACGAACCGCTGAAGTATAAACTTCCGCCAAAGAAGTACGGAGAAGTATGGTACAAAGTAATTGATACGGATACCGGTATGATGGATAAGAAGGGAGAGAAATTTTCTTATAGTAAAACAGTAGAAGTTGCTCCCCGCTCTGTGGTAGTACTGCAGCAGCCGAAAAATGATGCTCCTTCAGCTTAACCAGATCAAGTATAAATCAAAACGCCCGCTAATTAAGCGGGCGTTTTGATTTATACTTGATCTATACTTTTATGGGACTTGCTTACATATTTTAGCGTTATTCTAACCCCAGCTAAAAGGTGAAGTATGATTATACTTGCTGATACTACTTTCGACCTGATTTAATCCGCCTGCTGTTCGTGCTTTCTGAATAAATCAAGCGCCTCTTCATTACCTTGCTGCACAGCTAAGCCATAAGCCGTAAAGCCCCTTGCATCTTGAATGCTCATATCAGCGCCATACTCCAGAAGTGTTTTAACCAGTGTATTTTTGCCGAACAAAGCAGCAAACATTAGCGCAGTGCCACCATTGCCGGTTTGCTGGTCAAGTTTGGCGCCGTTTTCCAGCAGCAGCCGTGCTATATCGTCGTAGCCTTTAAAGCTGACGCCCATCAAGGCCGTGTTACCGCCGGCATCCTGGGCATTTACATTAGCCTTGGCTTCCAGCAATACTTTTACGGCCTCCGGGTGCTCATTATAACTGGCCAGAATCAGGGCAGTAAAGCCTCGTCCGTCTCTTGTCTCTAGTTCTACTCCTGATGCTATTGCTTGCTTCAGGTGCTCTACGTCTCCTTTGCGGGCGGCATCAAGAAATAAGTCTTCGGGGTGAGTTGAGTGAAAAGTCATGGTAAAGGGTTTGTTAAAAATATACATTGGGTACTACGGAGAAGTATGCCAAAAGGTGATACCCGCAAATGCTTTGGAAAATTAGCTTCCGTAAGATTTAAGGCTTTGCCCTAAAGTATAAAAGCCGGTAAACCTAGGGGGTAAAATGCGCGGCCAGTGCAGCATAAAATTCCTCCTCGTTTTGCAGCCACGGAAAATGACTGGTTTTAGGTATGGTGATATAATTGGCATATGGGTAACGCTCCCTTACATACTTTTTGCTGTCTCCGTAAATATCGTCCTCTCCGTAGGTAATTGTAAACTTAAATCCCTGGTCTATCATGGGCTCTTGTACAGGCTCTTTTAAAAGTGCCAGGTTGGTGCGGTTAATTGCTTTTGCGTTGATCCTGTCTATCATCACCGGAACCGGATCATCTACAGGGTAGCCTTTGTTGCAGTTGAGGCAGAACTGTGTAAATAGATTCTCGTACGCTTTGTCGTTACCTAAAAACCCGAGCGCGGCATTTTTGAGCATGCCAAACCATTCTGACGAGGTAGACTTATTTTTGTTAAACCTGGCTACCTCCAGCACAGTTTCTTTCCATTGGCTGCCGGTTCCGGATGCAGGACTGCACAGAAACATGCTTAGCAGCCTCTGCGGGTTCTGATAGGCATAAAGCTGCGCATACAGCCCTCCCCAGGAGTGCCCGAATAAATGGAATTGCTGCAAATCGAAGCGCTCTGCTATACTATCAATATCGGATATGTAGTCGCCGATGGTATACTTGTTAACATAACAGGGCGAGCTGAGCGTACCGCGCTGATGAAAGGTAATAACCTGAAAATAACGGTTAAGAAATTCTGCCACCGGCCCCAAGCCATCTGGCACACCCGGCCCTCCATGCAGCATAATAACAGTCTCTTTCCCATTGTTTGGGTAACTAACCGTGTATAGCCGGGTCTCTTCGTTTTTAACTAATATTTCCATAATTTTTTGATACGGGAAACAGTAGTTTAGAGTGGCTATCGTTTGAAAATCAGATGAGTAATAGCCAGGAACAGACAACCTACAGTATGTAACTTATGTATACTTTTATGTAGATATAGTTAAACTAAATTTAGTTTATTACTTGTAATTGATAAGTACATGTTAACCAAATATCTCCATGACATAAGTATAGCTAAAGATCAGGTTTACGTATTAACTATGTGATGCTGGGATCATTTAACTGTTAAAGCCTCTGTTGTTCTTTTTTAGCTCACGCTATACTCTTCATTTAAAAAGCTGTATTTCTGGGAAGCTTTATTTAAAATTCGATTTAATGGACTCACTCAAAAGATACAATGTAAAGGTTATTGGTAGGGGAGAGCAGCCTATGGTTTTTGCCCACGGCTATGGCTGCGACCAGAACATGTGGCGCTACATTACACCGGCTTTTGAAGATAACTTCAAGATTGTTCTTTTTGATTATGTGGGTGCAGGTAAATCAGATGAAAGCGCTTACAACAAAGATAAGTACAGCCATTTGCAGGGATACGCCGACGATATGCTGGAAATCTGCCATGCGCTCAAACTTCAGAATATAATTTTAGTCGGTCACTCAGTTAGTTCGATGATTGGGGTGCTGGCAGTTATCAAAGAGCCTGAGCTGTTTGATAACCTCATCATGATCAGCCCTTCTCCTTACTACATAAGCGAAGGTGATTACGTGGGTGGCTTTAGCAAAGACGACATCAAAGACTTGCTGGTGTCGCTGGATAGCAACTACCTGGGCTGGTCTAGTGCCGTGGCACCCGTTATAATGGGCAATGATGACAGGCCAGAACTGGCAGAAGAGTTGACCAACAGCTTTTGCAGAACAAACCCTGACATAGCAAAACAGTTTGCCAAAGTCACTTTTCTTTCCGATAACCGGGCCGATCTACCTCTTGTAAAGATAAGATCGCTGATACTGCAATGCACTCAGGATGCCATTGCTCCGGTTACTGTTGGAGAATTTGTGCATAAAGCAGTACCGGATAGCGAATTCGTTATGGTGGACGCATCCGGCCATTGCCCGCATATGAGTGAGCCGGAGCAAACTATTGCCGCCATCAAAAGCTTTTTAAATCAGCCTTTAAGTGGTGAAAAGAAGTGATATCATAAAGCTGGCTCAGGAGGGCCTGTTGGAAGAAAGTATAGAGGAGCTTTATGATAAAGCGCCGTGCGGCTACTTTTCTACCTTGCCAGACGGTACATTCATTAAAATCAATGATACTTTTCTGAAATGGCTAGGCTTTGAGGCTAGTGAGCTGCTGTTTGCCAAAAAGCTGCAGGACTTACTGCCTATAGGAGATAAGATTTTTTATGAAACGCATTACTACCCGCTGCTGCAGATGCAGGGCTTCATCAACGAAATTAATTTTACGCTAAAAGGGCAAGACGGCAAAGCGATTCCTGTTTTACTGAACAGCACTTTAGTGGTTGATGCAGCAGGTAAGCCAGCGCTTTGCAGGACAACCGTGTTTAACATTACCGACCGCAAAAAGTATGAAATGGAGCTGCTGAAAGCCAAAAACAAGGCTGAAGATGCGTCAAGGGTTAAAGCGGAATTTCTCTCCACCATCAGCCACGAAATCCGGACCCCCATTAATGCCATCATAGGTATCGTGCACCTGATGCGCAACACGGAGCTCACGCCGCAGCAGGTAGAGTACCTCAGTGTTTTAGGTAATTCAACTCAAAACCTGCTCAAACTAATTAATGATATACTTGATTTCAGTAAAATAGAGGCAGGCAAGGTTAGCCTTGACGTGGAGAGCGTTCATATCCGGGAATTGGTGGCGAGCGTGCTGCATGGCTTTGAAGCTAAAGCCGAGGAGAAGGGGCTGCTGCTTAGCAGCAAAGTAGCTAAAAAGATACCTAAGTACCTAGTTTTGGATTCGCTGAAGCTTGTGCAGGTGCTAAATAACCTTATCAGCAACGCCATCAAGTTTACTACCAAAGGCACAGTTACGCTGAAGTTAAAGCTCAAGAAACTAGAAGAAGGTACAGCGACTATTAAATTTGAGGTAGTAGACACAGGCATTGGAATAGCCCCAGATAAACTCGATTTGGTTTTTGAGGACTTTGCGCAGGCCAATGCTAACATCAATCGTACTTATGGCGGAACCGGTCTGGGCCTGGCCATCAGCCAAAGGTTAATTGCCTTGCATAGCAGTAAGTTAAAGGTGAAGAGTGAGCAGGGAGTAGGCTCCTGCTTTTATTTCACCTTAAAGCTTAAAGTCGGTGAAAAGCAACCTTTGGCCAAGCAGCATAAAACTGATAAACGGTCCGCAAAAGGAGTGGAGCTTTTGTTAGTAGAGGATAATAAAATCAACGTTTATGTGCTCACCCAATTCCTGAAAAGCTGGGGTGTGCGCTTCGATACAGTGGATAATGGAGAGAAAGCAGTTGAACAGATTGTGCAGCAAGATTATGATCTGGTGTTAATGGACCTCCAAATGCCTGTGATGGATGGTTATGAGGCCACCAGAAGAATTAGAAGTATGGCTGAAGAGCGTTTTAGTAACGTCCCCATATTTGCCTTAACTGCAACTGCCCAAGTAGATTATGAAAACAGATTAAAAACGTCCGGATTCAATGGCATTCTAACCAAACCTTTTAACCCGGATAAACTCTATAGCCTGATCGCTTCCTACAACTCTGCTGTTGCCGCGGCCAGTGAAATTAAGCCAGTTGATAGCCTTGCTTACAAATCAAACGCATTGTTTAACCTGACCACCTTTGATGATCTGATGTCTGATGATCCGGGAGGAATGTTGGATCTGGTTGACGTAACCATTAATGTACTGAACAATGCTTGGTGTGAACTGAAGCATGCCATCAAAGAGCAGAATAAAGACCGTTTCAGGCGTTGGGTGCAAAACATAGAGACTTGTATGGAACTGCTGCATGCAAAGCAGCTGCATACAACTTTAGAGCAAGGCGCTTCACTGCTTAACCAGGTGCCTGTTGATACGGAGCAACTGGGTTTGGTAGAGCATATCCTCTCCACGCAGTTCAGGCTGATTCTGCAGGGTTTAAAGGAGCGGCTAAGTATAAACGAATAGCTTTCAGGAGCAGAAATTGCGGTAAAATTCTCGAGCAAAGTATAAATCGGTTAGCCGGGTTTAGCTCATACTTGCTGCAATTGGCAAGAGGAAATTGAATACAAACTGCAGGTGCGGGTACGGCATCTTAACTGCCAGTTCAAGTATAAACTAACACCATAATTCCCCTTTTTACGTATGAGGTCGAAGTCTTTGCACAATTGCAGATAAGCAAACAGAAGTGCAAGCATCCGAGCTATCCCTACTATATGAATTCACCCTACAGGTTAATAATTTTCTTACTCTTCACCGTATCTTATGCCGCCTCCGGAGGTACACCTCCTGATATAAAGTATGACTCAGAACTTGAAGACCCAGTTGCCTTACAACTTGGCAGCGCAACAGAGGTGAAACGGTTTTTCATGGCACAAAAGCCTCTTGCAGCTACTCCGCTAAAATTAGCTGCTAAGGCAACTGCAGACATTGAGGTGAAGCGGCAGCCAATCTGGAAACCAGCAGTGCAGGTGCTGGGTATCAACGCTTTGTTTATGGGCTTTAACCGCTATGTGGCCAAGGCAGATTATGGCTATGTAACACTTGGCACCTGGAAGAAAAACCTAAGGTCTGAGCCAGAGTGGGACACAGATAATTTTGGGATTAACTTTATAGGCCACCCTTACCAAGGCACTTTATACTTTAATGCCGCCCGCTCTCAGGGCTATACTTACTGGCAGTCTTTGCCTTTTGCTGTAGCAGGAAGCTTAACCTGGGAGTATTTCGGGGAGAATACGCTGCCATCTTACAACGACCTGATTTACACCCCCATCAACGGCGCCGCACTTGGCGAGGTGCTGTTTCGGGTAAGCTCATTTATTTTGGATGACCGCACGCAGGGTCGCGAACGGGTAATAAGAGAAGTTGCCGCTGGTATAGTTAACCCTGTGCGTGGGCTAAACAGACTGCTGCAGGGTAAAAGCTTTGAAGTTACCGACGGCTCAGATTACGAGCAGGAGCCATTTAACGTAACACTGTTTGCAGGCATACATCGCCTCAACGATCAGCAGAACGATGTTTTCGGGGAGGGAGGGACAAATGCCATGCTCAACATTCAGCTGGATTACGGCAACCCGTTTGACAGTACGAACCATAAAAAGCCTTTCGATTTTTTCAGGCTCCGCACCGAGTTTAGTGTAGGCTCTGATACCTTGGGCAGCAAAATAAACAACGTAACCGGCTATGGTATTCTGACGGGGCGCAACATGCAGCTAGGTAAGATAAGCCTACTGACCGGCATTTTTCAATATTACGATTACTGGAACACCAGAAACTTTGAGTTGGGCGCACTTGGTTTTGGTGGTGGCGTTTTTTCAATGCTAGAGATCAAAGACCGTATCAATCTGTACACAAACGCCCATTTAGGTGTTATTCTGTTGGCAGGTAACAGCACCCGTTCTGCCCCAGAAGCACAGGGTTTACGCAATTATACATATGCCAATGGCCTGCAGAGTAAGCTAGAAAGTACCTTAACTCTTGGTGAGCGCGCAACAGTAGCTTTTATTTATTACCATTTCTGGCTTAATACTTTTGAAGGCCTCAAAGGAAGCAATTCCATTGGTATTTTAAGGCCTAGGCTCACGGTAAAGCTATTCAAGAATGTAAGTTTAGGTTATGAGCATTTTGGCTATACCACCAAACGCCGCTTTGAAGATTTTGCAGATCAGCGTTCTGCTATTACGGAGCAGAAAATATTTGTACAGCTTTTTCTGGAGGCACCCCAGCGGAGAGGTAAGTATAATTAAGTGAGCGTATGGTTTGTATGGCAGCTGTTTTATGATAATCTACAATACTGGCAAGCTTCTACAAAACTGCTCTCGATATGCAATATTGCATTCAAGCCCGCTGCCTTAGAAGTTTAGCGTGGTCTGGCTTTAAATGGTATAAAACCAGCGTTGTTCCCGCCTTTTCAGCTTCAGAGGTTTTACTAAGCAAGCATCGCATGGCAGTGGGGCTAAGTGAGGTCATGTTTTGGCAGTCCAGCAGAATGTATTTGGCTTTGCGTAAAATTTCCTCTTGGCATCGCTTTTCCAACTCCTGTACTAAATCCATATTACACACACCACCCAGGCTCATCACTCCTACATCGTCCATCCGCTGTACCACCACTTCCTTTTTCATCACATCATCTTAGCCAATTAATAAATTACTCAACAAATGTACACTACTGGTACTGTGTAAGCTATGTGTAAATACTTAAATCTTATAGTGTGAAATGCTTAAAAAGAAAGTTTAAATACTTGATTTTGTGGCAATAAAGCTTGGTGGGTGTCAGGGATTACCTAATATGAAGTTGCCCGTTTCAATATCTTACTACTTAAAAGTATAGTTATATTGTAAATAAAGTGAAGCAGCTGCACAGGTACCTATAAGTTGGCTTTTTATTCTTTCATGCTTAAACTAATCTTAAAATGACAAGATAAAGCGCTATCAAATTAATTATTACTGACGATCATGGAATTATCACGGAAAGATTGCGCTCTTTGCTGGAATGCGACAAAGAACTGCAAGTAGTAGGAGAGGCCGGAGTTAGACAGGAGCTCCTGAATTTACTGGACCATACGCCTACAGATGTTGTTTTAATGGATGTGAACATGCCTGTAATGGATGGTTTTGAGACACTGCAGCAGCTGAAAAAACTTCACCCTGAAGTAGCGGTTATTGTGCTCACCATGCTGGACAATGCGCCTACCCTGCGCAGGATGATGGAGAGCGTGGCCATTGGCTATCTGCTGAAAGATACGGGCAAAGATGAGCTTTGCTCTGCCATAAAACTGGCTGTTAAAGGTACACCGTTCATTAGTTCGGGCATGTCTATAAAAATGATGCAGAAGGTGTTGCATCCTTCTAAAGAAGATGAGGCAGAACAAACTAAAAACTCAAGGCTTTCAAAGCGGGAGCTTGAAATACTATCGCTGATATAAGAAGGATACACAGATGCCGAGATTGCAGATAAGCTTTTCACCAGCAAGCGCCCCATTGAGACACACCGGCAGAACATCCTGGAGAAGACCCAGGCTAAAAACACGCCTAATTTTATTAAATACGCTATTCAGCATAAACTCATTGGCCTGGACAGCTGAGAAGTATAAGAAAAGGAGCCACTTAGGTGCGTAAGAATTGATTTTCAGCAACGGAGATTGATGAAATAGGCTCTTTTTCTTAATAAGATTTCATGCAAGTACAAGCCAAAAATAATTGGACTCTCACAGCATAATGTTCCTTCAACAGCATTAGCAGGTAGCAATTTTAGAATTATACTTGCTTTACGGCGCCAGACTGGTAAGGTAAATTGAGTTATAGTTAATTGGTAATTTATCTCTGATAATACTGTTTTACCACGTTGCGTTAAGTATTTCGCGCAAAGGCCTTTCTTATACTAATCAATTCGTTATTCTCACTTGCCTTTTACCGCAGCGGCTGCTAAGTGTTTCTCTATATGGTGGTTTATACTTAGCGCTCTGGCATAAAACGGTATTTCAAGTTAAAAAGACCTAAAAAAGTTTAATGCTATACTTTCGATTGATTTAAAAGCGTAAACTAGCCTAAAGGTTATCTGGTAGTGCAAAAAGCAGCGCTTAACTAATTCAGTACCAGATTAGCTTCATAAAGAGTCGGAGCGGCCATACCTGTTTGGGTGCTGAGGATAGTCCTTCTTCTCTTTTTTTAGAGCTTCTCTAGGCACGTTTCCCTGATCAAAGAAAGTCAACTAATTTTAAGATGAATATATGGCAGCTAAAACAAGTCAGGAGTGTCTTGTGGTTTTAAAAATCAGTGACGAGCCAGGTAAATTTTTGACCTTTTGCTGGTCAGGATTTTCGGGGGAACAGCGCTTGCAGGCCACCAGCAGAAGCTTCGATCCCGATCACAAACATTTCCCTTCCTGCTTTATACCCGGCGCTTTTGTCCGAGTGCTGTTTTTTATTCTGCCCAGCTGCTTTCTCCATACTCTACTCCAAAATGATGCAAAGAACTATTGCTCCTTCGCCTTCTTACCTTTAGCTGATTATATGTGGAGGATATTTGTGAATAAGAAACTGCAGCATTCTAAACCTTACTTGAAACTTAGCTTTCAGCAATTTTAAATTATTGTGGTAATCGAGATAATGTATTTTAAGGTTAGTTTAACTGCAGCAATGTATGTATATAAACCTAAAGCCAAATATTTCTCCAAATAGGCTCTTTACATTAAGTCAGAAGAAAACCCTAAAGTAATAGTAATCGGAACCTCAGCGGGAGGCATGCAAGCCATGACAAGACTTGTATCCAAACTTCCTGCAGACTTACCTGCCGCTGTTTTTTTTGTGCAGCACTTAAGCAGCGACTAATCAGTTCACTTTATTGTGAAAAAGCTAAGTAGTTGTACCAGCTTAACCTGTTAAGTTGCAGAGCACGGAAAAGCCTTTTAATCGGGCACTTTATACATGGCTCCGGCGGACATGCACCTGCTACTTAATGAAAAGGAGATGCGGGTGGTAAGAGGGCCACGTAAAAATCAGTTTCGGCCTTCAATTGATCCGTTGTTCCGGTCGGCTTCTGCTTATCACGGTTCCGATGTAGTAGGCGTGATTTTGACAGGGTTTATGAGCGATGGCGTAATCGGGATGGAATGTATAAAACGCAGTGGCGGCGTAACTGTGGTGCAGCACCCGGGTAATGCTGAATTCTCGCCTTTACCAAACAACGTAATACGCCAGGTAGCGGCAGATTTTATCGAACCTTTAGATGAAATTGCTCATGTACTTATAAAGCTGGCTCACCGGCCTACTCAAAATTCAAAAGCGGTGCCTGCAGACATTAGGCAAGAGGCACTGATTGTTGAACGCATCATAACGAACAGTGCTATGACCAGTATACAAGATTTAGATGATGTAGGCGAATGTGCTGCCTACAGCTGTCCGGAATGCGGCGGCGGTTTATGGGAGCTCTCCCAAGAAGGTACTTTAAAGCGGTTCAGGTGCCACTCCGGACACGCGTACTCGCAATTATCGTTGCTGCAAAGTATGGATAACGCTTTGAAAGAGACAATATGGGTTGCCTTGCGCAGCCTGGAAGAGCGGCGGAATATTCTGATTCAGATGTTTAAGGGAGAATCCTGCAAAGTAAACCAACGTTGGGCTACCATACAGGAGGAACGCGCCGAAGAAATGAAGGTGCACATTCAGCGCCTTCGGGAGTTCCTGGCCAAGTCCACACTTTCTGACGAAGAGCAGCTAAACAGTTTAGGTTAGCTTAAATTCCATACTTTCAGGGAACTACAGGCTTTGCCAATAGTTTTCTGTTACCACCGTATCAACTTAATTTATGAGCTGTAGTACAGGAAGTGTGCAAGGCTGGTTTATACTTCTTTAGAAAAGAACACGCGGAAAGTTGTTCCCTTGCCCAGCTCGCTTTCCACCTCAATTTTGCCACCAGCGTTATCAACTATTTTCTTAACGATATACAGCCCGATGCCAGACCCTTCCACATGGTCGTGCAGGCGCTTGAACATAGAAAACATTTTCTGGACATCATCAGGGTTTAACCCAAGACCATTGTCAGCTACAGAAAGCGCCAGATAATCAGCAGTTTGCTCAGTTGAAATAAGTATGTGCGGCTTCCTTTCCGGAGATTTATACTTTATGGCATTGCTGATCAGGTTGTAAACGATGCTTCGTATATTTTTTGCTGAAAAGGAAATAGCCGCTTGCTGGGTTAGATTTGTCTCAATGATAGCGCCTGCCGATACAATAGCGGCTCTAAGGTCAAGGCATACTCCGGTTATAACTTCCTTCAAGTCGATTGCGGAGGTGTCTTCTCCGGCTTCGCGCTGGATTTTGGCTACCTCCGTCAGCTCTGTTACAACTTTTTTAAACCTGTTTATAGAGGTTTGAATATGAGCCGTCAGCTGCTGAATTTCTATTGAAGAAGCCAGTTGCGGTGGCAGGTGCTCCTGTAGTTCATGCATCAGGCCTTCAATGTTATAAATTGGGGCTTTAAGGTCATGAGAGGCAGAGTATACAAAGTTATCTAAGTCGGCATTGGTGGTCAGGAGCTGTCTGTTCATGGTTTCGATCTCCTGCCTTGCTTTTACCTGCTCACTAATGTCAATCGCTACAGCTATTATACCGGATATAAATCCATGTTCGTCGCGCAAGGGGTGGTAGACAAAGTTGAGGTAAACTGTTTCCAGCTCACCGTTTCGCTCCAGTACCAGAGGAAGTTCATTGGCTACAAAAGGAACCCCGGTTTTTAAAACTTCGTCAAGCAGTAGTTTAAAGCCTTGTTCAGTAGCTTCCGGAATCGCTTGCAGAACCGGCCTGCCCAGCACATCTTCCTGCTTAATGCGCCAAATCTCACAAACAGCAGGGTTGGCAATGTCCACAATATACTCAGGGCCTCTGAGCATTGTAATACCCACAGGGGCCTGCTGGAAAATCTCGTTCAGGTATTCCTGCTTATTCAGTATTTCCTGCCTTGCCTGAACGTTAATAATGGATGTAGCGATATGCCCAGCCAATAAACTATGGAAACCCTGATAATTTTCATTGTACTCCAACCTATCACTTAAACCCGCTATAAAAAAGCCAAGAGGCTGGATTTGGGCAGGACGAAGTATAGGAAGTATAACTGCACGCTTAGCAATTGCTGTAGTTGTATTGTTTGTTATACTATTGCTGCCAGCAGGCAAGTCTATGATGATAGGCTGCCGCGTCTGCTGCACTTCCGCCAGTGGCCATGGTTCAGGCAAGTTCAACAGGTTTATCAGGTCTGGTGTGAGTGAGGGTTGTAATTGGCCCGCTTGGGCTGTGAGCCTGGCTTCTGACCCAATAGCATTGGTTAAATATATGAGGTTGAAAGGCAGGTCGTTAGGGTTTTTATTTAAGATGGCGCAGGCAGTGCTGCTAAGCTCATCCATTGTAAGGGCCTGCGATAAGGCATCTGAAATGTCTTTTAACGTTTTGAGTCTTCTTTGCCCTAATACAAAGCTGGTTTCCTCGTTACAGGCACAAAAAATTCCTGCTACTTCTCCAGCGTCGTTAAAAGCTGGGCTGTAAGAAAACGTCCAGTAAGTTTCTTCGGCATATCCATTTCTCTCCAGGTACAGCAGCAGGTTTTCAGCGTAAAAGTCATTGCTGTTTTCTAAAATATCTTCGGTTAAACCTCCAATCTGATCCCAAACTTCAGCCCATATATCTTTTGCTTTAGCACCTAATGCAGTAGGGTGCTTTTTGCCTAAAGCGGGTAAATAGGCATCGTTATGGAACAAGAACAAATCCTTCGTCCACCAGATAAATATCGGAAACCTTGAGTTTAGCAGGAGCCTGATATTGGCTCTTAAGCTATGTGGCCACTGTTGAGGGTTACCCATCGGATGAGATTCCCAATCAAAACTGCGCATAAGGGCACCCATTTCACCGCCGCCGCTAAATATACTGGCAGTATCCGAATTGGTTGGCGCGGGTAAAGTGCTTGGCTGTGGCATTATCTGATACTATATATAAATTTCAGGTTCCCATACTTTATCCTGAAAGCTAAAGTATGGAGAGTACAAATTGTACTAAACCTAAAGGTAAAGATTTGATTTTAGAAGCAGAATAACTTTACGAAGATAAAGAAGAGGGAGACAATACAGAACTGTCATTTTTTAAGACTGATTATATTACGCTTTCTGCCTTAAAAGTATGGTTTGGCGTTTTCTGGTGAAGATAACCAGATTGTAGGCGGAAAAATTTATAGCTGACAAAGTATAAAATTATCAGTGTTGTCTGGTTGGATGCGATCATTCCGTAGATACTTCCCGCCATTGTTGGTGTTTTCACCAACAATCAAAATGCCCTTGCTGGTGAATACACGCAGCAAGGGCAGGCAGAGCAGTTTAGTAAACTCTAAACAGGCTCATGATAAGTATACCTACTTCCTGTTGCTTTTTATACTTAGTATATAACTATTTTTGTATTTTTCCTGGTAATATATGTTTTACAAAAATACTAGCTGAAAATACATGTATATTAGAGTTTTAACGCGTAAAAGAGGAGCTTCAGAAGCTTATAACATTTTTGTTAATGTTTGGTTTACAGTCTTAGCTTAGCAGCTGTATCTTAAAAGAACGGGTAAGCTTTGTATTTAGTAGGCGGCTTAGGGCTCCGGTATGAGCAGGAGTCTTGCGAATTTTTCGCTTAAAATATTTATTTGCTCTAGTCGGGCCTCATTTTATTGCAGCATATGGATAACCAAACAGCACCCATTAATATAACGATTGAAAAGAATTATGATTCGGAGTTTTGCGGAAGCATACCTCTGCACCTCGTCAATCTGATTCAACCGCATGGTGTGCTGCTGGTGCTGGATAAAAAGGAGCTACGGATTCTGCAGACCAGCGAAAACGTAAGTGATTATCTGGCCATGCCAGCCGATGAGTTGCTGAAAAAATCTCTTGCCGATTTGTTGCCGGAAAGCCAGTTTAAAGAGGTTTTAGATAAAGTAGATGCGCAGGGAGGGCATGATAAGATTCCTTTTATGCTCAACATTATCACCGAAGGGCAGGAAAAGCCTTTCTCTGCTCTCATTCTACCTCAAGATGATTACCTGCTCATGGAGCTGGAGAGAAGCGCACCTTCACCGGAAGAGTCGTTTGTTCGCCTTTACCAGCATATCAAATACATCACATCCATACTTAAGCAAGCAGGCACCCAACAGGAAATTGCCTTGCGTGCCGCCGAAGAGTTAAAGGCTTTCACTGGATTTGACAGAGTGCTTGTTTACCAGTTCGACCCGCAGTGGAATGGCATTGTTATAGGCCAAGCCAAGGAAGATGACATGGATGATTACATGGGCTTGCGCTTTCCGGCCTCAGATGTACCCAAGCAGGCACGTGATTTATACTTTAAAAACCCTTACCGCCTTATTCCTACCCGCAACTACACACCTGTTCGTCTGATTCCAATTGTAAACCCGCTAACCCAGCGATTCACGGATCTTTCGGATAGTAACCTGCGCAGTGTGGCGAGGGTACACCTGGAGTACTTGGGAAACCTGAAGATAACTGCCTCTATGTCGCTTCCCATAATTATTGAGAACAACTTATGGGGACTCATTTCTTGCCACCACAAAACAGCCAAACACCCCGGTTATGAAATGCGCTCTGCAATGGAGTTGCTATCCGGCATTCTTTCGGCACAGTTGGAGGTAAAGCAAAGAGAAGATAACATGGCACGGAGGGTGCGCCTGCGCAGCATACACGTAAAGCTTGTGGAGCAGCTATACACCACCCCACACTTTGCTGACGGAGTGCTTGAAGGCGAGGCAAGTATAAAAGAGCTGCTTTCGTTAACCGGTGCCGCCGTAATGTATGAAGGCAATCTGTGGGTAAGCGGAGCTACTCCAAGTGATCAGGAGATAAAAGAGCTCAGCTCGTGGCTGCGCCGCAATAAAAGCAGCGGCTTGTTCGCTTCTGATACATTACCCCACGATTATCCGCACAGTAAAAGTTACAAAGACATAGCAAGCGGAATAATCGCTCTGCCCATCAATGCTGATCAGGGGGAGTTTATACTTGGGTTCAGGCCTGAGGTAACGCAGACGGTAGAGTGGGGAGGAAACCCGGATAATGCCATACAAATGGAGGCAGACGGCAAGTCGTATCATCCGCGCAATTCATTTGCCACTTACAAAAATGTTGTCAAAAACACTTCGATGCCTTGGCTGCAAGAGGAGATAGAGGCTGCCGAATCACTTCGGAATGCTGTAATAGAAAAGATTATCAAAGAAAGGCATTGATACTTCTTTGCAAAGTAAGCATCGAGTGGAAGTAAGATGTTAAGCGCCAGGAATACGGATTGTATACATGATATCATTGGAACCAGTATCTAAAAAGGAAAACATAAAAGCCGCAACAGATCATTACTTAATAGGTATTGGAGCTTCTGCGGGTGGCTTAGAGGCGATTCATTTACTCTTTGATCATTTTCCTAATAACTCCAGCTACTCATTCGTCATTATCCAGCACCTCTCCCCGGACCACAAAAGTCTGATGGCGGAGCTGTTGTCTAAGCATACACAGATGCAGGTGCAGGAGGCCGAAAACGATATGTATACCAGGCCGAACTGCATCTATGTGCTGCCAAGCGGCAAACAGCTGACGATAGAGCATGGGCGCCTGCGCCTGGAAGACAAAGCCCGCAGCCGTGAGCCTAACTTTGCAATCGACTTATTTTTTGAGTCTATGGCCAAGAGCAGAGGCAAGCTTGCAATAGGCATTGTGCTGTCGGGTACTGGTACAGACGGGACAAAGGGCGTGAAAGCCATAAAAAATGCAGGTGGTATGGTGGTGGTGCAGGACCCTGCCACTGCCAAATTCGATGGGATGCCACGCAGTGCCATAGATGCGGGTGCTGTAGATTTTGTGCTCGCACCTGAAAATATGCCGCAGGAAATAATAGAATACACCCGCAAAATCCCGCTAGTTAAAAGCCTGATAGAGCAGAATGAGCAGAAAGAAGAACAGGTGCTAAAAGAAATACTGGATCTGGTTTGTACGCATACACAAACAGATTTCACTAATTATAAGGAAGCTACCCTTAACAGGCGGATACGCAAACGGATGGATCATCTGCAAGTGAAGGATATGGCGGCTTATCTCAATTACCTTCACGAAAATCCAGCTGAAATAAAGAAGCTTTGCCAGGAGTTCTTCATCAATGTCACCAACTTTTTCCGGGACCCGGAAGCGTTTGAGGTACTGGAGCAGGAGATAATTCCCCGTATCTTATCTGGGAAAGCTGAAAACGAACCCGTTAAAGTATGGGTGGCTGCCTGCAGTACCGGCGAAGAAGTATACGCCATAGCTATACTTTTTCAGGAGGCTTTTGATAAGTTGGGCCGTGAACCGAATGTGAAGCTTTTTGCTACCGATATAGATCAGCAAGCCATTACACTTGCCTCTAAAGGCAATTATCCGCTGTCTATCACCAAGCATGTATCCTCCGAAAGGCTGGAAAAGTATTTCCTTCAAAAAGGAAATCGCTACATAGTTAAGGACGAGATCAGGAAACTGGTAGTTTTTGCGCAGCACGATCTGCAGAAAGACCCGCCTTACAGCCGCATTGACTTGGCTACGTGCCGAAATATGCTCATCTACCTGAATCAGGATTTGCAAAACAAGGTGCTGGCGCTTTTTCCGTATGCCCTAAATCTGGGAGGCTACCTGTTCCTGGGGTCAAGCGAACACATTGGTGCTATGAAATCCTACTTTTATGAAGAGAACCGTAAGTGGAAGATTTTCAGGAAAATAAAAGAAAGCACAGGTATTAAGCAAAGCTACGGCATAACAGATTATACGAGCAATAACAGCCAATCCGGAAAAATGCCGAGTCATAAAAACTTGCCTGAAGTACGCTACAACGACTCTTTTATGGATGCCGTGTCAGAGGATTTTAAAATGACAGGCCTTTACATAGATGAAAACTACCAGCTGCTGCACGGCATCGGTGATATAAGCCGGTTTTTGAAGTTTCCGGACCGGCGCCTCCATTTTAACTTGCTTAAAATGGTGCCCGAAGAGTTAGCTGTTGCGCTTAGTGTGGGAGTCCGGAAGGCGCTGAAGCAGGACCGAAAAGTTGTGGCCAGGCAGGTAGCCGTTAAGATGGGCAAAAAAGAGCAGATGGTGCATATGTCTATCCGTCCTTTAAGCCTGGATAAGGGGCAGTCTAAAGTTATACTTGTGCTGCTGCAGGAGATGGGTGAGGTGGCTCCGCTTCCTAAAGTATCGGATTTAACGTATGTTTCTGACTCTGATTATTACCAGCAGCTTACATCACTGGAGATGGAACTGAAAGAGGCGCGCGAAGGCTTGCAGCTTACCGTGCAGGACCTGAGCACAGCTAACGAGGAGCTGCAGAGCACCAACGAAGAGCTGATGTCATCCAACGAGGAACTGCAAAGCTCTAATGAGGAAATGCAATCGCTGAACGAGGAACTGCATACCGTAAACTCTGAGCATCAGCTTAAAATAAAAGAGCTGCAGGAGCTAAACGAAGACCTGGATAACTATATCCGCAGCTCAAACATAGGGCAGCTGTTCCTGGACCATCACCTAGTCATTCGTAAATTCAGCCCTTCCATAGAAGGTTTGATCAATATAATTGACAGTGATCTAGGACGGCCGATACACCATTTATCGCATAACCTGAAGTACTCCCGCCTGCGAGAGGATATCCAGCAGGTAAACAACACCTCCACGGAAATTGAGCAGGAAGTGGAGACCGTTAATGGTAAATTTTACCTGATGCGCATCATCCCTTACCTCAAGCACGATGGCAACAAAGATGGCGTTGTGATAAGTTTTGTAGATGTAACCACTTTAAAAACACTTACAAATGTGGTGCAGGGTGTGCTCAACAGCTCCCTGAACAGCATCATGGCTTTTAGGGCGGTACGTGACGAAAAGCTGGAGCTAACCGACTTTGCCTGGACACTGCTCAACAAAAAAACGGAAAGTATGGTGGGGCAATCGCAGGGGGAGTTGCTGAACACCAGCGTGCTTGCCGCAATGCCTTTCCTGAAGAAGAGTGGGCTATACCGCAAGTTTGTGCAAGTGATTGATACCGAGCAGGCAATTCATATTGAGCAGCAGCTGGAGATAAAAGGCAAGAAGACATGGTACGAGATTGCAGCTGTTAAAATGGGCGACGGTGTAACCGTGACGATGGCCGATATCACAGAAAAGAAAAACAGCGAAGATAAGGTGCTGATGGCTTACGAGGAGCTGAAGTTAGCCGAGGAAAATCTTATTAAGCTCAATAATGAACTGGAGAAGCGGGTGGCAGAACGTACCCAAGAACTTGCTTCTAGCGAAGAGCGCTTCCGGATGGTGTCGATGGCTACCAATGATGTTATCTGGGACTGGGATATTGTGAATAACGACGTTTGGTGGAGCGACAGCTTGAAAGCTATGCTGGGCTACGATGCAGAGGAAATGGGCAAAGGTGTAGACGCTTGGTTCATGCTGGTTCACCCGAAGGACAGGCAAGAGGTTGAAAAAAGTGTAAATAAAGCCATAAATGCAGGCAAAGAGCAGTGGTCAGGCGAGTATAGACTTAAAAAGCAGGATGGCTCCTATGCTTACGTATCTAACCGCGCGCACATCATGCTCAATGAGTACCAGATGCCTTACCGTGTGCTGGGCTCGTTTATTGACCTTACTAACCTAAAGCAAACCCAAGAGCAGCTGCAGGAAACCAATGAGCACCTGCTGCGCGTGATAGAGGACCTGGATACATTTGTCTACACGGCATCGCATGACCTAAAAGCGCCAATCGGTAATATTGAAGGACTGATGCTGTTGCTGGAAGAGCAGATTAACTCCGCCGGCCCTTTGCCCGGAGAGCCGACACAGCCAGTTTTTGATATGATGAAAGGGGCTATAAGCCGCTTTAAAAACGTGATCAAAGACCTGACTGATATTGTAAAGGTGCAGCGTGACCTGGACGGTAAACCGGAGCAGGTAGAGCTGAAGGAGATTTTTGAGGAGGTTAAGGAGAACATGCAGGAGTTCATTAAAAGTGAAAACGCGCAGTTAGAGGTAAACTTTGATAAGGCTCCGCATATCAGTTTTTCAAAAAAGAACCTGCACAGTGTCTTATATAACCTAATCAGTAATGCTATAAAGTATAAATCAAAGGGACGTGACCCGGAGGTTGTCATAAAATCTGAAAGGGTTGACGGGCATGTGCTGTTAACGGTGGCAGATAACGGATTAGGTATCAGCGAAGATAATATCACCAAGCTGTTCACACTTTTCAAACGCTTTCACTCTCATGTAGATGGCACGGGCATGGGGCTTTACATTGTAAAAAGATTGGTAGAGAACGCCAATGGCTTTATACAGGTAAACAGTCAGGAAGGGCAGGGAACCACATTTAAGTTATACTTTAAAGTATCAGAATAAACCTAACGCCCTTGAATTTATAGGTACTTTTGGAAGCTGTGAGGCAATAACAAGCACCTACAAAGCAAACACTTTAACGTATTAGAAGTTTACTAACCGGATAAGCTGTGGCAGTTTTGCTCCTAAGCTTATCCGTTTGTTTTATATCAATTTATCATACTTATGGAAACAGCAACTTTTGGGAATGGGTGCTTCTGGTGTACAGAGGCGGTTTTTCAGGAATTAAAGGGGGTAGAAAAGGTGATGTCCGGCTACGCGGGTGGCCATGTGGAGAACCCCACATACAAGCAAGTATGCTCTGCCACTACAGGCCATGCAGAAGTGCTTCAAATCACTTACGACCCGCAGCAGATAAACTATCAGGAGCTACTAGAGGTTTTCTGGAGCACCCACGACCCGACCACGCCTAACAGGCAAGGCAATGATGTGGGGCCGCAATACCGCTCCATTATCTTTTACCATAACGAGGCGCAAAAACAGCTGGCGGAAAAGTATAAGCAGGAGTTAGATGCTTCCGGTGCTTTTGATAACCCAATCGTGACCAAAATAGAGCCGCTGGAGAAGTTTTACCCGGCAGAGGGTTACCACATGAATTACTTTAAGACGCATGGGCATGAGCCGTACTGCAGCTTTGTTATCCGTCCGAAGCTTGATAAGTTTAGAAAGGTATTTGCAGGCAAATTAAAGTCAGCTTAACATAAAAGTGCAGGCGAGGCTAAAATCATTATCAGTATAACTTTTATACCTCCTATAAAAGAGCAAAAGCCCTGTAGGGGGGAACTACAGGGCTTGCTTAAACTAAACACAAACAACCAACAAAATTTAATAAATTAAAGGGTAATTAGGGGTTTAAATACCGCTAAGCTTAGTAGCGCACAAATGGCGTCATACTAAAAGATTCATAGTTTTCCGTAAGGCCCACAAAGTAATCTCCTATAAAGATACCTGCACCATTGCTTACTGCGCTGGATCCGGCGTGGTAGGTTACCACGTTGCCGTCTATAGTCGCGTAGCCAGCCGGTTCATCAATTTGAAGCGCAGCCTTTGGTGAATTAAAATTTGGCGAATGCGTAGCCTGTACAGGGCAGGACTCAGCCATTTTTCTGGGCGAAGGGTTTAAAGTCAAATTCATGTGACGATGGGGTTTTGGGTTCTAACACGTTACAAGTATAAGCTTGTGCCCTCTTTCGGAACAGGAATGTTAAATTAGGAAAGTAACATGTTTATTTAGAGGTTTCGGTTATGATTTTAGAAGGATGTTATAACTGTATATATTTCTTGAAGTCTTGTTAAATAAATTTTTGAAGTATAAATAAATGGTATTTAGGGTGTTATTGATGTGGATAGGATTGGTTTACGCTTTAGGATTTTCTCTAATGTATAGAAATATGTAACAGATATAGCTAAGAGATGCGGGAAAGGTAACACTTTAGCGCCTGCCTTTTTGGCTAAATACCTGTGTGAAATAGTAGCTGCAAGTATAAAGCGCCATGATGGTAAGGCTCAACAGCCCTCCCGGAAATACCACTAGCCACCAGGCAGATGTGTTGCTTCTTATACCTGAGATGGTGCGGCCCCAACTTACCAAACTTGTAGGCACACCGATATTGAGAAAGGAAAGGGTAGACTCTAAAGTTAGTAAGCCTCCTAAGCCGAATGTAAAAGCTATAAGAATTGGGCCGGCAAGGTTAGGCAAAGCATGCCTCCAGATCAGCTGAAAAGGTCTGTTTCCGATGCTACAGGCCGCTTCAAAGTATGGCAGCTGTTTTATACGCAGCATTTCAGCGCGAGAAAGCCTGGCAGTGGCAGGCCATATGGTAAAAATCAGAAGCAACGACAACATGAATAGGGAAGGAGGTATGAAAGAGGCCAACGCCAATATCAGCACAAAGCGCGGTATACTTGTTAAAGCCTCTGTCAACCGCATCACCACTTTATCTATGGGGATGGCCATTTTCAGCTTTAAGAAAGGAACAAAGCGCTGCAGTGCGTTTAGCAGAAGCCACATGAGTAGCAGCCAACCTGTAAGTGCGGCCACGGGAAGTATGATATAAGTTAGCTCCATCTCCAACTGGTACACCTGCAGCGGCAGGTAAACCGCAAAGTATAAAACTGCTGGAAAACTAAGTAGCCAAAACAATACGCTGTATCTCGGCTGTTGCAAACTGTCGTTTCCGAAGAAACCGGCTGTAGTGCCCAGTAACATCCCAATTGCCGTTGCGAAGAGCATAACAGGCACACTTATCATAAAGGAGGTTCGGGCACCGTAAAGCACATTCGAAAGCAAGTCCCGGCCTAAACCATCGGTACCTAACGGGTGAACAATGTCCTTAAAAGGGGGGAGGTAAGGATGCGCTAAATCCAGGTAATTTGGAGGGTAAGGCAAGGGGAGCCAAGGCAAAGAAAGCGCTAGCAGCAATAGCAGCATCAGGTATGCCGCTGCTGCTTTAAAGCCTGGTTTAGCCTCCCATAAGTGAAGTATGCTTTGCCAGAACTGCCTCATGCCGTCTTTTGCTTCATACGAGGATCGGCCCAAAAATAAGCTGCGTCAGCCAATGCGTAAGCAACCATCCGCAGCAAAAGCACAAACAGAATAATCGCTACCAGCACAGGGTAATCCCGCGCCATAACCGACTCCACAAGCAAACGGCCAACGCCAGGGATAGCATAAATTGTTTCGATCAGTATAGAGCCGCTGACCAAAGCCGGAATAAAATCAGACACAATTGTGATGATTGGCAGAAGCGCGTTGCGTAAAGCATGCCTTCTGATAACGAGGTGTTCGGGCAGACCTTTGGCTCTGGCCGTGCGGGTGTAATCAGCTTGCAAAGATGCTTGAAGCGAAGTATAGATTTGATTTGTAATGTACGGTAGATTTACGAGCACCAACGCAATAAGAGGCAAGGCCATAAACTGCAACCGCATACTCAGGTTCTGCCAAAAGCTAAGGTTAATAGGTTGGTAATAGCCCATGCCATACACCGGAAACAGCTGTATAAAATCAGGGTTTGCCAATAGCACCAGCAGCAAAATGGCCAGCACCAGCATGGGGATACTATCTATTGCAAAAAGTGCAGGCAGCAGCAGCCGTCTTAGCCACTGCAATTTTTTTTTAGCCATCAGTATACTTAGCTCCAAAGCTAGTATTAGCGTAACGACCATGCTGCACAGCAGGAGCAAGAAAGTGTTTCCGATGCCTTCCAGAATCATTTCCAACACAGGCTGGGAGGTGCGGTAAGAAGTGCTGAAATCTCCGGTAAGTATGCCAACCAGCCAATGATGGTACTGGTTAACTGTGCCGTTCCAGGTTATGCGGGGCACAAGATAAGTATAAGAACTTTGGTTGATATTCAGTGCCTCAATTTTTTCTGAGACTGCTACAGCTAAAGAAGCTACAGCTGGAGATGTACCTAATTTAGATAGTTTATTAATCGCCTTTTGGAGGTCGCTGATGTTGGTACTGTAACGTAAGTCCTGTAAGCTTTTAGATGCGCCTTTTGCGGGATATATTTCTAAAGCCTTAACTAACTTCTCTACCTGCAGGTCAAACGCGGAAATGGCTGGCCAATTACCGTATTTGATGGCAAGTTGCTGTAGTTGTTCCTTTCTGGCGCTTGGCTGCACATTTTGGAGGGTATCTGGTAAGGCGGCAGAAGAGATGCTAAAGTAGAAGAGAGGGAGGTGTTGCCCGGTTTTCTGCTGGAGTTGCTCCCAAGCTGCTTCCCGACTGCTTTGGCTGCTCTTACTGTAAAATCCTGCTTCGGGGTTTAAAAAACGCTCCTCCCCAAACGAGCCCGGAAGCGTTCTGCTCAAGAGAAACACTGCTGTACCCAGCAGCCAAAGTATGGGTATCGCTAAAAGCAGTTTCTTGAGCAGGTGCAGGAGCATAGGTTTACTCTTCTACTTTAAGCGTGAAGGCGCTAACATCATAATTGGGTTTCAGGCCAGAAATCTTGGCATTTGTAAACCGGCGATGAATAGCAATCCGCTCCTTAATGTAGTACATAGGTATGAAAGCGGCCTCTTCGTGCATGATTTCCTGCAGGCGCTTCAGCAGGCTTGCCATTTCTTGGCGTGAGGTGACAGTGCCGTTCACTTTATCTAAAATGCGGTCGCTTTCGTGTGTGCCGAAGCCTGTATAGTTTAAGCCTCCTTCATTTGCATAAGCAGTATGCAGGAGCGGCTTGAAGTTAAATACAAACGGATTGCCGCCAAGCGAGCGGAAAAACAGGTCAAAATCGTGTTGCTTGGACTTGCTTGATAATAGGCTGCTTTCCATGCCCTGCACTTGCACCGGAATACCAATTTGCGATGCGTTTTGCTGCAGTATATTTGCCGCGTTCTCATAGCTGATGCTTCCAGCGCGGTAAATTACATTGATTGTGAGCTGCTCTTTTTTGCCACTGATAATTTTAAACCACCCTTCCTGCTCCTGCTGCCACCCGGCTGCTCGAAGTAGATTAGCTGCTTTGGCAAGGTCAAGGGAATAAGGTTGTATGCTGTTGTTGTAGAATTCTGAAACAGAAGGGGGGATCAGGCCAGCAGTCTGCGTAGCGTAGTTGTCCTGTGTTACTTTCATAGCACTTTTAGCATCCAGAAGGTAAGCAATAGCCTGGCGCGTGCGCTTATCGGATAATTTTGGTTGCCTGGTATTGATTCCGGCGTACACAAACTCATACGCATCGGGGGTGTGCAGCGCATAGTCTTTCAAAAACGCGCTTTGTTGCTTTAGCTGCTTAAATTCGGCAGTTGGTATACTTTCCAGTACATCAATTTGCCTGTTTTTGAGAGCAAGCAGGGCAGTTGTAATATCGGGTATTACCTGAAAGCTGACGCGCTGTGGAATAGCTGTTAGATGTTGTGTGTTAGATGTGTTATTTCCCCACCAGTCTCTTTTGCGCGTCAGCGTCAGGTATTTTCCGTTTTCCCAGTTTTCTAAAGTATAGCCGCCGCTACCCTGCAGTAGTTTCGGGTCTCGCCCAAAGTTGGGAGAGTTATACTTGGCTGCGAATGTTTTTAGTTTTTTATCGTTTTCCAGCTCGGAAATATCTCCGCTCAAAGCAGACACTTGTATGTGCTGCAACAGGTTTTCAGGGTCATACAGATAAGCCGGCAGTATAAAAAAATCACCGGTCAGTAATTCCATTTCGGAAGCATACCCGCTGCACACAAATGTAAAGCGCCGTGGGTTATCTGAATCAATCCTGATATCCTGTATAAACTCTAACTGCGGTTTAAGGCTCTCGTTGTTGAGCAACGGAGCTTTGGCAACCTTCAGCGTAAAAGCGACATCTACGGCTGTTACAGGACTGCCGTTTGTCCACTCCGCTTCCTCCCTTATAGTATAGGTATAAAGCGTGATAGAATCCTGTCGCTCAATAGTAGGCATTTCCTCAGCCAAGAATGGCTTTATTTCATCTGTGCCCAAGTCTGTGCTTAGCAAACTCTGGAACAGTAGATTAACGATCTGTAGGGCGCCGGCATTGCTGTAGCTTACTGGGCTCAGCGTTTCAGGGTCAGCTGCCAGCCTCACCCGCACCTCTTCAGGCGCCCGTTCCGGCTGGCTACAGAAAGTAAGAAACAGAAATAAGAAGCAGGTTAATGCCGTGTAGATTTTTCTCATATACTTGCCCTTTTGCTAAAAGCATTTTAGGGGCAAGATAGGGAAAAGCAAGGATATTACTTGTCAACCCAGGTACTTGTGCCGCCAAAAGCTGAAAGAGTTTCAGTTTGTTCTGCTTGTGTAGCTGTGTTATTTGAACTAGCTGTTGTTGGTGTAGTAGGGTTTACAAATGCTAGAAGAATGGTGATCAATAGCTCTATCATAATTCATTAATTTAAGTGATATGCAAATATTGAGGTATTACAAAATATTAAAAAGGAAGGTTTGTTAAATAAAGTAACTTAGGTGCAATTTATTATGGTTTATATCTTTTTATGATCTTATATCATAACTCTATTTTTGTCAACTATATTGGCTACTAAGCATTTTGTTAAAAATGCTTAAAGTAACTAAATAGGAACAGACATTATCAATTATTTAGGAAATATAGTTAAGATACACTTACTTTATAAAGTATAGTTTAATGAATTTAGTAACTGTGATTTTTAGTATAAATTATATAATTTGGAAGAGCTAATTCAATTGGTTGATGTCTTAAAGAAGAGTTATAATCAAGAGAACTTTTTTAAAAAAGGACGCAAAGATAGCAAAGAGGCAAAGTTTATCTCCTTAATCTCTAGAGGTATGTGTAAGAGTGATAAAATTGCTGCCCGAGAGCTTTATAACTCTTCTCCTAACGATTTTAGGTACAAAATGCTTAAGCATAGAGTTAAAAGCAAATTGTATGATTTATTACTTTTATATGAGTACGAAGACAATGAAGATAATTTGGTTTATAGAAAAGAGCAGCATTGCCAGCAAATCTTATTAAAAGCGAATATACTATTTCGTAATCAAAAATTTCTTCTTGCGGCAGGTTTAGCTAACAAAGTAGTTGTCATTTCAGGGCAATTTTCATTTACAAATCAGCAAATCTTGGCTTACGAGATCATCTTAGCATCTCTAGCATTTACTGGCAAGCAAAGTTCTTATGAAAACCAGTTGGCAGTTTACAACGATTTACTGCAAAAGAAGTTCTCAGAAAGAAAAGCACAAAGTATCTATCAATCCGTAAGAGCCTCTATTTTTAAAAATATAAAAAGCAGAAAGAATACAGTTGAAAGCTTAAAACCAAAGGTTTATGAAGTAAAGAAATTATGGGAGATGGCAGGAACCTATGAGTCGTTTAATTCTTACTATAAATTATCAATGCTCTATTATGAGTTGATAGGGGATTTCGATAAAATCTTGCAGCTGACTTTTTATTCTGAAAATTTACTGATGAATGGTTCTGTTAACCATTATAGATTTGATAGCCTTTATAATAAGTTTATACTAGTTTATGCCCACCTTCGTCTTAAGAAGTATAATTCAGGATTGAATTATGCTAAGGATTTTATTAGATATTTTGATGAAAAAAGTATTAACTGGTTTTCATTTCAAGAAAACTTCTTTTTACTTGCAGTTCACAGTAAAAATTATGAACTGGCAGAAGTTATATTATTTCAGGTTTTTAATAACAGCTATATAGACAAATTATCTGTCTCAACTAAAGAAAGATGGAAAATATATCAAGCCTACTATTTAATGCTAACTCAAAGCTATGTCAATTCTTCTAACTTACTCAATCCCTTTTTACTGTCTCTCCCAGAATATAGTAAAGACAAACAAGGTTTTAATGTTGCCATTCTAATCCTGCAGTTTATTTATTACCTACAAAGGAAAGAATCAGAGGCACTTCTTTACCGTATTGAGAGCTTAAAAAAATATATTCTGGCGCATCTAAAAGAGAACTTCAGCCTCCGGAGTAAATTGTTCTTAAAGCTGCTTATACTTATTGTTACAGAAGATTATGACGCAGAAAGTAGCCGTAAGAAAGGTAAAAAACTATTTCAGAAATTAGCTGATACGCCAATACCGGGCGATGCTTTTGCTGAGATAGAAATTGTGCCTTATGAGCATTTATGGGAACACATACTTGATACTTTACAAACGCACTATTAGTATAGCAAACTTATTTTATGAAGGAGTTACAAAGGCTTGTTAGGATCGTTGACAAATTTAGCCTGCAGCCCAACCCGCTTATTAATCTTCAGAATGAGTCTACACTTGAAACAAAATTATTTCATTTATTGAAATGTGAAGCCGTCTGTTCAGATGAATATGTAGCGAAGCAGTTATATGGCGATGAAAAGCTTTCCAGTAGCTTCAGAACTTTAAAGTCACGCTTCAGAAAAAAAATATTCAATCATTTACATTTTTTAGAACTTGCTCCTGAAGGAGAAAAAGGCTCAAATGAGTTATTATACCAGTGTATGTCCCTCTTAACAGAGGCATATGCATTAAGTATGAATTCTGAAGTTAAACTATCGCTTAAAGTTTATGATCAAGTTTTAAATATTACGAATTCACATGATTTAAATGAGATAAAAATTAAAGCATTAGAAGGTAAAAAGAGAGTTCTGCTAAATCTTGCAAAGGAAAAAGAGTTTTTTGCTTGCGATGAAGCCTTGTACAAATGTTATGAAATTCAACGTATGGAGCGTAGAGCGATATCTCTTTATGAAAGTGTTATGTTGGCGCTGCGAGGACCAATTAAGTATAAATTTAGAAGTTTAGAATATCTGCCAGCTATCCTGGATGAGTTACAACAACTTTATGATGAATCAAACTCATCACTCATTATGTACCATCGGCATATTCTAAATATATCGATGCTTGAACAATCTGGTAAATATTCAGAAATTGTTGATGCAATTGAGCAAATAGAGCATCTAATTGCATCCCATAACATTGATACCAGCTGGTTTAATAAAAAGTATAATTCCTTTACTAAAGTTTATGCTCTGTTGCAAACCAAGCAATTCGGCGAAGGTTTAGATTTAGCAGCTATAAGCTTACCCTTATTCACTGATTACTCTGTAAATTGGTTTGCTTTTATGGAAAATTATGTCCTGTTGGCTATCCACAGCAGGAACTATAGATTAGCCCGTCAGTTATTAAATAAAGTAATTAATAGCGGGCATGTGGAAAAACTAAATGACAGTAGCATAGAACGTTGGGAGTTATACAGGAGGTATTTCGTTTTTCTGTTGCAGTTTAATACAGATGAGCCTCAGGAAAATAATTATTCCGTAATTACCTCAGAGCTTCTTATTCTCCCTAAAGATAAAGCTGGTTTTAACCTGGCGCTGCTGGTGTTGGATGTGCTGGAGAAGATGGCAGAAGAACAAACCGACGACCTGGAAGTGCAGATTGAACGCGTGCGAAAGTATACACAGAAGTACCTGAAAGGTGAAAAGGCCGAGCGTCCGCGCCTGTTTATGCGCCTGCTGCTGTTGGCACTCACAAAGCAAAATGCGCAAGAAGCCCAAGAGCAGGGGCAGAAGCTGCTGGAGAAGCTACAGGTTGCCCCCCTGCCCGGAGACGCCTTTACGGAGATTGAAATCGTGCCTTACGAACATCTCTGGGAGCTGGCGCTACAGCTACTGCAGAAACCAATGCGGGCGCAGTAATCATTCCAGCTATAGATATTTTTATTACTTTTCGGGATGGAAAAAAACAATCCCACCGTTACCCGGGCCTGGTGTTTTTATGACTGGGCAAATTCTGTGTATTCACTGGTAATCACCTCCACAATATTTCCGATCTACTTTAGCGCAGTATCCAGGCAGGCTGATGGGACTTCAATTGTGGGGTTTCTGGGATTTCAGCTAGATAGTTCGGTGCTGTTTACCTACGCCATTTCTGCCGCTTTTTTGATTATTGCTTTCCTGAGCCCGTTTCTTACAGCCATAGCCGACTACAGCGGGCGTAAAAAAATGTTCCTGCAGTTGTTCTGTTACCTGGGATCTTTTTCATGTGCTGGATTATACTTTTTTACAGCAGAAACCTTTACGCTATCAGTAATCCTGTTTGTGCTGGCTACCATTGGCTTTAGCGGAAGCATAGTTTTCTACAACGCCTATCTACCCGAAATCGCTACCGAAGATCAATATGACCGTCTTAGTGCGCGCGGCTTTTCAATGGGGTACATTGGCAGCGTGATCCTCCTGATTTTTAATCTGGCCATGATAATGCAGCCGCAATGGTTTGGCATAGTAGCAGGTAATACCTCGCTGCCTCCACGCATCGCCTTCCTAAGCACGGGCATCTGGTGGCTGGGCTTTGCGCAGTATACTTTTTATCACCTGCCGGGCAACGTGTACCAACGCAAACCGAAAGGCAGCTGGATTTTGAACGGTTTTAAAGAACTGAACAAGGTGCTGGTACAGGTGAAAGGCCTTCCTATGCTGAAGCGTTTCCTGCTTGCATACTTTTTCTATAACATGGGGGTGCAGACAGTAATGTACCTGGCCGCAATTTTCGGGGAGGTGGAGCTGCGTCTGCCAAGCGAGGTTTTGATTATAACCATCCTGATTATACAACTTGTAGCTATTGCCGGAGCTTATGCTTTTGCCAGGCTATCTGAAAAATTCGGCAACATACAGGCGCTTATTTTAGCAGTGCTTGTATGGGTTGGCATCTGTGTTGGAGCTTATTTTACGCAAGGGGAGCTGCAGTTTTATGCCTTAGCCGCAGTAGTTGGCTCTGTTATGGGCGGTATTCAGTCGCTGTCTCGATCTACATACTCCAAGCTTATACCTGCAACTACCTTAGATCATGCTTCCTACTTTAGCTTTTACGATGTTACCGAGAAGGTTTCGATTGTATTAGGTACGCTGGCGTATGGACTAATTACGCAACTAACCGGCTCTATGCGCAACAGTATTCTGGCGCTTATTACTTTTTTTGTGCTCGGGCTGATCTTCCTGTTTCTGATGCGGGGTAAAAGATTGCTGGCTGAGCAGCCGGAAAACGCACGTGCCGTCATGGGCAATCAGTAATATTTATTCTTACCAGTAAAAACAGAAAGTCCGCTGAAGTATAAGTTCAGCGGACTTTCTGTTATGTAAAGTATGAAATTCTTATTAATTCTATACTTTCAAGTCTAGACTAGGGGTATAGCTTATTTTTTGTAAACAAGCTTTCCGTTGAGGTAGGTTCTTAGCACTTGCGTCTGGCGCAGTTTCTCAGGTTTTACCGTCATCAGGTCCTGGTCTACAAGTATAAAATCTGCGAACTTGCCTGCTTCTATACTTCCTTTTTCGTGTTCTTCAAAGTTAGACTTGGCAGCCCAGATAGTCATGCCTCTCAGCGCTTGTTCGCGGCTCAGCGCGTTCTCCATCTGGAAACCACCTTCTGGCCAATCTTTCGCATCCTGTCGTGCCACTGCTGAGTGAAACGTAAAGAACGGGTTGATACTCTCTACCGGAAAGTCAGTGCCCAGCGGAATATAGCCGTTCTGGTCCAGTAGTTGTTTGAAAGGGTAAGCATGCTTTACACGCTCAGTGCCCAAACGGTCGCCGGCCCAGTACATATCCGAAGTAGCGTGCGTTGGCTGCACCGAAGGCACAATGCTATACTTGCCAAACTTGTTCATATCGGCAGGGTTGATGATTTGCGAGTGCTCTATGCGCCAGCGCTTGTCATTTTCTCCACCCAGTACTTCGCCGTAAATATCCAGGAGCAGGCGGTTGGCCGAGTCTCCGATGGCGTGGGTATTCATCTGAAAACCATGTTTGTGCAGGTTAGCAGCTATATCTCTGAACTCTTTTTCTGAGGCTAGCAAAAAACCAAAATGGTTGTGCTTATCCGCGTAAGGCTTCAGCAAACTAGCGCCTCTGGAACCCAGCGCTCCATCAGAGTAAATCTTGAAAGACCTCACATTCAACCTGTCGGTTTTGTAGGGGCCGTTCTTAAAGTAATAGTCCTGGTTCTCCTGCGATGGGTTTAGCATAGCGTATACGCGCATCTGCAGTTCCCCCTTCTTGTGCATGTCATCAATCAGGTCTACGGTAGATTTATCCAGCCCGGCATCATCTACAGTGGTGAGACCCACGGCAAAAGTATTGGCCTCCGCGTTTTTCAGCGCCTCACGGCTCTCTGCATCAGATGGAGCCGGAATTTTGGCAGACACCAAATCAATGGCATTATCTACCAGTATGCCAGTCATTTTACCGTTCTCAACTTCTACCAGGCCTCCCACCATTTTAGTCTGCGGGGTAATGCCTGCCAGGTCAAGAGCCTTTTGGTTGGCCAATGCAGCATGTCCGTCGATGCGGGTAAGTATGACAGGAGTATCCGGGAAGAGCATATCCAGCGTATCCTTGGTCGGAAACTCCTTCACAGCCCAATCGTTCTGGTCCCAGCCACGGCCGGTAATCCACTCTGTGTCTGGGTATTTTTCGCGCTGCTCGGTTACTTTCTGCACCACCTCCTTAAAAGACTCCGTATCTACCAGGTCAGCAGAAACAAGCGACAGACCATAGCGGAAGAAGTGAGCGTGGGCATCAATCAGACCCGGGTAAACAGTCTTACCCTCGGCGTTTAATTCTTCCGAAGCTTTATACTTGCTCCGGATTTCTTCTGAAGTGCCTACAGCCAATATTTTACCGTCTTTTACGGCAAAGGCTTCGACTTTATCAAAATTCTTATTTACAGTGTACACGTTGCCGTTGTACACGATAAGGTCGGCTGCCTCTGAGCCTGTCTGGGTGCTGGTGCAGCTGCCCAGCAAGGTGCCGCCCAACAGCAGGGCAGCCGCAAGGGTGCGGAGTTTCTTTGTCATGTTACAGTTTATTCGAAGCGCATATGCTTAACGGATTCTCCTGAGTCAATCAGCTCTTGCAGCGAGTCGATGCCAATGCTCAGGTGTTTCTCTACATAATTGGTAGTCACTAGTTTATCGCTTTCAGATGTTTTCACACCTTCCGGAATCATCGGGTTGTCAGATACTAGCAGCAGCGCCCCGTGCGGAATCTCATTTATAAAGCCGACCGTGAAGATGGTAGCTGTCTCCATATCGATGCCCATGGCACGAATTTGGCGCAGGTAATCCTTAAAGTCTTCATCATGCTCCCAAACACGGCGGTTGGTAGTATAAACCGTCCCTGTCCAGTAGTCCATCTCGTGTTTTTTGATCATGGATGATACGGCACGTTGCAGGCGGAAAGACGGCAGTGCAGGGATTTCCGGCGGAAGGTAATCGTCTGAGGTACCTTCGCCCCGAATGGCTGCGATCGGAAGTATAAGGTCGCCGATCTGGGTTTTGCGCTTCAGGCCTCCGCACTTGCCCAGAAACAGGGCAGCCTTTGGCTTGATAGCTGATAAAAGATCCATTACCGTTGCAGCCATGGCACTACCCATCCCGAAGTTGATAATGGTGATGTTGTTGGCCGTGGCCGTTTGCATGGGTTTATCAAGACCTCTGATTTCTGCGTCAAATCTATCGGCAAACATGCGTACATAATTGATAAAATTGGTGAGCAGGATGTATTCGCCAAATTCATCTAATGGCACACCCGTGTAGCGAGGCAGCCAGTCTTTTACTATTTCGTCTTTAGTTTTCATGGATTATAACAAGTAGTTAGGTACAAAAAAACCGCCTTGGCAGCAGGAGCTACTGGGGCGGAAGGCGTAGGAAAAATGGCTAAATTGCGGCATGGATGCTCTCAACTTACCACCATTTGATTACAAAGTTACAAAATCTGACGCTAATTATCTGATTTTCGACATACTTCGGCGCAAAAACGTAGTGCTGACGCCGGAAGAGTGGGTGCGGCAGCATTTTGTGCACTACCTGATCAATTCGCTAGGCTATCCTAAAAGCCTGATAAGCATTGAGCGCGGCACTAACTATAATAAGCTGCAGAAGCGCACCGATCTGTGCATCTATAACAAAGATGGCAAGCCGCACCTGCTGCTAGAGTGCAAAGCTGCGCATGTGCATATTACGCAGGAGGTGGTCAAGCAGGTATCCACCTACAATCAAACAATCCAAGCAAAGTATGTGGTTATCTCTAACGGATTGCAGCACTTCTGCTGGCAAGTAGATTTTGAAACCCGTAAATACCAGCCGCTAGCAGAGGTGCCGAGGTTTAAAGAAGCGCTTTGACAAGTATAAATGTTGATCTCTCAGTACTTAAAGTAATCACTTACTTCTGAGTTGTTGATTAAAATAATCACTCATTCCCAACATATAACCTGTTGCCTACCATGCCATTCCGGAAGTACTGCACCTGTGCTTTCAGCAGCTGCCCTGCCTCGGGGGCCGGAGAGGCAGCGGGAGCAAAATCAGGGAAAGTATAAAAGCTGAGTTCGTCGTTCTGCTTCAGTTCACTTACCACCTGTGGCTGCACCAGCAAATAGGCATTGCCGTTAAAGAAGATAGCTCGCCCCATACTTGCTGAGTCGAGGAGAGAGTGACCGAAAGGCAGCAGCTTGTCGGTTGGCAGATTCAGGTAGTCAACCACGGTGGCCGGTATATCAGCATGTTGGGCTACTTTGGCAGCGTTTATACTTGGCAAACTCTTGCCGGGGTGGAAAAGCAGCAGCGGCACCCTAAAATGCCCCAGTTCATTCTGATAGTTTGGTTTTATACTTTTCTGCGTATGGTCAGCGGTCAGTATAAACAGCGTATTGTCATACCAAGGCTGCTTGGAAGCTGACGCAAAAAATTGCCGCAAAGCATAGTCTGCATACCCAATCGACTCATGTATCTCCAATTCACCTTTCGGGAAGCGGTTTTTGTATTTGCTGGGAATGGTGTAGGGCTGATGAGAGCTCAATGTGAAAAGTGTCGCCATAAACGGCTGCTCAAATTCGGCCAGTTTCCCGGAAACATACTGCAGGTACGGCTCGTCAAAAATACCCCATTGTCCGTCAAAATCCTGTTTACGCAACGCGTCCGGGTATTCATCAAGGCCATAATATTCCTGCACACCGGCGCGGCTAGCAAAATCGTTAAAGCCCATAGAGCCATTGGCGGCCCCATGAAACATAGCAGTTCTATAGCCTGCTTCCTGCAGCAGCGTACCTAAGCCAATAAGCTTGTTTGCTTGGTAAGGAGAGGTAATGAATGGATCAGGCATCAGCGATGGCACTCCGGCAAGTATGGATGGCAGGGACTCGATAGACTTTCGGCCATTAGCAAAGCCATGCTGAAACATGATGCCCTCGCTGGCCAGAGAATCCAGGAAAGGAGTGTAACCTTCTCCGTTATTCAGTGCTCCTACATACTCAGCAGCAAAGCTTTCCAAAATAAGGATGACCACATTGTCTTTTATCGGCGGTTCATCAGGCTGCTTATACTTCTGCGGGTCAAACTGCAGTGCCGCCAGCAGCTCTTCCTCTGAGTTAAAGTATTTCTTTTCTTCCAGAGACGTTTTACCGATGCCTTTGATAAAAGTGAAGGGGCTGTTGAGGGTAAGATGGCCTAAAGCGGCTGGCTCAAGTATAAAAGCGTGGCTCGGGCGGAGTGGTTTTAGCTGCAATCCACCACGTATTCCCAGCACTATGAAACCTGCTACCAGCAGCAGGCGCAAAGCTCGCAGCCATACTTTAGGTGCAGGTTCGGGAAGGGGAGGAGCCTTGGGGAATGCTTTTGCCAGCCCGATTACCAGTATCACAAAGCCTAACGCCAGGTACCAGTAGTAACCTAAAAGCTGCACCAGCTGGTCGGTTATGTCGCCGGTAATGGACAGAAGTTCGTTACTGGTGCGGCGGCCAATAAACTTAAAGAATTCGATGTCAACAACTGCCAAAGCTATAAAGGGCGCGTTGCAAAGTATAAATGCCCACTTGAGCGTGCGCTGGTAAGCTGGGTGCAGTGTATTTCCTACCGGAAACAGCGAGAGCAGAATGAATAAGGCGTTAATAGCAAGTATAGCCGCCATATCAAAGCGCACACCATGAGCAAAAGCATATACAACTTTCTCAGCTCCGGCTTCGGCAAACTCAGGATAGTTGAAAATAAGAAACAACAGACGCAGCAACGTGTATAGCGCTAGCAAAAGACCTAACCGGCGCAGCATCAGCTTAATTGTTGTATCAAACATTAGCGTTATCTAAAGGAAGTATAAATCAGCTTCGGACTTGATACTGTTAGTCGCTTGCTGTAGGTCAAAAATAAGGGCGCCTTTCTGACAATGTCAAAAAGGCGCCCTTATTTATATTAGTTTGGCTGTTACAGCACGTTTTCAGCAGGAACGAATTCCAGTCCGAACGCTTGGGCAACACCTTCATAAACTACCTTGCCCTGCACTACGTTCAGGCCTTTCAGTAGCTCCGCGTTGTCGGCACAAGCTTTTTTCCAGCCTTTGTTGGCAATCTGCAGCGCGTAAGGAAGTGTAGCGTTAGTAAGCGCCAGCGTAGAAGTATAAGGCACGGCACCTGGCATGTTAGCCACGCAGTAATGCACTACATCATCAATAATGTAGGTCGGATCTTCATGCGTAGTTGGCTTACATGTTTCAATACAGCCACCCTGGTCTACGGCAACGTCTACCAATACAGTACCTGGGCGCATTTCCTTCAGCATGTCTCTGGTGATCAGGTGAGGAGCCTTAGCACCCGGGATCAGCACAGCACCAATGATCAGGTCGTGCGTTGAAAGCAGCTCGCGGATGTTATATTCATTGGACATGAACGTGTTCACGTTGGCAGGCATGATATCATCCAGGTAGCGCAGGCGCTGCAGGTTGTTATCCATGATCGTAACGTCGGCACCCATACCGGCAGCCATTTTGGCCGCGTTGGTACCTACTACACCACCACCCAGAATCATAACTTTGGCAGGACGCACACCTGGTACGCCGCCCAGCAGAATACCGCGGCCTTTCAGCGGTTTCTCCAGGTACTTGGCACCTTCCTGCACCGACATACGGCCGGCAACCTCAGACATAGGTACTAGCAAAGGCAGGCTTCTGTCTGCTTTCTCTACGGTTTCATAAGCAAGGCAAACAGCCTTTTGCTTAATCATAGCATGGGTAAGCGGCTCGTAAGAGGCAAAGTGGAAATATGTAAACAGCAACTGGTCTTCCTTAATCAGGTTGTACTCAGACTCAATTGGCTCTTTTACTTTGATGATCATCTCCGCGATACCGTAAACCTCCTCAATGCTTGGAAGGATAGTAGCACCGGCAGCCGTGTAATCATCGTCCATAAAGCCGCTGCCTTCACCGGCAGTAGACTGTACGTAAACGGTGTGGCCATTGCGCACCAATTCAATCACACCGGCAGGAGTTACGCCTACACGGTTTTCGTTATTCTTGATCTCCTTAGGAACACCAATTATCATGTTGCGATTAGTTTAGAAAGTAACAAGTCTTAAATTTAGCTGCGCAAAGATACTATTAGTTTACAGAAATAAAATACTTCTGTAGTTACGCAGTATAAGAGGTTGATTTATAGCGTGTAAATATAGTAAAACTGTGCAGCGGCGGCAGCCGTACAAGCGGAATGCGGCAGGGCCAGAAATGAAAAAAGGCAGCGATAGAATCACTGCCATTAGTACAAAATAAAACTATGAAAAAAACTATCTGAAAGGTGTCGGCTTAGCGCCTTCCCTTAACATATCTTTAGATGCCTTGGCTTCCGTAACATTTGCTTTAAGCGTCAGTTTCAGGCTTGGCATTATTAAATCATTTGAAAAAACAGTTACTATCTCGTTTTGCTCACCTAACAACGCCGGAATATACCTTAGTTCCAAAGTGGCCACCTCGCCGGGTTTTATTTCGGCTGCGGAGGTGCGATAGTTAATGCAGTTGCACGGGCTCTTTACTCCCTGTATCACCAAAGGCTTGCGGCCGGTGTTGCGAATCAAGAACTTAGCCACAGCTTTTTGTCCTTTTTCAAGTTTGCCGAAGCTGTAGTTCGTACTTCCGACAGCCAAACGCGGCGATAGCGCCTTTTGTTCCGGAGTGGGTCCAGAAATTAAATCTTTTGGCCCTACCTCACCTTTAATGTACAAAACATGCCTCGGAAGCACCGAGTTGTTAGAAAGAACAGTTATGTTCTTGTGAAACGGGCCCGGCCGGCCTGTTGAGTTATATACAGCTGTAATCGTGCCAGTTTTACCTGGTAAAATCGGTTCTTTGGTCCAGGTAGGGGTGGTGCACCCGCAGGAGGCCTGCACATTAGGTATAACCACCGGCTCATTTCCCTCGTTTCTGACTTTGAAAACGTACGTGGCTTGTGTGCCTTCAGCTATAGTGCCGAAATCATGGGTTTCCTTTTCAAATACAAGTTTCCCCTGTGCCTGAACCGTATAGCACACAAATATAAAACACAGCAGCGTTAATAGGAATAGCTTTCTTTTCATAAAATAAAGGAAACAGAAACGGCCGCTCAAATTGGCTTATTTTCCGTGAAAACAAATATACTAATTTCTTTTTTCAAACATATAGTTTCCCCTGCGCCGGCACCCTCCAAGGAGCTGCGGCTAATTTGAATTTAGGGGAATCTTCTGTACTTTTGAATGGAAAAATCACTATTGGTTTAATCGAGACAACATGCAAACTGCTGAAGCATCTATAACTCAAAGACTAACCTCCGAAGAAATACTAAACGATTACCGCATAGCCTGTGAAAGCCGCCAAGCCAGCCTTGCCGGCCGTAAAGAAGTATTTATGGGCAAGGCCAAATTCGGCATTTTTGGAGATGGCAAAGAAGTGGCGCAGCTGGCGATGGCTAAGTTCTTCCAGAACGGCGACTTCCGCTCCGGCTACTACCGCGACCAGACTTTTATGTTTGCCATAGGCGAGCTGACGCTGCAGCAGTACTTTGCCCAGTTATATGCCCATACAGATGTGGACGCTGAGCCTTCTACCGCTGGCCGCGCCATGAACGGCCACTTTGGCACCCGCTCTCTGGATGACGAAGGTAATTGGAAAAACCTGATGGAGCAGAAAAACTCCAGCTCAGACATATCGCCTACGGCAGCTCAAATGCCACGCCTGGTAGGGTTGGCCTACGCCTCAAAGCTTTACCGCCAGAATCCTGCCCTGCAGGGTATGAACAACTTTTCCATGAACGGAAATGAGGTGGCATTCGGTACAATTGGTAATGCATCTACCTCGGAAGGTATGTTTTTCGAGGCTATAAATGCTGGAGGCGTGTTGCAGGTGCCTATGCTGGTATCTGTTTGGGATGACGCTTACGGCATTTCGGTGCCAGCAGAGTACCAGACAACCAAGGGCAGCATTTCTGAAATACTGGCAGGCTTCCAGCGCAATGCAGAAGGAGAGCAAGGCTACGAAATTTTTAAAGTGAAAGGCTGGAGTTATGGCGCCCTGTGTGAGGCTTATGAAGCAGCCGTGCGCGTTTGCCGTGAGCAGCATGTGCCGGTGTTGGTGCACGTAGAGGAGCTGACACAGCCGCAGGGGCACTCTACTTCCGGCTCGCATGAGCGGTATAAGTCGAAGGAGCGCCTGGAGTGGGAAGCGGACTACGACTGCCTCAAAAAAATGCGTGAGTGGATTCTGGACAGTGAGATTGCCTCGACAGAGCAGCTCGACCAGATTGAGGCTGAGGCTAAAGAAGCTGTTAAAGTGGCTCGTACTGCTGCCTGGAAAGCTTTTGCCGATGATATCAAGGCAAACCATGAAGAGTCGTTACAGCTGCTGGACGGCTTGGCCAAGGCAAGCGAGCATATTACAGAAGTAGCTACCATTGCCGAGGAGCTGCGCAAAACCCTAAATCCTATCCGTAGCGATGCAGTTAGAGCCGTACGCAAAGCCCTGCGCTATGTGCGCGACGAGCAGAACCAGGCCAAGCGGGAATTGATAGGTTGGCTGGAGCAAACCTTAGGAGAAAACTCTGATCGCTATAATTCATACTTATACAGCCAGTCGGAAGAGGCGGCGCTGCAGGTAGAGGAAATAAAACCAGAATTTGACGAGAACTCTCCGGTAGTGGATGGCCGCGAGGTGCTGCAGGCCTGTTTTGATAACATACTTGCCCGCGACCCGCGCGTGTTTGCTATTGGTGAAGACGTAGGATTTATTGGTGATGTAAACCAGGCTTTTGCCGGCCTGCAGGAGAAGCACGGTGAGCTGCGTGTAACCGATACTGGTATCCGTGAATGTACTATCATTGGCCAGGGTATAGGTGCTGCCTTGCGCGGCCTGCGCCCGATCACGGAAATTCAGTACCTGGACTACCTGCTCTATGCTATCCAGATTCTGTCTGATGATGTGGCTTGTCTGCAGTACCGTACCAAAGGAGGCCAGAAAGCTCCTCTTATTGTACGTACACGCGGTCACCGCCTGGAAGGTATCTGGCACTCAGGTTCACCTATCGGCATGATTCTGCACAGCATTCGTGGTATGCATGTACTGGTGCCGCGCGACATGACACAGGCTGCAGGCTTCTACAACACACTTTTAAAAGCGGATGAACCGGCCATAATTATTGAGTGCCTCAACGGCTATCGCCTGAAGGAGCGCATACCAAACAATATCGGTGAGTTTACGGTGCCTCTTGGTAAACCGGAAGTGCTGAGAGCAGGAACTGACATTACTATTGTAACCTACGGCTCTATGTGCCGCATTGTAATGGAAGCCGCAAAGCAACTTGAGGAGTTTGGCATATCTGCCGAGGTAATAGATGTGCAGACGCTGCTGCCTTTCGATGTGGACCACCTGATCACTGATTCTATTCGTAAGACAAACCGTGTATTGTTTGCAGATGAGGACGTACCAGGCGGAGCATCAGCTTATATGATGCAGCAGGTAGTGGACGAGCAAGGCGCCTGGAGATGGCTGGACTCTAAGCCGCAGTGCCTTTCTGCGCAGGCCCACCGACCTCCTTATGGCTCCGACGGAGACTATTTCTCTAAGCCAAATCCGGAAGACGTGTTTGAAACCGTGTATGATATCCTGCACGAGGCAGACCCTAAATCATACCCGAGTATCTACTAAGTATAAAATAATACTTGATAAAAAATCCCCGGTAGCTGTGGCTGCCGGGGATTTTCATTTTATGGTTTTAACTCCGAAGAGAAATTATAACTAAGTATAAAAAATGGAACAGGGCAGGTAGTTTAACCTCAGGTGTTCTCTTCTGACATATTGCATAATTAGCTTCACTCTCTACGACCTAAGTATTTTTCCATTTTTCGACCTATCGCCAACTCATCTACTAACTTATCTAAAAACCTAACTTGTTGCGTTAGAGGACTCTTAACTTCTTCTACCCGGTAGCCGCATATTACACCCTTAATTAGCTGAGCGTTAGGGTTTATACTTGCTTTTTGGAAGAAAGCTTTAAAAGTTATTTGTTCAGTAATGAGCTCTAGTAGTTTATTTTCGTCAAAACCGGTCAGCCACTCTATCACTTGCTGCAACTCCTCTTTCGTTCTACCTTTCTTCTCCACCTTTGCCAGATAATGGGGGTAAACTGATGTAAAAGTCATTTTTGCTATTCTCTCATCCTGATTAAGTGTTGTCTTCATTACTAAATTGTGTTAAGGACTTTTTGGCTGCTTTTCTAAAACGGCTTGTGCAGAAATGCGCGGATTGGTCTGCTTACGTGTTATTTATACTTGCTGTAAAGTTAAGGTTTTACTTGTGCTGCGCCTGTGCGGCTTCTCTCGTTTTCAATAATAGTTAAATGAGAGCCATTTGAAATTGAATCTGCTATACTTCCTTTACTTCATAAACTGTATTCAGCTTAGCTGATAAAAGCTTGGCGGCCTCCATTGCTGGCTCTTTAGCCGAATAAAAAAATGAAAATTCAGGTGTGGGGCTTTCAGAGTATAAGAGGACTTTATGATCTGTTACAGTTCCTGACCATGTGGGGCTAACACCGTTTCGGGTATTAGTAGCTTTGTAGTTGATGGTAACAACTGCTACTTTATTGATAGTTGGCAAGCTAGCCCATTCACCAACTTGATAACCCAAAACAGCATAGTAATCTTTTACCATTTTATTATTAAAATCTATCCTAGTACCTCCATAGCATGATACAAGGATAAACCCTAAAATTATAGCTATTGCGCCAACAACAAGAGACTTCTCCAAGGATGTGTCACTTCTGAAAACGGCAGGACTCACGACTGAAAACAAACCCGCAGCTATAACTATAAGGCCCAGCAAATGTGTGCCGGAATAAAGTCTCCTTCTTTTGAAATTGAATTTTTCCATAGTAAGGCTGATAAGGAGATTACCTGGTTTAGGAGCTAAGCCTCTGTTAGACTTAGCTTTACTTCTGTATAGTGGAGGATAAGCGTAGCAAGGATTTGAGCTGGAAAAGGGTATGTGCTTTTGTTCTCACTTTGTACTACTTCATCAGTTACAGGTTTAGTATATAAAGTAAATTACATCGAACCGACCATCCTCTATTTCAACTTGTTCCGATCCCTTAGCCTCTCCTCCGGTAAAGGAAAAGGTACCAGTGACGATACGGTTTACTTGATCTACTTTCGTGATGATGACTTTACCCGTGTGCTCACTACCTGAATGATACTCCCTTCTTAAAGTAGGTTCAATGCGAATGAACTCAGCATAGGAGCCACCTCCATCCAAATAATACGTTCCAATTTGCAGAGGAAAGTTCTGAATTACAATTAGCATTTTCTCAGTAGTGGTATCGCCACTCCTAGATGCGAATATTTTCAGTTTCTTGTCCGATTGTATATATTGTGCACTTAGCGTATTGGCTTTGAAGTCCTTACTGTAATGCTTCCAGACACTACCATCTACATAGCAGGCAAACACATTTCTTCCATCACCTGTAACTGCAGGAAGAGGGTCTTCTTTCTTACAAGAAAGGCTAAGGAAGAGCAAAAGTATAAATAGGAGCCGACTATGAGTCATATGATTATCTTCATTTACTTAATTTATCTTTGCTCTTAATAATGTTCACCAATTGCGCATAACTCCTCTATAAACGCAAACATACGCTTAGCTGCACTATGGGTAAAGTATGGGAAAAGAAGTTACTGCCCTTGGTAAAGGATAATATCGTCGGTATAAACAATATTGCTTTGATTCAGAGCTCTATCGTAAATATAAACTTCAAAGCGCACTGTATCACGGAAGGGATAGCTTTCGGTGGTGAAGCTGGTGATAGTATAACGGATTTCGCCCTCCAGGGCTTCCGGCTTGTCATCTCTGGATAGTCTCGGGAAACGCCCGTTAAAGTTAATGGGACGCGGCTCATACGTATTACCACGCTTAACCTGCATGTTAACTATAAAATTGTCGTAAAAAGGAGAACCAGGCTCGAAAGGAGGCTCAAAGTCAGGCCCGCTTTGTGATCCGCCTTCGCCGCGGCTTAGACCCAGGTCCCCATCCCCATCCTGGTAATCAACTACCACAACCAAGGAGTCAAAAGTTACGCGGTTTTTGGTGGTAGTATATTGCTCTACGCGGTCAAACGTGATGGACGGGATATCGCTGTAGCTTGGCTCTTCGCGGCAGCTGCTCAGTGCCAAAACCAATACCAGAAGCAGGAGGCTATACTTTAGCATGTATTTCATGTGGAGTATCAGAAAATGAAGCTAAATTTACTAAATCAAACGCAGGAAATATAGCAATTGTTGTATTCAATGGATTTTAAAACCCACCACGCCAGCTTACTGTGTCAGCAGGAGCCTTTCGATTTTACTTCTACGGCTTTGGAACTGTTCCGTTTCCAGGCTCAGCATAATAAAGTATACCGCCAATACCTGGATAATCTGCACATAGACCTGCAAAAGGTACAGACGCTGGAGCAGATTCCTTTTTTACCGATAGAGTTCTTTAAAGAGCAGCAGGTAACCACCGGAGAGTTTGAGCCGGAGATGGTTTTCTATAGCAGCGGCACTACCATGCAGGCGCGAAGCAAGCATTTGGTTTCCAGTCTAGAGTTGTATTACCACATATCGCAGCGCATTTTTGAGAGCTTTTACGGCCCGTTGCAAGGTTATGTGGTGCTGGCGCTGTTGCCATCTTACCTGGAGCAGGGCGGCTCATCTTTAGTGGCCATGGTAGACTATTTTATAAAAGAAACAGGCCAGCAGGAAGAGGGTTTTTACCTGCGCAACCACACGCAGCTCTTGCAGGCGCTTCAGCAGGCCAGAGGGCGAGGCAAAAAAGTGCTTTTGATCGGTGTTTCTTACGCCCTGCTAGACCTGGCCGAGGAGCTGCAGGGGCAGCAGGATTTTACGGATGTTGTGGTGATGGAGACAGGCGGCATGAAAGGCCGTCGGCGCGAGATGATCCGTGAGGAGATGCATGCCCAACTGAAGCAAGGGTTTAACGTAACTGCCATTCACTCAGAGTACGGCATGACAGAACTGCTCTCGCAGGGGTACTCGCAGGGAGAGGGCATATTCTGGCCTGGCTATACCATGCGTGTGCTGCTCCGAGACCTGAATGACCCTTTCGATATGAGCGGCAACGTGCGGAGCGGCGGCATCAACGTCATCGACCTGGCCAATGTGGATTCCTGTGCCTTTATAGAGACAAAAGATATCGGCAGATGGCATACAAACGGAAGTTTTGAAGTGCTGGGCCGGTTTGACAATTCTGATATTCGGGGCTGTAATTTGTTAGTGAGCTAACATCTTTCCTATAACAACTGCGTTTAAGGTGCCCATGGGATATATCGCATTTATACTTTTTGTAGCCATTATCGGGGTGGTTTTCTACCGCTGGGCTACACGCCGCAAAAGGCACCGCAAACAAGTGCTGGCTTCTGAGTTTCCGGCGGAGTGGCGTAAAATCCTGCAAGACCGCATAGGCTTTTATCATACTTTAAAATCTGAGGAGGAGAGGCGGCGTTTTGAAAAGATGCTGCAGCTGTTTCTGTCTGAGAAGCGCATTACGGGCATTGACATACAGGTAGATGACCTGACAAAAGTGCTGGTAGCATCTAGCGCCATCATACCTATCTTTGGCTTCCGTGATTGGGAGTACCGTAACCTGGGCGAGGTGCTAGTGTTTCCGGGAAGTATAAAAAAGTATAAAGATCAGAAAAGCGAGGCTGTAAGTGAAGTGTTGGGGCGGGTAAATCCGTTTCAGAACGATCACTACGTTACCCTCTCCAAACCCGCCCTGGAGCAGGGCTTTAACGACATGGCCGACCGCAAAAATGTTGGGATACACGAATTTGCGCACATGCTGGACCAAGCTGACGGGGAGATTGACGGTACGCCGGCTGCCTATCTTCCGGAGGAGCTGGTGCAGCCATGGCAGGAGCTGATGTACCGTAAAATCGAAAAGATACAACAGGGCAAATCAGACATTGATAGTTACGGCGCCACTAGTGAGGCGGAGTTTTTTGCCGTAGTCACGGAGTACTTTTTTGAGAAGCCAGAGCAGCTATCCGAAAAGCATCCGAAGCTGTATCAAATGCTGACCAAGATTTTTGAGCAGAACCCTAAGCGCCGTTTCCGCCTTAACTTCAGGGAGCTGCTGAACCCTTATGGCAAGCGCCTGGGCCGCAACGAACCTTGCCCTTGTGGGAGTGGCCAAAAGTATAAGCACTGCTGCAGAATGAAACGAAAGTAAATCCAGCAGAATTTAAACTTCAATCTTCTATAAAGTGTAAATTTTTGCTGCAGTTATAAACGATGCCTCAAACAACTGCGAGAGAGGTTCTTAGCAACATCCGCAGACGGAGTTCTTTCTAAATATAACTAACAATAAAGCACACAAGCTCCGACTGCCAGCTTAGTTTATACTTGCAATCGGAGCTTGTGTGGAAGTAATATGAATACAAAAGTCAAAGTATGATTGATTTAAAAAATCTTCAAACTTTGACTTTTGTGTTTTAAGCTACTACAGGTCGTGCATAAGCTTTAGCGTCTTCCTGCGTAATCTCTGGGCCGCTCATAATAACGAGGCGTTCCACCACGTTACGCAGTTCCCGCACGTTGCCGCGCCAATCCAGGCCTTTTAAGTATTCCAGTGCCTCTGGCGTAATGGTCTTGGGTTTGTTACCATAATCATTGGCGATGTCGTTCAAGAACTTCTGCACCAGGTCCGGTATGTCTTCGCGGCGGTCGTTTAGCGCCGGCACATGTATCAGTATAACTCCCAGCCGGTGATACAAATCTTCACGGAAGTTCTTCTGCTCAATCTCGTCCAGCAGGTTTTTATTTGTGGCAGCCACTACGCGCACATCCACCTGGATATCCTTGTCGCCACCTACGCGCGTAATTTTATGCTCCTGCAGGGCGCGCAGCACTTTAGCCTGCGCCGAAAGGCTCATATCGCCCACCTCATCCAGAAACAGTGTGCCTCCGTTAGCTTGCTCAAACTTACCGATACGTTGCTTTACAGCAGAAGTAAACGAGCCTTTTTCGTGCCCGAACAACTCACTCTCAATAAGTTCGCTAGGTATGGCTGCGCAGTTAACTTCTACCAACGGCCCTCCGCTGCGGTTGCTGTGCTCATGTAAGGCGCGGGCTACCAACTCCTTACCGGAGCCGTTCGGCCCTGTTATAAGTACGCGTGCGTCAGTTGGAGCTACTTTTTCAATGGCTTGCTTTACTCGGCTCAGGGCAGGGGAGGTGCCTACCATCTCATACGTCTTCGAGATTTTCTTTTTAAGGATTTTCGTCTCCGTTACCAGCTGAGATTTATCCAGCGCATTGCGTAAGGTTACCAGCAAGCGGTTTAAGTCTGGTGGCTTCTGCAGAAAATCGTAGGCTCCTTTTTTTGTCGCCTCCACGGCAGTATCAATGGTGCCGTGTGCAGAAATCATGATGAATGGGGTGTCGGGTGTAATTTCCTGGGCTTTCTCCAGCACCTCAATGCCATCCATCCCAGGCATTTTAATATCGCAGAGCACCACGTCATACTTGGATTTGCCAAGTAGCTGCAGGCCTTTTTCACCGTCTTCGGCTTCATCTACGTAATAATTCTCAAACTCCAGGATCTCCTTCAGGGTGCTTCGGATGGCCCTTTCATCGTCGATGATTAAAATTTTGGGCATAGTTTTATTTTAATGTCAGGTTAAGTATAGCTATTTAGTGGCCGCTTGTCAAGATGGCTGCTGCACTTTTACGATTTTTAGAAACAAGCTGCCAGTTTGAATCTATATTTTTGTAGTCAGCACCTAGGCCTAATTTAGGCTCTCGCTGCTTTAAGGCCGCTACCCAATACCAACGCATCTTCCAAGGCTCCTATTACAGGGTCGGCAATAGTTGTTTTTTCGCAGAGGGTTTTGCGGAGGTAAAAGCTGAGGTAGGTGGCCGCAACAGCTGCCGCAGCGCCAATGGCAGCGCCTTTCAATAACTTTTCGTGGTTACTGGCATAAACGGCAGCACCTACTACTGCACCTGAGGTGGCTCTAAACAATAAAGAGGGAACTTCTATCCGGTCGGGCACACCGGGAATTTTGTCGCCTAGCAACTCTGTAGCTGCCAAGCCTGTAAGTGTATTGGCCACATACTTATTCTGTAGGTATTTTAGCGGAGTGGCTGCCAAAGCACCATTCTTATTCTCATTTAAGGCTCTGCTTAAAAGTGCGGGGGCAGATAAGCTTCGCATTCCTGCCAGTGCTCCCATGGCCAGTGTTTTATATAATGTCTTTTCCATAGACTTCGTTATTAAGTAATTTAAGGTTTCTCTCCATGTACGGGCCAAGTTATCAGCGGGCTGCCTTGCGGCACGATTTTATACTTACTAGCCTCATTGCCAGCAGGTATGGTCAAAGTATAGATGGTAAGTGTTGGCAGGAGCAGGAGCAGTTGTAATATTTAATAAGCTTATACTAAACACAGTTTGCCGCAAAAGGCGTATAGCTATAACCGCTAAGTATAGCAGAAATTTATTCGGCTAAACCTATATTTAAATTGCTTAATTTAGCTGTTTGTAATACGCAACGGCTAGTTCACGATCAATTATGAAGAAAATTTTTAATGGGGTTACAAGATAATAAAGCGGACACGGCAAGGAGGCAGAAGTATGTTGTTACGCGCAGATTAGACCGGATATTCCTGGAACTGTATAAGATCTATGCCTTTCATGTACGTTTCTTTAAAGAGGTTTTTGTGCCCCCCTACGAGTTTAAAGAAGTAGTGCGGCAATGTTATGAAGTGGGAGTGAGGTCGCTTCCGCTTATCTCGTTAACCGGCTTCATCATCGGTATTGTTTTTACCAACCAGTCACGGCCCTCGCTTGCTGAGTTCGGGGCTAGTTCCTGGTTGCCTTCGCTGGTTTCTATAGCCATTGTGCGGGCGCTGGCGCCACTCGTAACAGCCATTATTGCGGCAGGCAGGGTGGGCTCTAACATTGGGGCAGAGTTGGGGTCTATGCGGGTAACCGAGCAGATAGATGCTATGGAAGTGTCTGCTACCAACCCATTTAACTTCCTGGTGGTTACGCGGGTGCTGGCAACTACTTTTATGGTGCCGGCGCTGGCCATGTACACTATTTTTGTGGCACTGATGGGCGCTTACCTCAATGTAAGCCAAAACGAACTGACAAGCTTCACGACCTATATTACCCAGGTTTTTGAGGCGATCACATTTCTCGATATTTTCTCGTCCATCATCAAGACTTTCATTTTTGGCTTTACAATAGGGATGGTGGGGTGCTACAAAGGCTACTACTCTTCCAAGGGTACCGAAGGGGTGGGCAAAGCCGCCAACTCATCGGTGGTTACAGCCATGTTTATGGTGTTTATTGAGGAACTGTTGGCGCTGCAGGTAATCAACCTGTTCAGGGCGATGTAAACAGCACGTATGAAGAAGATCAACCCAAACATAAACAGAGAGAATAAGGTAATTGAGATTAGAGGCCTGAAAAAGGCTTTTGATGATTTTGAGGTGCTGAAAGAAGTAGACTTGGACCTGTACCAGGGTGAGAACCTGGTGGTGCTGGGACGCTCGGGCACTGGTAAATCGGTTTTGATCAAGATAATTTCCGGCTTGCTAAGCTCGGATGAGGGCATGGTGAAAGTGCTGGGGCAGCAGGTAAACAAACTCAAGCCCAAGGAGTTGGACAGGCTGCGCCTGAAGGTGGGTTTCTCGTTTCAGAACAGCGCCTTGTATGATAGTATGACGGTGTATGAGAACCTGGAGTTTCCGCTGATACGCCATGCCAAGGAAATGGGGAGAGCCGAACGCGACCGCACCATACATTTTGTGCTGGAGGCCGTGGGGCTGCTGCAAACTATAAACCAGATGCCATCGGAGCTATCCGGGGGGCAGCGCAAGCGCATCGGCATTGCCCGCACGCTTATACTTAAGCCGGAGATTATGCTCTACGATGAACCCACCGCCGGCCTGGATCCCATCACAAGTATGGAAATCAATGCACTTATAAATGATGTGCAGGCGCGCTTCAATACATCCGCAATTATTATTACGCACGACTTAACCTGTGCCCGCTCCGTAGGCGACCGCATGGTGATGCTGCTTGATGGGCAGTTCCAGCACCAAGGTACGTTTGACGAGGTGTTTAGCAGCGATGATGCGCGGGTAAAAATGTTTTATGACTACAACTTTGTAAACTAAAGTATGAATACGGCAGAGAATAAGCGTTCAATTATGGTCGGGATATTCGTCCTGATAGCTATTGTTATCTTCGTGATAGGCATTTTGACGCTGGGTGGCCAGCAGAAAAGATTTATCGAGAGTATAACGGTAAGTACTATTTTTGAAGATGTGGAGGGCTTAAAGATTGGAAACAATGTATGGTTCTCGGGTGTGAAGATCGGCACGGTGAAAGAAATAAATTTTTACGGCGAGTCGCAGGTGCAGGTGGTGATGAACATTGAAGAGGAGGCGCAGAAATATATCCGGCAGAACTCCAAAGCCCGAATCAGCTCCGAAAGCCTTATCGGCAACAAAATTATCGAGATTTTTGGAGGAACGCCCGCTGCTGAGCAAGTGCAGGATGGGGATATGCTGGCTTCGGAGGCAAATCTGAACACCGACGACATCATGAAAACGCTGCAGGAGAACAACAAGAATCTGGCAACTATCACGGGTAACTTCAGCGAGATAAGCAACCGGCTTGTGCGCGGAGAGGGTACGGTAGGCACTTTGCTTACTGACTCCACACTGGCTCAGGATTTTAAAAGTATGGTAGCCAGCTTGGAGAGCACATCACAGAATGCGGTTCGCGCTTCGCGCGATTTGAGCCGGTTTACAAATAAACTGAACACACAAGGCAGCCTGGCTGATAACCTGCTAACAGATACAACCATTTTCAACAGACTGGAACAGTCGATGGTGCAACTGGAGCAGGCCACGCAATCGGCAACGCAAATGGCTCAGAACCTGCAGCAGGCAAGCAGCAAGTTCAACAACGAGAACAACGCGGTAGGTGTGCTGCTGAACGACCAGCAGTTTGCCAACCAGTTGCAGCGTACGATGCAAAACCTGGAAACCAGCTCCCAGAAGTTTGATCAAAATATGGAGGCACTGCAGAGCAACATTTTGTTCAGAGGCTTTTTCAGGAAGCGGGAGAAGGAGCAGCAGGAAGCTGCTGAAGAAGCGCAGGAGCAGCTAGAAGAGCAGCAGCAACCTATACAAGACAACCAGTAAGTATAAAAGCCGGCCTTTGCTGGCTTTTATACTTTTAAGTCAGCACAAGCGCATCACTTTTTAACTCTCTAACTTCTTAACTTTCTCACTAAAATGTCTCCCTACGAAGCAAAGGCTATGCATGAACTGCGACAATGGCAACATGAAATGCTGCGGAGCCCTTCTGTGTTCAATGCCTTCGCCCGGAAAGCGCAGGTAAAGATCAATAGTTATATTCCGGAGAAGGTGCATCAGGCAATTACAACGGCTATGAAGCAGATGATCCGTGGTGTGTTGTTTGGGGCTGAGTATGTTGCATCAGAACCTTTGGTACATGTTCCACTGGAAGTGCGGGAGGCGCAAGTGCAGGGGCAAATAAAGTATTACCAGCAGGCAGCCGCTGCAGAGGGTGGCGTAACCGGAGCCGGAGGCATTCTGTTAGGCTTTGTTGATTTTCCGCTGCTGCTGGGCTTAAAACTAAAAATGCTCTACGACATAGCAGCTGTTTACGGGTATGACATCAAAGACTACCGGGAGCGTGTGTACATGCTGCACATCTTCGAGTTGGCCTTTAGCTCTCAGGAGCACAGGTGTAAAATATACCTGCACATGGCGGATTGGGAAAGTCAGAAAGAAGTGCTGCCAGAGGATATTAATGCCTTCGACTGGCGGAGCCTGCAGCAGGAGTACCGAGATTACATAGACCTGGCAAAACTGGCTCAGATGATTCCCGTGATCGGTGCACCTATTGGAGCAGTGGTAAATTATCGCCTCATACGTAAACTAGGCATCACGGCTATGAACGCTTACCGCATGCGCTGGCAGGAGCAGGGGCTGCTGCAGCAGTAAGGCAGAAGTATAAACAGCGAGGGCCGGCATGTACATGCCGGCCCTCGCTGTTTATACTTTCTTTAAGGAAATTACCGCACATAAAGCTTAAACGCTAACGGGCCCCGGTCGGTATGCAGGTGCAGCATGTAGATGCCGGCTTGGGCGTTCGGTAACTGTACCTGCACTGTATTGGGACGTGGCGAGGAGATGCGCTGTTCCAAAACCAACTGGCCCAGGCTACTGTATACTTGTAGCAGCTGCACTTCAAAATCAGCCTTGTGCAAATCCAGTACAAAGCTACCATTGCTAGGGTTAGGAGAGATGACAACAGATTCTGCCAAAGTCAGCTCATCCACCACAAAGTCTGAAGCACTGATGGCTGCACCGCCCACACCTTTTATCTCTACTTTTCCGGTGCTTACGCCTCGCGGCACGCTTACCTGAATTAACTCTGAGGTAGCCAACAGCACAGGTGCTTTTATGCCGTTAAAGCTTATCGTATCCTGTTTGCCCAACAGACTAAAATGCTTCCCGCTTAAGTTTACCACTGTGCCAACGCTGCCTTGTGCCGGTTGCATTTGAAGTAGTTGAGGGGCTGGTATGAGTTCAAACATCTCGTTGCTTAAATCCTCACCGCCAGGCGTAATTACCTTTATTTTTCCTGCGCTTGCGGGTATTTTTATCAGCAGGAAATTCTCTGAAGCCTGTAAGACCTGCGCTTCTGCCTGGCCTACGTATACTTTGTTCTGGTCCGGTTTCTCAGCAAAGTTCTGCCCGTTAATACGAAGTTCTGTGCCCGCTTTGTCTGAGCGCTTGCTAATGCCGGCGATAGCTGGCTGCTGCCATACTTTAAGAGCCAGATGGCTTTGCACCTGACCGCCTGCTGTAGTTACGCTTAATTTTCCAGTTGTAGCACCTGCGGGAATAATAACCTGAAGCTCACTGGAACCGATCATGCTGACCTGACACAGCTGCTCGCCCAAGTATACTTCCGATACCTGGTTTATACTTAGGTGCTGGCCCTGCAGCGTTACAGTTTGCCCTGCCACGCCTTCTGCCGGGCTGAAGGATCTGAGTATCGGGCGTTGGTATACTTCAAAGCTTTCTGTAGCTTTTGTGCCACCGTTTGGCGTGATGACCTGCAGGTTGCCTGTACTTGCGCCCTCTGGCACCAGCACGCGCAGCTCTGTGCCGTTGGCGCTTACAACAGTGGCGGCTTTTCCGTTCAGGTATACTTTGTTGTCAGTGGCCGTAGTGGCGAAGCGTTTGCCCGAGATGGTAATTTCAGAGCCGAACTTGCCGGCAGCGGGCGCAAAAGCCGCTATAGCCGGTGTGGCCAGCACATCCTCCAGGTTCACGCGCGCTTCCTCGTCCACTACTGGCGGCATATCATAGATGCGGTTGGTGGTCACGTTAGTGCGCACAGGGGAATTGTAGTCGAAGAATATATCGGCGAAGTTCTCCACGGCAGTCTTCTCCGGCAGGTCCGCCTTTGGCTTAATGCTGAATTGGATGTAGCCATGGCTGCCCGGCTCGTTGGCGTTGCTGTCTGGCAGCATGATGTTGTCGAAAGTCCAGGTGAGTACCGGCAGGCCCTTGCCGCTCACTTCCAGGCGGTGCGCGTGCGAGGCGGCTCCAAGCTGCAGCGTGCTCAGGTCCAGGTGCTCGGAGAGGGTGTCAACCACCACTACGCGGTAAGCCACGTCTGTGCCAGTGTTCTGGAAACGAATCTTGTACTTGAGCGCCGTGTTTGTTGGCGTATAGTTTTCGGGTGTTCTGCCCACCGGTGTCACCAGCTTGTCGTTCGGGTCGTAGGAATCGGTGATCATCATGCATTCCTCTGCTTTTTCGGCCTCCTCGTCATCCGTCGGCATAAGGTTTACCAAACCTGAGCTTACCGTTTGGCCGGAGTTGGTATCGGTGCAACCCTCTATAGTTACACTGGCTGTTTTATTGTCGCCGTTGCCCTCCGGCTGGTCGGCTTCCAGGCGCCAAGTGTAGCCCATGGAGGGCACCAGCAGCACCATACTGTCGCCGGCGGCCAAGCGGAACTGCTCCACCGCTGACAGCCTGCCGTCTCTGTACTTGCGGAACAGCTCGTGCTTGTCCATGTCGGCTGTGCCGGAGTTGCGAACCACAAAGCGGATCATACCTGAAGCAGGATCGCATCTGCCTGTAATGTTGACAGTGGGTAAGGGCTGACCGGGACTGTGGTTGGAGGGGGTGATCCAGGCGCGGGTGCAGACAGTACGGCCGCGCACCGACTCATCGCCGCAGGTAACAATATCCTGAATGGTGATGGTGCCCTGCTGGCCAGCTGCCAGATTGCCCACCGTAAATTCATAGGTGCCGTCGGATAAGCGCGTGTAGGCCTTGTTTGCGGAAACCAATTCTACCTCCGGTGGTAGTTGCACATATACCTTCGCATCAGGTGCGGTGGCAAAGCCAGAGTTTTGGTAGTGTACGGTTGTGGTACTATCAAAACAGCGCCTGCGGCGGGTGGAGGAGAGGCTGACGGAGAGGTGGGGAGGAGCAAATACAAAATTGGCGAAGTTAATATTTTGTATTTGCTGTCCTAGATTAGTAACTGAAACATTATTTCCCTGCTCAGGTAAAGGGCAGGTGGGGGTGATAGTTCTTCCCTCTTGTTGAGGAATGATCGCATGCAATGTGTAGTCAGCGGGAGGTACTGTAATTGTATAGCTCCCATCTTTACCTGTAATTGCATAATAAGGTCCTGGGTTTGTTGCCACTACAATTCCAGATAATTCCTTATCTCCTTGATCATATAAGCAATTATTATTAGTATCATGATATACAATACCTTTTAAAGTGCTCTGTGGAATTTCATACTCGTCTGCAGCATAAACAGAATACCCATCGGCCATTTCATCGTCGATAACCATATTGGCGCCAAGTTGATCTATTGAGATGCGATTGATTTTGTTATTGGCCTTTTCATGAAGTAGGTTACCCTTTGAACTGAATACCCAGTAATATCTCTGTTCCAAGTCCTGACTAACGTTTATTTCTCAGGCCATTGTGAAGCCTAACTCTTCAGGTCCTAGGTCTAATTTAGCGATGTTTTT
>NZ_CANLZM010000002.1 GCF_947495565.1 uncultured Pontibacter sp.
ATCTGAGACAATGATACGAGTGGCTATGATTCACTTGATGCTTAAAAAATTATCAAAATAAAATCAAAACAGCCTCTAAAGAATTAGCATTATACTTACAGCACCGTACAAAACGGCAGCGGCTGGCATTATGATTAATGCCAGCCGCTGCCGTTTTGTACTTTGAAAGTCCAACTCTGAAACTTTATAACTTTCTAACCCTTTAACTCTCTAACTTTAAGGTCCACTAGCATATTGTGGCGCCACACGGGCAGCACGTTATATACATCGTGGCGAAGGCAAAACTCAATATCTTTGTGTATTTCGAGGTGCTCCAGCCTGCGCACATGTGATGACTGCCGCAGAAAAGTTACCAAGTCGGCTTTAGCGGTCTGGTACAAGTATAAAGCGGCCAAAGAACTATCGTTCTCAGAGGCGAAGGTTTTTTGCAGGCGCTCTACCAGCGCTCCGGCAAACAGCGTATCCTCCAGGTTAAACTGTCCTTTCCAGCCGGCGCAAACTACCAGCACATCCAAACCCAATTCTGTTAAGTGATCAGCGACCGTTTGCAGGTTCAGAAAAGCGCCCACCACAATCTCTTCGGCAGCCTCAGACATCCGAATGGCACGGGTACCGTTTGTTGTGGTGATGGCTATATTGCGGCCCTGCACCTTCCCATCCATATAACCGAACGGGGAGTTCCCTAAGTCGAAGCCCTCCGCTTTTACACCGTTTCGCTCAGCCGCTGTCAGGCAGCCGCTCTCTGCGTGTGCACGGCACTCCTCCAGTTCCATTACCGGAAAAATACGGGCAGCTCCCTCAGCAAACGCAGTTACCATAGTTGAGGTAGCCCGCAGAATATCCACTGCCACCACTGCCTTTCCCTTCAGCTCATACAAGTGCAGCAGCTCCGGGCTGAAGCACACATCTATACTTGGCATCTTTTACTTATTGATTGTTAAATTGTTGAATGGCTAAATGGTTAAACTGCCTGGAAACAGACCCAACAACTTAACCATTCAGCCATTTAACAAGTAGATTTTACTTCTTCACGAAAGGCAGCTTCACTACCTGTGCTTTCATGTCTTTGTTACGGATGCGGATAAGGATATCAGAGCCAGCCTTGCTGTACTCTTTGGCAACGTATCCCATACCGATGCCTTTGCCAAGAGACGGCGACATAGTGCCTGAAGTTACCTCTCCTATTTTCTCACCGGCTGCATTTACAATCTCGTAATGCGAGCGTGGGATGGCTTTCTCCAGCATTTCAAAAGCAACCAGCTTGCGGCTCACGCCCTGCTCCTTTTGCGCCTTCAGGTTATCAGCGTTGGTAAAGTCTTTGTCAAACTTCGTGATCCAGCCTAAACCAGCCTCAATCGGGGAGGTTGTATCATCAATATCGTTGCCGTAAAGGCAGAAACCCATCTCCAGACGCAGCGTGTCGCGTGCGCCCAGGCCAATTGGCTTGATACCGAAATCCTTGCCTGCCTCCATAATGGCATCGAACACCTTTTTGGCATCCTTGTTCTTCACGTAGATTTCAAAACCACCCGAACCAGTATAACCTGTAGCAGAAACAATTACGTCTGGCACGCCGGCAAACTCACCTTTATCAAAAGTATAGTAAACCATGGTAGCCAGGTCGATCTTGGTCAGCGACTGCAGGGCTTCCGCCGTCTTCGGCCCTTGCACTGCAAACAGCGACATCTCGTCAGAAATGTTCTCCATCTCCACGCCCTCAGTGTTATACTTGCTTACCCAGTTCCAGTCTTTTTCTATGTTAGAGGCGTTCACCACCAGCATGTACTCTTCTTCTGAAAGGCGGTACACCAGCAGGTCATCCACAATGCCACCGGCCTCGTTCGGCAGGCAGGAATACTGAATTTTTCCGTCAGCCAGTTTAGAGGCGTCGTTGGAGGTTACACGCTGGATCAGGTCCAGGGCTTTTGGGCCGCGCAGCATAAACTCTCCCATGTGCGATACGTCAAAAATACCGACAGCTTCACGCACAGTTTTATGTTCTTCTATATCAGATGAATAACGTACAGGCATGTTGTAGCCGGCAAAAGGCACCATCTTAGCGCCCAGCGCCTCGTGCACATCGTTCAGAGCGATTTTCTTAAGTTCCATGTCAGTTTTAACTGTTCTTAATTTAAAGCAAAAATAAGTAAATTTCGGGCGCATCCTAAATTTATCCCCCGCCGCTGCCGCCTCAACACTCTAAATTTTCCTGCTGCAGCCGCAACCTATACTTGCTACATGCGTATGAGCGAAAACCATAATAATAGCCAACGGAAATATATGCTTACCCCTTTCCTCATGCTTCGCACTGCAGCTGCAGCCTTACGAAGCACCGGTACCTGCCTGATTTTACGATACTCCAGCACAGCTACACCTGCTTTTTAGCTTGCCCGCCGCCAAAATTGCGGATTAAAGTATAGCCTCACTCCTTGTACATGAAACTTTCTGTAAAATTATTTGCCGGATTTCTGCTAATATCAGTGCTCTTTACTGCCGTGGCTATCGTTAACTTCCGTCTTTCAGAAGCTGTTATCGAAAACTCGCAGTGGGTCTCAAGGTCACAGATTGTGGTACGCAATTCAGCCTCTCTGCAAAGAAATATTATTGATATGGAAACAGGTTTGCGCGGCTTCCTGCTAAACGGGAACGAAACCTTCCTGAAGCCATACTTTCAGGCCCGCGACCAAATGCCTGCACTGATGCAGGAAACCAAAAACTTTGTTTCCAACTCTCCAAACCAGAAAATAAAACTGGATGAGATTATCATGCTGCAACAGCGGTTTGAGAAAGAATACGCCGAGCCGCTTATTAAAATGAAACGCGGCCACCAGGATTCGTTGATGACAGAACGGGAACTGGACTTACAGCTGGAAAACCTGGTTCTCGGTGAAAAGGCCATTATCGATACTGTCAGAAATGCCTTCCGCGAGTTTAACGCATTTGAGTATAAAGTACGCGAGGAACGTAACCAGCGCCTCAGCAACAGTATCAACAACACCCGCCACCTCTCCACCATACTTACTATTCTGTCTGTTATACTTGGCCTTAGCTGGGCATACTACATTACCCGCCTCATTACCCAGCGAATCCTAAAAATGGTAACGCTGGCCGAACAGATATCGCAAGGTGAGTACAAGACGCAGATTGTAGATACAAGTAATGACGAATTGAGTAGACTTTCTCACTCACTTAATCGTATGTCTAACACCATTGATGAGACTTTTACCGAACTGGACCTCAAAAACAAAGAGCTTGACCAGTTTGCTTACGTCGTGTCGCATGACCTGAAGGCGCCATTGCGGGGCATTGAGGTGGCCTCTCGGTGGGTGGAGGAAGATATGGGAAACCAGCTTCCGCCAAATGTGCAGGAGTACCTCATTATGATGCGCATACGCGTACACCGGATGGAGAACCTGATTAACGGTATACTTGCCCTCGCGCGCATTGGCCGGACCAGCCAGGTGGAGGAAGACGTTAATGTGAATGAGCTGCTTTCGGAAACAGTTGACCTGCTCTCGCCGCCAAATGGTTTTAAAATTGATGTGCAGGACAATTTACCAACTCTGTATACCGTTCGTGTACAGCTGCAGCAGGTGTTCAGCAACTTGATCAGCAATGCCATCAAGTACCACGATAAAGATAAAGGAACCATAACCGTTCAGTACCATGAGACAGACGAGTTTCATGTGTTTGCTGTGGCAGATGATGGGCCGGGTATAGATCCGGAGTACCATTCCCGCATTTTTGTTATTTTCCAGACGCTTCAGGAACGGGATGCGCTGGAAAGTACTGGTGTCGGGCTGAGCATCGTCAAGAAAATTGTGGAGCTCCGCGGTGGCACTATTTGGGTAAATTCCGAACCGGGCCTAGGCTCAACTTTTACCTTTACCTGGCCTAAACATACCGGTAAAGATGAAAAATTTTTATAGCTTTGTTAAATTCGATCAGAAGCAATTTAGTATAATGAGCGAGAAAGAAATAGTAAATATCCTGCTAGTGGAGGATGATTACCTGGACACTATGAATGTAGAGCGGGAGCTGAAGAAAATCGGTATCACTCACCCGATTTTTGAGGCGCGAAACGGCAAAGAGGCACTAAACATGCTTCGCGGCCAAGAAGCGCCAAAGATTTCCCCATCGCCCAGCGTTATACTTCTGGACATCAACATGCCCAAAATGAATGGGCTTGAGTTTCTGACAGAACTGCGCCGCGATCCGGAGTTCAGCCACATCCCGGTGTTTATCATGACAACCTCTAACGAGGAATCAGACCGCATGGCTGCCCAGCGCCTGAACGTATCGGGTTACATCGTAAAGCCACTCTCCTTCGATAGCTTTGAGCGCAGCGACTCTTCATTAGACAGCTTCAGCCTTTTCCTTGACTTGATCAAGCTTAAGTAGCCCTAAACCTACAAAGTATAAAGGCGCTGTATCCGCGGATACAGCGCCTTTATACTTTGGGAATATTTAACAGCAGAGCAGCAAGTGTTGCTGATGCATGGTTAAAGCAGGTTTAGCTGCCGTGGCAGCAGTGCAAATGACTTCCGGTGGTGCATTGTGGCTCCGTGTGCAGCGATTCCGGCCCGATGCGCCTTGGTTGGATAACCTGCGTTCTGCTCCCAGCCATAGTATGGATTTTCCGTCGCCAGTTTACACATCAGCTCATCCCGGTAGGTTTTTGCCAGCACAGAGGCCGCCGCTATCGACAGGAATCTCCCATCACCTTTAACCATACAGCTAAAGGGCACCTGGCTATAAGGCTTAAACCTGTTACCGTCTACCAAAAGGTACTCTGGCTGCTGCTGCAATGCCTCCAGTGCGCGGTGCATGGCCAGGTAAGTGGCGTTTAGAATATTAACTTTGTCGATTTCTTTCGGCGAGGCCTCTCCAATAGCCCAAGCTACTGCGTTCTGCGTTATTTCTTCGCGCAGCATCTCACGCGTTTTCTTTGTAAGTTTCTTAGAGTCGTTGAGTAGCGGGTGCTGGTAACCAGGAGGCAGGATAACAGCGGCGGCCACCACCGGCCCTGCCAGGCAACCGCGCCCTACTTCGTCTACGCCAGCCTCCAAAGTATAGCCGCTGTGGTTAGGTAAAAGCATAAGTATAAAGTATAGGCGCAAGTATAAAAAGAAAAGCCCGCCGGTCAAACGACTGGCGGGCTTCAATGTTAATCTTAAATTAAACTAGTATCCAGGGTTCTGCTGAGCAGCTAGCACTGGGTTAGCATTGATCTCAGAAATCGGGATTGGCCAGATGAAGCGGAAATCTTCATAAGGAATAGCCGGAATCGCAATTGATGCATCTCTAACACTACCGCTGGCAGCTACAAAGTCTTCACGCTTCAGGTTGGCAGATGCCACCTTGGCAGGAATTCCTGCAGGACCGAATTTACCTTCTTTAGCTAAACGATGGATGTCTTTCCAACGGATACCTTCGCCCAAGAACTCGATACGACGCTCGTTAACGATAGCTTGTGTCAGAGCATCACCAGAAATGTTTGAATAAGTCTGGCTTGTAGATCTACCGCGTACTGCATTCAGCAGCATAAGCGCTCTTCCACTATCTCCTGCTCTAGACTCAGCCTCTGCTACGTTCAGCAGTACTTCAGAATAGCGCATAATCGGAGACCAGTCAGACTGCGTTGCGGCATCTCTGTACTTGTTAGAATAAATAGCTCTTGCATTGCTAACCGTGATGTTACGACGAGCATCATCAGCTGGCCAGAAAGTGGCATTCCAGATAATAGGGCTGATTGAAACCAGCGCACGCCCACCAGTACCGGCGTTATACATCTGGCCCAGTGAACCGTTTACACTGGCGTTGTCATTAGAGGTATTCTCAAAAGAGAAAATAGACTCTGTGTTTGTTGCGTTGTTAGCAAAAGGAGTTTCAGGAGAAGCTGTAAGCTTATAACCACCAATAGGGCTTATATAAGTATCAGTACCTGAAATTAGCTTGTTCCCTTCTGTAATTACACCTGCCCAATCGCGCATGTGCAGCTTAACTCTTGTCTTCAGAGCAATAGCAGCACCTTTTGTAGCTCTTGAAATTTGCTTGGCACGTGTTGCAGGTAAGAACTCCTCAGCGTAGTTCAGGTCTTCCAGCACCTTAGCATAGCCGTCTTTTACAGAGTCTCTGCCTTGCTGGCGAGCTTCTTCTACACGGGCAGGAGTGTTTACAGGCAGTGTTCTGTAAGGCACACCCATGTGCGACGCATCAGCTGTATGGTTATAAGGGCGTGCGAAGTGTATTAACAGTTCATGGTGAGATAAAGCGCGCAGGAAGCGGGCCTCGCCAATGTAAGCGTTACCTACCTCAGCCGTAATCAAACCGTCTGCAACGGCTTTTTCAACACCTTCTATAACGATATTTGCCTTGTTTACAACGGCATATAGCGTCTCAAAGTGATAAACGTTGTTGGCAGAAGCAGCATTGTAGGAAGAACCGTAAGTAATGGCATAGAACGCCTCCAGGTTCAGCATATCTTCGCCACGGGCATCACCCTGCTCTATGTGAGCGGCACCAAACGGATAGCCACGCACAGCACCACCGGCGTAAAAACCACTTTGAGCGGCGTCATAAACACCAGCTACGGCAAGCTCAACACGCTCAGGCGTTGTAAAAGCACTTTCTTCGGTAAGACGATCATAAGGGGCGAGTTCCGTCACCTCTTTGTCGCAAGAAGTCAGCATCAGCGAAAAGCAAACCGCTGGGGCCAAAAGGGCTAACTTCAGTTTATTTTTTATAAATGATCTATTTTTCATTGTCGGAAAATTTAAAAATTAGAAACCAAGGTTTAGACCAACAGTGAACACACGCTGCTGAGGCTGACCATTCCAGTCAACACCTAAGTTGCTGTTAGTGCCTGAGATGCTGGTGTAAGTTTCAGGATCTAGGCCTGTGTACTTGGTGAACACAAAAGCATTCTGCAGCTGCGCATATACTCTCAGACGATCGATGCTGGCACGCTCAGTAATTGCTTTAGGCAGTGTATAACCAATAGACAGGTTGCTCACTTTCAGGAAGTCGCCATCCTCAACAAAACGAGAAGAAGTTTCGCCGTTTGTGTTGATGAAGTTGCTATACTCTGCACCGGCAGCCAACTTTGGAGTTTGGCCGTCGCCTGGGTTTTCTGGGCTCTGCCATCTATCAAGAACCTCTGTGCCGTTGTTCTCAAATGCCATTGTTAACAGGTCCTGACGCGTACGGTTCATGATCTTGTTACCACCTGAGAAGCGCACAAAGATGTTCGCATCAAAGTTGCCATACTTAAAGTTGTTATCTAAACCACCAAACCATTTAGGCAATGTAGTTCCTAAGATAGTTTTGTCAGCAGATGTAAGCGAAGATCTCTCGCCAAGTGCACTTGGGTTAGCAGGATCGTATCCGTAGTAAACACGGGAAGAACCGCCGTTACCAGAAATGTTACCTTGTACTAGAGAGCCATCAGCCTTACGGTAGAGTGGGTTACCGTTTGCCTGGTTTACACCTTCGTACTGGTAGCCGTACAGCGAGTTGATAGACTCACCTTCGCGGTGAATAGTGTACTCAAACACGATGTCGTTGCCACTAACTAGCTCTTTCACTTCGTTGTTCTGGGTAGAGAAGTTGAAGTTAGAGTTCCAGCTGAAGTTAGACTTGTCGATGATGTTGCCAGAGATCGAGAACTCGATACCGTTGTTTACAACACGGCCAACGTTTCTAGTGATGGAGTTGTTAGGCACACCCAAAGATGGAGGAGTTGGAGCAGAAAGTACGATGTCAGAGTTGTCTTTCATCCAGTAAGCAAGTTCCAGGTTCAGACGGCCGTCAAACAAGCCAATGTCCATACCAAAGTCAGTGATTTTCTGTGCTTCCCATCTCAGATCCGGGTTACCCGTGTTGCTGAAAGCGATACCGTTCATTGAACCGTACTGTGCAGAACCGAATGCACCAAGGTAAGGGTAGTTACCACCTGGGATGTTGATGTTACCCACCTCTGCGTAGCTACCACGTATTCTTAAGTCAGAAATAACGCTAAGGGCAGAAGAATTCTTGAAGAACTCTTCCTCAGAAACTCTCCAAGCAGCTGATACGCCTGGGAAATAACCCCACTTGTTGTCAGGAGAAAGCTTTGACAAACCGTCAGCACGCATAGAGGCGCCGAAGTAGTACTTGCTAGCATAGTTGTAGTTGAAACGACCCAGGTAAGAAGACAGGCCATTTTCACCGATGCCACCGTCTGCAAACTGGTTAGCAAAAGTACCGCTTACAAGGTTTTCATTGAAGAAACGGTCAGACAGGCCAGTGCCTTGTGCCTGGAACCAGCTGCTTCTGTACTTGTTGTATTCCTGAACCAATGTCGCGTCGAAGTTATGCACATCGCCGAAAGTCTTGTTATAGCTCAGGATGTTCTGCCAGTTCCACGCTTTGATTGGATTGTAAGCCTGTGAAACTAACCCGTTTGAACCCTGACCGTCGCCATGGCGAGGATCGTTGAACAAGAAGTCATCAACCATAGTTAAGTCTACACCTAACAATGTTTTGAAACGCAGGTTGTCAACAAGTTTGAAATCCAGGTATACGTTACCTAAACCACGGTAAGTAGTAGATTTACGAACGTTGTTGTCTAGTACAAAACGGATGTTTGGAATACCGTTTGCAATAGTGGCAGTGTTTGGACCACGTCCTAATGCTCTGTTGTTAACAAGGTCAACGTTATAGCCTGTTGGGTGAGTAGGGTCAAATACCGGCACGTTAGGGTGCATACGGATAACACTGAAGATGTTACCAGACAAGCTGTTAGAGCCTGTAAGTGGGCCTTGGTTGATCTGGTTAGTTAAACCAGCCTGCAAACCAAAATCCAGGAACTTAGTTACTTTAGAAGTCAGGTTAGTACGTACAGAGTAACGCTCCAGGCTGTTTGCACGGCCGATACCCTCTTGGTTAGAATAACCTAATGAGAAGTAGTAAGTGTTTCTCTCAGAACCACCGCTAGCAGAGAAAGCGTGGCTGTGCTGGAAAGCAGTACGGAAAACTTCATCGTTCCAGTCAGTATCGAACTCACCTAGCACTGCAGGCGATGTTTGACCAATATTGTCATACTTTTCGTTTGTGATATCAACAAACTGCTGCGCGTTAAGCAGGTCATGCAGTTCGATAGCCTTGGCAGTACCAGCCCATCCGTCATAAGAAAACTTAGCCTGGCCAGACTTACCTTTCTTAGTTGTTATAAGGATAACACCGTTTGCTGCACGAGAACCGTAAACAGCAGTAGCAGCACCATCTTTCAGAATTTCGAATGACTCGATATCGTTCGGGTTGATGTCGGCCAGTGCGTTAGAAGGCGTAAAAGCACCAACGTTGCCAGAAACAGCAGCAGGAACACCATCAATTACGATAAGGGGCTGTGTGCTTGAGGAGATGGAGTTAACACCACGGATGTTGATTTTTGGAGGAGCGCCCAGGATACCTGATGGCTGCGTGATCTGTACACCTGAAGCACGACCTGCAAGCTGCTGATCGAACGATGGTGTAGCAAGGTTAGCAATGTCAGATCCCTTTACAGAGGCAATAGAACTGGTAACGTCTTTCTTCTGCTGCGTACCGTAACCTACCACCACTACTTCATCCAGAAGTTTCTGGTCAGTTGCTAAGGCGGTATTAATTGTACTAGCGTTGCCGATAGCCTTCTCAGCAGTCTGGTAACCGATAAAACGGAACACTAAGGTATTGCCGTTTGCTGGTACATTAATTGTGTAAGTGCCATCAGCTCCAGTGGTTGTGCCCACTGTGGTGCCTTTCACAATTACTGCAACCCCAGGCAGTCCTTGCGATGTGCTCTGGTCGGTAACCGTACCAGACACAGTTCTGCTCTGGGCATAGGCCTGCTGCAGCAGCGCCAGCACCATCACAAAACTCATCAGTAATAGTTTTCTCATTTGTTGTTTGAAATTAAGGTGAATAGAATTGGTTGGTTTTAAATTTTTGCACTTACTCTGAAATTTGGACAAGGCTCTGCCATGCTCATATTTCTATGAATTTTAATTTTTGCACTTATTTCAGGATGGTTTTAGCTAAACCACCCTGCGACACGAAAAATTTAAGTAGTGAGATTTTCAAGTATGACGAGCCTTTGAAAGCCCGCTTCTACTTTTGGGGTGATAGTTACCTATACTGATCAGCTGCTGGCCTAAAACAACTATATAACAGTAATAGACATCTATTCAGGCCCAATAATATGCAGTAATTATATTAAAAACAATAGGTACTAAATAATCTTGTTCAATGTTAAAACACTATAAAATAGCTTCTTAGATGCCTACAATAAATTTAATGCATTATATCACGACTAGAGCAAGACCAGAAAAACCCTTTATTTGTTGCTTAAATGGACTTTTTACCATCATACTGCAAACCAATGTTTTAACAACAATAAAGGATAAACCAAATTTAAAATGCTCTTATATTTAAATTTTTTAGTACTGCTTTTCAAAAAATAAAAAAGGCACCCAAGTTGGGCGCCTTTTTTATTTTTTGCTGCGGCTTTTTACTTATGCCTGCATGAGATAAGCTTTGATATATTCATCCAAATCTCCATCCAATACATTTTGCACATCTGTTCGCTCCACACCTGTACGCACATCTTTTATAAGTTTGTAAGGATGAAGTACATAGTTGCGGATCTGTGAGCCAAAGTCAATTCTTTTCTTTGTGCTTTCAATACGGTCGCGTTCGGCATTGCGCTTTTCCATTTCTATCTGGTATAACCTGGATCGGAGCATTCGGATAGCGTGTTCCTTGTTCATCAGCTGTGAACGCTCTATCTGGCACTCTATTACAATCCCAGTTGGCTTATGCTTCAGGCGCACAGCCGTCTCCACCTTGTTTACGTTCTGCCCGCCTGCACCTCCTGAGCGGAAAGTATCCCACTCTATATCGGCCATGTTTACCTCAATGTTGATGGTATCTTCCACTACAGGATAGGAAAACACAGAGGCAAACGAAGTATGGCGGCGGCCACCTGAATCGAACGGGGAAATGCGAACCAGGCGGTGCACTCCTATCTCAGACTTCAGGTAACCATAGGCAAAATCTCCGGTAATCTCCAGCGTGGCAGAGCGTATGCCTGCTCCATCTCCTGCCTGGTAGTTCAGCTGCTTCACGTTAAACCCATGCGACTCAGCCCACATGATGTACATGCGCATCAGCATTTCGGCCCAGTCCTGACTTTCGGTGCCGCCTGCACCTGGGTTGATCTCCAGAATAGCGCTGAGCTGATCTTCCTCTCCGCTCAGCATGCGCTTAAACTCCAGCCCTTCTACAGCCCCTTCCGCTTTTTTATACTCCTGCTGTATGTCCTCCTCCGACACATCGCCTTCTTTGTAGAAATCAAACAGCACCTCAAAGTCTGAGACCGCCTTGTCTACTTCTTCGTAGTGGTCTGTCCATACTTTGATTGACTTGATTTCTTTCAGTATCTTTTCTGCTTCTTTCGGGTCATCCCAAAAATTAGGGGCAGTAGTCTGTACTTCCGTTTCTTTTATCTGCTCTTTCTTGGCATCGTAGTCAAAGATACCTCCTCAAGGCCTCTACTCTGGCCTTCAACTCTTTTACTTGCTCAGTTGTCATTAGCGTGTTGTGGTTATACTTCTTTTTAAACAACAAAATGCTGAAGTATAAACTCAGTCGCTTATACTTCAGCATTCTATACTTTCAGGTTACGCTACAGCCGTATACGGTGCACCCAGTTGTGCGTGTCCGGCGTCTCGCCTGTTTTAATCTTATCTAACTCCGTAGAGATGTGGTTTGAAATCTCGCGATCCTCTACTGCCGGCAAGTCCATGTCTTCGCCGTTATAGTGTATGGTGGCAATTTGCGCAATAGTGGCTGCTGTACCTGTACCGAAGGCTTCCTGCAGTTTACCTGCCTTATGGGCCTCCACCAGTTCATCTATAGACACCTTTCGCTCTTCTACTGTGTAGCCTAAATCCTTAGCCAGCTGCAGCACACTGTCTCTGGTTATGCCAGCAAGTATAGTGGTGCTTACAGGCGGCGTTATGAGTTTTCCGTCTATCACAAACATTAGGTTCATGGTACCTGACTCCTCAATATACTTATGCTCTTTTGCATCGGTCCAGATCAGTTGGTGGTAGCCCCGCTCCTGCATTTTACGGGCAGGCAATAAGGCCGCGCCATAGTTACCGGCAGCTTTCGCAAAACCGGCTCCACCCTCTGCTGAGCGTACATAATCCGGCTCAATAGCAACCTTAAGCGGTTGGCCGTAGTAGGCGCCTACCGGGCATGTAAAGATGGTGAAACGATAGCTGGCCGATGGACGCACGCCAATAAAATCGTCGGTAGCAAACATAAACGGACGAATGTATAAGGCACAACCAGCCGTTGGCGGCACCCAGGCGGCATCTAAGCGCAGCAGCTGCTCCAGCCCTTTCATAAAGATATCCTCGGTAATGGCCGGCATGCACATACGCTCACCAGATTTGTTCAGTCGCCTGAAGTTTTCCAGCGGGCGGAACAATAAAATATCCCCATTGGCATCTTTGTAGGCTTTCATACCTTCAAAAATAGACTGGCCATAGTGTAGGGCTGAGGTTGCAGGACTCATCGTCATGTTACCGTAGGGTAATATTTGCGGCGATTGCCACTCATTGTCTTTGTAATCGGCTACCAGCATGTGGTCTGAGAAGATCTTCCCGAACTCAATGTTGTTAAAGTCCAGCTCTGCAATACGCGATTCTGCCACGCACTGTGCCGGTATAGTTAGCATATCTAAGGACATAGTTAAGTGTTGTTTTTTAATTCCGTTTAGGTTGTATGGTATGGTGCTACATTCTCGGTTTCCAGGTTACCTCCTCAGTTCCCAGCTCCTGTGTCATAATACGGCACAGGGCAAATAGATAGTCAGAAAGCCTGTTAAGATATTTTATGACCAGGTCATCCACCGGCGAAACTTCCTGCAGACTAATGGCCAAGCGCTCGGCACGTCGGCAAACGCAGCGGGCCACATGGCAGAACGACACAGACTGATGCCCGCCCGGCAACACAAACGCCCGCAATGGAGGCACTTCAGCCGTGTACATATCTATTTCCTGCTCCAGAAGTATGATATCCTCCTCGTGCAGGTCTGGCGTTGCCATTTTGGTATTTTTAGCTGGGTCTGTGGCCAGCGTAGAGCCGACGGTAAACAGCCTGTCCTGGATTTCCTTCAGGATATCCAGCCTGCTTTTGTTCACCTCCTGGTCACGCACCAGGCCTATGTAGGAGTTCAGCTCGTCTACAGTGCCGTATACTTCTATTCGCAGATTTGCTTTAGAGACTCTGGTGCCACCAATCAGTGCGGTGGTGCCTTTATCGCCTGTTTTGGTGTATATCTTCATTACTGATGTTCTGCCTGTAGTCTGGAGGCTGTGGTTATGTCCGGGTTTACTGTATCTGATTCTACCAGGCCATCGCGGAGGCGCACGATGCGGTGCGCGTACTTGGCGATATCCTCTTCGTGCGTTACCATAATAATGGTGTTGCCTTTGGAGTGCAGGTTCTCGAACAGCTCCATAATCTCATAAGAGGTTTTGGTGTCGAGGTTACCTGTCGGTTCGTCGGCAAGTATGATGCTGGGATTGTTTATAAGAGCACGGGCAATGGCCACACGCTGGCGCTGACCACCCGAAAGCTCGTTTGGTTTGTGCTTGCCGCGGGTACCCAGGCCTACGCTTTCCAGCGCCTGCTGCGCCTTCTCCTCGCGCTGGCTTTTGTTGTAGCCGGCATAAATAAGCGGCAGGGCCACGTTTTCCAGCGAAGACTGCCTTGGCAGCAGGTTAAAGGTCTGGAACACGAAGCCGATCTCCTTGTTCCGCACCTCCGCCAGCTCGTTGTCTGACATGTTGCTTACATCCTGCCCGTTCAGAATATAGGTGCCGCCGGTTGGTGTATCGAGGCAGCCGATAATATTCATAAACGTAGATTTTCCCGAGCCGGATGGCCCCATAAAGGCCACATACTCTCCTCTGTTGATGCTGATGGATACCGATTTAAGGGCATTGATAGTCTCAGTACCCATGCGGTATACCTTCGAGATGTCGTGGGTTTCGATGATGGTGCTCATACGGCTTTATTTCATAGTTGCCAGTTTTCGGCACGGGCCTCCACTTCCTGGCGTTTTTGTTCTAATATCTCTATAAATGTAGCATATTCTGAGGGAGGAAGCAAATTTTGCAGCGTTTCAGAAGCCTGATTTGCATAAGAATATAAGCCTTGCTCTATACTTTCCAGTGCGTAGGCTTTATGCAGCTGCACAGCATACGGATTATAGGTGATGCCGCTCAGCAATATGTTATAAGCTTTCTCGTCGCCGGGTTTATACTTCCTGAAGAAATCAGCGGCAGCCAGCAGTGTTTCTTCATCATAGGTCAGCATTTTAACAGCTTGCTCATAGCGCGCCGCCGCCTCCTCGCTGCGCCCCCTGGCTTCAGCTACACGAGCTTTAAAGTATAAACGCATGCGCTTGTCCCGGTCAGTCAAGTATAAACGGTCCATCTTATTGAGCAGCAGATCATACTTCTCGGTATTGAGCCAAAGCTTCAGCTGCTGCAGGTTTAAGGTGGAGCGTAGGGCACCTTCGGGCCGCTGCATGGCGCTTGCTTCCTGTATGGCATCGTAGGCTGCTTTCCAGCGCTTCTGATTTAGCAGATACTCCACTCGGGTTACTACTGCATGCCGCTTCAGGTCTTTTTCCTGCACCGTATTTACCAGCATATTCACGTGCTCCAGCGTTAAGGTTGGCAGGTAGCTCAGCAAGTACTGCAGTTTGTCTTTGTCCGTACCTTCGCGTAGCACTGTCTCTACATCCTGCCGGAGCAGCATGGCCAGTTCCTGGGCAACAGCCACGGCAGCCTCATTTTCGGTATACGCTACCTCTTCCAGCGCTGCTACTGCCGCCTCCGGCTGATGCGCCATGGCTAGTGCATAGCCATGCGACAAGTATGCCTGCGTGTAGCCTCTGTCTTTTGCTTCTTTAAAGTAGGCGGCGGCGGCACGGAAGTTTTTCTCCTCCAGCATCCACAGCCCCAACGAGTTATAGTAGTATCCGCTTTGGTTTTCCATCTGCAGTGCCAGGTTCTCGACTACGCGCCTTCCCTCACGTGGCAAGCCGTTGTAATGGTGCACCAAACCCTTCAGGTACAGCAAATCACTATAAAACAACTGATTGCCCTGCACATTAAGGTAGCTATTGATAAGTTTCAGACGAGTGGTATCGCCATTATCCAAGCTGCTGATGGTTTGGTTGTAGAACAGGGTAAAGTCTTCTACCTGCTTCAGGGAGTCTGGCATAAAACTTTCGTTGTCCTGCGGATCCATGCCCAGCAATTGGCGCAGCACGGCCTGGTTGCTGCGCAGCGTTATGTACTTACTCTTTCTGGACTCCTCCAGCACAGCTTTTGCAGGCTCCAGCATTGCCTGTCGGGTGTAGTAGGCCAAGCGGTTGCTGCGTACTACATCGTTGTTGCGCCCATGCTCGTTGGCCAGGTTAAAGTAATATTCGGTGCTATCCTGTACGCTGGTTTGGGTATAGAGCAGAGCCAGATTATTGTAAATCTCAGCGCTTTCCGGGAACTGCTCCGCCCCCTGCTGCAGTACATACAGCTTCTCAAAGAAATACTGTTTTTCGTCGTAGAGGTTAGCCAGGCGTACGTACAGTTTTGGGCTCGGGCGACGCTCCAAGGCCTCCTTCAGCAGCAGGATTTCCTGGTTCCGCTGGTCCTCTTGCCGGTACATGGCTGCCAGACTATAATTGGCTTTTACGTTGCCGTCATCGTACATATCGCTCTCCTCGTAGAAGCGCTTTGCCAGAATATCGTTGCCGGAAGCGCGGTACAGGTCGCCTATGTAGCTGTAGTAACCGGCCTGCGCCTGAAAGTATGAACGGTACTGCGTGCGCATAATCAGCACCACACAAATAACCAGGCTCATGATGAAGAATGAGAACAGCGAGAAGGTTTTAGGCTCATACACCACCTTGTACACCCGCAGGCGTTGCTCTAACAATCTGCCGAAATTAATCATCACATACATCAAAAACCCAAAACCGAAGGCCAGGTGCGTATACACAATGAGGTTCTGATAAAGCAGCGTAAGCGAATCGTTGGCGGTAGCAAAAGCATAGCCAATGCTCAGGAACGCCATGGTGGCAAATACCAGATAAAGCACTGCGCCCGTAGGCCGGAACGAAAACAGATGTCCATAGTATGCCTGGCGCTGGCGCATGCCCCAAAAACCCGCCACCGTAGACAGCAGAAGTATAAGGTATGCGTTGAGCGGTAAAACCTCGATGCTGATATAGCCCATGTGCTGCAGGTACATAAGCAATAGGCTCAGCAAGTATAAAATACTGATGAGCAGGAACTGCCACATACTGAAGCGCCGCTCCGGTGTTTTGGCCTGAGTGTTGATCCAGAGCAGTGCGTTTACGTTTTCATAGCTCACCCAAAGCATAAAAAGCACAGTGGCAGCCAATAACCCAATCGAGCTATAGCTCACCAGGTGCAGCGTGATCAATGCTGGGGTAAAGTCGGCTTCCGTATACATTAGCAGGCCCAGCACAGCCACCACGCCCAGCATGGCCACCACACGCAGCCCTAGGCCGGTATTCGGGAAGAAGGCCTGAAAAGCATAACTGCTTAATGCGAAGAGCACAATACTTACCAGCAGCATGGTCTGCCCCGCCCCGCCAAATATATCCAGCAAATCAAAGTTGAAAGTAGCCAGGAAGAGCATCAGCAGCAGAACGCCGCCAAAGTATGGCAGCTGCCGCATGGTACTGATAGCGGCTGCATAAAAGGCCAGGCAAACGCCTAAAATAAACAGCAGAAGGCTGGCGGCCACCGTGTTTACGGCAGGAAGGGCTACATCGTACTGCTCAAAAAGCAGGTAACCGTCTGCTGAAAGGGTAAAACTTTCCAGCAGCCCCGGCACCTCGTTTACCGGAACCGGTACCACCTGCAGATCGGTTATTTTATCCCAGGCAATGGCCGTGGCTTCGCCGGAGAAGTAATGATATACCCCCAGCAGCAGCGCCAGCACGCCTAACAGCAGTAAAAAAAGATAGGGATACCTGGTGTTCGTATCCCATCCTTGCCAAAACTTAATTTTACTCATATATTTTTCGCGACACTAGTATCAGGACATAAGACACAAGATACTTGATTTATACTTCCTGCTGCTTTGCCACCGGATAAAAGTATCTTTCGCAGCTAAAAAACAAGACCGTTCCTTGCACTTATGTCCAGAGCTTATTCCAGCACCTTTGGTACACGGAAGTAGTCGGAGTCTTTTTTAGGGGCATTCAGCAGTGCCTGATCGTGCGAAACGGTATTGCGCGGCTCGTCTTCGCGCAGCACGTTCACCTCCTCAGACATGTGAATAAGCGGGGCCACTTGCTCCGTATCGAGCTGACTCAGCTGGTCTACCCAGTTCAGGATCTTGTTCAGGTCCTGCAGCACCTCCTGCTCCTTCTCCTCGTTAAACTCCAGCCTTGCTAAATGCGCTATTTTGCGGATGGTTTGAATATTTGTTGACATGTACTTGAGTATGTTTCGTAATTTCTGTTTGTATGATATTGAAAACCTGCTCCTTCAGCTGCGGCAGGTCCTGCAGTGTTAGCCCCTTCGTCTCGATCGGTTCGTGAATTACAATCTTGAGCGGGTGCCAACGCACTTTCAGTTTACCGTCCAGGTCGGGCAGGAAGTGCTGGTTGTAAGGCATGGTTACCGGCACTACCGGCACCTGCTTCTCAATGGCCAGTTTAAAAGGGCCGTCCTTAAATGCCATTAGCTGCTCGCCAGCTGTTTTAGGAATAGTGCCCTCCGGAAATATAGCCAGGCTACGCCCCTGCTCCAGTGTCTTTGCCGACTTAATATAGCTTTTGGCACTGCTGATGGCGTTTTTGCGGTCCACGGAAATGTATAGCTTTTCGTATACCTTGCCCCACAGCGGCACCTTGCACAGGTCGGCCTTGCCCACAAAGTTAAGAAATCCGGGAATGGCATGCAGCATCACCGGAATATCAAGATAGGAACTATGGTTAGCGGTAAAAATATAACGCTGCTTCGGGTTAAACTTCATGCGCCACTCCACCTGCAGCGGCGTCAGGAACATGCGTAGCGACGTGGAGGACCAGAACCTGTTAACGCCGTGCAACTGCCTGTACCACTGCACCCGGCGCATCAGCACGGCCTGCAGCGGATACGTCACCACAAAAGGGAGAACAAACCAGGTAACACACCAGGTAGTATAGAGCCGCTGTGATATGTACTTTATGGCTTTCATGTATCCAAATGTAAGTATAATCCCTTAGTTTGCCATTGCCTTGGCTGCCCGTATAACGCAGTAATATACAGCTTTTATACTTTGCTGAAGCATAAAAACTACAACTGCTCCTCGTCCCGTGCCTCCTTGTAATGCTGCTATAGCGCTAGCGTTCATGCTTGCGCCAGCTCATTGTCTGACATGTTGCTTACATCCTGCCCTGCTCCTGCAGCAGAAAAGCGGCCTTCAGGATACCGGCCACGCTGATGGCATCGGTTATCTCGTTGTTCATGGCCATGCGCACCGCCTCTTTAAAAGGCACTTTCTTGATGTGCAGTTCCTCCGTTTCTTCAAAAGCAGTTTCGCCGGCGGTTAGTTCCTCCGCCAGAAAAACAAAACCTTCTTCGTCGGTTACGGAGTTGGAAGTATGCAGGCGGCAGATGTTGGTCCAGCGGGCGGCGGTAAAGCCTGTTTCCTCTTGCAGCTCACGCTTCGCGGATTCTAAAATGTCGTTTTCTATGAGGCCTCCGCCCATTGGTATTTCCCAGCTGTACTCGTTGAGCGGGTAGCGGTACTGCCCGATGAGGTAAGTATAACCCTCGTCATCTATGGGGATAATGCCGATAGCTTTGTTTTTCATGCTTACCACACCGTAAATGCCTTCGCCGCCGCCAGGGTTCAGCACCTTGTCTTCTCGTACTTTTATCCAGGGGTTTTGGTAAACCGGCTTGCTGGATAGGGTGGTCCAGGGGTTATGCGTCTCGTCGATCATAGCTTGTACTTGTTTCTGCTGCAAAGATAGTTTTTTTGGGTTGTAAGACGAGTGATTTGCTTGTTGGTGAAAACACCAGCAAGGGCAGGAATATATTTAAAGTAAGGTTTTTGAGAATGAGGTAAAATGGTTTGAAACAAAGCATCTCTTGCCGCCTCCCATTGTGTTTGGGAAAATACTTCTTGCTCCTCCCCGCTGGCGCGAGTTTTCAACTCGTGTCTTAAAATGAAGTTGAGTTTGCAACTCAACTGGCCTGAAGAGTTATACTTTAGCCGCTGCTTTCTTCAATTGGACACAAGCTATCCTTTCTAATCGTTAGTTCATCCACGGCTTTACAACCTATTTGTTTCACTTCTGGCTTTGGCTCCCTCCAGGCCGGGAGGCCTCGTCTTCCCGCATCGCGCTGTGTTCCCTTCCTTTGCTACCCTTCGGTCGCAATGCCCTCACGGGCACCGGAATCTCACAAGGCGCTCTTTGTCGAGGGCCCCTACCCCCACGGAAAGACTGGGATCAGTTTTCAATAGACACTGCTGACGGAGCTTCTACAGAATTCCCCTCCTTAGACTAGTGAGAACGAGAGTTCGAAACTAGCGAGCGTAGCTCTGAGAGGTTAGGGGTGGTTGGACCAGGCACTGCGAAAATCCTGTTCATCCATGCATCCTGAAAATTCTGATTCTGACAAATAAGAACGCGCTGAAAGCCAGATATGGCTGAAACCAGCAACAAAAACCCCTGTAGCAGCGGCTACAGGGGTTTAAAAATTCAGCTAAACTAATTTTATAATTTATAGAGCACCAGCCTTTATCTCTTCTACCACCTCCGGATCGAGTAGTGTAGAAGTATCGCCGAGGTTAGACGTATCTCCTTCGGCTACTTTGCGCAGGATGCGACGCATGATTTTGCCGGAGCGCGTTTTTGGCAGGCCGCTCACGATTTGGATCTTGTCCGGTTTTGCGATTTTACCGATTTTCTCCACCACCGTCTCGATGATCTCAGCGCGCAGGTATTCTTCTTTCTCCGGTTTGTCTTTAATGATAACGAAGGCGTAAATGCCCTGGCCCTTGACATCGTGCGGGTAACCCACCACGGCAGACTCTACCACATGCTCGTTGTGATTGATGGCTTCCTCTATTTCTGCTGTACCGAAACGGTGTCCCGATACATTTATGACGTCATCTACACGGCCAATAATACGATATAGACCGTTCTCGTCGCGCTTGGCGCCATCTCCGGTAAAGTATAAACCTTTATATGTAGAGAAGTAGCTGAGGCGGGCACGTTCGTGGTCGCCATAAGTCGTGCGTATCATACCTGGCCACGGGAACTTTACGCACAGGTACCCCTCCACACCGTTCTCTTTAATTTCATTTCCGTCGCTGTCTACCAGTATCGGTTGTACGCCCGGCAGCGGAAGGCCGGCGTGGCTTGGCTTCATCGGAGTTACATCAGCCAGCGTGGAAATCATGATGCCTCCGGTTTCGGTTTGCCACCACGTATCCACCACCGGGCAGTCTTCCTTGCCAACGTGTGTATGGTACCAATGCCAAGCTTCTTCATTTATAGGTTCTCCTACAGAGCCCAACACGCGGAGCGAATCCAGGCTATAAGAGAGCACATCATCAAGATCTCCGGCCATGAGCGCGCGAATAGCGGTTGGGGCAGTATAGAAGATGGTCACGCCAAACTTATCCACCACCTGCCAGAAACGGCCGTTATCCGGATAGGTCGGTACGCCTTCAAACATCAGCGTGGTTGCGCCACTCAGCAGCGGGCCGTAGAGCAGGTATGTATGGCCCGTTATCCAGCCGATGTCTGCCGTACACCAGTATACATCGCTTTCCTGGTACTGAAACACGTTGCAGAAGCTGTATTGGGCATACACCATGTAGCCGCCGCAGGTATGTACCACGCCTTTCGGCTTGCCCGTGGAGCCTGAAGTATAAAGTATAAACAGCATATCTTCGGCGTCCATTTCCTCGGCTGGGCAATCTTTGCTCACAGTCTGCACCTCCTCATGATACCACACATCACGGCCTTCCACCATGTTCACTGCCCAGCCCAGGCGCTCTATCACAATCACTTTCTCTACGGAAGTACAGTTTTCCAAAGCCTCGTCTACCACGCGTTTTACGGGTATTTGTTTAGTTCCGCGATTCAGTCCATCGGAGGTAAGCACCATGCTGCACCGGGCATCGTTTATCCTGTCGGCCATGGCTACGGCGGAGAAACCGGCAAACACCACGGAGTGAATGGCACCGATACGCGCACAAGCCAGTACCGCAACCGACAGCTCCGGAATCATGGGCATATAAATGCAGATGCGGTCGCCTTTCTTGGCTCCGTTTTTCTTGAGCACGTTAGCGAACTGGCATACCTTCTCGTGCAGCTCGCGGTAAGTATAGCGTACAAATCTTTCTTTCGGGTCATTTGGCTCCCAGATCAGGGCCAGTTTATTGCCACGGGTTTTCAGGTGGCGGTCCAGGCAATTTTCAGTGATATTGAGCTTGCCGCCCTGAAACCACTTTACGCTCGGCTCGTCAAAATTCCACTCCAGTGTTTTTTCCCACTTCTTGCGCCAGGTAAAAGTATCAGCTATATCAGCCCAAAAACCTTCCGGGTCTTCTACGCTGCGCTTGTAAGCATCCTGGTACTCGTCGTAGGTTTTAACTTGATAGTTCGTCATGGCAAGATTTAGTTCTTGGTTAGGTTTTGTTTTAAGGTGTTTAAAAGCATATCGGGCAAATCGGATCTCTCACAGGCAGGTACATTTTTAGCGAGTGAACACATAACTGTACCAAATATGCATATCTTCAGACAATTAGCAAAATATATAAAAACCCTATGTCATTACATACCTATTTAGCAGAAAACGGATGGATACGAAGCGTATATTGAAAGTAAGCAGCTCAAAATAAGAATTTTACCAGAACTACATATCTCGCACAGACACTACCACTTCTGTAAACTTGTTGATGCTGTTCAGGAAATTGACAATCTTTATGCTTACTTCTTCTGCCGAGGCTAATTCGTTATCGGCTTTATAATCCCGAAATTTTTCTACGGTGCTAAAACGGCTAGCGTCACTTTCCCTGATCTGTTCCTGCATGTGCGTATCCACTACCCCCGGCGACAGTGCATACACTCTTACTCCGGTGCCGCGCTTGTCCTGCTCCAGCTGCACTGTATGCGACAGCATATCCATGGCGGCTTTGGATGCGCAGTAGCTGGCCCAACCATCTACGGGGTACTTGCCTGCACCCGAGCTAATATTTACGACTACCTTCTGCGCCTGCTGCTCCTTGTATACTTCTAAGAAAGTGTTCATCAGCATGGCTGGCACAATCACATTCACATCAAATACAAACTCAAACCGCTCATTAGGCATTCCCTCGCCCACGTAGCCGATGTCTCCGAGCACACCTGCGTTATTAATCAGCACCAGCTTTTCGGCATCTTTGTAAGGCAGGAAAACTTTCTGCAGGTTATGTTCTACAGCCTCAATGTCAGAAAAATCGAGGGGCTGGTGGCGGTAGTTCGGGTGTTTGATGCTGCAGGTGCGCGATACGCCCACTACATGGTTATTCTCGTCCTTCAGCAGTTCCTCGGCTAACGCCTTGCCTATGCCTTTGCTGGCTCCGGTGATGATATAGATGTTCATAGTTAGAAAGTTAAAAAGTCAGGAAGTTAAAAGGTTGGGAGTTAGGATTACGGATACATACGCTGGAAAGGTTAGTTGACATGATTCATCTTTTACATTGCTGTAACTGTTATTGCTGATCATAAATACAACAACTTCATCCCTGACCCAACATTGCGCTTGGTAGTTGCAGCCATTCTTTATACTTGTTTAAAGTATAAAACCACAGCCAAAACAAAAAGCCAGCACCTCTGCTTTAGCAGAAACACTGGCTTTTTATTCCTCATGCAAGTCGCAGACCTGCTTTTATACTTTGGCACGGAAGTGACTTCCGCACCAGGCAAACTTTCTAACTTTCTAACTATAGTATATACTGGCTCAGGTCACGGTTTTTCACCATGCCAGACAGCTTCTCCTGCACCATTTCGCGGGTAACCAGGATGTGGGCATTGGCTCCGATCTTGTCCGGCACATCAAACAGAATATCGTTTAGCAGGCGACTCATGACCGTGTGCAGGCGGCGGGCACCGATATTTTCCACCTCAGTATTTACCTCGTAGGCAATAGAAGCGATTTCGTCCAGGGATTCGTCGTTAAAACTCAGTTCCACCTCTTCTGCCGACAGCAGCGCCTCATACTGCTTGGTAAGCGCATTTTTCGGGAATTTCAGGATCTGGTAGAAGTCGTCTTTGGTCAGGCTGTCCAGTTCCACGCGGATTGGGAAACGGCCCTGAAGCTCTGGAATCAGATCGGATGGCTTAGCCACATGAAACGCACCGGCGGCAATAAACAGAATATGGTCGGTATTGATGATGCCATACTTGGTGTTCACCGTGGAACCTTCCACAATCGGGAGCAGGTCGCGCTGCACACCTTCGCGGCTCACGTCCGGACCGCTGCCTTTTTTGCTGGAGCTCGCTACTTTGTCAATCTCATCGATAAAGATGACGCCTGAGTTTTCTGCCTTAAAAATGGCTTCCTCCTTCACCTCATCCATATCAATCAGCTTAGAAGCCTCTTCTTCCAATAAGATTTTTCGCGCCTCCGCAATGCTAACTTTGCGCTTTTTGGTCTTCTTAGGCATCATGCCGCTGATCATCTCCTGGATGTTCATCATGGAAGCCTCATCCATACCCGGCCCCATCACGCCCATGCCCGGCATGGAGCTTTGCTGTACCTTGATTTCGATTTTGCGGTCTTCCAACTCCCCGTTACGTATCTTCTCACGGAATTTCTCGCGGGTGCGCTCGTTCAGTTCAAAGTCGTTGTCCGGCATGGCATTCGGGTCCGCCGTAGTAGAGAACGATGGCGTAGAACGCCCCTGAATCGGCGGGATCAGCGCGTCAAGTATGATGTCTTCCACCACTTCGGCGGCTTTCTGCTTCACCTCCTCCTTTTTCTTCTGCTTCACCATGTTCACCGACTGCTCCACCAGGTCGCGAACCATACTTTCTACGTCGCGGCCCACATAGCCAACTTCTGTAAATTTTGAGGCCTCTACCTTGGTAAAAGGCGCATCGGCGATCTTGGCTAGTCGGCGGGCGATCTCTGTCTTACCCACACCTGTCGCCCCGATCATCAGGATATTGTTTGGTACAATATCACTTTGGATGCTTTTATCGGCGTTCATGCGGCGCCAACGGTTACGCAGCGCAATGGCCACGTTTCGCTTGGCGTCTTTCTGCCCAATGATATATTTATCCAGCTCTGCTACAATCTGGGCTGGCGTTAACGATGCAATATTATCTAACATGTCTTCTTCTTGTGTTTATAAATCAAACCCGGCCTATTGCTAATACAAGCCATAGTGCCGTTTGGTTATTAACTGCTCTTCTTTTTAAGGAACGAGCCGGTATTAGTGGCAATGGTGATGTAATGTGTGGCACCAGACGGATGAAAAAAGGCACTCCCGTAGTTCAGCTCAAAGCTCCTAACCCGCAGCATGGCTCCCAAAGAAAATCCCGCCCCTCCTGCTTTACTGTCTAAACGAAGTTCTTTGCGGCGCAGGTGGTTGTAACCGGCCCGCAGCTGAAAGTTTTTGCTGAACACAAACTCGGCTCCTGCCACAAAGTGCCGTGCTATTTTATCGCCCAGTTGCTTCTCCTCCTTCACTTCGTTGCCGTTTTCATCCAGCTTTCCCGGCGCGTTAGGGTCTAGGTACACAATATCGAACTGGTACAGGCGGTGTGCTGTGAGCGAGAGCCTAACAGGCATGTGCTCCGGCTTATAGCTAATGCCCAATTGAGCATCCCAGGGCATCTGCTGCCGCTCTCCGCTATCGAATGGCTTTACCTGGTAACCAACGTTTTTGAAGGCTAAGCCAACCGTAAAATCTTTCTCCGGATGCTTAAAAACAGCGCCCGCATCTGCCAAAATACCTACTGCCTGGTTGCCGGCTATACTTGACACAGCTACTTTTGCAGTTGCGCCAATCGTAAAAGCCTCTACTTCACGGGCATGGGTAATCGCCAAAGTATAATCATTTACGTTGAAAGCACCCTGCTCCGTACCTGTGGCATCGCGCTGCACAAAATCCCCGTAACTGAGGTAGTTTATACTTGCCGCCCAGCGCCCCAGTTTGTTAGAGTTGAAGGCGTACGCAGCATGGCTCTGCCTGATATCAGCCAAATAGCCGACGTAGCTCACACTCACCTGCTGGTCCATCTCCTGGTTTAACAAAGCTGGGTTAGCTGATACCATGTTTACGTCATGGCCTCCTGCCGTCACGTTTACTCCGCCTAAAGCCGCCTGCTTAGCGCTGGCTGGTAATTCCAGGAAAGGAAATCCCCGCTGGCCGCCCACCTGCGCCTGTGCCGTGAGCGCAAGGCCCAGCAGCGTGCAAAGTATGAGGGCAGCGGTTTTCATGGGGATTCCAATTTTGAATGAGCGAATGAGTGATTGAGTGAATGGTTGATTTATTGCTGCTCAGCAAGTGTAAAAGCCCCAAAATATTGCGTCTCCACAGTACCAAATAATTTTAACCACTCAACAATTAGTAGCAATCAACAGTTATTCGTTCTCAACTTTCTCTTCCCGCACCGTCAGCTTCAGCGGATGCTTCACCGTCTCCTTCAGAAGAGCGATTTTCACCACCTCGTCCACACGGTCTACATAATGTATAGTAACGCCTTTAATATACTGCTCCGGAATCTCGTTGATATCCTTTTTATTTTTTTGGCTAAGTATGATATCTGTGATACCGGCACGCTTGGCCGCCAGAATCTTCTCTTTTATACCTCCCACCGGCAATACTTTGCCACGAAGCGTAATCTCACCTGTCATCGCCAGCCTTGCCCGTACCTTGCGCTGCGTAAACACAGAGGCAATGGAGGTAAAAATGGCTATACCCGCCGATGGACCGTCTTTCGGCACGGCGCCTTCCGGAAAATGTATGTGCAGGTCGTACTGGTCGAACAGGCGGTAATCTATATCCAGCAGCTCGGCGTGTGCTTTTAAGTATGAAATGGCCGTCATAGCCGACTCCTTCATCACATCGCCTAACTGGCCCGACAGTGTAAGCTTGCCTTTGCCGCGGCTAAGTATACTTTCGATGAACAGAATATCTCCGCCAACTGATGTCCAGGCCAAGCCGGTTACCACGCCAGCAGTATCAATATCCTGGTAGATTTCTTTGTCAAAAATCTCAGAGCCCAGAATCTTGGTTACTTCATCCGGTTTGATGGATTTGGCAAACTCCTCCTCCATCGCCTTTTGCTTGGCCGTGTTACGCACCAGTTGCCCAATCTTGCGCTCCAGGTTTCTAACGCCTGATTCGCGGGTATAGTCTTCTATCACCTTCTGAATAGTCGCTTTTGGCACCTTTACATCGTCCGGCTCCAGCCCATGATCGGCTATCTGCTTGGGTACTAAATGGCGCTTGGCAATCTCGGTTTTCTCCTCTAAAGTATAACCGGTCAGCTCAATGATCTCCATACGGTCGCGCAAGGCTGCTTGTATGGTTTCTAGTGAGTTAGCCGTCGCGATGAATAACACCTTGGATAGATCGTACTCCACATCCAGGTAGTTATCCATAAACGTATGGTTCTGCTCCGGGTCCAGCACCTCCAGCAAAGCTGAAGACGGGTCGCCACGGAAATCAGAAGCCAGCTTATCAATCTCATCAAGAATGATTACCGGGTTAGAAGAGCCTGTTTTCTTGATTTGGCTGATGATTTTGCCTGGCATGGCGCCTACATATGTGCGGCGGTGGCCACGGATCTCTGCCTCATCGCGCACCCCGCCCAAGGACATGCGTACATACTTGCGGCCCAAAGCTTTGGCAATAGAACGGCCCAACGAGGTTTTACCCACGCCCGGAGGTCCGTAAAGGCACAGAATCGGTGCCTTCATATCGTTTTTCAGCTTAAGTACGGCCAAGTATTCCAGAATGCGCTCTTTTACCTTTTCTAGGCCGTAATGGTCTGCGTCCAGTATCTTTTTGGTGCGCTTCAGGTTAAAGTTATCTTTGGTATGCTCGTTCCAGGGCAGGTCCAGCAGAAACTCCAGGTAGCTTACCGCCACCGGATACTCGGCTGCCTGTGGATTTAAACGCCCCAGCTTATCAATCTCTTTTTTAAAGTGCAGGGCAACAGCTTCCGGCCATTTCTTTTTCTTGGCACGCTCCCGGAATCGCTCTATCTCCTGGTCCGGCCCCTCCTGCCCCAGTTCATCCTGCAGCACTTTTATCTGCTGTCGCAGAAAGTAGTCGCGCTGCTGCTGGTCTATATCGGTGTGTACTTTGGAATGGATTTCCTGCTTCAGTTCCAGCAGTTGGATCTCGCGCAGCATGAACTCCAGCAGCTGTGTGCCGCGCTCTTTGCCGTCGTTTACCTCCAGCAGCTCCTGCTTCTGGGCCACCTCAACATTCAGGTTGCTCGACAGGAAGTGAGTTAAAAAGCTTGGGCTATCAATATTATCCAGCGCCACCTGTGCCTCCTGCGGTATTTCAGGGTTCAGCTTCAGCATTTTAGCGGCCGCATCTTTCAACGACTGCACCAGTGCCTTCACCTCTTTGCTCTTCTTGTCCATCGGAGTTTCCTCGCATAGGCTAACTTTAGCCGCCAGGTACGGATCCTCCTGCGTTACCTCATCTATCTGAAAGCGGCTTTGCCCCTGAATAATGATGGTTGTGTTGCCATCAGGCAGTACCAGCATCTTCAGTATTTTTGCCACAGTACCTACGTGGTATAGGTCTTCGGCCGTTGGATCATCGGATATAGTATTCTTCTGCGCCACTACCCCAATAATTTTGCCGCCGCTGTGCGATTTTCGCACCAGTTTCACAGACTTTTTGCGGCTTACCGTAATTGGCAGCACCACACCCGGAAACAACACCGTATTGCGCACTGCCAGTATCGGAAGTTCGTCCGGCAGGTCAACAGGTTTCATGTCGTCTTCTATCTCGGCAGTAATTACAGGTATCAGCTCCAAGCTGTCTTCGTCTGAAGCGCTGCTAAGAAGCAGGTTTTGCAGAAAATGCTTAAATGTTTGGTTCATATTTTAGTTCAGTGCCATTTTGGCAGAAAAACACCGTTTCTCCCCCGGTTTTCCTACCTCGCTGTTATTGTTCAAGTCTTGTGCCAAGGCTATTGGGCTGTTGATTTGTCCGGTTTAGGGTTTGTACCCATTATCCCACAAAAAAATAGCACTAACCGAAAACACATTTACAATAATATAGCGCAAAATTAATATCTTTGAGCGTTGGGCAAAATTGCATCGCTGATGAAACGCTTGTTCCTGTTGGTATTTTTACTGCTCACGTTCCTGCAACCTACTCTGTTACAGGCACAGCAAATTAAACACGTAGACCCCAAAGATCTGTCCGAGGCTAACCTTCAAGTCAGTAAGCTTCAGCCAGACCCTGAATTTCACCTTGATTTTCCCAATTTAAACAAATTCTCTTACTATCACGACCGTAAGAAGCTATCTCTTATACATAGGCTCGAGAAACGTAAGCAATACGGCAAGGTTCTGCCGCTGCTGGAGGAGTACGTGCATAACTTCGGTGTTCAGAACTTCTACAAAGACACGCAGTTACTCTGGCGGTTGGGCCAGCTGCTGGAGCGCCAGGGCAACCAAGAAAAAGCCAAAGCACTTTACCGCCTTGTACTTAAACACCACCGCGCGGATGTAAGAAAGGTGATGTCTTATTACGACTCGCTTGAGCAGAACACCAAAAACTACTACGTACCGCTAAACTATTACTATGAGTTGGTGGAGTACCGTAAATCTATTGCCACGTTTAAGCCGCCGAAGGGCGTGTACGTGAACATGGGCAATGCCATTAACTCGCCTTACGCAGACTACGGCCCGACCCTGAACGACGAGAACGAGGTACTCATCTTTACATCCAAGCGCAATGTGGGCGGCCTGCAGAGCCGGGCCAATGAAGACCTGTTTTACAGCAAGCAGAACAATGGCTTTTGGGAAGAGGCACAATCGTTTGGTAAGCCTATCAACAGCATTTATAATGAGGGATCGGCCTGCCTGAGCCACGACGGAAAAACGCTATACTTTGCCCGCTGCGAAGCCCCAAATAGCTACGGCAACTGCGATATTTACGTGGCCACGCGCCAGGAAGACGGCAGTTGGGGCGAGATAAAAAACCTGGGAGCTAATGTAAACAGCCCTGCCTGGGATTCTCAGCCAACCTTATCACGGCAGGAAGACACGCTATACTTTGCCTCTGACCGCTTGGGCGGCTTTGGCCTTTCGGATATCTACTTTACCCACAAAACCAAATCTGGCAGTTGGGCTCCGGCCCAGAACATGGGCCCGGTCATTAACACCCGCGAAAGTGAGGTAAGCCCTTTCCTGCATCCTAAATTCCAGGTTTTATACTTTAGCTCGCGTGGCCAGCTCAACAACTTTGGCGATTTTGATATCTACAAAACGTACCTGGTGCAAGGGCATTGGCAGGAGCCGCGCAATATAGGCCCGCTGGTAAATGGCCGTGGCAGCGAGTATTATTTTACCATAGACGCTGGTTCTAAAAACCTATATTATGCCCGCTCGGAGGCCAACGACATAAAAAACCTGGACCTCTACTCCTTTCCGCTTCCTATGGAGGCACATCCTTTGGCTGTAACAAAAGTGGAAGGCACCCTCACAGATTCAGTAACTAACAAACCCATGTCGGCGGTTGTCTCCGTTATTGATCTTGACAATGGCGTGGAGATTTCCAGCAAGTATGTTCGGCCAGACGGCTCTTTTGAGTTTAACCTGATCGATAATACCCGTTACATGATCCTGATCCAAAGCCCCGACTTCTTTACAATTGAGCGGGAACTGGAACTCAGAGGCGATACATCCATAGACTTTATGACGTCGGTGATTGATTATAGTATACCGATGGTGTTTGAGAACATTGAGTTTGAGCCGATGCAGTCTGATATTACCCAGGAGATGGAGCCGATACTGGACGAGGTAGCGTACTTTATGATCGACCACCCGATGCACCGCCTGGAAATTGCCGGCCACACCGACAGCGCCGGAGACCCTGACTTTAACCTCACCCTCTCCCAGGACCGTGCAGATGCCATTAAGCGTTACATAGAGCGCAAGGTAAACATCGGCAGCGACCGCATTGACGCTATTGGCTACGGCAGCAGCAAACCTATCCGCCAGGAAGTAACCGAAGAAGACCGCCGCATTAACCGCCGCGTAGAGTTTATCATTATCAAGCCCAGAAATTAGGAGCAAATCTTCCTACATTACCTAAGCACAAAGTATAAGAGTCCGCTTTAAACCTTACACTACAACAGCCATGTTAGATGACGTTATAGAAGGCTCGCTGCTGTTGGAGCATTTGGGCGCTTCTACCCGTTGGCTATACTATGCCCTGCACAGGCAGCTTACCGGCAGCAAATACAGAAGGTACGGCGAGTTTTATGACGCCAGAAAAGGCTGGAAATTCTCCAGAAAGAGTAAAAATGCCATGTATAACATATTCATCGGCACAATTATACTTCTTGCTCTACTAGTTGTACTGGTGTTTATATCTAACAACTTTTATTAAGTAAAAAAGGCTGAGCCTCCTCACCGGAAACTCAGCCTTTCTTTATACTCTTGCTCTAATTATACTATAGCGCTATCTTTTTCTGTGTCTCGCCACGCTGCAGCAGTACGCTTTCTGTTTTGCCTTTGTAGTTAATATTTACAATATTCATTTGGTCGGAAAACAGCTCGGTAAGTACTGCGTTCTTCACGTAAAGCTGTCGCAACGCCTCTTGCTGTACCGGCACCTCCAGGTACATCCAAACTACATCAGCATCTTCTTCGGAGCCTAAGAACTTTTGCTTCAAAGGCTTTCCTTTTTCTACCTCCAGCACCAGGTTGGTTGCCAGATAATCGCTCAGGTACTTTTTAACCTGCTCCGAAGTATGGCTGTATACTACTTTGGTTTTGTTTCTTTGGGAAAGCGCATCCTCCAGATCATCCATAAAAACCTTTACGGCAACCTCCAGACTTTGCGTGCGAGGGTTAAAGCGTACATCGGCAATGCTGGCATGGTAATCATGCGCGGCAACAGGCTGTACAAATGCGGCTACAAACAACAGCAGCAAAAAAGGCAGGAATTTATACTTCATGTAGAGTTAAGTTGTAAATAGGTAAACGCCAGCAAATGTAGTACCAGTTTCCTGCAGCTAGCTTGTTTACTTCTTAGCAGTAGGCAGGTCTGAAAGTACGCGTTTGGCCATGTTTGGCATACTGTCGCTTACAATGCGCTGCACATCGTTGATGTTAGACTCGTAGGGTACTTTAACCTTGTTACCGGAAATAAGCTCTCCTTTACTGTCGTAGATGCTGTAGTGCACGGTAAAGTCGCGCTGGTAATTTTGGGCGGCACGGTCCAGGCAGTTTTCATAGATAGTTTGCACCTCAAACTGATTAATGAAAACGTAGTAATCAATGCCGTACTGGTTGTTGAAATAGCTAAAAAAGTCCGGGTCTTTAACAGTAACTCCAAAATGCTTGTTAGGATCTTGTGCTACGGGCAGCACGGCTGGCTCTCCTTTTATACTTAGTTTATCTTTCTGATCTTTCACCCAGTTCAGCATGCCACCTTTATCCTCCTTCACAGTTGGCTGGTGGTTGTACCTAGACTGTTTGTTATCGGAGTAAGCATAGTTCAGAGACTTATACAAACGGCTCAATTCGCTCACACTATCGCGGTACACACCGCCTAGCAAATGAATGGTTTCATAGCCTTGCGGAGCCAGCATCGCATTTAACCTTCCTCTGAATACGTGCCGCACGTTTTGGCGCGGTATCCGAGACTGACGCGCAATCTCGTAATCGGCGTCTGAAAAGTATAAATGCGGATCGAAAGGCACTACCAGAATGCGGCTCTTGGTTTTATAAGCTGCCGGTTTAGGCTCCGGAGCCGGAAAAGCAGAAGTACTTTCTACGGTTTTGTGTGTAGCAGCAGCTTTTTCCGGAGTAGGTTTTGCAGCCGTAGAAGCTGTTGCTGCAGGTGTTTTAGCTGGCGCAGCCTTTGCTACCGGAGCTGGTTTGGCAGCCGAAGCCTTTGTGGAAGCTAACTGCTTTTTCTTATTAGGATTAATAAGGTACAACGTCTGCCCGATTTGCAGGATGTTCTTGTTCCAGCGCTGCAAAGAGTCCAGCGGCACATTAAAGCGGCGCGAAAGGCTGTAGTACGTATCGCCCTGCTGTACCTGGTACACGCTGTCGCTTGGTGCAGCGACAGCGTTCAGGTTTATATTTTCAGGCCAAACTGAAGTTGAAGCCTCAGCTTGGTTAAATGCAAGTACTAAAATAAAGATTAAGTTTGTCAGGGTTGCTTTTACGATGGAATTCATGCGAAAAATCTTGGTTAGAAGATTATCTTAAATACATCGTTAAAGATAGCAAATGCCATTAAGCCTAACAATAAAACCATACCCACTTTCTGAGCATTTTCCAAAAAGTTATCAGACGGCTTGCGGCCACTGATCATCTCATAGGTCAGAAACACCACATGGCCACCGTCCAGTGCCGGGATCGGCAGGAAGTTCATAAAGGCCAGTACCATCGAGAGCATACCTGTAATGCTCCAGAACTTATACCAGTTAAACGTATCGCCGAAAATCTGGGCAATACCAATCGGGCCGCTCAGCGATTTAGAAGCCGACACCTCGCCACGGAATATTTTGCCGAAACCTTTCAGGTTAGCTGTAATCACGCTAAAGGCCTGATCTGTACCCATCGGGATGGATTCTACTAAGCTGTATTGTTTGGTGGCTGTCTGCAGCAACGGCACCGGCTGAAAACCGACAGTTCCGTCTTCGCCAACCTCTGCCTTCAGCTTTACGAGCTTGTCGTTGCGTTCCACAGTCATAGTGATCGCCTTGCCTGCATTGGCTTTCAGAGATTCCTGAAACTCATGAAAAAACTTCACGCTCTCGCCGTTCACCATGGTAATATAGTCATCTGGCTGCAGACCGGCTTTGGCTGCGGCACTGCCTTTTACCACCTGGCCAACTTTAAACGGCAGGCGCGGCTCAACAAAAAACACCTGATTTTTGTCGTCCGCCAGTTTATCCATCAGGTCTACAGGCACTTTCAGGTCTACCAGCTGGCCATTGCGCTCCACGGTATAGTAGGAATTGGTGCCCAGTAAAGCATCCATTGAGCGTACATCCTCAAAGCGCTCCAGTTCTTTTCCGTTTACGGCCACTACTTTATCGCCTGTCTGAAAACCAATTTCCTGGCCCAACTCATTGGCTACCACGCCATACTTTACTTCATTAGCAGGAATGTACTGCTCCCCATAAGTATAAGTTAAGGCGATAAAAATAACAATACCCGTAATTACGTTTACAATAATGCCGCCCATCATCACGATCAGGCGCTGCCAGGCTGGTTTTGCACGGAACTCCCACGGCTTCGGCTCCTCTTTCAGCGCCTCCGTATCCATCGACTCGTCCACCATACCGGAAATTTTCACGAAACCGCCCAACGGAATCAGGCCCAGCATGTATTCTGTCTCTCCGAATTTCTTCCCGAAAACCTTTGGCGGAAAGCCGATTGCATACTTTTCCACCCGCATTCCGAACCACTTGGCCGTTAGCATGTGCCCCAGCTCGTGTAAACCTACTAAAATTGTGAGGCCCAGTATGAGCTGGCCCACCATGATCAATATATCCATCTAAAAAGAAAAATTTCTGAGTTAATAGTGCTGCTGGCAAAGGCAACAGAAAGTATAGTTTATTTGTTTAAGAATGCTGCAGCCTGTTTACGGGCTTCTTCATCTGTAGTAACATAGTCTTCGTAAGAAGGATTCGCAATATACGCAACTTTTGCCATACAGCTTTCGATGATGTCGGGCATCTGCAGAAACCCAACCTCATCGCGTAGAAAAGCACTGACGGCCACCTCGTTAGCAGCGTTTAAAATGCAAGGCATGTTGCCTCCTCGCTCCATGGCATCAAAAGCCAGCTGCAGGTTACGGAAAGTCTTCAGGTCGGGCTGCTCAAAGGTAAGCTGCGGGTAATCCAGGAAACTGAAGCGCGGAAAATCAGACTTGAGACGCTCCGGATACCCTAAGGCGTATTGTATCGGGAGCTTCATGTCGGGCAGGCCGAGCTGCGCCTTGATGGAGCCATCCTCAAACTGCACCAACGAATGGATGATTGACTGCGGATGCACCACCACCTCGATCTGCTCATTTCTTAACCCAAACAGCCATTTCGCTTCAATCACTTCAAGCCCTTTGTTCATCAAAGATGCGGAGTCGATGGTGATTTTTGCTCCCATGTCCCAGTTCGGGTGCTTGAGGGCCTGCGCCTTGGTGACAGCGGCCAGTTCTGCTGCGGTCTTTCCTCTGAACGGCCCACCGGACGCGGTAAGTATGATTTTCTCAATCGGGTTGTGGAACTCCCCGGCCAGGCACTGGAAAATAGCGCTGTGCTCTGAGTCTACGGGGTAAATGTTTACGCCATACTCTTTGGCAAGACTGGTAATGAGCTGTCCGGCCACTACCAATGTTTCTTTGTTGGCCAGCGCAATCTGCTTGCCCGCTTTGATGGCATGTATGGTTGGCAGCAGGCCGGCGTAGCCCACCATGGCGGTCAGCACCATGTCTACAGTGCCCATTTCTACTACCGAACACAGGGCTTTGCTGCCGGCATATACTTTAATATCCTCCTGCTGCAGCGCCTGCGCCACCTGTTCATATAGGTCTTCGCGGGCGATAACAACTACATTCGGTTTAAACTCCAGCGCCTGCTGTATAAGGAGGTCGGCGTTGCTGTGGGCGGTGATCACCTCCAGCTCAAATGCTTCCGGATTTGCTTTAATTACCTCCAGGGCCTGTGTGCCGATGGAGCCAGTGGAGCCAAGTATGGCGATTCTCTTCATTTAATTACGAATTAAGAATTACGAATTACGAATTGAATTTCCATCAAGCTTCGCTTTACTCGTAATGATGATGCTGTTCAATATTTTAATTATCTCCCCACAATCGGCATGTATACTTACAAATTGAGTTTCGGCTATATAGCCTGTCTCATAAAAAGCATGAGCCAGTAACTGGTTTCTCTAGACTCTTTCCTAGCTATACTTAGCTTATGAATAAAATCAGCTGCCGATTGCCCTGCAACAGCCTCTTCTACATTCGCACCAATAGAGGTGCCACTCCTCAACACTTGCTTTGCCAGCACAAATTCTTGTTTTCCCTTTTTCAAGTACTCATATAGCTTTACAATGCGAACGGCAAAGGCAAATGACTTTGTTACGATTATGTTCTTACTCATTCGTAATTCTTAATTCGTAACTCCTAAGAGTCCTTCCGCCAGTTTCCTGTCGTTGCTTAGCCTTGGTACTTTATTCTGTCCGCCCAGTTTGCCCTGCGACTTCATATACTGCTGAAAGGCCCGCTTCGGAAGCGCCGTGAGTTTTAACTTCTTCAGGATATTGCCTGTTATAAGGTCATCGTAATAAGAATTAAGCTTACGCAATTGCTTGTCCAGCTCTTCGGCAAAGGCGTCGTGGTTAATCGGCTTCTGCGAAAACTCCACCAGCCACTCGTGGTACGACTGGCCCTGGTCCTGACTCACAAATGGTGCCACTGTAAACTCAACCAGCTCCACCTCCTTAAATTTCTGCATGGTCAGTTTCATGGCTTTCTCCACCTCCTCACCTATCACGTGCTCCCCGAACGCCGAAATAAAATGCTTGATGCGCCCGCTTACCACTAATTTGTAAGGTTTCACAGAAACAAACTTTACTGTATCGCCGATGGAGTAGCTCCAGAGGCCGGCGTTACTGCTAATTACCAGCGCATAGTTTACGCCCGGCTCTACCTGGCTAATGGTCAGGCGGGTGGGGTTTTCGTTGTAGTACTCTTCGGCGGGTATAAATTCGTAGAAAATACCGGAGTTCAGCAGCAGCAGCAGCCCCGGATCTACCTGACTGTTCTGATAGGCAAAAAAGCCTTCTGAGGCCGGAAAAGTCTCCACAGAATCTATCTGCTTCCCAACTGATTCGAATAGTTTTTTGCGGTAAGGCTCAAAGTTAACGCCACCGTACACAAACAGCCCGAAGTTTGGGAAAATGTCTTTCACCTGCTTGCCCGTCTGCCGGATGAGCTTATCGAAATACATCTGCACCCAAGGCGGAATGCCCGAGATCAGCGTCATGTTTTGGTCTATCGTCTCTTCTATAATCTGGTCGAGCTTGGTTTCCCAATCTTCGATGCAGTTGGTGCGGTAGCTGGGCAGCTGGTTGGTGCGCAGATAGCCCGGCACGTGGTGGTTGGCAATGCCTGATAAACGGCCAGTATTTATACCGCCAACTTCTTCTAACTCAGGGCTCCCCGACAGGAAAATCATCTTGCCATCCAGAAAAGCGGATTTGCCTGTTTCGTGCACATACGCCAAAAGCGCATCGCGGGCACCGTTTATGTGGTTAGAGATAGAATCAGAAGAGATGGGGATATACTTGGTGCCGGAAGTAGTGCCGGAGGTTTTGGCCAGGTACAGCGGCTTGCCGGGCCATAACACATCGCTTTCACCTTGCTTTACAAGATTGAAGTATGGCAGCAGCCCCTCGTAATCGCGTACGGGTACTGCCTGCACAAAATCGGCGTGCGTTTTTATAGTGCCAAAGCCATGGTCACGGCCAAATTTTGTCTGCTGCGCTTTAGTTATAATATTCTTGAAAACAGCTTGCTGTGCCTCTGCCGGATGCTCTATCCAACTTTGATTTTTCCGGTGCACATAAGCCGCAAAAGGCTTACTCAACAACGCTCTAACACCCATACAATCAGTTTTAGTAGAAAGTAAAGATAACCAGATAATGCAGCAATGCCACACCTGCCGCCAACTTAAACGCGTTTCCTTACAAATTCTGCCGTACCAACCTTAACTATTAATCTCAGTATTAGTTATACATAAACAATTTGGACTACAACATTTATAAACTATGAGAAAACACAAAGCAGAAGCACGTTGGAACAAAGGCCTTAAAGGCGGTGAGGGTGAAGTAAAAGCCGGCAACGGGGCTTTCACCTCTAAATACTCTTACGCTTCTCGTTTCGGCGACAGCAACAGCGGCACATCACCTGAAGAGCTGATCGGAGCTGCACATTCCGGTTGTTTTTCTATGTTCCTGAGTGCGTTGATAGAGAAGGCAGATATTACGCCCGAGTATGTGGAAACGAAAGCCGTTGTGACGTTAGGTGAGCAGGACGGAGCGCCAACTATACTTAAAATTGAGCTGAACACGGAAGTTAAAGCCGACGGCCTGGACAATGAGAAGCTGCAGCAGCTGGCGCAGGATGCAAAAAAGGGCTGCCCTGTATCTAAAGCGCTAAATGCAGTACCCGAAATCACGCTGCAGGCCACGCTTAAGGAATAAATTTATTATATTGCGGTGAGCTGTGCCCGGCTCATTATGTTTCACGAAATCTTATAGTAATGGCAGTATCTGGTAGTAGTGCCCGATCGACGTTGATTGTGCAGCTAAGCCCCACGCGTAATGCGAAACTCTCTTTTACAGTGCAAATTATACTTACACTGTTTTGGTTGGCCTGGGCCGCTATGCTTGTATTCTCGGCAGACCGTACGTATGAGCAGAACTACTTATATTATGCCTTTCTAGGCCTGGCGGTTGCTTTCCTGTTTTATGTGGTACTGCAAAACACATCCATTTTTGGGGTGCAGTCTTACATTGAGGTTACGCCGCAGTATATTGTTCAGAAATTCGGGGTATTTCGCACCAAGCACCTCATCCAGATACCTGACATTGCCGCTGTGCACATTACGCCGCTGGCGCTGCGCGTTACCCTGCACGATGGACAGCAAGTATACCTGGACCTGAAGCAGGTGCGTAAGAAACGTGATCTTGACCGGATTAAGAACAAGATTCGGGATTTATCAGAAATGCACCAGTTTGAGCTGACAGATAATGTTGGCAACAATGTATAAACAACAGCATTTTAAAGTATAAAAAAGCGGCGGCCATACTTTGCAAAGTATGGCCGCCGCTTTTTTATATTACTGATATTATACTTTGCAGCTTAACCTGCTTTAGATTTAAATTTTTTCTGAAGCTCCTGAATACTGGCCTTGAATTTCTTGTCCGTATCGATCAGATCAGACACAGTTTGTACCGAGTGGATTACCGTACTGTGATCGCGGCCGCCGAAGTGGTAACCGATAGACTTAAGTGAGTGGCTGGTAAACTCCTTGGCAAAGTACATAGCTACCTGGCGCGCCGTTACAATTTCCTTCTTACGGGTTTTAGCTTTGAGCGAGTCCAGGCTTACCTGGAAGTACTCGGCCACGGTTTTCTGGATGAAGTCGAGGTTTACCTCTGTTTCTACATCCTCAATAATATGCTTCAGGGCCTGCTTGGCAAGCTCCAGGTCAATCTCTTTGCGGTTAAGCGATGACTGTGCGATTAAAGAGATCAGCACGCCTTCCAGTTCACGCACGTTGGTGTCCACGCTGTAAGCCAGGTACTCCACCACGTTATCCGGAATGTCGATGCCGTCGCTCTGCATCTTTTTATGTATGATGGCCATTCGCGTCTCGAAGTCCGGGCTTTGCAGGTCGGCGGTGAGGCCCCACTTAAAGCGCGACAACAAGCGCTCCTCTAAGCCTTTCAAGTCGCGTGGCGGACAGTCCGAGGTCATCACGATCTGCTTGCCAGATTGGTGCAGGTGGTTAAAGATGTGGAAGAACATCTCCTGCGTTTTTTCCTTACCGCTCAAAAACTGCACGTCGTCAATAATCAGGATATCAACCAGCAAATAGAAGTTGGCGAAATCCTGGACGTTGTTTGTTTTGAGAGACTCGATGAACTGGTTCACGAATTTCTCAGAAGAAACGTACAGCACAAACTTCTCAGGGTTGCTGTTCTTGATGTTGTTGCCGATGGCCTGCACCAAGTGTGTTTTGCCAAGGCCCACGCCACCATAGATCATGAGCGGGTTAAAAGAGGTTGTTCCCGGTTTGTTGGCCACAGCATAACCTGCCGAGCGCGCCAAACGGTTGCAATCTCCCTCAATGTAGTTCTCAAAAGTATAAGCCGGGTTCAGCTGCGAGTTCAGGAAGTTGCGGTCAATCGTCTTCGACTCAAACGGGCTCTTAATGAAGTTCTGCTCCGGCCTATAAGAGTTAACAACCGCCTGCGGTATCTTTTTAGTAGGGATATTTACCGTTTGCGGCTTATTGGACTCGTTGCCCCTATCCACAATGATAGAATACTCTAAACGCCCCTCGCTGCCAAGTTCCTGATAGATGACCTTTTTCAGAAGCTGCACATAGTGCTCCTCCAGCCACTCGTAAAAGAACTGGCTGGGCACTTGTATGGTAAGTACGCTGTCGCGCAGGGATACAGGCTTTATTGGCTCGAACCAAGTCTTAAAGCTTTGTTCGCCAATATTTTCCTTTATCACCTGGAGGCAGTTATGCCATACAGTTGAACAGTCTTTGATCATCCAGTTTTCCAAAACTACATAAGATATGATTGGTGTAACAAACGGCTCCTTTTATTGGCAGGGGGTTACAAATTTGCTCAATAATCTGTAAACAAAAAATTATTTTTTCACGAAGTTGTTACAGGTCTGTTTACAGGCACAACCGCCGTTCTCACGTCAGTTTTTTGCAGTGTTTTTTTGCTGAAGCTAAAGTCGAGGCGGCCCAGGAAAATACCAGACCAACCTACCTGATTTACAAGCGTTTCGTGGCCTGACGCATGGCGCACTACCTCCGGCTGATCCAGAAAGGTATGCGTGTGGCCACCCAGGAGCAGGTCGATGCCATCCACTTGCCGTGCCAGTGTTACATCATCTATCTTGCCGTCGTCATATTTGTAACCCAAGTGTGAAAGACACACCACTAAATTACACTTTTGGTTCTCGCGCAGCTCCTGCACCATTTCGCGGGCCGTGGCTACAGGGTCTAAGTATACGGTTTGGGCGTAGTTGTTCTGGCTCACCAGCCCCGCCAGCTCAATGCCTAGGCCAAACACACCTACTTTTATACCTTGCTTCTCAAAAATTTTGTATGGTGCAAACTGGTTTTTAAGTATGGTTTTGCTGAAGTCGTAGTTGGCACTCAAAAACGGGAACTGAGCGTGCGGCAGCATTTTCTCCAATCCCTTCAGGCCGTTGTCGAAGTCATGGTTGCCGAGCGTGGCAGCGTCATACTTCATCTGGCTCATAAGTTTATACTCCAGCTCTCCGCCAAAAAAGTTAAAGTATGGCGTGCCCTGCCAGATATCTCCGCAGTCGAGCAGCAGCACGTTTGGCTCCTCTTTACGGATCTGCTCGATCAGGCTGGCTCGGCGGGCCATACCGCCCATCCCCCCATATTTGCGCCCATCATCCGGAATAGGGTCGATGCGCGAATGCTGGTCGTTGGTGTGCAGGATGGTAAGGTTTATACTTTGCGCCGCCTCCGCCGAGAACGGTACGCCCAGCAGGCTAATACCAGCCGCCCCTACTGCTGTAGTTTTAAGAAAATCTCTTCTTCTCATTTTAAAAGTCTTGTTAAGGGAGGATGGTTACTCTGTTTCCTGTTTCGGCTGTTACAGGTTTGCCTGCGGCATTTAGCTGGCGTATTTGCTGCAGAATAGCCTCACGGAGCAGCAGGCCTACATTTTCATACTTTATGGCATCTTGCAACATCTTCAGGTCATCGCCGCCGCCGGCCAGGTAGTTAGAGGTTACTAAAGTATAAGTCTGACTTGGGTCGAATGACTTTCCGCTTATTTTGATATTAGTGGCCTTGCCGTTTTGCACGGTATAGGTAGCGTTGCCAATAAGTGCGTTTTTACGATCTGCCGCATAAGTAAACAGCTGCTGCACTGTCTCGCCTTTCAGCGTCAGCACCACCAGCTCATTCTCGAAGGGCATTAGCTCAAACACATGGCCTGTGGTTATCTCGCCCTGCGGCAGCGGCACGCGCAGGCCGCCGTTGGTGGCCAGCGATAGGTTAATGGGTTTATTGTATAGCGGGGCCGACTGCTCCAGCTGCAGGTCCACGACAAAATTGCCCAACGCCGACTCGTAATCTCCTTTGCTCAGGGCCACAGGCGCGGTGCCCACCACTTCCGACATTTTTACGGTTACTTCTTTGCGGTAAGGCGCGATCTGCGCCTCCAGTTCTGGGTCCGGAGTTATGGATTGGTCTACCGGCACATCGGTGTTAACCAGCGCAGGCGAGGCTACCCACGGGCGCTGGCAGCCAACCATACTTAGCGAGAGCGCCAATACTGCTATCGCTTTAGGGAAATTGATTTTCATAAGAGTGATCAGGATTTGGGCCTAAAGTTACCAGCCTCCCCAACACCAACCAAGTTGTATAGGTTCTGAGGAGGAGCGGCAAAGGAAAATTGCGGGTATAGCAAATTATAATTAAATCAATAAAACATTAACTTATTGGCTAGTAATGATGTATATTGTAGCTGTACCTGCTTAACTCCTCCTCTATGAAAACCAAACTGCTTATCAGCGTTTTATCGCTGCTGCTTCTTCTGCCTATACTTGTGCAGGCCACACATATAAAAGGCGCCTACATTAGTTATACCGTTGATCCGCAGAATCCCAGAAATTTTAACTTTACGCTAACAGTCTATACCAATCACTCCTCTCCTGCTGAAGACCCGGAAGCAGTTATGCACATGGGCGATGGAAATACAGTAATTGTACCACGCAACACCGTAGCTAAGTATGACAAGGATTATGATATCGAGCATTTCCACTGGACTTACACCTATAATATACCCAACCACTACACTGTAGTTTGGGCTGGCGAAAACAGAAACAACAGCATTCTTAATATCCCGGCCCCATCAGATCAAGTAGGTTTTTATACTTATACAACAGTTAACGTAAACCCGCTGAGCAGCAACCGGCATGGCATAAACTTAGCTGGCTTACCCTTACTGGAGGGGGTGGTGGGCAAACCTCTCCGGCATAATTTTGCAGCTTATGATGCCGACGGCGATAGAATCATTTATCAGCTTGTTGCCCCAAAAAAAGAGGATGCCGCAGGTAAACTGGTGGATATTGCCGGCTATACCTTGCCAGAGGGGTTAACCCTGGATGAATACGGGGAACTGATATGGGATGCACCTGCCGTAGTGGGCAGGTATACCATAGCCATTCAAACAATCGAGTACCGCGATGGCGTTGTGCAAGGTTTAGGTGTTGCAGACTTTGAAGTAACCATAGTTGATAAGGACAAAAAGCCGCACCTGGAACTGCTGAACAAAAACCAGCTCTCTCAGAACGATGACGGCTCCGTAAAAGTGATGCCGGGTCAGCCGCTTAAGCTAGAGTATTTTATGCGCCGACACCCGGATAGCAACGCACCTGCCCTACCTAAGCTTTACAGTGAGCTTGATACACTGGACCTGCTGCCTATCAGCATAGCAATCCGCGACTCTGCCGATGGACATGCTATTACTATCTCTTTTACTCCTGGGGAGGAACTGGTGCGGGAGCAGCCTTATATAGTTGCTATGTCGGCGATGGCTCCAGAGAAAGCCAATTGGTCTAATGGCGATCTGTTTGCTGGCACCAACTGGGAATTTACTTACCTATACATTGGAGATGCTGAACCAACTGCCTCCGAAGATGAGTTGAAAGGGGCCGGCTTTATACTTTACCCAAACCCAGTTGCCGATCAGTTTGCAGTAGAAGCACCTGACATGCCGGGCATGTTCTTACACCTGCTCGATGCCGGCGGCAAGAAAGCAGGCGTACTGCGGCTAAAGCCGGGCAAGAACACTTTCACCAGGCCTGCCTCACTTTCCGCAGGTTTATACTTTTATACTATCTACAGCCGCTATAAACCCGTTGGCAGCGGCAAACTGGTGGTACGGTAAAAAGAAAATCACGTATCGTTAAGAAGCCGTTTGCTCTAAAGGTAAAAATGTTATAACTTTTAGAGCATCTTCACCTTAAATTACTCCTATGATCAAAACAGCTATTAAACTTTTTGCCCCTGCTTTTGTGCTACTCCTCGCTTCAGGCGGAGCCGATGCACAGTCTATACTTTCAGGGAAGGGCAATTCCATGCCTGCCTACATCGGCGACCTTGCCACTAATGTAGGAACCGGCCTTGGGCAGTATCGCTCTGTGCGCACTGATGCCCTGGATGTAGTAACTCCGTCCGTAATCGGTAATGTTTACCTAACAGACAGTTGGGCTTCCGGTGAGTTATTCATAACGCTCAACCGTGTGCTTGAGGCAGAAAGGTTTAAGTATGATATTGAAAACAACCAGTTTCTCATCAATACAGAAAATACCCCAGAACCAACTCCCGACCAGCTCCGAGTTATTAACAGCGCCACAGTAGATGCCTTTAAGCTACATGACCGAGCTGCCGGCGAGAGGCTTTTTCTAAATGCTGCCAACGCTGGCTTAACCCTAGCAGGAGCTCCCGCAACAGGCTTTGTTGAGGTACTCATCAGCGATGAAGGGATGAGCCTGTTTCGGATGCTAGACACCGAAACGATTAACGCAAACTATAACGTGGCCTTTAATGCGGGTACTAAAAGTGATAGAATTGTAAAGAAGGAGTCATTTTACATAAAAAAAGGAGGTGAACTCAACCTTCTGGAGATCACCAAAAAGAAAAAGCATAACCTGGCTTTGTTTGGAGACAGGCAGCAAGCTATGCAGACATTCCTTAAAAAGAACAATACTAAGTTCACATCCGCTCCAGACCTGGTGCAGTTGGTAAGTTACTATAACTCGCTATCTAAATAAAAGCTAGCAACAAGGGCAGCCGCTATGGTTGCCCTTGTTGCTTCTGGCAAGTATAAACCTCCCGCCAAGCCTTGTTCTCAGTTTTATACTTCCTGCTTACTTTGTGCCTCATCTCCCGTACAACCAACCATGCTTCGGAAATGGAAAGAGCTTGTACGAAAACTGAAAGAGGATATTTATACTTTATACCTTGCCTCCAAGGACCCGCGCATGCCCTTTGCCGCAAAAGTAATGGTGCTGGTTACGGTGGCGTACGCCTTCAGCCCCATCGACCTGATTCCGGACTTTATACCGCTGATTGGTTATCTGGATGATTTACTGCTACTGCCACTGGGCATCTGGCTTTCCATTAAGCTGATTCCGCCGCCCCTGCTAGACTACCACCGCCACAAGGCCAGGGAGCAGATGCATGAGCGGCAGCCCAATTATGTGATGGCCGGCGTAATTGTTATACTCTGGCTGCTGGTGGGTTACTGGATGTACCAAGCCTACCAAGAACGCTTGAACTGAAGCATGGCACAAATCAGATATAGCACTGGATCTGCCTTACATCGTATGGTATAAAAGTCTATCTTTACATAAAATTACAACAAAAGCATGATGACTGACGAGCAGCAAAACCAAGAGCGCCTGTTTGCCGAGTTCACGCCAGGCACAACGGCTGATTGGGAGCAAAAAGCACGCAAGGACCTGCGCGAAACGCCTCTGGAGAGCCTTACCTGGCATACCTACGAGGGTATCGACATAAAACCATACTATGCCAAAGAAGATATTGCCGATTTGCCCTTTGTGCAGCAGAGGCCCGGCGACTTCCCGTTTCTGCGCGGCAACAAAACCGGTAACAACGGCTGGCTGAACGTGCAGCAAATAGAAGTGCAGGGCGATAGCAAACATGCTATAGAAAAAGCCGCTGACGCTTTACAAAGGGGAGCAGAGGGAATCTACTTTATAGTGCACAACCCAGAGCTTTTTGATGCTGCTTATCTGGTGAATAAAATCGACCTGACTAAGAACGCGATCAGCTATGCTGTTAAAGAGCAGCCAGACTGTTTGTTGCTAAAGCTATACCAGGAACTGGAGGCGCACCAAATTTCGCATCGGAACCTGAAAGGCTTTATCAATTTTGATCCGGTTTCTGTCAAGAGCAAGATCGACCACGAAGAGAGCAGAGCGATAATCAAGGTACTGGAGCTGACAAAGGATAGTCCGGATTTTTACGGCATCACCGTAAACGGCACCAGCTTTAGCAGTATTGGCGCCTCCATTACCCAAGAAATAGCCTATACTTTAAATACAGCCGTAGCTTACCTGGACAAGCTCACAACTGCCGGCGAGCCGCTGGAGACGGTGCTGCGCAACATGCAGTTCGTAATGGCTTCGGGCACCAACTACTTTTTCGAGATTGCCAAGCTGCGGGCGCTGCGCCTGCTGTGGGCCGCTGTGGTGGAGGCTTATAAGGCAGAACCGGCACTGGCCGCCAAACTACGCATCCACAGCGCCACCTCCAGCTGGTACCAAACTACCCTGGACCCTTATGTGAACATGCTGCGCACCACCACCGAGGCTATGGCCGCTGTAATTGCTGGCTGCGATTCGCTGACCGTGTTGCCGTTCGACAGCACGTTTAAGAAATCAGACGAGTTTTCAGAGCGTATTGCCCGCAACGTGTCTACTATCCTGAAGGAGGAAGCGTACCTGGATAAAGCCGTAGACCCGGCCGCTGGGTCTTATTACCTGGAGTCTCTCACGAATGCGCTGGCTCAGAAAGCTTGGGCACTATTTAACGAAGTAGAACAAAAAGGCGGCTTTGAAAAGGCTTATGACAGCGGGTTTATACTTGGCAGCATCACGGAGGTGAGCCGCCGTAAGTTCCGCAATATTGCCACAGGCCGCGATGTGCTGGTGGGCACCAACAAGTATCCGAACCCGAAGGAAAGTATAAATTTTGATCCGGAGGAGTTAATCCAAAGCGCAGATTTCGACACCACCCGCGCCGCCTACCCTACGGAGGTAATGCGGATGGCTACAGAATTGCACCAACGTAAGCGCAAGCGCCGCCCGAAGGCTATCGTTGCCGTGATCGGCCACACAGAAGAACGCCATGTGAATGCTACGTTTGCGCAGGAGTTCTTCAGTTGTGCCGGCTTCGAGACAGTGCAGCAGCAGTTCGCCTCCGTAGAAGAGGCTTCCGACAAATTGACGGGCAGTGCTGCCGAAGTGGTGGTGGTGTCGTCGTCGGAGGCAAATTACGTGCGCGAGTTCGGCCCAAGGTTACGGAACCATCATGCAAAGCCAACCATCATACTGGCCGATGACCCGCAGCACATGAAAGAAGAGATGATGGCCAATGGCTACGATGAGTTCATTTTCGAGGACTGCGATATGAAGAACTTGTTAGCTGCGGTGCAGCGACGCCTGGCTCAAGATGACGACAATAATGCGTAAGCTATACTTTATCCTGCTGCTGATGACTGCTACTACACTTTCTGCTTTTGCCATGCCCAAAGGCGATGCCGTACAAGAAGTAAAAAAGGCGCTGGAAGGGCAGATTTTTGCCTGGAACAACGGCGACCTGGAAACCGCGATGACCTATTACTGGAACTCGCCGGACATGCTTTGGATCAGTAAAAACGGCACTGACAAAGGCTACCAGGAAGTGTACGACATGTTTCTGCAGGATTTCAAAGACCGCAGCAAAATGGGCGTTTACACATATGAGCCGCTGCACATTGAGCAGGTATCCAAAGAGGCCGTATACTTTGTTTTCCGCTGGAAAATAGCGCTGGATGGTAAGCAGCTGATGGGCGGTGTATCCTCGCAAGTATGGAAGAAGCTGAACAGCCGCTGGGTAGTAACATCGGAGCACGCGAGTTAAGATTAATAGTGAATCAGCGAATGAGTGATTGAGTGTATGAACTAAAGTTATACTTCACCAACAACTCATTCTGAACAATAGACAATGATTTTGATGAGCGGATGAACGGGAAAAAACTCACTCATTCACTCAAACACTCATTCAAAATTAAAACATGAAGCCTGACTTTTCTAAAATAGATATAAACAAGGTAACCGCTTCTGACAAAGCGCCTAAGGACCCGTTGCAGCCGAGCACCTGGAAAACACCCGAGCAGATAGACGTAAAAAGCTTTTACACGTCGGAGGATGCCGCGCACTTTGAGCACACCGGGTTTGCCGCTGGCTTGCCGCCATACCTGCGCGGCCCCTACAGCACCATGTATGTGCAAAAGCCCTGGACAATACGCCAGTACGCCGGTTTCTCTACTGCCGAGGAGAGCAACGCCTTTTACCGCCGCAACCTGGCGGGCGGACAGAAAGGACTCTCGGTAGCGTTTGACCTGGCCACGCACCGCGGCTATGACTCCGATCACCCGCGCGTGGTAGGCGATGTGGGCAAGGCCGGGGTAGCCATCGACTCGGTAGAGGACATGAAGATCCTTTTCGACCAGATTCCGCTGGACCAGATGTCGGTTTCCATGACCATGAACGGCGCTGTGCTGCCGATCATGGCCTTTTATATTGTGGCCGCCGAGGAACAGGGCGTGAAGCCGGAGCAGCTGAGCGGGACGATTCAGAACGACATCCTGAAGGAGTTTATGGTGCGCAACACCTACATCTACCCGCCAGAGCCAAGTATGAAAATCATCGCGGATATCTTCGAGTATACCTCCAAGAACATGCCGCGCTTCAACTCCATCTCCATCTCGGGCTACCACATGCAGGAGGCCGGCGCCACCGCCGATATTGAGCTGGCCTATACTTTGGCCGACGGTTTGGAGTATGTGCGCACTGGCCTGAAAGCGGGTATGGACATAGATGATTTCGCGCCGCGATTATCCTTCTTCTGGGCCATCGGCATGAACCACTTTATGGAGATTGCTAAGATGCGCGCCGCACGTATGCTGTGGGCCAAACTCATCCAACAGTTCAACCCGAAAAATCCGAAATCGTTGGCCTTGCGCACGCATTGCCAGACATCCGGCTGGAGCCTAACCGAGCAAGATCCGTTCAACAACGTAACCCGCACCTGTGTGGAAGCATTGGCCGCTGCGCTTGGTGGTACGCAAAGTTTGCACACGAATGCTTTGGACGAGGCCATTGCCCTGCCAACCGATTTCTCGGCTCGGATTGCCCGCAACACACAGATTTACCTGCAACAAGAAACCAACATCAACAGAGTAGTAGATCCGTGGGGCGGCTCATACTATGTGGAGGCGCTGACGCACGAGATTGCGCACAAAGCCTGGGCGCTGATGCAGGAGGTGGAAGAACTGGGCGGTATGGCTAAGGCTATTGAAACCGGTCTGCCGAAAATGCGCATCGAGGAAGCCGCTGCCCGTAAGCAGGCCCGCATCGACTCTGGCAAAGATGTGATTGTGGGTGTGAACAAGTATAAGCCGAGCCAGATTCAGGAAATTGATATTCTGGACATTGACAATACCGCAGTGCGCGAGTCGCAGTTGCGCAGGCTGGCAAGTATAAAAGAGAGCCGTGATGAAGGTAGTGTGTTAAATGCATTACAGGCTTTAACCGATGCGGCTGAATCCGGTGAGGGCAACCTGCTGGAACTGGCCGTAGAAGCTGCCAGACGCAGAGCTACTTTAGGCGAGATTTCCGATGCGTTGGAGAAAGTATTTGGCAGACATAAAGCAGTAATAAGAGCAATATCAGGCGTGTATTCCGCAGAACTATCCGATGACGAAAACTTCGAACGCGCCAAAGCCATGGCCGATCAGTTCGAGGAATTAGAAGGCCGCCGGCCACGCATCATGGTCGCCAAAATGGGCCAGGACGGCCACGACCGCGGCTCCAAAGTAATTGCCACCTCCTTCGCCGACCTCGGTTTTGATGTGGATATTGGGCCGCTGTTCCAGACCCCAGCCGAAGTAGCCATGCAAGCCGCCGAAAACGACGTGCACGTGGTAGGTGTTTCCTCGCTGGCAGCCGGCCATAAAACGCTGGTACCTCAACTGATCGAGGAGCTCCGTAAACTCGACCGGGGGGATATTCTAGTGATTGTGGGCGGTGTGATTCCTGCGCAGGACTACGACTTCCTTTTTAAAGCTGGCGCCGTGGGTGTGTTCGGACCTGGTACCATCATCTCGGTAGCTGCACAGAACATCCTGGAGAAACTGATTGAAGGAGTTAAAGAGGTAGGCAGTTAGAGCGTTTAGGAGATAAAAGTATAAGCCGCAGTTGATTTGTTCAGCTGCGGCTTATACTTTTATCTCCTACCGGCGCGGAGCTTAGCTCCGTGACATGCAATAATAGCGAATCTAAGACTCGCCTTTATCTGCTAGCACGGAAGCAACTTTCGCGCTAGGTATTACTCGATCAGCACTACGTCTAACTTTCCCTTTTCACCGGCATAATCCCTGGCGCTGCTGTAATACCAATGCTCTGGCTCCTCCACAAAACCAGCTTTCACAGGGTTCAGGTGCAGGTAGTCTAATTTCTGATCCATCATCTGGTTATCGTGCAGTAAAATGGGGTAATACCCAGGCTGCCAAAACTTATACTTCTCGTATCTGCTGCTTAGCTCTCCCGCTGAGTTTATCAACCATAACAGCCATCTTTTTCTGCTTTCCTGTGGGTTTTGCTTGATCGATTTATATAGCTCCTTCGAAGTATACTTTTTGAAATCTCTTATAGTGTTTGCCAGTACCGGAGATGAGCAAATAAGATGCAGGTGGTTGGTCATGATACACCATGAGAGGGTCAGGTTTTTCTCTTTTTGGCAGTAAGCAAGGCTGGTACAGATAATTTCACAGTAGTCGCGGCGCGTAAGCACATCAGCCCACTGAACTATAGATATGGTGACGAAGTATATACCCTCCGTATCTTTTGCCTTGTACTTTTCGCTCATAAAAAGCAGCACGAGGAACTACAAAGATAAGTTGCATGCTTTTTGAGTTTCATGGCGCGGAAGTTACTTCCGTGCTTACAGATAAAAGCGAATCTAAGATTCGCATCAATACTTTGCCACGGAGCTAAGCTCCGCGCCAGAGCATTGCCATACTTATAGAACAGCTGCGGCTTTTTCCAAACTTTATACTTCAGCGCTGGTTTTTCATCAGCATAACTATTTACCTTAGCCCTTATGAAGATAAAAACAATATTGATAGCCCTGGCCATTGCCCTCATCGGCTGGTTCATCTACGACACACTGTCTATACCTAGTGTAAACGATTTGAAGGGCAATTTTAAAGAGATAGCCATGTACCGAAACGAGAATAATACTGGCCCCATCACCCGCATCTATGCCGTTAGTGTAGAGGATACGCTCTGGACACAGATGCAGGCCTACGGCGACTTTATGCCGCATACTAAGTATGGCAACACCAAAGTATATTACTTCTTGAATATTAATCCCTTACCCAAAAAATTATATTCTGGCAAGCAGAACTTTGAAGAACGATTTCAAGAATATACTGTAGCCAAATACGAAAAAGATGCCATGGGCCAGGTTTCGTTTGTACGTTACCCCTACGAATAGTATACTTGCCACCTTGCTTCTGAAACACGTATGAGTATTTAATCACTTACAAAAAAAACAGAGCATGACATGAGGATTACTTTTAGCACTCTAATTTTTTATCTTCTGCTACTACTACCATTCACCTTCGTTATACAGCCGCTACGGGCGCAGGAGCTTTACAGACCGGAGCAGGATTTAGGTGAGCTGTTCGAGCAAGTGCAGCTGCATCATGTTTTCCCGGACTCTAAAACCTTTCCGGATGCTGTGCCACTGGCGCCTCCAAAACAAATTCTGGAGGCTTACAGGCAACAGAAAAACCAGCCGGGCTTCAGCTTAGAGGCTTTTGTAAAGGAGTATTTCCAGATGCCTCCGCAGCCGGCCTCCGGCTTCACCACCGACACCAGCCTGTCGGTAACACAGCATATTGAGCGCCTGTGGCCTATACTCACGCGCGAACCCGGCGCCGACGGCGGCTCCCTGATTCCGCTGCCGAAGAAGTATATTGTGCCGGGTGGCCGCTTCCGCGAGATTTATTACTGGGATAGCTTCTTTACCATGCTTGGCTTACAGGCCAGCGGCGAAACGGAGCTTATCCAAAGTATGGTTGATAATTTTACGCACCTGATTAACACCACCGGCCATATTCCGAACGGCAACCGAACCTACTACCTCAGCCGCTCACAGCCACCGTTCTACGCGCTTATGCTGCGGGTACTGGCACAGCAGAAAGGCCGGGAGGTGCTTAAAACCTATGCCCCTACCCTGCGGCAGGAGTATGATTTCTGGATGGACGGAGCCGATCAAGTATCAGCCGCCAACCCGACGCACCGCCGCGTAGTGCGCATGCCCGATGGCAGTATTCTGAACCGCTACTGGGATGACCAGCCGGAGCCGCGACCAGAATCGTACCGCGAGGATGTGGAGCTGGCACAGGAGTCAGGCAGAAACCCTGAGGAGATTTACCGCAATATTAGGGCTGCCGCTGAGTCTGGTTGGGATTTCAGCAGCCGCTGGTTTGCCGATGCGCAGAACCTCAGCACTATCCACACCACTGATATCATTCCTGTAGATTTAAACGCGCTGCTTTACCACGTGGAACTTACGCTGCAGGAGATGGCCGTATTAAACGGCAACAAAGCTGAAGCCAGGGAATTTGAGCGCCGCGCCAAAGCACGCCGCGATGCGCTGCTGAAGTATAACTGGAGCGATGAGGCTGCCTTTTTCTATGATTATGATTTTGTGAAAGGCACTACTACTAATATTCCTTCGCTGGCGGCTGTATTTCCGCTTTACTTCTGTATGGCTAATAAGAAACAGGCTAAGGCCGTGGCGCAGAAGCTGGAAGAAGATTTCCTGCAGCCGGGTGGTTTGGTAACGACATTGCACCGCACCGGCCAGCAGTGGGACGCGCCAAACGGATGGGCACCGCTGCAGTGGATGAGCATTCAGGCGCTACGCAACTACAAGCATGATAAATTAGCCAATACCGTGGCGCAGCGCTGGGTCGAGTTAAACGAGACCGTGTTCCACAACACAGGCAAGCTGATGGAGAAGTATAACGTGACGGACATCAGCCTGCAGGCTGGCGGTGGCGAGTACCCGAACCAGGATGGCTTTGGGTGGACTAACGGTGTGCTCCTGAAGCTTTTCTCATTGCACCCGCAACTCCTAGAGGCAGAGCTGCAGGAGCTAGAGTTGCAGAGGTAAACCACAGATCATTTTTATTGACTTCAAAACAGAAAGAGGCGCTAGTTAAGCGCCTCTTTCTGTTTTGAAGTAGCTCTTCAGCAGCAGCATAACCATAAAAGAAACCGCACCCTCTCCTAAGCTTAGAACAATTCTGCTCAGGCAAGCCCAAAGTATGACAACCTCTCTTTAAGCAACCTTAAATTAAAAGTGAATAAACCGCTACTTCTATACTTGGCACTACGTTTGCAATTACATCATTAACAAGAGCAAACCATCAACCTATGAGAAGATTAAGACTCCTTGCCGCCGCCGCTATACTTTCGCTCAGCAGCTTTGCAGCACTGGCGCAGGGCGAGCGTGATAATTGGTACTTTGGCAAAGGTGCCGGCATTATTTTTAAAGGCGACTCCGCTACTGCCACCAACAGCAGGTTATTTACCGAAGAAGGCAGCGCCACCATATCCGACGCCGAGGGAAACCTGCTTTTCTACACCAACGGCATTACCGTATGGAACCAAGAGCACCGCGTTATGCCCAACGGCAATGGCCTGATGGGCGGCAAGTCATCCACACAATCGGCACTTATACTTCCGAAGCCCGGCAGCGATAACATCTATTATATCTTTACCACCGATATCCAGGCGCAGTCCAATGGCCTTCGCTATACTGTGGTAGACATGGCAAAGCAGGAAGGCAAAGGAGACATCACCTCCAGAAACAACTTTCTGATTGCTCCGGCTACCGAAAAGTTAAAAGCCGTGCGCCACAGCAACAACAAAGATTGGTGGGTTATTGCGCATCGCTGGAACAGCAACGGGTACATGGCTTTTTTGGTAAATGAGCAAGGGGTGGAAACAAAGCCCGTTTTGAGCATGGTGGGCACTGTGCACGGCGGACCTAACCGAAAAGCTATCGGCTACCTAAATGCTTCGCCGGACGGCAGCAAACTGGTGTCTGCGCTTTGGGATGCCGAAAGTAACTTTGAGATACTAAACTTCGACCGCAGCACCGGCAAGGTATCTGATCCTATACTTTTGAAAGGCTTTGAGGAAGCTTACGGTGCAGTGTTCTCACCGGATGGCACCAAACTTTACGGCACGGCAAACGGTATAGGCGGCGGCAAGGCACAGGTGGTTCAGTTTGATTTGAAAGCTGGCGGACCGGAGGCTATTGCTAAGTCGGCGGTGGTGGTTGGCACATCGCAAAGCCGCCGTGTAGGGGCGCTGCAGGTGGGGCCTGACGGTAAAATCTACGTAGCCCGCCAAGATAATTATTACTTGGGCGTCATCAATAACCCAAATGCAAAAGGTGAAGCAGCCAACTATGTAGATGATGGCTTTCACCTAGGCAAGCAGAAAAGCGACCTGGGCCTTCCAAACTTTGCGCAGGGCCTCAGCAAGTAAAGTATATTTTATAACTAGGAATCAAGGCTAGCTTTTTGCATAGAGGCTGGCCTTATTTTTTATACTTATAAGTATGATTTATACTTAAGATGGCGTGGCAACCTATAAATCTTATTTTTGTAAAAGAGTATGATTTATTCACCTCAAACCTTAATTCCCTTGGCCAAACGATTCAGTCCTGAAAAATATGTAGAAGGAATTTTAGCCGGCGACCGTGTGATGCTGAGCCGTGCTATTACGCTGGTGGAAAGCAGGTTGGCCTCCGATCAGGAACTGGCGCAGAAAGTGATTAATAATGTACTGCCGCATGCCAGAAATTCGGTGCGCATAGGTATAACCGGTGTACCAGGGGTTGGGAAGAGTACGTTTATCGAGGCCTTCGGCAATTATTTAATTAGGAATCAGGGTAAGAAACTGGCCGTACTGGCCATAGACCCAACCAGCCAACGCTCCGGCGGCAGCATTCTCGGCGATAAAACCCGCATGGATTCTCTATCAACCAATCCTCAGGCTTTCATTCGACCTTCGCCTGCCGGCAAGTCTTTGGGAGGCGTGAGCCGCAGCACCCGTGAGAGCATTATACTTTGCGAGGCCGCCGGTTTTGACGCCATCTTTGTGGAAACAGTGGGTGTGGGCCAGTCGGAGACGGCAGTGCACGCCATGGTGGACTTCTTCCTGCTGCTGATGCTGGCTGGTGCCGGTGATGAACTACAAGGCATTAAACGCGGCATCATGGAAATGGCTGATGCCATTGCTATCACCAAAGCCGACAGCGAAAACATTGTAAAGGCCAAAGCCGCTCGAGCCGAATACCAAAACGCGCTGCACCTATACCCGCTGTCCGGCTCCGGCTGGATGCCTAAAGTCAGTACCTGCTCCGCCCTACAAAATACCGGCCTCGACACTATTTGGCAGACAATTGCCGATTACCTGAACCTCACCAAAAGCAACGGCTACTTTGAGAAAAAGCGCCACGACCAAAACCTGCAGTGGATGTACGAAGCTATACGCCAAGGTTTAGAAGACAATTTTTATGCCCACGAGCAGGTAAAACAGCAACTGCCAGGTATAGCCGAAGAAGTAAAAACTGGTAACAAATCGGCCTTTGCGGCAGCAGTAGAGTTATTGAAGTTGGTGTAAGTGATCATCCAACCACCCCTAGCCCCTCCTTGTCTAAGGCGGGAAGTTTTACCTCACCCCAACCCTCTCCTTTTCTCGAGGGCCCCTACCCCCAAAACAAGGGAGCGAGTACCTGCAGCGCCGGGTCCAACCACCCCTGCCCCTCCTTGTCCAAGGAGGGGAATTCTGTTGAAGCTCCGTCAGCACCGGCTATCGAAAACTGATCCCAGCCTTTGGGTTGAGCGCCTTGTAGATTTCTGGTTTCGCTTCAGCGAAATTGCGACGAAGGAGCAAAGGAAATGTACACAGCGCGATGCCCGAAGGCGAGGCCTCCCTTAAAGAGGGCCCCTCCCCCCGCCTTGAGGGAGCCAAAGCTAGAGATGTAACGAGCAGGATGTAAAGCCGTGGATAAGCAGCAGCTAGCAAGTATAGCTTCTTTCCAGTTGCAGAGAACAGCGGCTAAAGTATAACTCTTCAGGCCTGTTGAGTTGCAAACTCAACACCATAAAAAGACACATATATAAATACTTGCACCAGCAGCTAAAGTATAAACTCCTCCTAAAACAAAAGCAGCTGACTCAAACCTGAACCAGCTGCTTTTCATCAATAAGTAAATTTCTATCTTGCTTCCTGCAGACTAACTTTAGCCCATTTGCAGATGCCGCCAAGCGGTGGATTATACTTGTACACGTTCACCTTCACCGACTGCACAAACGGAAAACGCTCGTATACTTTGTCGATGATGCGGTGGCCAAGGTGCTCCAGCAGACGGGCCTGAATCTTCATTTCCTCCAGCACTAAAGCATAAAGCACCTCGTAATTTACGGTTTCGTGTAGGTTGTCAGATTCGGCAGCGCGGCGCAGGTCAGTGTTAATTTCCAAATCAATACCATACTTGTTCCCGATCTTCTGCTCCTCGTCGTAGTATCCGTGGAAGGCAAAGAACTCCATGCCCTCCAGCATAATTTGCCCCACTGCCGCTTAGCCTATTTCGTCAAAAAAAGAACCACCGGATTTTGGCTGAACAGCAGCACCATTGGCAGCAAACGCATTACGAGATGGCTCTGTCATTGGGGGCTGTATTTCCGGAGTGTCTGGCTGAACGGGCTGTATTTCCGGCACAGGCTGCTCAATATCTGGCGCTGGTACGCGGCCCGGATAGTCTGGCGACGGCTGCTCTATCTCCGGCGACGGCACGTTCGGCACCGTTGGCTCTATAGGAGTCGGTACTTCTGGTTTTGGCTGCGTTACGTCCGGTGCCGGATCGCCTAGCGGGTCGTAACCATTTGTGTTCTGCACCACAGCCACAGGCGCATTAGCTGCCGTAGACTCTGGTAATTGATATGAAGTGTTGTCTGATGTCTTATCCATGTCTTTCAAGTTTTTGAGCAGCTCCGAACTTGTTACTTCTGTGTTGGCTGCTTTTGAAAGAATACTGTGTGTGCCTGCTTTAGGTTTTGCCTTTGCTTTGTCGGCGTTCTCCAGCGTTTCGTTGGCCAGGTTGCGCAGGTCGCGTACCAGGTGATCCATGTAGTTCTCCATTTGGCGGCACTCCTGGTCCAGCGACTTAACGTGCTGCTGCATTTCGGCAATTACACGCTCAGATTGGCGCTGCGCCTCCTCCAGCATCTGACGGGCCTCGTTGCGGGCCTTGCTCATCATCTCATCAGCTTTCAGGCCAGACTCACGGGCCTGAAGCTCAGCAGATTTCTTGGCCTGCTCCAAAATGCTGTTGCCGGTGTCTTCGGCAGTTTTAAGGGTTTTGTAAAGCGATGACTCCACCTCGCGCAGCTTTTGGGTTTCGCGGTGTGCAGCGTCCAACTTCATGCGCAGGTCTTTGTTCTCATCCTGCAGCTTTTCCCACTGCTGCGAGAGCGTCAGCAAAAATGCATTTACTTCATCCTTGTCTAATCCTCTAAATGCCTTCTCAAAAGTTTTTTGCCTGATCTCTAACGGTGTAATCTTCATAACTCAAAAATTTATATCCCAAACCGAAATGGTGCGGTCATCGCTACACGAAACTAACTGATTCTGGTGAGCCGACCAAAATAATTTATTTACCGAGGTGCCGTGGCTGGCATGGCGCACTTTATCAATCACTTTCAGCAACTTAAAGGTCTGCGCATCCCATACTTTTATGGATTTATCCATGCTGCAGGTGGCAAAATATGCACCGCCCGGGCTGTAAGTTATATGGTTGATGGTGTACATGTGCGCGATCAGGTATCCCTGCTCTGCATACTGCTGCCCTACCTCCCACACCCGCAAATGTGCATCGCGGCCACCGCTCAGCAGCAGCTTTCCGTCCGGTGAGTAGGCTAAGGTGAACACAGAATTAGTATGCGAGGTAAGTTCATACTTCAGGTTCATACTTTCAGCATCAAACACCCGGATGGCATGGTCGCTGTAGCCAACGGCCAGTTCGCTGGTATATTTGTTATAAGCTATGCTACGGGCGCTTTTTTCAGCTTTCTGAATGATAGTCTGCAGCTCAAAACTCTCCCCGTTCAGCACGGCCACGCCTCCGTTCCCCATCCCAACAAATATTTTGTTTGCCTCTGAAGTATAAACAATATCAAAAATGGGCACCTTCGGGAGTGGCACAGACTTCAGTATCTTTTTGCTTTCTAAATCTATAACCTGTACGCCCTCTGTGTTTTGGCCGATCAGCAGCAGGTGCCGCTCCGGTAGGTAGCACAGCGCGTACACCGAGGAGTTTACCCGCGCCACCAAATCACCGTTCTCCGGGTCCGAAAGGTTCCAGGCCACCACCATGCCATCGCCGGCGGCTGAGAAAAAAAGATGCTCCTCGGCTGCCTGCTCCAACGTATACACACAGTCGCGGTGCCCCGTAAGGGTTGCCTTTTTCTCAACTTGTACTTTGCTTGCCATGCTGCCTATACTCTGGTTTCTTTAATTTTAGCCTAAATTTACAACAAATACAGCTAAACAGCCGTGCCATACTTTTAAAAACGCTGCAACCGCACATTATTGCTTATGCCCCTACTGTACATTAAAAAACTCGACGAACACACTAAACTGGGCCTTTGGGAGCTGACTGAACCCATGGAAGAGCTGCGGGAGGCACTACCTTCTTACGTGGCGGTGGAGGAGCGCCTGGAGAAAGTGCACCCCAAACGGCAGCGGGAGTGGCTGGCCAGTAGGGTATTAGTTTACAAGATGTTACAGGAGTTCACGTCACGGCCAATCCAGCTGCTGCGTAACCAGTACGGCAAGCCATACTTTCCTGATTCCCGTTTTCATGTCTCCATTTCACACTCGCCGCAATTGGCCGCAGTTATACTTTCAGATAAGTATGAGGTTGGCATAGATATTGAACTTATATCCTCGAAAGCGCTGCGCGTGCAGGACAAGTTTTTGACGGATGGAGAGAAAGCTTATACTTTAGCCAACGAAAAGAACACCTGCCTTTACTGGAGTGCTAAGGAAACTTTGTACAAATTATACAGCCGTAAGCAGCTGATTTTTAAGGAGAACCTACAGATAGCGCCTACTAATGAGCCAAATAAGCTACAAGGCCGCGTGAATACTGAAAATTTTTCTAAATTGTATCAGATTCATTTTGAAGCGCTGCTAAAACATGTACTCACCTACTGCATAGATAAGCAGCCTGACCCCACAAACTAAAAACACATATATATGAAACAGTTATTCTCTTTTGTTACAGCTTTTCTGCTTTCGGCTGGCGTTTTTGCCCAATCCGGAGTATATAAAGTGGGCGATAACGTGGCTGATTTCAAGCTGCAAGGCACCAATAACCAAAGCATTGCCCTCAGCGATTTGGCGGATGCCAAAACCGTGGTGCTGGTATTTACAAACAATCAATGTCCGTACGCTAAACTTTACGAGAGCCGCCTAGTAACTCTGGCCAGCAATTATGGCGCGAAGGGCGTTCAGTTTTTGTTTATCAACCCAGGTGCCGGCGATGCTGGCGAAACTTTGCAGGACATGAGTGCCAGGCAGTACAGCCCATACCTTGCTGATGAAGGGCAACAAGTGAGCAAGCAGTTTGGCGCCACCAAAACCCCGGAGGTATTTGTGCTGCACAACAACGGCGGTGAGTTTACTTTAAAGTATAAAGGTGCCATTGATGACAATCCTCAGATGGAGAGCGGCGTGAAGAATTTCTACCTCCGCAGTGTAATAGACGAAATCCTGGCTAACCGACCAGTGTCTGCCGGTGATAAGCGTGCAACAGGCTGTTTGATTAAGAAGTACTAAAACACATTATAAAGTATAAAACGAGAGGCCGCCCTTGATGCAGGGGCGGCCTCTCTTTTTATACTTTGTAATATTAAAGATCAAATGGCTAAACCTTCATCTGTAATAGCATCCAACAGTTTATTTACCTCTGTGGCTTTCTCCGGGTCATCCATTTTCTCAAAAGAGAACGCCAGGTTACGCAGGGCGCGTTTCACGATATCGAGGTTATCACAAGGCTCGTAGAAGATGTCCACGGGGTTTAGGTTCAGCTGCAGAATGTAATTATCTATATCGGCTTTGCTAAGAATCAGGCCTTTGTTATACACGTTTATATAAAACTGCATATCGCCCAGTTTATACGTGAGTATAAATAGGTTAGGCAGATTTACCCCATACACCGGCATACTTAAGCGTTGCGCCAACGTCATGTAAATAACGCAAAGTGTTAGCGGGTTGCCGCGCTTTGTCTCCAGCACCAGGTGCAGCATAGAGTTAGCCGGCGAGTGGAAGTTCTTGGTATTAGCCGAAAAACGCTTCTCCCGAAACAACACATTGTTCAAAGATTTTACCTGATCGTACGGGTGCATCTCATCCTTCATGTGCGTCCAAGCATCAAAGTATAGCTGATCTATAGCTTTGTTGATGGTGGCAAAATCTACGTCAGGGTATAAGTATGAATTCACCAGAAACATCCCCTCCAGCAGGTTCTCAGCGCCACTTGCTTTCCAGGCTTGCAGGCGCTTCGTTAGGCCGTCATACTGCAGGTTATGGATCAGGTCTTCTATCTTCTTCTGCAGGTCTGCGTTGAGGGTCTCCTCCCACTCTTCCTCCAAAAAAGGTATAATCCCCTCGCCCAAATAAGCAATCTGCTTCTCCACATACGCTGCCACATCATAGTCGCTGTCATCTAGCAGCGAGATCAGCGCCTTAATTTCTCCCTTTGTCACAATATTCTCCGATATTTAAGCTAATCAACACTACAAACCAGAAAGCCTAAGCCATACAAGTCTTCTACAGAAACAACAAAGTCTTTCCGGTTTATAATTCATTCATCTCAATGCATTATTGAATAGTATCACGTCTGGATTACACCTACGTTATATGGCTTTTCGATTGGCGCATGATTAGCCGCCTCTATCCCCATCGAGATAACCTTACGCGTCTCCAACGGATCAATGATACCGTCAACCCAAAGGCGGGCAGCGGCATAATACGGCGAAAGTTCCTCGTTATACTTATTGGTGATGCGCTCCAGCAGTTCCTGCTCCGCCTCCGGGGTAACCTCCTCGCCTTTCGCTTTTTTAGAGGATACCTCTATCTGCAGCAGCGTTTTGGCCGCAGCTGCACCGCTCATCACAGCCAGCTGCGCTGTTGGCCACGAGTAGATCAGACGCGGGTCGTAGGCTTTGCCGCACATGGCGTAGTTGCCGGCCCCGTAGCTGTTGCCAACCAGAATCGTGAATTTAGGCACCACGGAATTAGACATGGCACTTACCATTTTGGCTCCATCCTTAATAATGCCGCCGTGCTCTGATTTACTGCCCACCATAAAACCGGAAACATCCTGCAGAAACACCAACGGAATCTTCTTTTGGTTACAGTTCATGATAAAGCGCGCGGCCTTGTCGGCAGAGTCGGAATAGATAACGCCGCCCATCTGCATCTCGCCTTTCTTGCTCTTCACAATTTTGCGTTGGTTGGCTACAATGCCCACTGCCCATCCATCAATGCGAGCCAGTCCGCAGATTAGTGTTTGGCCGTAAAGGTCTTTGTAAGGCTCAAACTCCGAGTTATCTACCAGGCGCAGGATGATGTCCATCATATCGTATGGCTTTACACGGTCTGAAGGCAGCAACCCGTAAATCTCTTTTTCATCCTGCATTGGGGCAGCTGGCTCCACACGGCTAAAACCTGCTTTAGGTTTCTCGCCCATTTTATCAAAGATGTTGCGGATGTGGTCCAGTGCCTCTTTATCGTCTTTGCACTTATAGTCTGTAACTCCGGAGATCTCAGAATGCGTTGTTGCGCCGCCCAGCGTCTCATTATTTATACTTTCGCCGATGGCGGATTTAACTAAATATGAACCGGCCAGGAAAACCGAACCAGTGCCTTCCACAATCAATGCCTCATCGCTCATGATCGGCAGGTAAGCACCACCGGCCACGCAGCTGCCCATGATAGCGGCAATCTGCACAATGCCCATCGAGCTCATCACGGCATTGTTGCGGAACATGCGCCCGAAATGCTCTTTGTCCGGAAATATCTCGTCCTGCATCGGCAGGAATACGCCGGCGCTGTCTACCAGGTATACGATGGGCAGTTTATTTTCTATAGAGATTTCCTGGGCGCGCAGGTTCTTCTTGGCAGTAATCGGGAACCAGGCGCCGGCTTTTACCGTGGCATCGTTGGCCACCACCACACACTGGCGGCCCTTGATGTAGCCAATGCCTGTCACCACGCCACCGCTTGGGCAGCCTCCCACTTCCTTATACATGCCTTCGCCGGCAAAAGCGCCAACTTCCAGAAACTCGCTGCCTTCGTCCAGCAGGTAGTCTATACGTTCGCGGGCGGTCTTTTTACCTTTGGCGTGCTCCTTCTCAATGCGTTTCTCGCCGCCGCCCAGGTGTACTTTTTTCAGTTTGCTATTCAGCTGAAAGATCAGCTGCTTCAGTGCGTCTTCGTTTTTGTTAAACTCGATGTCCATTCAGGGTTAGGTTGATTAGTTTCAGGTAAGTATAAAATGCGAAAATCCGCCCATAAAAGCGGATTTTACAAATATAAGAATTTCACTTGTAGCTTGCTTAATTATTGCCTGAACGGCCTGTCCCGGCTGCTCCCTGCCCGCTAGTCTCTTTAGGCACAGGCACATAAACCGTATCCGGCACAGTACGAAACTCCTCCGGATGCCTTTCCTGCAGCTCTTTCACCTCGTCTAAGGTTATAACACGGCCTGTTTCGTCTACTTTATACTTGTCTTTGCGGCCAAACACCGAGAAGCTCACATAGCGTTTAGGGTATGCCTGTATATCCCGGAGCAACAAATTCAACGCTTCAGTGGAGCGGTTCATGTTCTCATACAGCTGCTCATCGTGCATCAGTTTACCAATGGAGCCTTCTTCAGAATTCAGCTTGGCAGCGGCAGACTGCAGTTCCTTCACCGCCTCATTTGCATTACTTACCAGTTGGTTGATTTCTACCTGCTTCAACGTGTCGGTGATCTCGGCCATGTTCAGCGCCAGCCTGTCTATGTTGCGCTGTGTTTTCCGGAGTGAGTTCGTCAGGTCGTTAATGTTGCTGGTGATCTGGTTGATGTTTTTCTGGTTTGCTTTCAGGATCTCATTTACCGATGCTGAGGTGGCGGCGGTATTGGCCAATATCTCTTGCAGGTTGTCTTTTGCCTCGCTATCCAGGAGCCTGTTCACACGGGCCAGGGTGGTATCCACCTTGTCGATGATAGGCACAGTTTTAGTGGAGATCATCTCTGTGATGCTGCTCTGCATAAAAGGGATCAGCGTCTCGCCTCCTTCATACGTGTTGGTGCTGTTACCTAAGTATAATGTTATGGCTTTGCTGCCCAGCAGGTCGGAGTTGCCGAGTGCGGCAATGGTTGAGTCGCCTATCTGCAGGTCTTTCAGCACCTCTACTTCTACCTGCACCTTGTTCTGGTTTTCGGTCATTAGCCGCAGATGCTGCACCGTACCAACCTGAATACCATTCAAAATAACCGGGTTTGAGACAGCCAGGCCATCAACATTGTCATAGACGACAAAGTACCTGCGCGAGTCAGAGAAGACGTCTGAACCCTTCAGGTACATAAACCCGAAGTATAGTATGGCAATCGCTACAATTCCCAGTAGCGCAACTTTGATTTCCTTTGATATTTTCACGTGGGGGTGTGCTTAGTTCATAGCCTCAAGCTCTTGTTTATACTCCTTGAAGGCACGATATATACCTGAAGCAATATACGATTGCCCGGTCTTATCGTTAAGAAATTTTTCTTCGGTAGGGTTGGTTAGGAAACCGCACTCAATAAGCACGCTTGGCATATAGGATTTCCAAAGCACTAAAAAGCCTGCCTGCTTTACGCCACGGCTCTTTCGGCCCGCTTTGGTACTGAACTCACGCTCTACTTTTTCGGCAAAACGAAGGCTGTTATCGATGTAAGCACTTTGGTGCAGGGCAAATAAAATATGGCTCTGCGGGGAGTTAGGGTCAAAGCCATTGTAGTTGGCTTCGTAATCATCCTCGTGCAGGATTACCGCATTTTCACGCTTGGCTACCTCCAGGTTCCCGTTTGAAGTATGAAGGCCCATCGTGTAGGTCTCGGTGCCATAAGCCGTGGATGGGCCAGCGTTTAAGTGTATAGAAATAAACAGATCTGCGTTGTTTTTATTCGCGATTCCGGCTCGGTCTATCAACTCCACAAATTTATCTTCGGTGCGGGTGTAAACAACTTTTACCCCGGGCACGTTCCTTTCAATCAGGCCGCCTACCTGTTTGGCAATGTCAAGGGCAACGATGGCTTCATGCGAGAATTTACCGTTACAACCAACATCCTTGCCGCCATGGCCAGCATCAATTACCACGGTGCGTAACTTGTACTCTTTCTTGAATTCAAGGGTGTTGGAAGAGCACAGTAAAAAAACAAAAGCTAAAACGGAAACAGTAACAATATTTTTCACAACGCTCGTTAGTTAAAAGCTAAAACAATAACTTTGTACAAATTAAGTAAACTTTTAGGGAACTCTGAAGAAGTTGCGCCACTACATTTTCATTTTTTTGCTGCTACTGCAGTTCGCTGTACTTTTCTCCCCGCTGGCTAATGCTCAGCGAGTGCCTACCCCCGCTGTAGCACCGCAGGACACCCCCACGGTAGCCTCGCAAGACACCGCCCTGGTTGCCGGGCAGGATTCTCTGAACCTGGCCGCTCCGCAAGGCGATATCGCGACTACTATCAAATATTCTGCCAGAGACTCCATGCAGTTTGAGGTAAACCGTAAAGTAGTGCATCTCTACGGCGACGCCAAGATCAACTACGGAGATATGAACCTGGAGGCTGCCTATATCCAGATCAATTACGAAACAAATACGCTTACCGCCACCACGCTCCCAGACTCCACAGGAAAGGAAGCCGGAACCCCTGTTTTTACACAGGGCGCCGAAACTTATGCCGCTAAGCGAATTGCCTATAACTATAAAACCCGGAAAGGCCGCATTTCTGAAGTTGTAACGCAGCAAGGAGAGGGATACATACACTCAGAGGTAGTAAAACGGAACGAGAACAACGAGTTTTTTGGATTACACAACAAGTACACCACCTGCAACCTGGAGCACCCCCATTTTTACATCAACGCTGGCAAGATAAAAGCCATCCCGAACGATAAGGTAATGGCAGGGCCGTTCAACCTTGTAATTGGTGATATACCTACACCCCTCGGCTTTTTGTTTGGCCTCTTCCCTACCCCTAAAAGCAATAGGTCTTCAGGGGTGATTGTGCCGAGCTACGGAGAGAACACCAGAGGCTTTTTCCTCAATAACGGTGGCTACTACTTTGCCTGGAACGATTATATGGGCACCAGGCTAACCGGTGATATCTACTCGCTGGGCGGCTGGAATGCAGAGGCAAGCACCGATTATATTAAACGCTACGCCTACCGTGGCAACTTCCGCTTCACCTTTGATAATTTCAAAAACGATGAGGCCGATGTTGAAAGCTCTAAGACAACAGATAATCCGCTGAGCCAACTGCCATCTTCTAGGCAGACGTTTTGGATAAACTGGAGCCATAGCCCTGTTACCAAACCGGGCCGCGGCTCTTTTAGCGCCAGCGTAAATGCCGGTAGTGCGCTGCATCAGCGTATAAACTATAACAACTCCACTCAGTACCTTTCACCTACCTTCAACTCGAATGTTTCATATCAGAAAACTGTTCCAAACTCACCCTTTAGCTATACTATAAAGGCGAGCCAAGGACAGAGCACGCAGTCTGGAACGATGAACTTCGTATTGCCAGACCTTAGCTTTAGCATGTCGCAGGTGTCGCTGTATGATCTGTTCTCGGATGTGCAGGGCACTAATAAGTGGTATGAGAAATTCACGCTTTCCTATAATGTCAGAGCTTCTAATACCATCTCTAACGTGCAACCTGCCCGCAGACGCTCAGACTTTCCGCTGCTGGAAGCTTCTGACGGAGATACCATTGACGTGAATTTTGATAACCTGCAGCGCCTGTGGGAAAGCGGGCAGAAAGAGGCAGTACACGCTTTCGGCATCGGTTTAGGTAATTACAAGGTATTCCGCTTCTTTAACTTTAGCCCTAGCGTAAATTATAGCGAAACCTGGCTGGATGAAAAGTACTCCTTCTCCTTTAACCCGGACTCGCAGCGTGTTGACATAGATACGACTAATTTCGGGCGGGTGTACCAATACAGCGCCGGCGCCAACCTAAGTACAACCATTTACGGCACTGTAAACTTTAAACCGGGCGGTAAAGTAGAAGCTATCCGGCATCTGGTTAGGCCGAGCATCAGCTACAGTTACCGCCCTGATTTTGGGGATGAGCGCTTTGGCTTCTACCAGCGCACCTTAGTGGGCACCAACACAGCCACCAACCAGGCTGTTTATCAGGATTTAGGGCGCTTCAGATCAGGGCTTCCGGCTACAGGCCTCAGCTCTGCGCTTAGTTTCAGCATTGATAACAGTGTGGAGATGAAGGTGAAGGCAAAGAGCGACACGGCGGAGGTAAAATCCGAGAAGGTAAGTATAATTGACAACCTGCGTGTAAGCTCCGGCTACGATTTTGCCCGTGACTCCCTGAAGTTATCCGCAATCAGAATCTCATTAAACACTAAGCTCTTCAAGTTCATTAACATGAACTTCAACTCAACCTTAGACCCTTACGCAGTAAATGACAGCACCGGCCAGACCATAGACAGATATTATTTTGACTTACCAAAAGGTAGGCTTGGCAGGATAACGAACGCGGGCCTGAACTTAACGGCAAGCCTGAACCCGGAAGCATTCAGGTCAGCAGAGGCAACACCTAATAACCTTCCTTCTCTGGACCGGGAGCCGTTTGACCCGTTGCTGCCGCAGTACGTGGACTTTAAGATTCCGTGGACGCTGAACCTGAACTACACGCTGAACTACAGCAGAACCTTCGGCCTGACAGGCAACACCAACCTGACGCAAACAGTAGGCATAGATGGATCTCTGAATGTGACTGACAAGTGGAAAGTAACTTACAATGCTACTTACGATATATCGAACCAGAACATCTCCTACGCCAACGTTCAGATTTACCGCGACCTGCACTGCTGGGACATGAGCATCGGTTGGGTACCGTTTGGCCTGTTACGCGGCTACAACCTGACCATAAACGCACGTTCTTCGCTGCTGCAGGACCTGAAACTGACCAAACGCAGCAATACCGGATACTCATACTAAACAAAAACAGCCACACCAAAATGTGGCTGTTTTTGTTTCTAGATTTTATAGCTTTACATCTAAAACCACAGCAAGCTATGTCAGTCCATAAAAACGATATAAAGAAAGTAACTACGCACCAGTTGCAGAACATGAAGGAGCGTGGCGAGAAAATCTCTATGCTTACTGCTTACGATTACTCTATGGCCACCATTCTGGATGCTGCTGGAGTAGACGTACTGCTGGTAGGCGACTCGGCGTCTAATGTAATGGCCGGCCACGAAACAACGCTGCCCATTACGCTGGACCACATGATCTACCATGCCTCTTCTGTTATTAGAGGTGTTCAAAGGGCCTTCGTGGTAGTAGACCTGCCGTTTGGTTCGTATCAGGGCAACTCCTCAGAAGCACTGCGCTCTACTATCCGTATTATGAAGGAGTCTGGCGCGCACGGCGTCAAGCTAGAGGGTGGTGCCGAAATCAAAGAATCTATCACGCGTATACTTAGCGCAGGCGTTCCGGTGATGGGGCACCTAGGTCTAACGCCGCAATCCATTTATAAATTCGGCACATACACGGTTCGCGCGAAAGAGGAGGCTGAAGCACAGAAGCTGATAGACGATGCGCTGCTGCTGCAGGAGTTGGGTTGCTTTGCTATTGTATTGGAGAAAATACCTTCTGAACTTGCCAAGCGTGTAGCAGAAACGCTGCAGATACCGATAATTGGTATAGGCGCTGGTCCGCACGTAGACGGACAGGTGCTGGTAGTGCACGATATGCTGGGCATTAATAAAGAGTTTAAACCCCGTTTCCTGCGCCGTTATGCTGACCTGCACGCTATTATGACGGATGCCGTTCAGAATTACGTGAAGGATGTGAAGAGCAAAGATTTCCCAAGCGAGAAAGAAGCGTACTAAAGCTTATGAGTTAAAAAGTTTAGGAGTTAAAAGGTTATATATTGACACCTTTTGAAGTATAGCTTTTTAACTCTGTACTATGATCTCCTTATCCTCAGCTATACTTTATCCTTTTTCCGCCCCGAATTATACTTATGCTTTTAGATGTTCTTTTTGAGGATAACCATGTGCTGGTGGTGAACAAGCCTGCAGGCTTGCTGGTGCATGGCGATGAGACCGGAGATGCAACACTGGCTGACCTGGCGAAGGAATATATTAGAGAGAAGTATAACAAGCCCGGCAATGTATTTATCGGTGTGGTGCACCGCCTCGATAGGCCAGTGAGCGGAGTGGTACTTTTGGCTAAAACTTCCAAAGCACTTACACGCCTCAATGAGCTTTTCCGGAGCAAAAAGACTACCAAAACCTACTGGGCCGTGGTGCAGAACCGGCCAAAGCAGGAACAGGGCAACTTGGTGCACTGGCTGGTAAAAGACAGCTCGCGCAACATAACAAAGGCTTTTGCTAAAGAGAATGCTGCCGGTGCCCGGTCCGAACTTAACTACAAACTGCTAAGCAATAAGCAGGGCAAATGCCTGCTGGAGGTAAACCCCATAACCGGCAGGCCGCACCAGATAAGAGTGCAGCTATCCTCGATGCGCTGCCCCATTTTAGGTGATTTAAAGTATGGCGCAGCTCAGCCTTTGCCCGATAAAAGTATAGCCTTGCATGCGCGGCAGCTACAATTCGACCACCCTACCCTGAAAACTCCGGTGATTGTAAGCGCCCCTCTCCCACCTACAGATGTTTGGACACCGTTCCGGTAGAATTTCCGGTCAGCTACAACGAATGATTTTCGTCATTTTTCTGAACTTTTCATTAGGCATATCTATTTTACTATAAATTCGTGTTGTAGCTTTGCACTATAAGTGGCAAGGTTATCGCGTGCCACCTATCGCATAAGTATATTAACACCTTATTTACCAGATACATTAATGGCAATACTCATCTTTTTCGTGGTGCACTGGTACCTGTCTCTGTTCGTACAGACCTTTTTCCTGCACCGCTACGCAGCACACAAAATGTTTACCATGAACCCATTCTGGGAGAAAGCATTTTACCTGCTCACCTATATCGCGCAGGGCTCTTCGTTCCTGTCGCCGCGCGCCTATGCAATTCTGCACCGCATGCACCACGCGTTCTCCGACACGGAGCGCGACCCGCACTCGCCGCACTTCTCTAACAATGCCTTCACGATGATGTGGAAGACGAAAGAGATCTACAATAACGTGCTTAACCATCGTGTGGAGCCGGAGCGCCGCTTTGATGGTGACTACCCGGTATGGCCGGTTCTCGAGAAGATTGGGGATTCGAAGGTTTCCCGTGTTGGCTGGGGCGTAGCCTATGTGTTGTTCTACATCGCTTTTGCCACGCAGTGGTGGATGTTCCTGCTGCTGCCGCTTCACTTCCTGATGGGCCCAATACACGGGGCCATCGTAAACTGGAGCGGCCACAAGTATGGCTACCAGAACTTCGATAACAACGATAAGTCCAGAAATTCGCTTTTCTTCGACTTCCTGACGGGCGGTGAGCTGTTCCAGAACAACCACCACAAACTGCCTAACCGCGTGAACTTCGGTGTGAAGTGGTGGGAGTTTGACCCAACCTGGCCGGTGATATGGACGCTGGACAAGCTGAGCATCATCAAGCTGAAGCCCGTGAAGGTGAAAGCTGAGAAAAGAGCTAAAGTAGCTGCTTAAGCATCTACAAGTATAAAAAAAGCCCTCCCGAAACGGAGGGCTTTTTTTATTTGCAAAAGAATCAATTGCACGAAGTATAGTTTTTTTTATATTTAAGCAATATTATACTTTAACTATTTTACTATGAAAAACATACTATACATCCTGCTTCTGCTCCCACTGTGCCTGGCTTGTAAGAAAGAGCCTATTGGGGAGCCCCTTTTTCAAAACCACTTCATCAATTTCGTAGATGCGTCCGGACAGAACCTGTTCGAGAGCGGCAAAATCAATACAGCTAACTTTTACTACGAATCAGGTGACATCATCTCGACATGGGACGAAATAATGGCATACAAGAGTGAAACTATTGCTCCGGAGGTAATTAGGTCAACTGCACCTGAGTATCAGGAGACCGTTTCTGCTATGCTAAACAATGACTTCTTATTGTTCGAATCTTGGCAAGGCAACCTGGAAAAGGAGCGGGTGATTTCTATCAATGATAAAACCTATACATTCAGGTATTCGCTCAAAGACGGCTTTTTCAAAACGGCCAAAAGCTGCAGTTTAAAACCGATGTTATTGATGAACATGATATATACCTGCACCACATTGTGCTGGAAGAGTATTAACTAAGTTCTTCCGTGGCACGAAAGACAGAGAAAGCCCTCCCAAACGGAGGGCTTTTTTCTTGCTTCATACTTCCTCCTAAACCTCAGAGAATTAATAAATAACAAAGGGCTGTAGATAATCAGAAATTATTTACCTAATTTTGCGGTTCTAAACAGGCGGACGGGTTCCGCCGACTGAAAAAACACATTATAAAATGGCAGTAAAAATCAGACTGGCCCGCAGAGGCCGCAAGAAAGCCGCTATCTACGATATCGTAGTAGCAGACGCTCGTTCACCACGTGATGGTAAGTTTATCGAGAAACTGGGTACTTACAACCCAAACTCTAACCCAGCCTTTATCGACTTCAACGAAGATAAGGCATTCCAGTGGGTTATGAACGGTGCGCAGCCAACTGACACCGTAAAAGCAATGCTTTCTTACAGAGGCATCCTTTTCAAGAAGCACCTGCAGGTAGGTGTAGCGAAAGGTGCTATCACTCAGGAGACTGCTGATGCTCGTTTTAACGAGTGGAAAGAAGCTAAAGAGGCGAAGATCGAAGAGAAACGTCAGAAACTGGGCTCTGAGAAAGAAGCCAAGCGTGCGACTGCTCTTGAGGCTGAGCGTAAAGTTAAAGAGGCTCGTGCAGAGGCTATCCGTCAGCGTGACGCTGAGAAAGCTGCTGCTAACGCTCCTGCTGAAGAGGCTACTGAAGCCCCTGCTGAAGGTGGCGAAGAGTCTACTGAAGAGCAAGCATAATTCGGTGTGCCATGCATGTTGATGAATGCTTTCTATTAGGCTATATCGTCAAAACCCATGGCACGAAGGGGCAAGTAGTCGCGTTTTTTGACGTAGACTTCCCTGAAGATTATGAAGATCTGGAATCAGTTTTCCTTGAGCAAAAAGGAAGACTGATTCCTTTTTTTATAACGACCATGGAGCCTGTGCAGAAAGGCCGCTTTATTATCAAGTTCGAAGACATCAATACCATAGAACAGGCCGAAGCGCTGCGCAACACATCCATTTACTTACCCCTGGACGAGCTGCCGGAGTTGGAAGAAGGCCAGTTCTACTTCCATGACGTAATCGGCTACCAGGTGGTAGATGAGCAGCATGGAGCGCTGGGTACCGTAAAAGAATTTTACGACCTGCCGCAGCAGCAGCTTATGGTAATGGACTACCTGGACCAGGAAATGCTGGTGCCGGTAATGGACGAGATCTTCCTGCGTGCCGACCATGAGGCCAAGCAACTGCACCTGAGCCTGCCGGAAGGCCTGCTGGAAGTGTACACGCAGCCATCTGGCCCCGACGAAGCCGACGATATTGACGAAGACACCGAAGAGGAGGAAAAATAATGCGTTTTGACATTATCACCTGTCAGCCGGACCTGCTGGATAGCCCCTTCAGCCACTCTATTTTGAAACGGGCACAGCAAAAAGGCCTGGTAGAGATTCACATCCACGACCTGCGCCAATATGCTGTAAATAAGCACGGTCAGATTGACGACTACGCTTTTGGAGGCGGTGCCGGCATGGTGATGATGATCGAGCCGATTGATAAGTGTATTTCGGAGCTGCAGGCCGCGCGGAAGTATGATGCCATCATCTATATGACACCGGACGGACAGACGCTGAACCAGGGCACTGTAAATCAGTTCTCGCTGATGGAGAACGTGATTATACTTTGCGGCCACTACAAAGGCGTGGATGAGCGGGTGCGGCAGCATTACGTAACGCACGAGATCAGCATCGGGGATTATGTGCTTTCGGGCGGAGAACTTGGCGCAGCCGTTTTGGCAGACGCGATTATCCGCATTATTCCGGGAGTACTGAACGATGAGACCTCAGCGCTGACAGATTCCTTTCAGGACGGTTTGCTGGCTCCGCCCGTATTTACCCGACCTGCCGAGTACAAAGGCATGAAGGTACCGGACATCCTGATGTCTGGCGATACACCGAAGATTGAGCAGTGGCGCTTTGAGCAAGCCGTGGAGCGCACAAAACAGCGCCGCCCGGATCTCCTGAACGAAGAGTAACTCCTCAGGACAGGTCGCTAAACAATAATAAAATGCCATAAGCAATAATTAGCTGAATGGCCCACGAGATTTAGATTTTTTTTCTGCAAATGTTCTTATGTAATAAATATTTACATATCTTTGCAGTCCGAATTTTGAAGAAGATACTTTAAGAGAACATAGCCATCATGAGCGAACTAATTAAATTCATAGAGCAGGAATATACTGACAAGCGCGCCTCATTCCCAGTTTTTCAGGCGGGTGATACTGTAAACGTACACGTTAAAATCCGTGAGGGTAACAAAGAGCGTGTTCAGCAATTCCAAGGTGTTGTGATTCAGCGTAAGAACGTGAACACAAACGGTGAAACGTTCACAGTAAGAAAAGTATCTAACCAGATTGGCTTAGAGCGTATCTTCCCACTTCTTTCTCCATCTATCGAGAAAATTGAGCTGGTAAGAAGAGGTAGAGTAAGAAGAGCAAGACTGTACTACCTGAGAGGACTTCAGGGCAAGGCTGCTCGTATCAAGGAAAGAAGATAAGAATACCTGTTTTCATAAGTTTTCCATAGTTTTAGTGAAAAAGGAGCCGATACCCTCGGCTCCTTTTTTGTGTTTATACTTTTGTAATTGCCTCTTACATATACTTTACATGCATCTGCCACTGCTTATATTTGCAAGTATAAACCAAAGCCTCCGCAACATGATCCGTCCTACTTTATACTTCTTACTGCTGCTCACCCTCGCCTCCTGCAAAACGGACTATACTAGTTTGCCCACCTACTCCCCAAACAAGCAACTGCAGGCAGTAATAGAGACTCCGGCCGGCAACACACGCCGACTAGTGTATAATAAAGAAAGCCAGGACTTTGTGCCGGATCTGAATGCGGGACTTGAGCGAGAAGTAGGGTTTCTGCCTTATCCTGGCAACTTAGGCTTTATCCCCTCCACAGAAATTGACAAAAACGGCAAAGGCTTGGAAGTGTTGGTGCTGGCGGAGCGGCGGGAGCCCGGCACAGAGATGGAGGTAATTCCGGTAGGCCTGATGCAACTGGAGAATAACGGAGAATTGCGGCATATTGTAGTTGCTGTACCGTCGCGGCCCAGCGAGCGCAGGATCGATGCTATCAACTATGAAAGCTTCAGCAAAAACTACCCAGGTGCCAAGGCCATACTTCAAATCTGGTTCTCTAACTATAATAAGTCAGCTAACACAAAATTTGTTGGTTGGCGCGACGAAAAATTCGCTGAGAAAGAGGTACAACGCTGGATGAGGCTATAGGCACGTAATCGAAATTTCCCCAAGTATGATTTTTATACAAAAAAGCACAAACCAATCCTGTAAATATATTTATACACAACAATAGAAAGTTACAACAAACAAAATGTTAAGCTGTATACTTAGCTAGAGCAATTCTATTTAACTATACCATATAAACTTATGAAAACAAATGTATTAGTAACAACCGCATTAACTTTGCTTGCTGGTGGTGCTGCAGCAGCTCAGGGTAATTATTCAGACATTCTGCAGGATGGTACGAACAACGAAGCAACCATACAGCAAAACGGCGCTAACAACAGCGCTACAATTCAGCAGACTGGAGGCTTTGACAGATTAACGGAAGATAACAAAGCGGCTATCACTCAAACAGGTACCAGCAATACTGCCAGCCAAGTACAGAATTTCGGGACCGTGAATAGTACTGTAAGTATAACCCAGGATGGCGATGCCAACGTGGCGACGCAGGTTTACACATATTCCCCGAATCAAAGCGCTGAAATTGAACAGTATGGCAGTGGCAACTCCGCATCACAAGAATCTATGATGAGTTTGGTTATGTTGTCAGATAACACGGCTTATATCTACCAATCAGGTAATGGTAACATGGCTACCCAAAGCCAGGGAGGAGGCAGCGGCAACACAGCTTTAACAGAGCAGTATGGCTCAATGAACAGTGCCGTGCAGCAACAAAACGGGTTTACGAACTATGCAGAAGTTATACAGAACGGAAACAATAATTCTGCTCTGCAAACGCAATACGTATCCTCTAATGAAGCCATCATTTATCAGGAAGGGGACGGAAACGAACACAAACAGATACAGGATGGCCGAGGCAACCTAAATGCTGCATCAGCCACAGTAGTGGGCAACGGCAACTACGGCTATCAGTACCAGGGCAGCTTGCGCAACAATGCTGAGCTTATCCAAACCGGCGACAACAACTACGCCACATCAGACCAAAGCGGATACACCTTTTTTATGGAAGGTAATAACCAGAGCAGCAGCATACAGACCGGAAACTACAACACTGCTACTACTTTTCAGCTTGGCGCTGACCAAATCAGCACCATTACACAACTCGGGAACAGCAATGTGGCTACAGTAAATCAGATAGGGGAAGATTAATTTCTCATAAGAAAGGGAGCCGCTGCTGCGGCTCCCTTTTTTGCTATAGCTTTTACTTTACCTGCAGCAGCTTATTTCTCACCACATCCACGGCCTGCTTCATTTCCTGCACCCGCTGCCTGCTCAGCTCCTGCTTCTGCAGGTTTAGCTGCACCTCCTGCTCCAGTTGCTTCAGTTCTTCTGCGTTGCGTACCAGTTCGGCCTCCAGCTCTTGGCGGCGCTGCTTGTTGCGCTCAATGCTAAGTTGGATGCTGTTTGCCTCCTTTACCACGCGGTCTTGCTCAGTTTTAGTAGCCTGCAGCACTTGCTCAGCAGCGTTTATCTGCCGAAAAACATCGTCTCGGTACAATTTACGGGCAAAACCACGCATAAAATTCTCTGCGGCGGCATACTCTTTTGGCGTAGCAGCCCTGTTCAGGTAATCTGTGCCCAAATCCAGCGTCCACCATACATTGCTACCAGTGGCGTCGCTGTTAACAACGGATAGCAGGCGCATAGGTACCGCAGAAATTGTATCCAATTTAGCAGCTTCTACGGTTATTACACCTTTGCTAACCTTCACACGGCCTGCCTGCTGCCCCAGGTAATCCTTCCAGGAGCGCTCCACGGTTTTAGGGTCTAGCTGTACGGTTAGCTGCTGTCCGCGTCTTATAACGCCAAGTACCTCCTGCTCTACCTCTTTTACCTGCACCGACTGCGCCTGGCAGATGCCAGCCATCAATAATATAACGGCAAGTATAACTCCTCTCATACGGCTCTTGTTTTTGTACTCTAATAGGTTAGTCTGATACACGAAGTTAAAGAATAGGCGGCAGAAAGAGCGAAGGCAAAACGAATTAATTTAAGCCCTTTTTGGTTTGGGATTAGGGCTAGCTGCACTAACTTTGCAAACTTATGGCACTCGCAGTCAGAGGTGATCGGGTACAGAGCCAAACTTTACCGACCAACAGCTGTTAAAAGCACTATGAAAGTAACCGTTTGCCGCAAGGAGCACTTTAATGCCGCGCACAGATTACATAACCTCGCCTGGTCTGATGAGCAGAATTCTGAGGTTTTTGGTCTGTGCAACAATCCTAACTACCATGGGCATAATTATGAGCTGATCGTGAAGCTGACAGGCACTGTAGACCCGGACACCGGCTACGTGTATGACATGAAAAAGCTGAGCGACCTGGTGAAAAATGAGGTGGTGGAGAAGTTTGACCACCGGAACCTGAACCTGGACACCGAGGAGTTTAAGACCCTGAACCCCACCGCCGAAAACATTGCGGTGGTTATCTGGAACAAACTTCGCGATAAGATTAGCCCTGACTACGATTTAGCTGTAACACTGTATGAAACAGAAAGAAACTTTGTGGAATATAATGGATAACCACGACCTAGAGAACGAAGAGGCGATGGATGACCACGTAATGAGCTCTCTGGAGACCCCGTTGCGCGCTGATGCATTTGACCTATCGGATGACGAGAAGATTAAGATTATTGAGGGACATTTCCGAGAGATCATGCACACACTGGGCCTGGACCTGAAAGACGACAGCCTGAAAGGTACGCCGCATCGCGTGGCCAAGATGTATGTGAAAGAGATTTTCAGCGGATTGCACCCAAATAACAAGCCACAGGCGCGCCGCTTCGAGAACAAGTATAAGTATAACAAAATGCTGGTGGAGCGCGATATCACCGTGTACTCTTCCTGCGAGCATCATTTTGTGCCGATTATAGGCAAGGCGCATGTGGCGTACATCCCGAATGGGCATGTAATTGGCCTTTCTAAGCTGAACCGCATTGTGCAGTATTATGCCCGCCGCCCTCAGGTGCAGGAGCGTATGACCATGCAGATTGCCGATGAGCTGAAAAAAGCGCTGCAGACAGAGGATGTAGCTGTGCTGATTGAGGCGGATCACCTGTGCGTAATGAGCCGCGGTGTAAACGATGTGAGCAGCAGTACCATCACTGCTGAGTATTCCGGATTGTTTGAGCAGGAGCACTATCGCGCCGAGTTTTTAGGCCATATCCGCACCAAGCGCTAACCAACTGTATTCTCAGTAAGCTTCACTTCTTACATTCATAAGTAATATAAGAAAACTTAAATATACCTAAGTTGCGTATAGGTGAACTTACTGCGCAAACACATAAAAGCTTATGCCAGGAAAAATACTCATTACAGGAGGTTCCGGTTTAGTAGGAATGCGACTATCGGAAATGCTGATAGACCAAGGCTATGAAGTAGCCCACCTTAGCCGCAACCCGGACAAGGTGTCTACCTACAAAACCTTTAAATGGGACATCAAGGCAGGATATATTGACGAGAACGCCATCACCTACGCCGATTACATCATTAATCTGGCCGGTGCCAGCGTAGCCTCCGAAAAATGGACTGAGGACCGTAAAAAGGAACTTCTGAACAGCCGTGTGGATAGTATACTCCTGCTCCACAAGTGCCTGAGCAAATCCGAACACCACGTAAAAGGCTTTATTTCGTCTTCTGCCATAGGCATTTACGGCGATTCCGGCGACCAGCTGATGTCGGAGGAAAGCACTTACGCCGATGATTTTCTGGCTGAAGTATGCCAGCAGTGGGAAGCCGCCGCTTGGCAAATGCGCGACCTGAACCTGCGCACGGTTATTTTTAGACTTGGCATTGTGCTGAGTGTGAAGGGCGGTGCGCTGCCTCAAATGGCTAAACCAGTAAAAATGATGGCAGGCGCTCCGTTAGGCAGCGGAAAGCAGTACATGTCTTGGGTGCATATAGATGATGCCTGCCGCCTGTTTATCCGGGCTATTGAGGATACTCAGTTTGAAGGTGTTTACAATGCCGTAGCTCCTCACCCAGTTACCAATAAGGAATTTACCAAAGAGTTGGCTGAGGCGATGAAAAAACCCTTGGTACTACCTAAAGTACCTGCCTTTGCCATTAACCTGATGATGGGCGAAATGAGTGAGGTTATACTTGCCAGCCAACGTGTTAGCTCTAATAAGGTACTGCACACCGGCTTTACGTTTGAGTATAACTATCTGGAAGATGCGCTAGAGTCTTTTTACGAAGAAGAAAAGGATTAATAATCTCAACTATAAACAAGAAGGGCAGGGCCAGCTAAGTATAGCTGGCCCTTCTTGTTTACCACTACAGTATATCTCCCATATTCAGCAGATCCAGAATAGAATCCATCTGGGTAGAGTCTGGCATGGTTTGCCTTGGCAGCACGGTGGTGCAGTTATACTTCTTAGAGATTTTTACGGTTGGCTGCGGAAAGCGCCCCATAGTATAATCCAACTCTTTATCCTGGTAGAGGCGCTCCATGTATAAACCGTAAACCGGAAGGGCTGTTTTGGATCCTTCGCCAAGCTGTGAGGTGCGGAAGTGGATGCTGCGGTCTTCGCCACCTACCCACACCCCTGTCACCAGGTCTTTGGTTACGCCCATAAACCAACCATCGGAGTGGTTAGAGGTAGTGCCTGTTTTGCCGCCTATCTCGTTTCCTTTCCAAAGGTCATACTCCCAAAGCGCCTGCGACGTGCCTCCCGGCTCCTCCATCCCCCCTTTTAGCATGTGCATCATCAGGAAAGCCGTTTCCTCGCTCAGCACCTTTTTCTGCTTTGGCGTAAACTGGTGCAGCAAGTTGCCGTTCTGGTCTTCTATGCGGGTAATGAACATCGGCTCCGTATGAAATCCCTGGTTCGGGAAGGTGCTGTAAGCTCCCACCATCTCAAAAACAGACACATCGCTTGGCCCTAATCCGATAGACGGCACCTCCTGAAGAGGACTATTAATGCCGAGCATATGCGCATACTTCACTACAGTTTCCCAGCCGATGCGCTCTGTAAGCTGTGCCGTAACAGAGTTTACTGATTTACCCATAGCCCGCCGGAGTGTCATGGGGGCACCTGTATATTCCCAATCCGCGTTGGTAGGCGACCAGCTTTTCTTCTCCCCCTTCTCCACATAGTTTATGGTGATGCGCTTGTCCACAATTTTATCGCAGGGCGAGTAGCCGTTGTCAATGGCGGCTACATATACAAATGGCTTGAAGGTAGAACCCGGTTGGCGTCGCGCTTGCTTTACGTGGTCATACTTAAAGTATTTAAAGTTGATGCCGCCTACCCACGCTTTGATGTGTCCTGTAAAAGGATCCATGGTCATCATGCCGCCATGCAAGAAGTGCTTGTAGTAAGCCAGTGAGTCCAGGGGGCTAATTGTCACGGTTTTCTCCAGTGAGTCGTTCTCCCAGGTAAATACTTTCATCTCACGCGGACGGTTCAGCTCTTTGTTTATGGCTGCCGTGTCATCGCCATACTTCTTTTTGAGCCTACGGTAATAAGCTGTGCGTTTGATTGTTTCCTCAATAAAGTTGGGTATCTCCCGGTTATTCTCATCCACCCAGGGGTTTTTGCCCTCCCAATGGTTATCGAAGCGGCGCTGAAGTTTGCGCATTTGCTCCTCCATGGAGGCCTCGGCGTGCGCCTGCATCCTAGAGTCAATAGTGGTATATACCCGTAGGCCGTCGCGGTACAGGTCGTAGCCATTCTCTTTACACCACTCCTGCAGGTAATCGGCCACTGCGCCCCTAAAATAAGTAGCAGGGCCGTCGTAATGGTTCTCCACACTGTAATCCAACACCAGCGGCAACTGGCTCAGCGAGTCTGCTTCTGCTTTTTTGAGGTAGTTATACTTTACCATTTGCCCCAGCACAGTATTGCGGCGGCGTGTGGCGTTTTCGGGGTTAAAGCGGGGGCTGTAATAAGTAGGTGCTTTCAGCAGGCCCACCAGCACAGCTGCCTGCTCTACCTTCAGGCTATCCGGGGAAGTATTGAAAAATGTTTTGGAGGCTACTTTTATACCAAACGAGTTTGATCCAAAATCCACGGTGTTCAGGTACATCGTCAGGATTTCCTCTTTGGTGTATCGCTGCTCCAGCTTAATGGCCGTTAGCCACTCTTTGGTTTTAGAGATAACAATATTGAGGCCCGGAATGTGGCCCAGCACACCTTTGGAGTCGTCGGTGCGGGTTTTGTACAGGTTTTTGGCCAGCTGCTGCGTAATGGTACTTGCGCCACGCGCCTCTCCCTGAAAGCTACCGTATACTGCCGACAGGATTGCCTGCGGGTCTATGCCGGCGTGTTCGTAAAAACGTATATCCTCTGTGGCAACGAGCGCCTGCACCAGCCGCGGCGACAGCTCTTTATAGTTCACCGGGCTGCGGTTCTCCCGAAAATACTTGCCAATCAGTTTACCGTCTGAAGTATAAAGCTCTGAGGCTTGATCAGAGCGTGGGTTCTCCAGTCTGTCGAGGCTTGGTGAGGCCCCAAACAGGTACAGGATATTATGCTCCACACTGAGCAGGTACACCACTACTACGGCAAGGCCTAAAAAAAAGGCCTTCCAGGTAAAACTAATCACCTTCCTCCACACAGATAATGTCTTGGGCTCTTGTACTTTCTCTTGCTCTTTCGGCATCTTTAGCAAACAGAAGCTGTTCTTGTTAAATTCATTTTCGCACTGCAAACAAAACGACTACAAAGATACTTTTTGTACACAACTTCCAAGGAGTTAGCCTGCATTACTTCGTAAATACTGTTAAAACAGCTATTCTTTGGCAGCCGATGGCTATATTTGTTACAGAAGATGCACTTTATACGTCTCTACTAACATGCAGAACATTCTACAACAGGCTTTTAACAGGATCATCGGGCTTCCGCTCAACAATACCACCCGCACCGAAACTGTGCAGTATTTCCATTTCGGCCATACCCACTATACAACACCGCAAGGCCTTGTGTTGGATGTAGGCGAGATGACGCTGGCCGTAAACTGCCCCTGGGAGCTGCAGATGCCGGATAGTGGAAAAATAAAACATAGCGATGTATACATCCGAAAGCGTGAAAGCGGCTTGCCAACACCTGTCTGGGACTGGAAAAAACCTGGCTCCAGCATGCTGGACCAGCGCCTGATGGAACTGATAAACGATAACCCTAACCTGATTGTAGAGCGTGCCGAAGAGCAGGACAATTTGGGCCTGATGCTATACTTTAGCGATGGCAGCACGCTCTCCATCATGCCCGACCCGACAGCAGCTTCCGATGAGTTTTGGCAGCTCTTTAGCAACACAGGCGACAACCTACGAGTGGGTGCCGGCAAAAACGGCCTGATTTAGGCGATGCGTTACTCCGCGTGCAGCTGCGGCTTATCTTCTACAGCCCTGCCGCAGCTGCACGTGCACAAGCTTATATGCTGCATTAGTAACTTTTAGCGCTTGTGAGCGGTACTTCAATAAAAAAAACTGTTTGAATATCCGCATCCAACTTTTCGAATTTGAGGACCAGCGCTGGTTTCCGCACGTCATCCGCCAGGGCATGATGGATTTTCTGCGCTTCATGATCACAAACCTGAGCGCGTACGAAGCTATACTACCACTGCTGCGGGAGCTACTGGAGCGCACTGACCAAAAGCAGATCACAGACCTTTGCTCAGGGGCCGGGGGCGGCATAGCTGCTTTAAGGCAGCAACTCAGCAGCCATATGGGCGTATCCGTGCATGTTACGCTCTCAGACCTCTACCCAAATATTGATGCCTATCAGTACCTCAGCAGCACCTCTTCCAGCACCATTGATTTTATACCTTCTCCCGTAGATGCCACCGCCGTACCTGACCATGTGAAAGGTGTCCGCACTATTTTCTCTTCTTTTCATCATTTTCCGCCACCTGCAGCCAAAGCTATACTTCAGGATGCCGCTGACAAGGGCGCTGCCATTGGTATTTTTGAAGGAGCTAAAAAAAGCTGGGGCGAAATGCTGCTCCTGTGGCTGATGTTTCCGCCTCTTATACTGCTGGTAACACCATTTATCCGACCGTTTAAGTTCAGCAGACTGTTTTTTACATATCTTATTCCGCTCATACCTTTGGGTATTATCTGGGATGGCACTGTATCGTTGCTGCGCATTTATACGCCGGCACAGCTGCAACGTATGGCATCGGAAATAAAAGCGCCTAACTACACCTGGCGCTCAGGCCGCGAAGGCAATGCCCCCGGCAAGTATGTTATCTACTTAATCGGGTACCCGGATCAGGCATAAACATTTCATACTGACTAAGAGTATCAAATTTCAAATTACGTAAAGCTTTTCAACAACTTAGCAACTCCTCTCTTGAAGCTAGCACAAAAGTATAGCAACGCACTTATACTAATGCGCATACCGTTTTCGGTGTACCTGATGCCTGTTTTCTGGTTTGCCCTCAGCACGCAGCCTCAGGTAGACTTTTTGCGGGCGGTTATCGTGTTTCTGGTATTGCATGTGCTGGTTTACCCTGCCAGCAACGGCTACAACTCCTACTACGACCGCGACGAAGGCAGTATTGGCGGGCTTAAGCATCCTCCAAAACCTAACCGCCAGCTTATGCACCTGGTGCTGCTGTTCGATGTGCTGGCTGTGTTACTGTCGCTTCTGCTTTCGCCTCTTTTTGCCAGCCTTGTGGCGCTGTACCTTTTCATCTCCAAGGCTTATAGTTACGAAGGTATACGCCTAAAGAAATACCCGATCCTGAGTACGTTTGTCGTTACGTTTTTTCAGGGCGCTTTTACTTACGTGATGGTGCAGGTGGGCGTAGGAATAGCTTTAGCACAGGTGCTGCAGCAGCCTAACATCTGGTTTGCGCTGGTAAGCACCTTATTTTTATGCGGCTCCTACCCTCTTACGCAAATATACCAGCACGAGGAAGACAGCCGCCGCGGCGACCGCACGCTTAGTCTGCTGCTCGGTGTAAAAGGAACGTACTTTTTCGCAGCCGTCAGCCTGATGGTGGGCGCGGCATTGCTGCTATGGCTATACTTTAGCACCGGCCAAGTATACAATATTTTAATCTTCCTGCTCTGCACGGCGCCTGTTTTATACTTCTTTACCGGCTGGGTTTTGCGTTCGCAACGTAACGCAGCGGAAGTTAACTATGACAACACCATGCGCATGAACAAGCTGTCGTCATTATGCATCAGCACGGCTTTTATATTGATGATGGCAGTAAGGATGTAGCCAACTTATACTTGATTTCGTAATATGGTGTAGCAAAAAAACGCAATGCCTATGAAACTTCTTGATGCTGTAGTGGCTGGAATAGCTGGCACTGCCGCCATGACTGCATTTCTCTACCTGCTTTCATATGCTACGCACCGCGTGATGAAGGTAATCAGGATTCTGGGCACTATGCTGCTGAACCGCACGCACCCTGATGGCAGCCTCTCAGAGTTAACAGGCACTAAAGTAGCCGGTACTATAGCACATTATGCCGTCGGAATTTTCTTTGCCGTTATTTATCTGGCGCTCTGGAGTTCAGGAGTTGGCGCACCCACTGCCTCCTGGGGGCTGCTATTTGGCCTGGCGCACGGGCTGGTGGCGATGGTTATCTGGTACTTCTTTTTCATGCTGCACCCCCGCCCCCCGCTTATCACTCTCAAATCATACCTTACCACTCTTATTTTCGCACATATTATATACGGCTTTATCATGACGTATACTTTCTACCTGCTGCTAAAGCCAGCGTATAGTTTTTGGTGGTGAGAAGGGAATTCTGCATCACCGGGTCTAACCACTCCTGCCCCTCCTTGTCAAAGGAGGGGAATTTTACCCCGCCCCAGCCCTCTCCTTTTATCGAGGGCTTCTATCCTCAAAACAGGAGAGGGAGTTTTATTTAAGCTCCGTCAGCAGTGGCTATCGAAAACAGATCCCAGCCTTTGGGTTGAGCGCCTTTGGAGTTTTTCGGTCCCGCAGGGATTGCAAAGCGACAGCGAGCAAAGAAAAGGTCTCAGCGCGATGCCCTTATCGAGGGCCCCTACCCCCGCCTCGAGGAAGCCAAAGCCAGAAATGAAACAAGCAGCTGGTAAAGCAGAGGATGAGCAGCAGCTAGCAAGTATAGCTTTTCTCCAGTTACAAGAAGCTTCGGCTATCCAAGTATGAATCGCCAAGTATAAATTATAGCCAAAGCACAAAGTATGGCTTTTCAAGCCAGTTGAGTTGCAAACTCAACTTCATATTAAGACACGAGTTAAAAACTCGCGCCAGCGGGGAACAAAGGGACAAGCTATAAAAAGCAACAGCTATCGAGTATAGTCTCATCCAAACTGCAGAATTCAAAAGGACAAAAGTATAAAGCAAAACAGCCTGCCAAACGCGAAGTCTGGCAGGCTGCAAGTATAAGTTAAGTTAACTACTAACCTTATCCGTTCATCGAGATCAGGAATTCTTCGTTGCTCTTGGTGCCTTTCATTCTCTCTTTCAGGAACTCCATAGCTTCGATTGAATTCATATCTGACATAAACTTGCGCAGGATCCAGATGCGGTTTAGTTCGTCTCTGTCCATCAGCAAGTCTTCGCGGCGTGTACCAGAGGCTGGCACGTCGATAGCCGGGTAAACTCTGCGGTTGGCCAGTTTACGATCCAGCTGCAGTTCCATGTTACCGGTACCTTTGAATTCTTCAAAAATCACCTCATCCATTTTAGAACCTGTGTCTATCAGGGCAGTGGCGATGATAGTTAGGGAGCCGCCGTTTTCTACGTTACGGGCAGCACCGAAGAAGCGCTTCGGCTTGTGTAGCGCGTTAGCATCCACACCACCCGACAGAATTTTACCAGACGAAGGCACTACAGTATTATAAGCACGGGCCAGTCGAGTGATAGAGTCTAGCAGAATAACCACATCGTGGCCACACTCTACCATGCGCTTAGCTTTATCCAATACAATGCTGGATACTTTTACGTGGCGGTCAGCGGTTTCATCGAATGTAGAGGCAATTACCTCCGCGTTTACGCTGCGGGCCATGTCCGTTACTTCCTCAGGGCGCTCGTCAATCAGCAAGATCATCAAGTATACTTCCGGATGATTCTCTGTGATGGCGTTTGCTATCTCCTTCAGCAACACTGTTTTACCAGTTTTAGGCTGTGCCACAATCATACCACGCTGGCCTTTACCAATAGGTGCAAAGAGGTCTAAAATACGGGTAGAAAGCTGGCTTGGGCGGGTTGTTAGTTTTAAACGCTCTTCCGGGAAAAGCGGTGTAAGGTGCTGGAACGGAATACGATCACGGATTTCTTCTGTAGTACGGCCGTTTACTGTCTCCACTTTTAACAGGGCAAAATACTTTTCGCCTTCTTTTGGCGGGCGGATCTGCCCTTTTACGGTATCTCCTGTTTTAAGGCCAAAAAGCTTAATCTGCGAAGGAGACACATAAATATCATCCGGAGAGGCCAGGTAGTTGTAATGTGTAGAGCGAAGGAAGCCATAGCCATCCTGCATCAGCTCCAGTACTCCCTCATTCAGGATAATACCGTCAAACTCTTTAAAGTTATTTGTAGTGGCAGCATTCTGCTGGCTGCTACGGCGCGTGTTATCACCACGGTCGCTGCTGCGGCTCTCTCTGCTGTCGTTGCCACGGTTATCGTTGCGGTTATCGCGGCTTTCGCGGTTGTCGCTGCGGTTTTCGTTTCCGCGGTTATCGTTTCCGCGGTTGTCGTTGCGGCTCTCTCTATCTCCTCTGTTATCGCTGCGGCTTTCGCGGGCTTCGCTGCGGTTCTCACGTGCGTCGTTACGATTTTCGCGTGCATCGCTGCGGTTTTCATCTCTGCTGTCGCGGCGAACGCGCTCACGGTTGTTCTGTGTGCCATGGTCCTTTACCGGAGCTTCAGTTGCTACTGCAGTTTGTGCTCTTTCGTCGGTTCGGGCAGCGGCCGCCGTGCGCTGGCGCTTTTCTTTAACTGGCGGTTGTGGCGCTTTCTCTTCTTCTACGGCAACTGCACTTTCAGCTGTTTCAACACTACCAGACGATTCGTTTTGAGCCACACGATTGTATTCTTTGGAGATTTTTTCAGGAGGGGTTACGGCTTGTTGATCCAGGATCTTATAGATGAGGTCTTGTTTGCTAAGCTTCTTAAAGTTTTTTACACCCAGTTGCTCAGCAATTTCTTTGAGTTCTGAAAGAAGCCTATCTTTCAATTCTTCAATTTTGTACATAAATAATGGTATGGTAGTTAACTTAACTTGCCAGGTTTCGCGGTGAGCGAACAAAGCGAGAGATTTCTTTTAAATCAGGAAAATAGAATAGGTTGCGAAAGAGTCAGATAGGCACGGGAAAATGGGCCTTCTTCAATTGTACCGCAATGTTATTGCAATGCCTTTTAATTAACAAATATTAGCGGTGGTTTTAGGTAAAAAGTTTCAAAAAATGTCTAAAAGATTTTGTAAAAGCCGCTAAATAGTTAAAAAGCTCTATTTTTGTGATTATACATTATACTTAACTATGCTACAGCTAACAGTTTTAAGAGAGCAGACCGAGCAGGTAATTGCAGGCCTGAACAAGAAAAACTACAAAAACGCGGCCGTGGAAGTTGCCGCTCTTCTGGAACTAGACCAACAGCGTCGCCAAATCCAGAACGAGCACGACTCGCTGCAGAGCCGCGCCAATGCTATCTCAAAAGAGATTGGCATGCTGATGAAGAACGGAGAGCGCGAGAAGGCCGATGCCGCCAAAGCCGAAACCTCCGAGCTAAAGCAGCAGACCAAATCCTTAGCTGAGCAACTCTCCTCTGTAGAAGACGAAATTCAGAAGGCCCTTTACAAGCTGCCTAACCTGCCGCACGAGAGCGTGCCGTTTGGCAAAAGCGCTGAAGATAACGAAGTAGTACTAGAGCACGGCGAAATTCCGCAGTTGCACGAAGGCGCGCAGCCCCACTGGGAGCTGATCCAAAAGTATGACATCATAGATTTTGAGCTGGGCAACAAGGTATCCGGTGCCGGTTTTCCGTTTTACAAGAAGCAGGGTGCCCGTTTACAGCGCGCGCTCATTAACTTCTTTTTAGACGAGGCCATGAAAGCCGGATACATGGAGGTGCAGCCACCGATTGTGGTAAACGAGGCTTCCGGGTACGGCACCGGTCAGTTGCCTGATAAGGATGGACAGATGTATCATGCCACGGCAGATAACCTGTACCTGATCCCGACGGCGGAGGTTCCTATTACGAACATGTACCGCGATGAAATCGTTCCGGTGGAAAAACTGCCGATCAAGAACACCGGCCACACGCCTTGCTTCCGCCGGGAGGCCGGCTCCTGGGGCGCCGATGTGCGCGGCCTGAACCGTTTGCACCAGTTCGATAAGGTGGAGATTGTGCAGGTAACGCTTCCGGAGAAGTCTTACGAGGCGCTGGAGGATATGAGCAGCTACATACAGGGGCTGTTGCAGAAACTGGAACTGCCTTACCGCGTGCTGCGCCTTTGCGGCGGCGACATGGGCTTTACCTCTGCCCTAACCTACGACATGGAAGTATTCTCTGCCGCGCAAAACCGCTGGCTGGAAGTAAGCTCCGCCTCTAACTTTGAGACCTACCAGGCCAACCGCCTGAAGCTGCGCTACAAAACCGAGAGTGGCAAAACACAGCTGCTGCATACGCTGAATGGCAGTGCCCTGGCCCTGCCACGCATTGTGGCGGCTATACTTGAGAATAACCAGACGCCAGATGGCATTAACATGCCAAAGGTGCTGCACCCATACTTAGGCTTTGAGAAGATCTCTTAGTTCAGAGAGATTATAGCTTCATAAACAGAAGGGCCGCTGATAACTCAGTGGCCCTTCTGTTTATACTTTATTCGTGTTACTTATTCTCCTCCGAACTGCTCCAGGTAAGCCTCGTACTGGCTTTTGAGTTTATACTTTTTGATCAGAATTTTAGGCTCGTCCATGTTCTCGGCTTGCAGGGTTTTCCCTTGCAGTAGCTGCATCAGCGCTTGCTCTTCATCCTCTGCGCCCATAATATCATCGTAATCCTGCATAAAGGCGGGCGTTAAAAGCAGCTTGTTTTTCTGGATCGCCACATAGCCAACCGACATCAGCTTTTCGAGCCCTTGCTCCAGTTCCTCATGCGTTAGTACGGTGCCATCCACAGCGTCGGCCATCAACAAGATTTCCTGCAACGGAGCACCTCCCTCACCGCCTGTGGCTAGTAGCAAAGCTTCGAGTAATTGTGCATCTGGCTTCTGCCATTCTAAGTTATACTTGGCCATTAGGTCATTTCTAAGTTATCAAACGAAATATCGCGCATGCATTTAAAATGCCCTTTGGGGCACTTGTTATAACCGATCTTGGAGCAAGGGCGGCAGCTGAGGCCCTGCACTTCCAGCACTTTATACTTTGTCCGGAACGGGTACATGCCAAACTCCGGAATAGTGTTACCCCACACGCTGATAATATCTTTACGGAAAGCGGCCGCAATATGCATCAGACCGGTATCATGGCTCACCACTTTGGTTGCCTGCCTCACCAACGAGGCAGAGCCGTTGAGGTTATACTTTCCGCAGGCGTTGTAGGTAATTGTTTGTTGCTTGTTGCTGCTGGTTAAGAAGTGAGCGGCAATTTCCTCACCGGCAGCTGCGTCTTCCTTTCCGCCCAAAAGTATAACAGGCTGCTGCAAGCGCTCGCACAGCTCAATAATGCGCTGGGTTGGCAGCCGCTTGGTATAATGCTGCGCACCAATGGCAAAAGCCACATAGCCATCCTGAAAACCAGCCGGCAACGTATGAACATCCACTTCGTCCTGCGCCGGAATAAAGTAATCTAAATCTTCTCCATCGTCTTTTACGCCAAGCGCAGCGGCAGCATCCAGGTAACGCTGCACGATGTGCACGTCGGGCAGGCGGTTGCGTTTAAAGTTCACCATCAGCCACTTCTCGTAGTTGAGCTTGTTGAAGCTGCGGTTCGGCTTGCCCAGCCTAGCCTTAATGATGCGGGTGCGCAGGTTGTTGTGCAGGTCCACCACGTAATCGAAGTTCTCTGCCTTCAGCTCCTGCACCAGGTCACCCAGTTTCTCGCCCAGCACATGCACCTTATCCACATAAGGGTTATGGGCAAGTATACTTTGGAAGGCTTTCTTGGTGCAAAAATGCACCTCCACCCCAGCCACCTGCTGCTTGATGCAGCGGATAACGGGCGTTGTCAGCACGATATCGCCGATGGATGAAAAACGAAGTATAAGAATTTTTGGCATGGTATACTTTAAGCAACACTGCCGCAAGCTTGCAGCTTGCGGCTCTACTTGAGGTAAGCTTTCAGCTTACAGATTCATGGTTATCAGTGATATTTCGCAAGCTAAAAGCTTGAAACAGTATGTGCTTTATTTAATTTTCTCTTTCCGCTCCCTGAAATACTTCTCCACTTTTTCCAACGGCTTGGCATTGAAAGTCATCTCTTTGGTAAGGCCTCCTTTTCTGCCAACCAGCACACCGTACTTCATGTCGGCGTAGCCGCTGGTATGGTGGGCATCCGGGTTTATACTTAACATCACGCCTTTTTCCAGCGCATACTGCACATGGCGCCAGTCTAAATCCAAGCGCCATGGGTTGGCGTTTATCTCGATGATGACGTTGTTGGCGGCGCAGGCATCAATCACCATTTTATGGTTAATCGGGTAGCCTTCGCGGCGCAGCAGCAGCCTGCCAGTTGGGTGGCCAAGTATAGTGGTGTAAGGATTCTCAATGGCGGTGATCAAGCGCGTGGTGGCCTTTTTCTCGTCCATGTTCAGGGTGCTGTGGATGCTGGCCACAATGAAGTCGAAGGTCTTCAGGATGTCCGTGTCATAATCCAGGGAGCCATCGCCCAGAATATCCGACTCAATGCCCTTAAAGATTTTGAACGGAGCTAACTTTTTATTGAGCTCGTCGATCTCTTTCTGCTGTCGCAGCACATCGCCCTCGCGCAAGCCACCGGCATAAGACGCGGTTTTGCTGTGGTCTGATATGCCCAGGTATTCGTAGCCTTCATCCTTTAAGAAAGTAGCCATTTGCTCCAGGGTATGCGCCCCGTCGGAGTAGGTGCTGTGGTTATGCAGACTGCCTTTCAGGTCAGCGAGTTCTAATAATGTAGGCAGCTTATTCTCCAGTGCCAGCGCCAGTTCGTTGGTGCCTTCGCGCAGCTCGGGCTCAATGTAGGCCATCCCCGCTGATTTGTAGATGTCCGCTTCGGAGGCATAAGCCTGCTCGCGTGCCACGGTTAGCAGGTTGGTGCTGCTGGTAAAAAACTGCGCCAGGTGCGCTGGGGCAGCCGAGTGCAGTAACACTTCGTTTGCAAAACGCTCCGGCGCAACCAGCTTAATTTCTACATCCAGCTTGCTTGCCGTGTGGCTGCCGCGCCAGGCAAACGGACCTGAGTTTCTCTCGTCTTCCTCCAGCTCCGGCATTTTATTCAGTGCAGCATGGATATTAACCGGATTTTCTGCGGCAATTATAAACTGCAAACTTTGCACGATCTCCATGCGGCGGCGCACCTCTCCCACCAGTTCCACTTGCGCCTCGGGTGCGGTATTTTTTATACTTTGCAGCAGGTCCAGGGCCATACTTTCAGCCTCGGCGTAAAGTAGTTTGCCACGGTTTTGCTGCGTAAAAAGGAGCGCCTGCTTTATATTCTCCTGCGTTTTTGCCCCGAAACCCTTCAGCTTGCTAACTTTATCCTGCTCGCAGGCTTCCAGCAGTTCTTCCACGGTTTCGGCGCCCAATTCTTTCCAGAGGTTGCGCACTTTTTTAGGGCCGATGCCTTTTATGCGAAGCATCTCCACCACGCCCTGCGGCGTTACCTCCAGCATCTGGTCCAGCTCGGCAAAAGAGCCTTTTTCGTTTATCTCGATTATTTTGGCGGCAATGCCTTTGCCCACACCCTGAATGCCTTCCAGCTGGGCTTGTGCCATACCTCCCAGCGGCTCCTCCACCAGCTCCAGCGCGCCCACAGCGTTGGTGTAAGACCTGATTTTGAAAGGGTTTTCATCATGCAGCTCCATCAGCTCTGCAGCCAGCTTAAACAGTTTTATGATCTTCTTATTTTCCAAAGCTTACGTCTTGTCTGTGTGCTACAAAGATAGGAAAAGCGGCCGAACCTTGGCAGCTGCTTCGGCCTGCTCTACCCGCTGCCACCATCTTCCGTAATAAAACATGGCAGTTACCAGCAGCTGCCAAGGCAGAATAGTTGTATGTTTATACTTACATATACCGTCGTTATTCCCTATCTTAGCACTAAAACCTGATTTACACTTATGAAATATATCTCTGTGCTTTGTATGTTCTGCCTGATTTTTATGGCGGCTACCTGCAAGAAAAATGATAGAGTGGCCGCACAGCTGGCCGGCAAAGTATGGCTGCACTCTTTTGAGGAAGACGAGGAAGGGCTGTGGGTATATCGTCCTAACACCTACGATTTCCCTCCTTCGCGTGGGCGCACTGGCTTCAGCCTGGAGCCGGGAGGCGTGTTTAAGCGCTTCGAAATTGCACCCGCCGATGGCCTGGAGGAAGAGCAAGGTGAGTGGGAGCAGCTAGAGAAAGACCTGGTGCAGATACGCATGACCCAGGGCAGCACACCTCCTGTCGATTACCGCATACAGATTGTGTCGTTGGACAAAGACCTCCTAAAGGTGAGAAGAATGGAATAACCAGCACAACAATCAGATATCAAAAATATAATTTATCCTGCACCCTATCCTTTGTAGCCTATGCTGTATTACGAAAAGCTATCAAAATCAACTCGGACCAGGGCGGCTATGCTGCTGCTTCTGCTGTTTATGGTGCTTGCGGTAGTCGATCTGTTTATCAGCTTTTTCGGGGGATTGGTGCTGGGGGTGCTGCTGGTGCAGTTCGAGCTGGAGGTGCTGCGTTTCTTTAAACGATCATCAGCCCTAATTCCAAAGCAAAACGGGACCTGGAAACGTTACAGCAACCTGAGCCGTGAGTATAAGATGCTGTTGAAAGCCGGCATGCTTTCTATTGTGTTTATACTTATGTTCGCCGGAGTGCTGCATACTTTCTGGGGAGGTTTATTTAGCGGTGTGCTGCTGGCCCTGCTAGCCGACAATGCCATACGTTACCAGCAGCAGCGCAGCAGGCAGCGTATCACAGTTAAAAAGAATTAGCGCCGCTCTAGCTGCAAGTATAAATCAAACCAAAACGAGCAGGAAAGGTTGCCTAAGCTAAGCTATTCAATCATACTTACATATTCATATAAAATGCAACACTGGTTAGTAAAATCAGAACCTGAGACATATTCGTGGGCCAACCTGGTGAAAGACGGCCGCACCATGTGGGATGGCGTGCGCAATTACCAAGCCCGCAACAACATGCAGCAAATGCAGCCCGGCGACCTGGTGCTGTTTTACCATAGCGTATCCGAAAAGGCCATAGTCGGCATTGCCAAAGTAGACAAGGCTGCTTACCCAGACCCAACCGCTGCAGAAGACAAGGGCAAATGGGTGGTGATAGATCTCGTGCCTTTCCGCGATTTTAAAGAGCCTGTAACACTGGAGCAGATAAAAAAGGATGGGCGCCTGCAGGATATCGCTTTGCTGCGCCAATCACGCCTGTCGGTGATGCCGCTAAAGCCCGAGGAATTTGACGTGTTACTGGCTTTAGGCAACTAAACCAGAAAAACCGGCCAAAGAACAACGAATAGCAGCTATTTGCAGTAAAATGTAAAAGCTGCTATTTTTATACTTTTCCGCCACCAGATAGCACTCACACTATGCTATACATACGTTACTGCCTTGCCCTGCTGTTCTCCTTTATACTTTTGCCGCTGCTGGCGCAAAACACTCCTGCACAGCCCAGCCGCCTGGAGCTACCCCTTCAACCGGAAGATGTGGAAATAGAGGTGCTCGCCCTGCCGGACAGCAGCCTGCTTGTGTACCATAAAATCAGTAACCTCTGGGAAACTGAAGCTACTTTTTACTTTACAAAATACAACAGCAAGCTAGAGGAAGTATGGACGGACACTGCCAACATTGCGCCTGACAACAATTATATACGCAGCTATACTGTAGGGCCTTATACGTACATGGTGTTTGGCGGCGAAAGCCTGCGCGATTATACTTTTGTACGCCTGCACCACAAAGCCAGCAGCCCCATCTGGCACCGGCAAGTGGAGCTAGAGCCTTTAGAGGCGATATACGAGTTTGTTGTGCTCAAGCATAACTTCTTTATTATCGGGCGAAACATCAAGGATAAGAAGTCGCTTTTGCTGCACCTCAACCCTGAAACTGGTGAAGCCACGCCGCTTCCGTCTATTTACGGGGAGGAATCTTCTTTTTCGGATATGCTGGCTGACCATAAGGAGAACCGGGTGGATGTTGTTATTTCAGAGTCTAACGGGCGTGTGGCCAGGCTGCAGGTTAAAAGCTTTGATGCCAACGGAAAGCTCCTCAACAACTATTTTATACTTCAGAAGGAGGATAAAAGCCTGCTGAACGCAGAAGTAACCCGCGGCGACTCTACCCAAAAGATGCTGATTGGCACCTACGGCACACGCGATCTGCGCTTCTCCCAAGGTTTTTTCGCGGCACCGCTCGCATCGCAAATGGTAGAGGGCAACTTCTACAACTTCCTGCAGCTAAACAACTTTCTTAAGTACATGAAGCCCCGCCGCGAGGAACGAAGCCGCCGCCGCGAGGAAAAGCGCCTGAAGACCGGTCGCGCCTCCAGCTTTAATTACCGTCTCCTCCTCCACGACCTGATAGAAACACCCACAGGATACATTCTGGCCGCTGAGGCTTACTACCCGCAGTACAGCAACCCGCGCAACAGCCACATGGGTATAGACCAGAATACGCTTGCCGTGTACAAGATGGCAGACGGATACAAGCGGAGCCACGCCGTTGCCTTAGGCTTCGACAAAAATGGGCTGCTGCTCTGGGACAACACTTTCCCGCTAATCGGCCTTACTACTTACGAACTGACGCACACAGTTGAGGTACAGCCGCTGCCCGACGGAAGAGCAGTGATGGCCTACCCGGATAACAGCAAAATCGTGTATCAAATAATGGACGATAACCGCTATAACGACGAAAAAACAGAGGTGGAGCTACTGCCTTACGAGGAAAACGAGAAAATACAAACCACTGAGTATCCGGGCATCATCCGGTGGTACGGCAACAGTATGGCTGCTTTCGGATTTCAGCGCATCAAAACAAAAGGTGAAGGCCTGCGGCAGGTTTTCTTTATCAATAAAATCACGTTTGAGTAGATTCCCGGTAACCTTCGACCCTCCCTGAATTCCAGCTTAGTAAAGCTAACCAAACAATCTCTTCCAAACTCCTAAACTCTCTAACTCCTTAAATCTCTAACTTCCCAACTTTCTAACTCCTAAACTTCCCAACTCTCCCAATCCTTTCTATATTTGCATTTAATACTCCCGGCTATGCAGAAAAGACTCATCGTAAACCACCAACTGCTCGAAATAATGGTGATGCGCCTGTGCCATCAGCTCATTGAGAACCATGGCGACTTTTCTGATTCTGTGATCCTGGGCCTGCAGCCGCGCGGCAAGTATGTAGCGCAGCGCATCCAGGCTACCCTGGCAAATATACTTGGCAAGCAAGTGCCCACCGGCCTTCTCGACACCACCTTTCACCGCGACGACTTCCGCCGCCGCGAAATACCTATCGCCGCCAATGCCACTAAAATCGATTTCCTGGTAGAAGGCAAAAAAGTGATTCTGGTGGATGACGTGCTGTACACGGGCCGATCGGTACGTGCCGCCCTGGATGCCATGATTGCTTACGGCCGCCCCGCCAGCGTAGAACTGCTGGTGCTGGTAGACCGCCTTTACACACGTCACCTGCCCATACAACCCACTTACGTGGGGCGCCAGGTAAACTCGCTGCAAAGCCAGCGCGTGCTGGTAGAGTGGAAAGAGCAGCAGGCCGAGGAGGACGCCATCTGGCTAATTACCAAAACCGACGAATAAACTTACTTATACATGCAAGAGCTCAGCGTCCGGCACCTGTTAGGTATCAAAGACATCACCCCGCAAGACATCCAGCTCATTTTTGAGACTGCCGATAATTTTAAAGATGTACTGAACAGGCCGATTAAAAAAGTGCCTTCGCTGCGCGACATTACCATCGCCAACGTCTTTTTCGAGAACTCCACGCGCACGCGCCTCTCCTTTGAGCTGGCCGAAAAGCGGCTCTCTGCCGATGTGATTAACTTTAGCAGCAGTGGCAGTTCGGTAAAGAAAGGCGAAACCCTCCTGGACACGGTAAATAATATCCTGGCCATGAAGGTGGACATGATCGTGATGCGTCACTCTAGCCCCGGCGCGGCGCACTTCCTTAGCAAGCACATCCCGGCCAATATTGTAAACGCCGGCGACGGCACGCATGAGCACCCAACACAGGCCCTGCTTGACTCCTTCTCCATAAGAGAGAGACTGGGCGAGGTAGCCGGTAAAAAGGTGGTGATCATCGGGGATATTCTGCACTCGCGGGTGGCGCTCTCTAACATTTTTGCACTGCAGAAACAGGGAGCCGAGGTAATGGTATGCGGCCCGATTACGCTGCTGCCAAAGTATATAAAGGAGCTGGGCGTGCAGGTGGAGACCAACGTACGCAAGGCGCTGGAATGGTGCGACGTAGCCAACGTGCTGCGCATACAGCTGGAGCGCCAGCAGATGAAGTACTTCCCGTCGTTGCGCGAGTATACACTATACTATGGTATAGATAAGAAGATGCTGGATAGCCTGAACAAGGAAATAGTGCTGATGCACCCAGGCCCCATAAACCGAGGCGTGGAGCTTAGCTCTGATGCCGCGGACTCACACCACTCTATTATACTTAACCAAGTGGAAAACGGCGTGGCTATACGTATGGCTGTGCTCTACCTGCTTGCCCAGAAAGGGTAAAAACACAGAACACAAGTATAAGCCTTGGCTCAAAACCATCAGCTTATACTTTAAAGTATAAAAACAGAAAGCCCCGCCGGCATGTGCCAGCGGGGCTTTCTGTTTTTATTTACTCCTGTTATTCCATGTTCAACTGCATGTCCGGAGTGTTCATTTCAAAGCCTACTCTTCTGTTCTGAGCACGCTCTCTTTCAGTTCTGCGACGCGACAGACGCTCGTTCACTTTTACAAGTGGCTGCGTTTCGCCGTATCCTTTGGTCACTAGTCTGTCTGGGTTCTGCACACCTTGCTGAATCAGGTATTCCTTCACAGCTTCGGCTCTGCGCTCAGAAAGCGCCTGGTTGTACTCTTCAGAACCGATGTAGTCAGCGTGGCCTTTAATCAGCAGCACGTGGTCTGGGTATTTCTGAAGTGCCATGGTAATGCTATCCAGCAACTGCTTGTAGCTATCCTGTACTCTTGCTCTGTCAAACTCAAAGCGTACTTTTTCTTCAATCAGTTTCTGAGTGGCTGCATCTAACTCAGGGCAACCTTTGGTTTCTGCAGTACCGGCAGAGTTAGGGCATGCATCCTCGTTATCCGGAACACCATCACCGTCAGAGTCTACTGGGCATCCATCCGGGCCAACCTGTACACCGGCTGGAGTATCCGGGCAGTTATCTTGTGCATCAGCTACACCATCGTTGTCAGAGTCTGGGCAACCGTTTGTGGCTGCAGTACCAGCCTCATCAGGGCACTGGTCGTTTTTGTCAGCTACGCCGTCACCGTCGCGGTCAGGGCAACCATTCAGGTTTGCTACGCCAGCCTCAGCAGGGCATTCGTCCTGGTAGTCAGCTACACCGTCACCGTCTGTATCAACAGGGCAACCGTTTTTGTCAACCTGCACGCCGGTTGGGGTGTCAGGGCAGTCATCTCTTCTATCCGGCACACCGTCACCGTCTGTGTCTGCGGCTCTGCCTAAGTTAAAGCCAAGGCCCACGTTGTGCATCAGGAAGCGGTCGTTATCCCCCACATCTACACCGTCAATTTTATCCTGCCCAATAATCATGTAGTTGGACTCTATAAAAGCACTTACGGCATCAGAGAAGCGGAAACGAATACCGGCACCGCCTTTTAATGCGCCAGAGAAAAACTTATCGTCGTCAGACGGTGATACCATACCATTGGAAATGGCATCTATTTTACCCCAGGCACCACCACCACCAACTTGCAGGTATGGGCCGATAAAGGCATCCTCTGGCAGAATGTTGCCATACATTTTAAGGCGAACAGCCAGCATGGCAGTACCCAGCTGAGAGTCAAATCTGTTCATGTCAGACATTTTAGACTCAACGCCACCGTACGTCAGGTGCAGGCCAGCATCAAAAGAAGGGCTTAAGTAGCGGTTCAGGTTTAGGCCACCGCCCCATTCCAGCTTATTACTTTCAAAGAACTGGTCCTCCAAGTCTCCTTTGTACTGTAAGGCACTTCCGTATATTTGAAGATTAGTTCTTTGGTCTGAGCTTTGCGCAAATACATCGGGGCCTGCTATAAGCAGAAACACGAGTGCGAAAGCGAGCTTCTTAATTTTTGATAAATGTGTTTGCATGATTCTACAAAGTATATGTTGATATGACAATACGTGCATGTTTTGAAACGAGTTTGTTTTGTTCCAAAAAATTTCTTCCCGTAACCGGAAGCTTATTTGGCTTCCTTACATGCCTTCTCATAATTAGATAATGTTCGCCCATAGGCACCTTAAATATTCAAGTAGAACATAAATCACTGTGCACCATCACCTAAAATTCACGGTTTGAGCCGCTGTGATAGGACAGTTCGTATATTTATACTTCAAACTGAAACCAACGCGCAAGGTTTTATACTTCAAAATATTTTGAAGCAAGCGCTATAAATTTAAAGTGAGTACAACAAAAAAGGCTGTCGGTATTTACCTACAGCCTTACTGCTTTTGCACCAAACAGCTAAAATTGCCCTGCCTTTACTTCTGCATCAGCCGCTCAATGTCGTCAGCCTCCAGCGGAATGTTTGCCATCAGATCTTTGGGCCCGTTGTGGGTTATCAGAATGTCGTTCTCCAGGCGTATGCCTATCCCCTCCTCCCGAATATAAATACCCGGCTCGCAGGTAAACACCATTCCCTCCTCAAACGGGCGGAATTTGTTGCCTACATCATGCACATCCAGGCCCAGGTGATGAGAGGTGCCGTGCATAAAGTACTTTTTGTAAAGTGGCCTGTCAGGATCCTGGTTACGCACGTCGCTCTCGTTTAGCAGGCCTAGCTTAATCATTTCATTCTCCATCAGGGCACCTACAAATTTGTGGTACTGGCCCAAGGTGTTGCCGGGCACTAGCATTTGGATGGCCGTTTGCATTACAGTCAGCACCGACTCGTATACTTCGCGCTGACGCTTGGTAAACTTGCCGTTTACGGGCACTGTGCGTGTCATGTCGGCGGCGTAGTTTGCATATTCGGCTCCGAAATCCATCAGCAACAAGTCGCCGTCTTTGCACTCGCGGCTGTTATCGGTGTAATGCAGGATGCAGGCATTTTCGCCGGAGGCGATAATCGGCTCGTAAGCTGGCCCTTTGGAGCGGTTGCGCAGAAACTCATGGTGAATTTCGGCCTCAATCTCATACTCCATTACGCCGGGTTTAATAAAGCCCAGCAGCCTTCTAAAACCTTTCTCGGTAATGTTACAGGCCTGCTGAATCAGCTCTACCTCCCGCTCAGACTTGATGGCCCGCAGCTGGTGCATAATGGGAGCGCTACGCTCATACTTGTGCAGCGGATACTGCTCTTTCATTTTTCTGAGGAAGCGGGCATCGCGGGTCTCCACCTCCACCACGGCACGCAGGTGCTCGTTAGTGTTCAGGTAGAGGCGCTCGGCCTCAAATGCCAGGGAGTGCAGCACCTGCTCAAACTGGTGTGTCCAGTAAATAGTATGCACACCCGATACCTCCCTTGCCTGCTCCTTGGTTAGTTTATAGCCCTCCCAGGTCAGGATGTGGTCGTTGGTTTCGCGCACAAACAGCACCTCCTGCAGCCGCTCGTCCTTACAATCAGGGAACAGCAGCAGTATACTTTCCTCCTGGTCCACGCCGGTCAGGTAGAAGAGATCGCTGTTTTGCCGGAAGGGCATGGTGCCGTCGGCGTTTGTGGGCATCACATCATTGGAGTGGAAGATGGCGATGGAGTTTGGTTTTAGCTGCTTTACAAAGTTGTGGCGGTGGTTGATAAAAAGCTCCTGCCCGATTGGCTCGTATTTCATGTAGTTTTATTATGTGTAGGCGGTATAGTTTATACTTCTAATTTACTGTAAAACTGCAGGTGAGGCAAGTATAGTGTGCGGGGGAGTAGAATACTAGCCTGCAGCTGGCATCTTCTGGCCTACTCTTACCCAAATACCTATACTTATACCTAAACCCACTAATGTTTGCCAACAGATAAAGAACAGACCCGGATCTTCTATAAAACCTGTTAAGGAGTTTGCGCCAGGTAGGTATAGCTCAATTAGCTGAACAATAAACCCAACTACAAACCCTAAAACCACTGTTACGCCCAGACCAGCCTTTAAACTCCTCATGTTAATGTATAAACTGTTGACCAGAAACATAAGCCCTGCTGAAATTGCTGAACTCACAATCATTCCTGCCTGACCATTCTTAAATATTTGCGTAAGCCCAACTCCAGCTAATACAGAAACAAAAAATACCGGCAAGGTTAACATTAACCCTAATCCAACAGCTTTTAACTTATTTGTCTTTACTTGACCAAGATTGGCTAATATAATGAGTAATGTAAAAAAGAAAGGGCTGATGAGTGGTACAAGGTCTTGGTCAATTATACTAAAAGCGCTTGTAGCCACTACAAAACAGGCTACTGTAGTGATAAGAATTCTTTTTATATCGGCCGTCACCTCCACTCCCAAACCCTCTAGCTCCCCAACTCTCTAACTTTCAACACTTCCAGCAGCTGCTCATTCCTGATCTCGCGGGCGCATTTGAAGTGGCCTTGCGGGCAGGCTTTGTAGCCGTGCAAGCCGCAAGGGCGGCAGTAGAGCGGCTCCTCCCGCTCCACCACCTCGGCAAAATCGGCCAGCGGCCCGAAGCCAAAGCGCGGCACCGTGGAGCAGTAGATAGCGCAGGTCGGAGCATTCAATGCGGAGGCCAGGTGCATCGGCCCGGAGTCATTCACGTAGTTCAGCACCGCATCGCGCATCAGGGCCGCCGACTGCAGCAGGTTCAGCTGTCCGCAGAGGTTTTCCAAGCGCTGGCTTATACTTTGGCTGATAATCTCCTCGCAGTGCTGCTTATCGGCTGGTGAGCCTAGCAGGTATACTTTATACTTTGGATCGAGGCTGTTGATGAGCTGCACCCACTGCTCCTGCGGGTACTGCTTGGTGAACCAAACCGAAGTGGGCGCCATGCAGATAAACGGCTCCTGCTTCAGGTGTTCTACTTTGGCAAAATCGGTTTGGCTTGGGTACAGCTTTGGCTTGGCGGCAATGGCGTTGGTTATACTTTGGATAAGCATATTATTACGCTCCACCTCGTGCGTACCGGACTTTACATCGTGCACATAGCGGCGCGTGAAGAGCCGGGAAAACGGGTTCTTCTCAAAACCCACTGTTTCTTTGGCCCCCGAAAAAGCGGTTAGCAGACCGGTAGCCCCAAAGCGCTGCACGTTTACTACCAGGTCATACTTCTCGGCACGAATCTGCGAGAGCAGCCGCATCAGACTTTTATACTTGCCGTCCTGCTTGTTCCAGACTAGCACCTGGCGCAGCAGCGGATGGTCTTTCAGCAGCCCCTCGTTGCCTTTGCGCAGCAGGAAGTCGAGCTGCGCCTTAGGGTAAAAAGCATACAGCTTCTCCACCAGCGCCGTCGCCAGCACTACATCCCCCAAAAAAGCTGTTTGTATGATCAGTATCTTCATTTTGCCCATTTATCTGCCACAGACAAATCTACATTAAAGCGGCCTTAGTTAAAAACGCAATAGCAGGCGGCTGCTTTTAACTCATTAATCTGAATATTTCACTAAATCTATCGTTCCCTGCTTGTTAATGCAGCATGCTTTATTTAAGTTGGCAGACTTTGCCGCTCAGAATATAATTTTATGACTATACCCTTTACCGCTCCCTCTCTTCAGAAAAGTATAAAACAGCTTATATTACTGCTGGCGTTGCCTTTGCTGCTGGCTGGCTGCGGCACTTCTGCGTACATGCCTAATGTGCCGAATGTGCCGATGTTTACCAAAAAAGGAGAGTTGAGCGCAGGTGGCCATGTTACGCCTAAAGGCAGCATCACGTTTAACACTGCCTACGCCGTGTCAGATCATTTTGCTGTGCTGCTGAACGGTTCTATGCTGAGCAGCGACCGCCGCAAACGAGACATGCGCCACAACCTGTTGGAGGCCGCTGGCGGCTACTACACCACTTTTGGGCCGGAAAGCAACCGTGTACTGGAGATTTACGGAGGCTTTGGCGGCGGCAGCTCGGAGCGCACCGAAAAAGAAGAAGACAAGGAAACCGGCGAGATGAGTTACGAGCGACACGAGGCCAACTTCAATAAGTATTTTGTGCAGGTAAACTTCAGCTCTAAGCGTAAAAAGTCGTTGCGGCTGCTGAGCCGCGAGTTCCCGTTGAACTACGGCACCGCCCTCCGCGCCAGCTATGTAGATATGCACGACTATTCGCTGAACAACGTGCCGGGGCAGCTAGAGGACAATATTTTCCTGGAGCCCATCTTTTATACCCGCCTTACGCTTAACCCTGCGGTGCAGCTGCAGTACACCAGCGGCACTACCATCGGCCTTAAAAACCGCGACATTCTTACAGCGGCTTACTCTGTGTTCTCGCTTGGTTTCGTGATTAATGTGGGCGGGTTGGAGAAGAAGAGGTAGGTTTTCTGCGGTTATACTTTATACTTAACTAGCTGCACCATCTGGCTTAACTAGCACCATCTGGCGCGAGTTTTTAACTCGTGTTTTAATATGGTGTTGAATTTGCAACTCAACTGGCTTAAAAAGCCATACTTCGTGCTTTGGCTATACTTTTAAAGCTGCTTCCATTGCTTGATTAGGCTTCTAGCCTCTGTTTACACTACCATACCGCAGCTTCCCACGATTTGATGTAAGCTATACTTTCTTGCTGCTGCTTATCCTCAGTCTTACAAGCGGCTCATTTCATTTCATACTTTGGCTCCCTCTAGCCCGGGAGGGCTCGTCTTTCCGCATCGCACTGGGACCTTTTCCTTTGCTCCTGCGTCGCAATGCCTCGCTCTCGCTCGGCACCGGAAAAACTCCAAAGGCGCTCTTTTCGAGGGCCCCTACCCCCACGGAAAGACTGGGATCAGTTTTCGATAGCCACAGCCATTCAATTGGAACTGGACTCCCTCCCCTGTTTTTAGGGGAGGGTTGGGGTGGGGTGAAGCTCCCCTCCTTAAACAAGGAGGGGCAGGGGTGGTTGGACCCGGTACTGCAAAACCTGCCATACTTCCCGTTCACTGCAATCCTCCTCTTTCCTCCGAAAAAATCCGCTACTTTTTCCGTACCTTTGCAGGCTAATTTTAGAATTGAATGCCTGATTATCATATCCATACTTTACAAAACGGAATTAGAGTTGTACACAAGCAGGTGCTGCATACCAAAATAGCCCACAGCGGCTTTGTCATGGACATTGGCAGCCGCGATGAGCTGCCGCAGGAGCAGGGCCTTGCCCACTTCTGGGAGCACATGGCCTTTAAAGGCACCGAGAAGCGCAAGTCGTTCCACATACTTAACCGTTTAGAGACTGTAGGCGGCGAACTCAATGCCTACACTACAAAAGAGAAAATCTGCTTTTACAGCTCCGTGCTGGATAAGCACTTCGAGAAATCTTTTGAGCTACTGACTGATATTACGTTTCACTCTATATTTCCGGAGAAGGAGATCGAGAAAGAGCGCGGCGTGATACTGGAGGAAATGGCCATGTACCTCGACACGCCCGAAGAAGCCATTGTAGATGAGTTTGACGCCGTGGTGTTTGACGGACACTCGCTGGGCAACAATATTCTGGGCACGCGCGAAAGTGTTTCCGGGTTTCAGAAACAGGATTTTTTAAGTTTTATTGAGCGAAACCTGAGCACCGAGCACCTTGTGTTTTGCTCTGTGAGCAACCTGCCATTCGAGAAAGTGCTCAAGCTGGCGGAGAAATACCTGAACGATATTCCGCACATAAAAAAGAGCCTGAAACGCGCTCCTTTTACAAGCTACCTGCCCAAGTCTATCACCATTGAGAAGCCTATCTCGCAGGCGCACTGTGTTATTGGCTGCCCGGCCTATGCCTTGTCTGACGACCGCCGCATCCCGTTCTTTATGCTGAACAACCTTCTGGGCGGCCCCGGCATGAACTCACGCCTGAACCTGGCTGTGCGCGAAAAGCACGGGCTTGTTTACACAATAGACTCTAACTACGCCACCTACATCGACACCGGTTTGCTGAGCATTTACTTCGGCACGGAGAAGAAACAGCTCAAGCGCACTACCTCGCTGGTGCTGAAGGAGCTGAAGAAACTTCGTGAAAAGCCGCTTGGATCGCTGCAGCTGCACACTGCCAAAGAGCAGCTGATGGGGCAGCTGGCCATGGCCGAGGAGAGCAATATGGGACTGATGATGATGCTGGGCAAAAGCATACTTGACCAAGGAAAGGCCGAGTCGCTGAACGAGATATTCGACAAAATCAGAAGTATAACCGCAACTGACCTTATTGATATTGCCAACGATGTGCTGCGCGAGGAAAATCTGAGCGTGCTGAATTATGTGCCTAGTTAATTGCTGATTGCTTATGGTGGGTTGTTTGAGATATACATTACAAGCAGTCCACAACAGAGCACCACATAAAAACCAATTAACAATCATCAACCAACAACCAAAATGGAGTTTATAGACGAAGAACTGCTGCGCTACTCCGAGGAGCATACATCGCCGGAGGGTGAGCTGCTGCACAAGATAAACCGCCAGACGCACCTGAGCGTCATGAAGCCGCGCATGCTTTCCGGGCATTTGCAGGGCCGTTTGCTGGCTATGTACGCTAAAATGATACAGCCGAAGCAGATACTGGAGATTGGCACCTATACCGGCTACTCAGCACTTTGCATGGCAGAGGGCTTACAGGAAGGTGGCACGCTCCACACCATAGACAAAAACGAAGAGTTGGAAGATCGCGTGCGGGGCTATTTTGATGAATCAGGGTACGGCGAAAGTATAAAACTATACATTGGCAACGCGCTGGAAATTGTGCCCACCCTGGATGCCGAATTTGACCTTGTGTTTTTGGATGCCGACAAAATAAACTATACCCGCTACTACGACATGGTAATTGACAAGGTGCGCTCAGGCGGCTACATTATTGCCGACAATGTGCTCTGGAGCGGCAAGGTGCTGGAAAAGTATAGAAAAAAGCTGGACGAAGACACCAAAGCCGTAATGGATTTTAACCTACATGTGCATCAGGACGAACGGGTAGAGAACATCCTGCTGCCTGTGCGCGACGGCCTGATGGTCGCACGAAAAAAATAAGATGAACGGAGAGGCACACCAAAATAGCCTCTCCGTTTTCTCACCCCTCCTACCCTAACCTTCTATACTTCTGCAGCTTAGCCCCTCAAGCCTCCCTTCGCAGAAAAAATCTACATTTTTCTCCTGAAAAAATAATGCAGGAACTTGGTCAGTCGTTTTAGAATACGAAGCTTTTTCCGTTAATTTTGCATTAGCTATATTCTATTCTGAACACATTAACATATAGACATTTACCTATAGTTAACTCAACAGAAAGTAGAGCCTCTTTATCACAGTTAATCAAACTTAAGCGTCTCTCGTTATGAGAAAATCCATTGCCACGTTTCTTGTACTCCTGCTGTTGCCTTTGCTGGCGCTGGCGCAGGGAGTAACCGTACCCAACAACATCTATTTTGCCGATATTCATCTGAAGATCTCGAACAGAGCGCAGGCTGAAATCCAGAAGAAGGTGGATGCCCTGCAGCGCAGCAATTTATACTTTCAGATGAAGGTAGATTTGGCAGATGCGTATTTTCCGGTAATTGAGCGTGTGTTTAAGGAGGAAGGCGTGCCAGACGATTACAAATACCTGGCTCTGCAGGAAAGCGGCCTGATTGGAGATGCCGTGTCTACCTCCAACGCAGTAGGTTACTGGCAGTTCAAGCGCGAGGCTGCCATGGACTTTAACCTCCGCATGGACCGCAATGTGGATGAGCGCCGCCACATTGTAGAGGCCAGCCGAGGTGCTGCCAAATATTTTAAGCGCAGCAACAACTACTACAACAACTGGCTTAACTCGCTGCTGTCTTACTACCTGGGTTATACGGGTGCCAAGGCCTACACCAAGCCCTCAGACAACGGTGCCAAGCAAATGGACATCACCGAAAAAGCGAATGATTATATTCTGACGTTTCTGGCACATAAAGTGGCTTATGATGCTTTTGTAGGCAAAGCAAACCCGCCGGCAGTATCGCTGCGTGAGTTGCGTGCCAATCCTGGCCAAAGCCTTTCTGAGATTGCAGTAGCTACCAAAACAGATTACAGCGAGCTGGAGAAGTATAACAAGTGGCTGCTTGGCAGCTCTATCCCTTCTGATAAAGACTATTACGTGATAGTGCCGGTGCGCAACGGCAATACCGTGAACCTGGTGGCATCTACCAAAGAAACCACACCAGTTTTACCGCGTCAGAACAGCGCAAGCAAAGCGTCTGCCGCCATGGTAAAGCGCAATAACCTGAACGCACTTGTAGCCCGCAACGGCGACACCAAAGACAAACTAGCGTTGCAGGCAGGCATTTCTACACGAAAGTTCCTGAAGTATAACGACATGCACAGTTTCGACAAGATTGTGCCAGGCTCAGCCTATTATATTGAGCAGAAAAACTCCACCGCCGATGTAGAGTTCCACGTGGTGCAGCCCGGTGAGACAATGCAGCTGATATCGCAGCACTATGGCGTGCGCCTGAACTACCTGCTGTTCAAAAACCGCATGAAGCGCAATGAGGTACCTGTTCCGGGCCGTGTACTCTGGCTGCAGAAACGCCGCCCTGCCCATACGGCTGTGGAGGTCCGCGAACCAAATAAACAAGGTATCGCTACGGCATCAGAAAAACCTTATGAGCCTGTAACACGTGCAGCCTCAGCTACCCCTAAGAAAGAAAACTTCTTTACCCGCCTCCTTAACAAGCTGAAAGGCGAACCGCAACCAGAAAGAGCAACAACAGCAGTAGCCACCGTGCCTGTTGCCGAGCAACCTGTGCCAGAGGAGGAAATTTATAAAGAAGAGACTGAAGAAGATGAAGCTACAGAGGAAGTTACTCCAGCTGCAGAAACTCCTGCACCAAAGGCTCCGGCTAACAAAAACGTTATACTTTACCCAAACACAGCTAAAACCGAAACCGCTAAAACTGAGGCAACAGCAGTGGAGGAAGAAGAAATGTTTGCGGAGCAAGAACCGGAGTTAGAGCCTGCTCCAGCTCAGGAAGTTGATCCGTTTGTAACAGAAGAAGCGCAGGAACAAGTGACTGTTACTGCTACCACACCAGCGGCTACTGCGCCAACTGCTACTGCACCTGTTAAAGAACCGGCACCAGCGCTCACGCCTGCCGCTCCCGTACAGCAGCCGTCGGCAGATGCAACTACCCATACAGTAAAGCAAGGCGAAACCCTTTATAGTATTTCCAGGCTGTATGCCGTTACTATCAGCGATCTGGTAACTTGGAACAATTTAGGCGAAACACCGCTCAAGCTAGGCCAGGAGCTACTAATTGCAGAGCCACTACAGCAGCCAGCCGCTTCGCCTTTTACCGAAGACGCCGCCGAAGTACCGGCAACCATGCTCAGCACAAACAGCGCTTACCATACCGTAGCAGCCGGCGAAACGCTGTACCAGCTATCCAAAAAGTATAAAGTGTCAGTAGATCAGTTGCGCCAGTGGAACAACTTGCAGGGCAGCAGCCTTAGCCTTGGCCAGGAGCTGCGTGTTAAAGCTCCTGCAGCACCTGCCGCCACTGCTGAGCCAGCCGTAACTGGCAGCAAAGCATCTGGCACTGTTTACCATACTGTAGCTGCCGGCGAAAGTATGTATCAAATCTCCCGCAAGTATGATGTTACCATAAAAGACATTATGGAGTGGAACAACAAGCCGGACTTTACTGTAAGCGCAGGCGAGAAACTGGAAATCAGGAGGAAGTGATTTTCTGATTGTCGGATGGTTGACTTGATGATAGAGGGCGTGGCTATACTTTGTATCTGGTGAGTTTTGCCACCAGTAATTACCCTGCCGTGAAGCCGGAACTACATATTGCAGGCAATTAGTAATCAACAGTTAGCAACTCAACCATCCAACAGTCTTACAATTAAAAAATTACCTCTTTTCCTGTGGGGCACTTAGGTTAGAGGCCGACTGCAGGCCAGTAGCTATTTCGGGAACGATACCGAGGCGCTCATATATTGGCTGAACCATTTGGCGGAGTTTAGGCAGGTTTACGGCAAAAGGCACAATGCTCAGGGCACACAGCAGCCCGCATCCGGCTAAAGTATACGCCACCCCAATCTGCTCCGCCACTGAGCCGGCCAGCATACTTCCGATCGGGGCCATACCCATAAAAGCGGTGGCGTACAGGCTCATCACGCGGCCACGTTTGTCATCATCTACCAGCGTTTGCAGCAGCGTATTGCAGGATGCCATCGTCACGATCATTCCAAAACCGCTGAACAGCATCAGCACCAGCGAGAGCAGCAGCACCTCTGAAAAGGAGAAAGCGATCAGGGCCAGGCCAAATACTGACATCGTGAAAATAATGACCTTGCCCAATCCTACTACGGACTTCCGCTGCGCCAGGAACAGCGCCCCACTTAATGCACCAAACCCGGAAGCGCCCATCAGGTAACCCAACGTGTTGGCACCGCCCTGCAGAATATCACGAGCGAAAACGGGTAGCAGCACTGTAAAAGGCATCCCGAACAAGCTCAGCAGCGCTACAATCATGATCAGCGCACGAATCGGAGGAAAACCAAAGGCATACTGAAACCCAACTTTAAGAGACTGCCATACCTTACGTTGCTGCTGCACCCGCTCAAAAGGCTTCAGCCGCAGCAGCAGCAACGACCCAATGACAGCAATATAACTGATCGCGTTGATCAGAATACAGATGCCCTCGCCTACGGCCGCAATAAGCAAACCAGCAATTGTTGGCCCCACCAAACGCGCCATGTTAAACAGAGATGAGTTTAGGGCGATGGCATTGCTCATATCTTCCCTCCGCTCTATGAGCTCCACCACAAACGCTTGCCGTGTGGCAATATCAAAACCGTTTATGGTGCCCAGCACCGCACTTAGCGCCAGTACATGCCAGATCTCAATAGTATTTGTCAGCACCAAAACTGCCAGCGTAGATGCCTGCACCATAGACAAGGCTTGTGTTACAATAAGCACCTTGTGCCGGTTAAACTTGTCGGCCAGCACACCGGCAAAAGGCCCAAGTATAAAGGATGGTATTTGGCTGGAGAAAGTAACAGCGCCAAGCAGAAACACAGAATCAGTGAGGCGGTACACCAGCCAGCTCAGCGCAATCTGCTGCATCCAGGTACCGACAAGCGATATGCCCTGCCCTATAAAAAACAACCTATAATTACGCGAGCTCAAAGCCCGAAACATTCCACTTAATTTACTTACTGCTGCCATAGTTCTAATCCACTGCCTTAGGGCAAGCTTATACTTACGTATCCATCAAGTTTAAGAGTTATTTTTTGACAGGAACATAATACAAAAGCATAAGACTATACATCTCACAGAAACTGCTCAGCTATTTGAGACTATCTGTCCCCGAATTTTGTTAAGGCAAGAGGCCGCTTTAGGTTTGGGAGCTGCCCCGATTTTCCGTAATTTTAACATCCCAAAAATGACCTGCAAGTATAGATTTTTCCGAATACAAAGGTCATTCTTAATTCTTCTTTCGTAATTCTTAATTCCCCATAAATGCCAGTTTTTTCGCATTTACATACCCATACTCAGTACTCGCTGCTCGACGGGCAGGCCAGCATCAGCGCGCTCATGAAAAAGGCGCAGGCCGATGGCATGCCCGCCGTCGCCATGACCGACCACGGAAATATGTTCGCCGCCTTCAACTTTGTGGCTGAGGCGAACAAGTATAACGTGAAACCAATTGTAGGTTGTGAGTTTTACTTGGTAAAAGACCGCCACCTTAAAACCTTCAGCAAGGAGGTAAAGGATGTGCGCCACCACCAGCTGCTACTCGCCAAGGATCAGGAGGGCTATCAAAACCTCGCTAAGCTTTGCTCGCTGTCATACATCGAGGGCGTGTACAGCAAGTGGCCGCGTATTGATAAGGAACTGTTACTGAAGTATAGCAAGGGCCTGATTGCGACCAGCTGCTGTATTGGTGCCGAAGTACCACAGGCTATACTTTGGAAAAGCGAGGCAGAAGCCGAGGAGATCTTTAAGTGGTGGCTCGATGTGTTCGGTGAGGATTACTACATCGAGATTCAGCGCCACGGGCTGCAGAACATCGACGGAACCGGCAAAAGCCAGGAAGATATTAACCAGGTATTGCTGAAGTGGGCGCAGAAGTATAATGTAAAGGTTATCTGCACCAACGACTCGCACTACGTGGACCAGGAAGACTGGAATGCGCACGACATATTGCTTTGCGTGAACACCGGCGAGGATCAAAGTACACCAGTTGGTGATTTCCAGACGAAGTATTACCGTTTCCTGTCGGATGACCAGAAGGTGATTTACGATACGGTGGAGAACGTGCGCGGTAAGTATAGCAACCACGCCAGCGTGCGCCAGATGCTGAACCGCATCGACGAGGCCGGTCCGAAAACACGCTTTGGATTCCCGAACGACCAGTTCTTCTTCAAGACGCAGGCCGAGATGAACGAGCTGTTCAAGGATGTGCCACAAGCCGTAGATAATACCAACGAAATTGTAGACAAGATTACGCCGCCACAGCTTAAGCGCGACATCTTATTACCTAACTTTCCGATACCGCCCGAACATGCTGGCCCGGATGCCTTTTTGCGCCACCTCACCTATGTAGGAGCCAAGAAACGCTATACCGATATCACCCCCGAAATTGAAGAGCGCCTGGATTACGAGCTGCGCATTGTGGAAACGATGGGCTTTGCTGGTTACTTCCTCATTGTGCAGGATTTCATCAACCGGGGCCGCGACATGGGCGTGTTCGTGGGCCCGGGACGTGGTTCGGCGGCAGGTTCTGCGGTAGCTTACTGCATCGGTATCACCAACATCGACCCGATAAAGTATAACCTGCTCTTCGAGCGATTCCTGAACCCAGAGCGTGTATCCATGCCCGATATCGATATTGACTTCGATGACGTGAACCGCCAGCGCGTAATTGATTACGTGGTAGAGAAGTATGGCAAAACGCAGGTAGCTCAGATTATTACGTTTGGTACAATGGCTGCGAAGTCGTCGATCAAAGATGTGGCGCGCTCTACTTCTTTGCCGCTTGCCGAGGCCAACGAGCTGGCCAAGATGGTGCCGGACACCCCGGGCACCACGCTGGCCAAGGCCTTCATGGAGAACCTGGATCTGGCCGCCATCCGCGAAGGCAACGACCACCGTGCTGCTGTACTCAAACTAGCTGAAAAGCTGGAAGGGTCGGTGCGTAACACAGGTATACATGCGGCAGGTGTGATTATCGCCCCGGATGATATCACCAATTACATCCCGGTTTCGACCTCCAAAGACGCTGACCTATTGGTAACGCAGTTCGACGGCAAGGTGATTGAGAGTGCGGGCATGCTGAAGATGGACTTTTTGGGCCTGAAAACCCTGACCATCATCAAGGATGCCATGGAGCTCATCAAGAAAAACCACGGCGTTGAGATTGATATTGACAACATTCCGATAGACGACGAGAAAACCTACCAGCTATACCAGCGCGGCGACACCATCGGCACGTTCCAGTTTGAGTCGGAGGGGATGCGCATGTACCTCAAGGACTTGCAGCCCACCAACATTGAAGACCTGATTGCCATGAACGCCCTGTACCGCCCGGGACCGATGCAGTTCATCCCGAACTTTATTAACCGGAAACATGGCCGCGAGGAAGTGGAATATCCACATGAGCTGCTGGAACCGATCCTGAATTACTCGCAGGGAATTATGGTGTACCAGGAGCAGATCATGCAAACGGCCCAGATTCTGGCTGGTTACTCGCTGGGTGGTGCCGACTTGCTGCGCCGCGCCATGGGTAAGAAGGACATGAAGAAGATGGCTGAGGAGCGTGAGAAATTCATTGCCGGAGCCGCTGAAATCCATAAAATCCCTTCAAAAAAGGCCTCTGAGGTGTTCGACGTGATGGAGAAGTTTGCCCAGTACGGCTTTAACCGCTCCCACTCTGCCGCTTACTCTATTGTAGCGTACCAAACAGGTTACCTGAAGGCGCACTACCCTGCCGAGTATATGGCCGCGGTACTCACTAACAACATGAACGACATCAAGAAGGTAACGTTCTTTATTGAGGAAGCGCGCAAGCAGGGTGTGCAGGTACTTGGCCCAGACGTAAACGAATCCTTGCTGAAGTTTAACGTGAACGAGGAAGGCAACATTCGTTTTGGTCTGGCGGCTATTAAAGGAACCGGCGAATCTGCCGTGGATGCCATCATCTCTGAAAGAGAGGCAAACGGCCCATACAAGGATATCTTCGATTTTGCGAAGCGCGTAAACCTGCGTGCCGTGAACAAGAAAACGTTTGAAAGTATGGCCCTGGCCGGCTGCTTCGACTCGTGGGAGTTATACCACCGCGCCCAGCTGATTGAGGTGCCCGAAGGCGAAAGTATGCCTTTGCTGGAAAAGGCGGTTCGCTTCGGCAACAGCTACCAGGCAGAGCAGCAGGCCGCGCAGCAATCGTTATTTGGAGGCGGAGCCGCTGTGGCAGCGCCTATGCCAAAAATACCGGAAGTACCTGTCTGGACCCAGGCCGAGATGCTGCGCCGCGAAAAGGAAGTGGTAGGCTTCTATATGTCGGGCCACCCGCTCGACCAGTTTAAGCTGGAAATCGACTCCTACTGCACCTGCTCCCTCGACCGCATCGAAGAGTATAAGAACCGTGATATAAACGTGGCCGGCATGGTAACAGACGTGGTGATTCGTACCGCCAAAAACGGCAATCCGTTTGCGCTGTTCACCATCGAGGATTACGACACCTCTATGCAGATGGCCTTGTTCGGGGAGGATTATGTGAAGTTCTCGCCTTACCTGAAGATGGGTTTATACCTGTTTATCCGGGGCAAGGTGCAGCTGCGCTACAAAACCGAAGACCAGTGGGAACTGAAGCCGCAGAACATCCAACTCCTGGGCGATGTGCTGGACAAGATGGCGCAGGGCGTGCAACTGAATATCAACCTGCAGCACTTTACACCGAACCTGGCCGAGGCTTTGGAAACTGCTATTGTAGAAAGTGCTGGTCAAAAACGCCTGGAGATTACGCTGCACGTGCCGGAGGAGAAACTCGCGCTGCCGACCTACTCCCGCAAGTATAGAATCGATCCTAAAGTTTTTCTTACCTCGATTAAAGACTTAGGCTTAGGCGAATGCAAGTTGATTTAGACTTAATTTAGCGGCCATGCCACTTAATTTTACAAAAAAACAGCCCCGGTAAACACTCCGGGGCTGTTTTTTTGTAAAACTATGGAAAATTACTACTGGTGCAGGTAAATTGCGGCGGCTCCGGCTACCTTTTTAGAATAGCCTGGCATTGGGTTTCCATCAGAAGTTGGCATTTCAAATATCAACACTTTGCCGCCTTCATTTGCTCTTTCAGCTACATAAATATGCTTGCTGTCTTCATCATAGGCTACATCCACGGGGTTGCCAAGCATGGTGTTGCTGCCTTCAATTCTTACCTGGGCATTTGCTCCTATAGTGCCGCCGTTGGTTGTGCCGCCAAATACTGAACTGAAGTTACTAATCACCACAATTGCGCCATCGTCTGCTACAGCTCCGTCGCCTACATCGGTCAGCACCATCTTATCATCCGCTTTAGAGTAAGTAATGCCGTGTGTTCTTACGATACCTTCTATGGTTACGCGCTTGGTTGGCTGAATCATACCGTTTGAATTGGAGAAGAAGTTCTCGAAGTATACAATATCGCTGGTGTTGTCTGCCACGGCCCATAAAGCGTTGCCTTCGGCATGGATGCCCCACAGGTTAAAGTCTACATCATAGGTGTTGCGGTAACGTATGCCGCTTGGAGTGCGCTCGTAAACGTACAGGCGGTTCATGTTGCCATTTAGTGCCGGGTCAGCGTCTTGGGCCACTACAATCAGATCACCGCTCACAGCTATTTCGCGGGCATTGGTAAAATCCGGATTACTGGTAGTTTTAATTTCCAAAGAGCCGTTACCTCGTTTCTGGTAAACCTCCAACCTGTTGGTGGTGCGCGATGCTAAGATAATTTCATTTCGCTCCTCGTTGTAGTAAATGCCGTCCGCATCCATGGAGGCAATGCTTTTCTGCTTCACGGTTACATCAGTTAAGCCATCAGCATCTACCATCGTCACCATGCCGCTGGTGTTGCTGCTAACATAGGCCATGCTGCCGTGGTCAGGAAAGTTAAAATCTATTTCGTCGTCTTTTTCGCAGGAGGAGAAGGTAAACAGAGCGGTAGCAAGCAATGTGCTGTAAGTTAATAAGTGTTTCATAGTATGATGTTTATAATATTAAAGCCATACTTACGATGCGGGTAATCCTTTAGGATTTCGCATTGACTCCCTTAAAACAGCTGTTCACCACATCTTTACCGCCAATTATTAATTTTCTTGAAATCACCAAGCCCCGGCAGCGTATGCTCAGCACCTCGGCCCTTACATTTACAGCAAGCGTGCAGGCGTTGTTTTATACTTCTTTGGATAATTGCTTGCTTTAAAAATTTTTATTGACAACATTTGTTCATACAAACAATTAGTATCCTATGGCTGTTACTATCGTAAGTATATAATTCGGTATTGCTCCCGAACCTTAACCACGACAGCTTGTCAGGTTTTGTAAGTTTGGGCCTGAATTTGCCAAACCTGTAATTGTTACTATATTTAACCATTGAAATAAACACAACAAAAAGATAAAATTATGGCTAACAAAGCGATAGAAATCACAGACGCGAATTTTGATGAGATCATCAATTCAGATAAACCAGTACTTGTAGACTTTTGGGCTGAGTGGTGTGGACCATGCCGCATGGTAGGACCGATTGTAGAAGAGCTTGCCGGTGAGTATGAAGGCAAAGCCGTTATCGGTAAAGTAGACGTGGACGCAAACCCGCAAACATCTGCTAAATTCGGTATCCGCAGCATCCCAACGCTTCTTGTTTTCAAAAACGGCGAAGTAGTTGACAAGCAAGTTGGCGCAGTTCCGAAGAACGTGCTGTCTCAGAAGCTAGATGCTCAAATGGCTTAGTTTTAAGCTTTTAAAGTATAAAACATAAAAGTCGGCCTTTCCTTTACCGGGGAGGCCGACTTTTTATTTAACCGATACTTCCAGCCGCATCATCAGGTTCTGGTAAAACGCTTCGCCCTCAGTTTGCTGCCTATATTTGGAAGGGCTTACTTTCATCCAGACTGGCTCATCTGTTAAAAAGCGATAAACATAAAACGGACAGGTATCGCATTCATTTGTCATGCCCACGTAAGGGCCGCTATTCAGCTTTGTAGCCTGTGGCCAGCTAACTGCAGCAAAAACGCCTTTCTCTGGAAGCACCAGGTTGTGGTGCGATACATCTATCCAATGCCAGTAAGTATTGTTTTTTGGCTCAAATGCTATAGGCACAGGCAACAACAGTGCACCGGGCAGCCCAGCAGAATCTACTGCATACAAGTATACTTGCAGCATGTTCGGCTTACTGAATAAATCCGGGAAAGTGCGTTTATGATAAATGTAGATGCCTACCTTATCAATAAAGCCAGTCCGGCCGTTGGCGGGAATGTGATAGGCGGTTTGGTAATAAGGATAATCTTTGTTTCCTCCGTGTCCGTAATCAGCTTTCATTTGCTTGGTTCCTAACACCTCCTTCCGGAGTTCAGGCCTTACCACCACCTCCTTTAGCTTTACTTGCCCCTGTTTCTCCTGGCCATAGCCAGGTAAGTTTAGCAGCAGTAAAAACGGTAAAAGCAGAATTCCGCCAAGGTTCATTTAAAACAAAGTTGTTTACAGTAGCACAAAGGGTAGGGCAAAGCCTTAAACCTACTATCTCTATAAACAAATTGAAAACAGGAACTGTTTGCTATTCCTCTTGATCTTTTAGAACCACACTGATTTTGCCGCTCCGCTCCAGGTAAGCATATTTAATGTCGTCTACGCCAGCATAGCTTCCAGAACTACGAATGGCTTCTTTTAAGTCATTTTTAGTAACACTGCTTTCTTCCATGGCCTCTTTTTGCAGCTTGCCATCCTTAACCAATGCCTTTGGGCGGCCTTTAATAAAATCTCCTATCCCAAAATCGCTATGGAAGGCAAAGGTGGCAAGTAGCTTATGCAGCATAACCAACGTAAAGGCGGCGGCAATTGTAGGCCAAAAAGGCGCATTGCCAGTAATGGCACGGCTAAGTATGGAACCGTAAATAATGCCGAGCACAATATCAAAAGCAGAGTTTTTTCCGAATATGCGGTGATTCCCGACACGGATAATCAGCAGGGCAGCAATAAAAACCCCCACTGCTCTGGCAGACATTTGCCACCACGTGAGGGTATTATCATGAATACCAAAAACAAGTTCAAACGTTTCTCCCATACTTCTGAAAACGCAGGTCTACGGGAGAGAGTTCTAACTACTTCAGCTGGCGTCTTCGCAGTTGCAAAGGCCTTTGTCTAAAGTATAAATTACGTCAAAATCCTTCTCCACCTCCTGCATTTGGTGCTGCAGACGCGCATTATACTCCTGCACTTTGTCCAGCCGCTCTTCGCTTAGCTCCTTTTTATTTAATGCATCAAGCATTTTAATGGATTTGCCAAACTCATTGTTTTTCTCATACATGCGGCTGATGTACTGGTCCAGGCCATTGTTGGTAGAGGCAGAGGCCATCTGCAGGTTGTTTTCTATGCACAGCTGGCGCTTCAGAAACTTAAATACCGTTGCTTCGGCGCTTTGGTTAAGCTCCTCTTTTTTCTTCAGGGCCTGCTTCAGCTTAAAGCTGTCGTAACGTTTGTTATAGTCCGATATGGCCTCGCGTACTTTATCGCGGCAACTCTGGCACTTGCTGGCGCTGGCTTTTTCCAGTAAACTATTGCGCTGCTGCATTGTCTCGTCGTTGGCCTCTGTATTGCTCAAAACCTGCACATCTTTCTGAAATACTTCGCTGTACTGCAGCTCTTCCAACTTCTGCGTAAGGCGAACAATGGCCTCCCCTTCTACCGATGCAGACAGCACCTCGCGCTTCGGTAACTCAATGGCGTATAACCTGACAAGGGCAGCCTCCCGCTTCTCCGGGGTATTCCAGGCTTTAGGGTCATTTTCTAACTCACGCAGGGTGCTTACCAGCAGCTTACCGTTTTTCAGGTTATGGTCGGCTTCCAGGTATAAATCAGCATTGGTAAGTATGGACTCGTACTCAGACCGGAAAATGTTTTGATAAGTGCTGTTCTTGGCAAATTCCTTTTCCCTTGCGTCAAAAATGCCTTTCAGCCGCTTATACTCCTGCACAATGCCAAAGAGGTTTTTGGCATTGATGTCGGCGCTGTTGTTGCGGTAGTTCAGGCGGTAGGTGTTCAGGTTTTGCTTCATATCAGCGAAGGAACGCAGAAACTCCACAAATAGCTTCTCCTGCCGGAAGGTCTCGTCATTGATCAACTGCTGATCGTAGGCTGTCTGTATTTTGAGTTTGCGCTTCTCGATCAGGTCCAGCGTTACTTCATCGCCCGTCAGCACATCCATTTTATAAAGCGATTTATAGTTGGCCACCACCATAAACGGGTAATCCTTGTAGCCGGTCATTTCCTCCAGTTCGCGACGATCCAGCTTGTTTGGGTTTTTCTGCAGGTAGTCTGTCAGCTTTACTGTTTTGATGTCTACTTTTTTTACATCATTCGGCACAAACACATAAATGCGCACCGAGTGCAGGCGCGTATCAAAATCTTGGCCCTCGTACAGGCGAATGGTAGAGCTAAACTTGTACTCTTTGCGGCTGGCCCTGGAGTTGAGCAGGTTTCCGAACTCGCCCACCAAAGACAGCACCGCACTGGTTGGCGTGGTGAGCTTTGAGATAGCCATCAGCTGGTTTGCCACCAGGTTAAACACTTGGTCGCTTTGCCCGTTTGTGATTGCCTTGGCGTTGATAACGGCATCAATGTTATTGTTGGCGGAGCCGAGCGGCATTTTATCTATAATACGCACCACTTCCTGGTGGTCGCTTACCTGTGTTTTGTAGTCGTTCTTGTCCTGGTCAATGGCAAAGTTGTAGAGCGGGTACACGATGTCGTCGTTGCCGAAAAGCTTCATGTTCTTCAGCTGTGCCGTTATCATGAGATACTCCAGCACGTTGCCATACTTCTTTTTCGGTTTTCGCGAGCCTGTTTCCAGCTCATTCAGAACACGCGTAAACTTATTGCCGTTGTATAGATAAATATCAGTAGAAAGATACTGCCATTCATCCGAAAACTGATAATCATCGTTGTAACTATAGCCCAGGCGGGTTTCTATGTTGCGTTGCGCATAAACGGCCTGTTGGCACACCAGTAAAAGTACTAAAGCTAGAAATTTTCTTCTCATAAATGACGTTGCTGTGTCGTAGGGAGGACTGCACCAGCCCGGCTGAGACCACTAAACGTTAAAGATTGAACTTAAGTGCATTAAAGATGCTAATAATAACGCTATAATCATAAAATTTATATGAATTCAAAGATGAAAGCATGCGTGCTTTTGAGTTTTACGCTTTGCGCCGGCTTAACCTCTGCGCAGGATATTTCAGCTCAGGGCAGCTACGTGGCCACCTCCAACATCTCTGCCGAAAAATTTACAGAAGACCAGAAAGTAGAGCGTCTGATACAGTTTATAGCCAAAATGGATGGCGCTACATTTATTCGCAATGGCAGTGAGCATACTTGCCGCCAGGCAGCGGAACACTTGGAGTCGAAGTGGGAAAAACATCGGGATAGTATAAAAACAGCCAAAGGATTTGTAGAAGAACTTGCCTCCCGCTCCGGCCTCTCCGGCAAGCCTTACCAGATCCGTTTTGCAGACGGCACTGTTAAAACGACCAACGAAGTGCTGCTGACCGAACTTAAACAACTGGAACAGTAGCCTTAAAACGCAGCCATCCTTAAAACCGTATGGCAAAGTATAAATAAATCCTTATGCTACAGCTGCTCGAACAATCCAAAGATGATCTGGTTGCCTTCCGGATTTCCGGTAACGTAGACCGAAACGATTATAACGTTATGCTGCCTTTGCTGCAGGAACGAATTAACCAGCATGGCAAGATACGTGTGTATGCAGAGGTGCAGGACGTGGAGGATTATTCATTGAGGGCGCTGTGGGAGGATATAAAGTTTGACCTGAAACATGCGGCAGACTTTAGCAAAGTAGCGTTGGTAGGAGACAAGAAGTGGATTGACTGGCTAACGATTATGGCCAAGCCTTTTACCAGTGCCGATGTAAAGTACTTTGACTATTCGCAACGCCAGCTTGCCTGGGATTGGATAAACGTATAAGTAGCTATTGAAGACAAACGGCCTGGTAAGTATACTTGCCAGGCCGTTTGCTTTTATTACCGGTTAGTAACGCACTGAAGTTTAAAAATTCTGTTGATTCTTTACTACAGCCATACTTTATACTTTCATAATTGCTAATTCTAGTGAATTGAGCCAAGCTATACTTTGTAACTGGTGCTTATCCACGGCTCTAGACCCTGCTTGTTTCATTTCTGGCTTTTGCTCCCTCAAGGCGGGGGTAGGGGCCCTCTTTAAGGGAGGCCTCGTCTTCCCGCATCGTGCTGTGTTCCCTTCCTTTGCTACCCTTCGGTCGCAATGCCCTTACGGGCACCGGAATCTCACAAGGCGCTCTTTTTCGAGGCCCCCTACCCCCACGGAAAGACTGGGATTAGTTTTCAATAGCCACTGCTGGCGGAACTTGAACCATACTACCTCCCCTGCTTTTAGGGGAGGGCTGGAGCAGGGTAAAAATTCCCCGCCTTAGACTACCGAGAACGCTAGTTCGAAGGTAGCGAGCGTAGCTCTGAGGGGTTAGGGGTGGTTGGATAATACACCTGATAGAACTTCTCCAAAGTCCTCCTTCGAAGGGGGATGAAATCATGCACGAGCAATTTTACCTCTCTGACCGATACCGGACTTTATACTTTACTTAATCCTTATAAATCGCGACTTCTGCTTTGCCGTTTTTGATATACCCGCGGTACATGCCTGCCGAGTTGAATGGCATAGAGATGTTGCCTTTACTATCCAAAGCTATCACTCCGCCTTCACCGCCACGCTCCACCAATTTCTTCATCACCACTTCTTCGGCAGCTTTTTTTACAGAGTAACCTTTGTACTCCATCATGGCAGCAATGTCGTGGGCTACTACAGAACGGATAAAGTACTCGCCGTGGCCAGTGGCAGACACCGCACAAGTTTTGTTATCGGCGTAAGTTCCGGAACCAATAATCGGCGCATCGCCAACGCGGCCATAGCGCTTGTTGGTCATGCCGCCTGTAGAAGTACCGGCAGCCAGGTTTCCGTAGGCATCGAGCGCCACAGCGCCTACTGTGCCAAACTTATTGCCTTCTGTAAAGATATTCTCGTTGCTGCTAGTGCCGCCATCGTGGTCGAGCTGTGTTTTTTCCTCGCCTTTTATCTTCTGCAGCTGGTTGTAGCGGGTTTCGGTATGAAAGTAAGACGGATCAACAAGCTCCACATTGTTAAGTTTAGCGAATTGCTCTGCCCCGTTTCCGATCATCATCACGTGCTCCGATTTTTCCATTACGGCACGGGCCGCGGTAATCGGGTTTTTGATAGTAGTGACGCTGGCCACAGAGCCAGCCATCAGGGTCTTGCCATCCATCACAGCGGCATCCATCTCGTTTTTGCCTTCGTTCGTAAATACGGCTCCTTTGCCAGCATTAAACAGCGGGGAGTTTTCCATTACGTGTATAGTCGCTTCCACGGCATCCATACTTGTTCCGCCTTTTTTCAGCACATCGTACCCAACCTGCAGGGCTTCGTTCAGTTTTTCGCGGTAGGCCTTCTCTTTCTCCGGTGTCATGTTTTGGCGGGTAATTGTACCGGCGCCGCCATGTATCACCAAAGTAATTTTACTATAATCGGGTTTGCCCTGGGCTAGGCTCATAAAGCCGGCTAACAGAAACAGGCACAGAAAGTATAAACTCTTTTTCATGGTTAGTATAGTGGTGTAGGTGATGTTAAAGCATTGCTAAATATAATGCATTTTGGAGTATCCCGCACAAAATTCTCATCTTGCGCGCTTTACACCATTTGGCTTATACCTATGTTTCTACTCCGGCTACGGCACTGGCAGGCATTTCTGCTTATACTTGTTTTTCCGTTTTTGCTGCAATACGGCCTGCTCCGGCTACTGGACAACCTAGGCATACGGCTCGAACCAGCCTCCGCCATGCTGCTGGATGCATTACCGGCAACAGTGTATGTACTGTGGCTGTGGCTGGTTGGCCTTTGGCTTTTCAGGCGGCTGCCGGCAAGTATAAAAATCAAACCTTTGTCCTTTCACCTCGGTGCGTTGTATAACATACTTTACACGCTGCTGTTTGTGTATACGCTGGAGGTGGTGCGAAACAGTATGGCCGCCGGCACGCTTCCGTTTGGCATGCTGGCGCTGCTCGTACCGATGCACTTATTTGCTACTTTCTGCTACCTGTACATGGTTTATTTTTTGGCGCGATCGCTTGTTAGCGTAGAGCAGCAGCGCGTGGTGCAGGGCCGTGAGTATTTGGGCGCGTTCTTCCTGTTTCTGCTGCTGCCGGTGGGTATCTGGTTTCTGCAGCCAAGGCTCCGAAAAATCTATCTTGCAGAAGTATAGATAGATACGTTATTTTTTGTGAAAAATATAGTTACTATACAATATTCTAAAGAATCTTACGTTTTGGAGCAGAACAAACGTTAAATTGTTGGTTTTTATAGAGTTTTCTTAGCTTGCAGGCTGATCTTTTACCATATTTGCAAATATTCTCAAACATTATCCAAACAAATAATTATCACCCATGAAATCCAATTTCTTCAAAGCATCTCTTGCCCTCGTGATGTGCTCTACAATGATGGCATCTTGCGTATCTTCTAAAAAATACGAAGAGCTGCAGGCAAGCAAAGAAGCACAGGAGCGTGAGCTATCTGCCTCTAAAGCTAAAGTAGACGAGCTTTCTAACTCTCTGAGAGAGCGTGAGCAGAAACTAGCTGACATGGAGCGCGCCATGAACGAGCAGAACAAGATCCTCGACAACCTTAAAAACGAGGTGAACGCTGCGCTGCAAGGCTTTAACCAAGGCGACCTGAGCGTGGCTGTTAAAGATGGTAAAGTATACGTTTCTATGTCTGATAAGCTGTTGTTCCCTACTGGTAGCACGAAAGTAAACCCAGGCGGCAAAAAAGCTATCGACCAGTTGGTGAGCGTACTGAAGAAAAACCAGGAAGTTGGTGTGATGGTAGAAGGCCACACAGATGACGTGTCTGTAATGAGCGGCATGAAGTACATGACTGACAACTGGGACCTGAGTGTGCTGCGCGCCACTGAGATTACCCGTCTGATGACTGAAAAAGGCTTGTCTCCTGACAGAGTAACGCCTGCTGGCCGCTCTTTCTACATGCCGGTTGATGCTGGACGTACTGCAGCTGCCAAAGCTAAAAACCGTCGTACAGAAATCATCCTGACTCCAGACTTTACTGAGGTTTACAAAATCCTAGGCATCCAGGCTTAGTTTTAACCTTTCTTTATAAGAAGCGCCGGCAACCACTTAGGTTACCGGCGCTTTTTTTATTTGTGCTGAGCAAGTATAGCTGCAAAGTATAAACCGGCGCTTTTTGCCAATTAACCGCCTCCCTAACTAAACTTTCATTTGCTTGGCCTCGCTGATGGCCTGGAACAGGTCTTTAGGGTTTTGGGAGCCGATGAGCAGCGGGTCGCGGTTGTAAAAGTATAGCTTCACACCCTCGTTGCCAGACATGTTGTAAGCTTTCCCTTTAAAACCCCACCTTATTCCCCAGCCGCCATAGTCGCTGATGGGGTTATAGGTAACGCGCTCATAATCTCTTACCAAGTGCAGCGGCACTTTAACAGCCTTCAAATGGAAAGGCCAAAAACGCACCTTCACCAAGCCTGGTCGCACCTCTGTAGTAAGCGACATGCGGTAAAAGAAGTAAGGTAGCCCCAACCCCACCAGGGCAAAAAGTATAGCCAGCTGCACATCCGACACAGGCCGGTTGCCATACTCCCCGCCCAACAATACCTGGTACACAAACCCAAACCAGAAAATGGCTGCCACACCCAGCACCACAACCCACAGCCAGAATTGCCTGAACCGCTGTCGCTCTCTGTATAGTATGATATCGTCAGACACAGGTTTAACTTAAGATTGGATACAAGTATAAATATCGAGGTTCCGATTTTAGTTTAAATACGATTACGTTAAGGTTTGGCTGTTGAACATTACTTTCAGGTAAAGTATCAACCACACAAAGCGCTGCCTACACATAAGGGAGACAGCGCTTTCAAGTATAAAAAATCTTTTATCTTGATCTTATACTTGGTGTTCTTTGCCAACTATCCAATCGCCTGCTCCAGGTCGGCGATTAGGTCTTCTGCGTCTTCCACACCTACGCTCAGTCGGATTAACGAATCGCTGAGACCGGCTTTTAGGCGGTCTTCACGCGGAATGCTTGCATGTGTCATGCTAGCCGGGTGGCCGCAAAGAGACTCCACACCGCCTAATGACTCTGCCAGAGCAAACAGCTTCAGGTTCTCCAAGAGGCGCATCGCATCGTCCACATTATCGCCCTTTAACTCGAAGGATACCATCCCTCCAAAGTCGCGCATTTGGCTCTGAGCCACCTCATGGTTCGGGTGCTCCTCAAATCCGGGCCAGTATACTTTGCCAACCTTTGCGTTACCTTTCAGGTACTCTGCTACTTTTCGGCCGTTCTGGCAATGGCGCTCCATGCGCAGGTGCAGGGTTTTAAGGCCGCGCAGCACCAGGAAACAATCCTGAGGCCCTGGTGTGGCACCGCAGGAATTTTGAATAAAAGCCAGTCGGTTGCGCAGCTCATCATCTTTCACAACAATAGCGCCCATTACCACGTCAGAATGGCCGCCCATATACTTGGTAAGCGAGTGCATGACCACATCAGCACCCATATCGAGCGGTGTTTGCAGGTATGGCGTGGCAAACGTGTTATCGGCTACCAGCAGCAGGTTTTGCTTTTTGCAGAGTTCACCATAAGCTTTTATATCGATAATGTTGAGCAGTGGGTTGGTAGGCGTTTCTACCCAAACCATCTTTGTGTTTTCGTTCAACAGCTTCTCCACATTGCTTATATCCTGCATGTTCGTGAAGTGGAACTTGATGCCGTAGTTTTGAAAGATTTTGGTGAAGATACGGTAGCTGCCACCGTACAGGTCGTTGGTGGAAATCACCTCGTCGCCGGGCTGCAGCAACTTTATAATGGCATCTACAGCAGCCATGCCGGAAGAAAAGCAAAGCCCATGCTTGCCGTTCTCGAGTGCCGCCAGTGCATTCTGCAGCTGCGTACGGGTTGGGTTGTGCGTGCGCGAGTATTCATAACCCTTATGGTCGCCGGGCGAGCGTTGCACGTAGGTGGAGGTTTGGTAAATTGGCGTCATGATAGCGCCTGTGGATGGGTCTGGCTCCACGCCAGCATGTATAGCTTTTGTTCCGAACTTCATGTTATAGATTTTATACTTGTGTAAAACTTGTTTACCGACTCTCCGGCTTTAGCAGCCGCAACAGCGAAATGAGCGATTGTTGCAAGTTAAAAAATAGCCTCGAAGTATAAAGGCACCTCCTCGTCAGCTCGTTTATACTTTCAAAGCCGCTAAAATCTTTTGTCCTTTGTCTTTCGTCTACATTCAGATCAAACAAAATATACTTACTGCATGAAATCACTCCCGCTGCTGCGAACCTTTATACGCGAAAATGCCTCCACGTTTGTTTCTATGTTGCTACTGGTGGTGGTGCCGGTGGTGGTAAGCTCTACAATGGCCGTAGTACTCTACAACTACCAGGACCTGCTGCAGGGGCTGTCTACTTGGGAAATGCTGCTGTACTTTGCCATAATCTCTTTAACCATGGCACTGGCTCTTACACCTACCACCTTGATAGCTTTGATCAGTGGCTTTTACCTGGGCTGGAGTGGCTTTGCTGGCATTGTGGTATCGTATGGTATCGCCGCGCTTATTGGCTACAGCATAGCCCAACTGGTGGACCACGGTAAGATGATGGGCTTTCTGAACCGCTTTGATAAAGCTCGTGCTTTAATGCAGGAGCTGCGCAGCGAGAGTTGGAGCCTTATCTTCCTGACCCGTATTTCGCCAGTACTGCCTTTTGCCCTGATGAACTTTGTGCTCTCGCTGCTGCAGATAGATAAGCGTAAATTTTTCCTGGCAAGTATAATAGGCATGCTGCCGCGTACGCTTTTCTTCTTCTGGGTAGGCACGCAAGCCCGTGATGTGGTGCAGGCGCTGCAGAATCCTGACACCGGACGCGGAGGCCAAATCCTGATGGTAGCATTAATTGTTATTTCTATTGGAGGTCTTTACTTCCTGTTCGACAGGGCTTTAAAGCGCGCACTACGCAAAGCAGCAGCTAAAAATGAATAATTTTTTACAACAGGGCTTGCGTATAACGAAAAAAGGCCTTTACTTTGCATCATAATAACGGATCGGTCACGTAGCTCAACTGGATAGAGCATCTGACTACGAATCAGAAGGTTAGGGGTTCGACTCCCTTCGCGACCACCGAAAAGCCTCTTATAGCAATGTGAGAGGCTTTTTTTATTTTGTGGGTGCGGTTGTGGGTGCGGTATCCTCATGAAATATGTGACAGTGGCCACAATATTTGTTTGCCACATCATTCGGGTTGTGGCTCACTCGCCCGCAGTTTAAGCACATGATCTGCTCCTGTCCGGTCTTCTCACTTTCCGATAAAGCATAGGTTTTGGTGTGGGTGGTCAGCTGTTGGTCCTCACCCAGTCGCTCCTGGTTCTCCATAAGTTAAAAGTATTGGAACAGCAATGTATAGAAAAAGCCCCTTATATGGGGCTTTTAATCATTTATGTTACGCTACCGCCTGGAGACTGCCATGGATTACTGCACTAGGATAAAGCAGCTTTACCAGGTCCAGGTGCTGGCGGTCCTGTGGGAATTTCAAAACCTTTTTGGCTATTGTTACCCCTCTTGTAAAGCCGCTGGGGGCATTGGAGTAGACAAAGATATGTCCTCTGTAAAGGTTGACGGTGTAAAGCGCCGCCGGCACTGCTGCAGCGCGGGCGGTAAGGGTCGGATTTGTTTGCATAATCGTAGGGGTAAAAAACAATTGCCCCAGTAGTACAGAGCTGCAAACAAATCCAGTGGATTTAATTCGGGACCTCACGGCTTCCCCACTCTGTACTACCCGGGCAATTGATATATAGCTTAAAACTATAAATAGCCTTAAATAAAAATCGCCACCCAAAAACACAGACTGTTTTAAAGTGGCTATCTGTCTCCACTGAATTTGTTTGCACTTCAAAAGTGCAGAAGGATTCTGGCATTTCCAAAGCAGTGCGCAAAAATTTTTATGACTTCCCTCCCAAAGTGCTAATTGAGTAAAATTTAAATTGCACCTTTTGAATCAAAACTAATGCTGGGATGTATTGCTTCTGATGGAGTATATTGCTAAATTTATATGCACTAATACACATGCGATTAATACCCCTCCATCAAAAAAAGAGTGCCGTAATTGTCCCTTGTTTCTTCTATAGAAACAGGCAATTTTATGCCTATGAGTAAAGATCTACTGCGCTACGTGAAACTGCCTGTCAAGCCGCTGGTCCGGAAGTACCTGGAGGCGAAGTACGGGGCACCTTTGCGAATTACCAGAAAAACAAACGAGGGGAAAATGCTCATTTCCCTTTTCCGGAGCATGCAGCATGATGCCCGCTTTGACAGCCGTATGCACGTCTACACGGACGAGATCACAATGGAGGTCAGCGTGAACAAACTTCACAAGCGCATGCGCGGGCGGCAGTTCACCAGCCGGGCCGTGTTTGACTTCAGCGACTTTGTGGAGACGCAGATCTCCGACAGCTTCAATGCCTTTGCCGATGTGCTGCGCTCCACCGGCTACCGCTGGACCGTGAACGACATCTACACCATGTTCATCCAGCGCTACGGCCTAACACCGGATGATATTGCTTTCGAGACGCTCAAGCGCGGCTACAACCGTTACCGGGACGCCTTAAACGAGGTCAGTGTTATGGAAGTTAAAATAGTTGAAAAAAAGAGTGCCGTAATTGTCCCGCCTACTTTGTCCTATGATGAGATGCGTGCCGCAAGCTAATTTGCGGCATGAGCCAATTCAGCAATATCCTTCCTGACGTTAACGGAAACAAGGGAGGACACCAACTCTGCTTCTATGTGCCAGCTGATGATGTAGCCGGCTGGCCAGCCGCTAATGGCCTGGTGCTGCAGGGCGATATCCAGCTGAAGCCAGGCAAAGTCTGGTACCTCCTGGGTTATACCCGCCATACCTCCAGCTACGAGCACAAGCTGAAGCCAGACTTTAGGGGAGGCCTTTACTCGCTTGAGCAAGGCGGCTTCCTACCAACCGACTCCCCTGCCCTGGGCAGCCAGCTGCTCCGCATGAAGGGCCGGCGCTTTGTACTGGCCTTTAAGGATTACAATGGCTACCTGCGCGTAACGCCGCCCGGACACTCGCTTACCTTCTCCGAAAAATTCGACTCACAGGATAGCCCTTCAGGTCTGAAGGGCTATGACATCACTTTCGAGGGGGCTGCCCCTCTGCCAGCCTTATACTATAGCGGAGGGATGCAGGTGAGCGAGCTCGGCATGGTGGCCCCTCCTATCGGAAACGGTGGCGCCCAGGCCCCGGTCACTATCCGCTACAACGGCAGCATCGTGAAACTGGTGCAGCCAGGCGAGGAGCTGCTGATCACCTCTGACTTTACCCTGGACTTTGAAGTGAAATTTATATGACCGACGCACAGAAAACCGCCCTTAAGCTTAAGATCGGCGAATACCTGCCCTCCGGCAAAGGCGCCATAAACGGCCTTGCCATCCGCAACGCCCTGTACCAAATTGTGGATGACTTTGACTTGGATGCCGATACACTCCAGGCTGCCATCGACAACAAAAGGTTCAGGCTGGAGCAGTGGATTGCCGGCTCCTGGAAATTGGGAGAGTTTGCTGTGTCAGCAGATAAAAGGAAAATCTTCACCCCGAAGGCTGACATTGCCAACAGCCAAACAGCGCCAACAGCTGAGAATACCTATTGGAAGCTGGTGCTGGAGTCTGCCACGGATCTTGATATCAGCGCATTTACCGCATATACCGCTGAAGATGACGTGCAGGATGCCGATGATCTGGTGTTGCAGCAGAGCAATGGAAGTAAACGCAAGATGAGCTGGAGCTGGCTGTGGGGGAAGGTTAGTACAGCATTATCGGGCAAAGCCGACCTGGTGAACGGCAAAGTGCCAGTAGAGCAGCTTCCGGCCTTTGAGGGAGGCACCACGGTCAACAGTACCGATGATATTGCTACGGAGGGAGCCACCAACAAGTGGTTCACCGATGCGCGCGTGTACCTGGCAAAGGCATCTAGTTATGTGATTCAGGGCACCACCCGCGCCATTACGCAGAATGACACGTTGGGCATGATTCTGGGTATCTTTGAGAACCGTCTCAATTCGCTTGCCACCTCTATCACCAGCCTGACCAACAGCCTGGTTAACTACGTGCTAAGGACTGACACCACGCGCACCGTAGCCTCCACAGGCACAATTCAACTGATCATGAACCGCAATGCGGTGCTGAAGGTCAACAACGCCACCACTCCAGGGCAGGTCACAGGCAACCTTGCAATCCAGCTCACAGGCGGGGAGGCAGGCGTGGTGCAGATACTTCCTTTTAAAGCAGACCCGGCCTACACTATAACGCTCCCAGCAGGCGCGATAAAGCAGGGAAGTAAAACCTCCTTCAACAACACCCTGGGCGCGGAGAACGAACTGTGGGTGCTCTGCAAGCCGGATGCGGCCGGAACGCTTAAATACTACTACCAATGGATCTGACCGCTCAGTATTACGCGCACCTGTTAGGCTTCAGCACCTCCGCCATCCCCAGCTTCTTCGACTGGAAGGGCGGTGTGGAGAAAGATGTTTCGGGAAAAGTGACGGCACTGCTCGACACCCAAGGCAGGCGAACCGCCACTTATAACGGGTCTGCTACCAATAAGGTGACTGAGGCTGGTGGCATACTGCAGCTCCGGGGCGGGGGTGGCAGTAGTGACACCAGTACCTCGTTTACCCTGCAGCAGGCAAACTTCCGCTCGGCCATCTTCCTGATCAGGAGCTTCAAGCCGGATGCGGTAAACATGCTCACGGGCGGCAGGCTGACGAGTGGCATCGCCGCAGGCGCTCAGGTAGACTCCTTCATAAGAGAACCCGAAATTTCACTCGATGGCAACGCGGGCGGAGGGGCGGCATACGACCTTCGCTTAAATGGCGCGCCTCTAGCTGTCACTCCCGGCTCGAACGGCAACTACCTCGGCTCCTTCGCTGGCCCTATGATCCTGCAGTTCAACTACACCATGGAGGTGGCCTCCCAACTGGAGTACCTGTTCCGCAGGTGGAACTCTGGCTTCTCGCCCTGGGCAGACATTGAGCGCTTCACGCTGTCGAGCACACTTTGGACGCAAACCGACATACAGAAACTGGAGGGGGTTTACGCGCATGATGCGGGAACCCCCTCCGAACTAGCAAATAATCACCCTTACAAAAGCAACAGGCCATGACAGAACAGATCAACCAACACGACTACATCAGAGGCGGCAGGGCTCTCTCTGACTTTTCAGGCAGAACAGCAGGTAACAAGGTGATCCTGTGGACCGATCACCACAACCCGGGTATTCCCAGCAAGGGGCAAAAAGTAAGGGAGCGCTTCGAAGATGTCCATATAAGGTTCGAGCGTGACGAGTTCGGCAGAGGGGTGCTGGCAAGCATCAAGACAACAGGCAAATTGGCCCTGCTGGCCAATGACGGCACCTGGTGGGCAGACACAGCCTATCCAAGGGAGGGTGATGCCAACGAGCAGGATGAGCAGGATTTTATTGATATGTTCCAAGCCATTATAGCCAGCCTTAGAAATTTTCGAGTTAGAAAGTATGAGGGTCATAACTACATGCCTGTTGCGACACTGGACGAAGCAGGCAAGCCTGTAGATATTCCGGACGAGTGGTACGAGGCTGGCAACAGAGTGGTGGATGGCGTGGCCTATACCACCGCCTCAGCGCCAACTCACAACTACGACACACACCGCGTGGACGGCACACCTATAACCCCTGAGAAAGATGCAGAAGCGACAGTTTAAGTTCGTCTCCCTTTTGGCTGAGCACACGCTGCTCAGGCCGCACCCTGCCACCTGGTTCAGCTGCTCTATCCGGGTGCTTTGCTGCAGCCGCTACAGCCATTACTCCATACTTATGATAGATGAGCTGGATGGCAGCTTCCACATGATTGAGAGCACCTGGCCGAAGGTGAAGGTTAAAACTTACCAGGAGTGGTATGCGCACTCTGATAGGTTGGTGCTGCCGCAATTCCTGGATGAAGCCATCTGGCCTTTCGACCTGGAGGCGGTGCTGGCGAAAGAGGGGGAGAAGTACCCGGTGCGCGACATCGTGGAGCAGCCGCTGGACATAGCACGCACCTGCTGGTTTGCCATTGGCCACAGGTGGAACGGCTTTAGCGGCATCGGCAGGGGAGGAACCTTCTGCACTGAGTTGGCGGCCACAGGCATGGGCAGGGCAGATTCTCACCGCATCAGGCCAAACGATCTGTACTCGCCGCTGGGTATTGTGGGTGTCATCAACGGCGAGGAGTTTAGGACTTACAAGGGGCAGCAGGCGGCAATGCCAGAATTCTTACTGCAGGCAGTATAATCCAGTATCCAACCCTGTCCTTTTTTACGCTAGCCTTCAGGCTCACCTTTGCATTGCAAGTTACCTGAAGCAATGCACGTAAATCCTATCTTATCAGCCATCCTTCGCGGCCCCTGGTTAATAGAGTCTGGCACAGCCAACGCCTTGTTGCCTGTTTTGGACACGTTAATGCAGGGCCGCGAGTTGGCCCACTCCCAAGAGAAAGTTACAAGTTTCGTCTCTGCCATCTCCATGCAAGGCGGCAAACCCTCTCAGTTTTCCAGTTTCGATGATGCCCCTGCCGGCTCTGTAGCTGTGATCAACCTGGATGGCGTGATGATGCGGGAAGATTCATGCTTCTATTACGGTACCGAAACGCTTGCTGCAGCTACAAAAGCAGCCTTCGAGCACCCCAACATAGTTGCCCTTGTAAAGGTGGTTAACACTGGCGGTGGCACTGTAGATGGCACGGAGGCATATGCCCAAGTTTATGGAAGCTCACCTAAGCCTACCGTCACCTACGTGAAAGGCATGATGTGCAGCGCCGGTGCTTGGGTAGGTTTGAAAGGCAAGCATGTGATGCTGGAGGGCCGCACCACTATGGTAGGCTCGATAGGCACGCAGATAGAGCTGCGCAAGTATAAAAACGATCAGATGGAATCTCATTTGATCCGGGCCACCGAGTCGAAAGATAAAAATGAGGTGTACCAGCAGGCCCTGAAAGGCAACTATGAGCCGATCATCACCAAACTCCTGGACCCGCTCAACAGCGTTTTCCTGCAGCAGGTGAAAGAGGTCCGCGGTGAGAAACTCAACATGGAGAAAAACCCACTGACAGGTGAGGTTTATGTGGGCCAGGAGATCATCGACCGTGGCCTTGCTGACTCTTTCGGCACTTTGGATGATGCCATCAATCTTGCGCTGGAGTTAGCCGGTGCCACTTCAACTAGCAAATCATCTTCTAATCTTAATCAAAACCACATGTTTGGGAAAAACAAGTTTACCGCTATCGGTGCGCTTGCTGGCCTTACTGCAGTAACCGGGGAGCAGATTACAGCTGCTAACGACGAACTGGAGGAGAAGGGCATCACAGCCGCCGCCCTCATCTCTGCCGAGGATTACAGTGCCCTGAAGGCAAAGGCAGATCAGGCTGATACTCTTTCAGCCGAAAACACGACCCTGAAGCAGGGCAAAGAGGCTGCTGAGACCAACGTGACGAAGCTTACGGGTGAGCTGAAAACGGCTCAGGACCTAGCCGCTTCTTACGGCAAACAGCCAGGTGCCACACCTACCACGCCAGCGCCAAAAGGCCAAGAGCTGGAGGACGAAAATGAAGAGGAGGAGGTTGACGCTGAGGCGGCTCACTTCGCTTCTATCGGCAACATGTTCAAACCTTCTAAATCATAACAATGGCTGACGCTATTAACATCTCAAAAGTAGACCAGTACGCTAAAAAGTATAAATCGCAGCTACTGGCACTGGCACTGCTCGATCAAAATGTTTTCGCAGACTTTAATGTGTTGCCGGGCATTAAGGACGAATTTGTGCTCACGACCCTGAGAATGGGCAACGTGGTGAAGCCTTACACCAAAAACTGGAACCCTAGCACCGGCGGAGAGCTGGAGCCGCGCACCCTGAAGGTGCACCTGGGCAAGGTGGAGCTGGAAGAGGAGCCGCTGAAGTATAGAACTACTTACCTGGGCTTCCTGATGAAGGCCGGTGTAAACGAAAAGGATCATCCGTTCGAGAAGTTCTTCACAGAGGAGGTAATGCGCAAGATGAAGAGCGAAATCAACCTGGAGACAACCTTCAACGGTGTTCGCAACGCTGCCGGCAACTCAGCTAAAGACCTCGCCAACGGCTTTCTGAAAATCATCGAGGATGAGATCACAGCCTTGAAAGTAACACCTATCGTGACAGGTGTTATTGATAACAGCAATGCCGTGGCCAAGCTGAAAGGCATGTACAAAGGCCTTCCGAAGCAGTACCGCGAAGTGATGATGAACATCTACTGCTCTTACGAGGATTATGATGCTTACTGCGAGAACTACCAAACCAAAAACGGAGCCCTGCCTTACAACACGCAGTACGAGCACGTGTACCTGGAGGGCTCTAACCGAAGAGCTAAGCTGGTACCAAAAGCCGGCTTCGGTGATTCGCGCAGAATTATCATGACTCCGTTGGAGAATATGTGTATCGGTGTGGACCTGGCTTCTGACCAGGAGAAGATCGGTATTAATAACGCAGATGTTTGGGTGGTTAAGTTCTACGCAGCCTTCGCCTATGGCCTGCAGATCGCGCAGCTTGATGCCCTGTTTGTAAACGACCAAGCATAAGGAGGTAATCTAAAATGGCAGATAACAAAGAACTTACTTCAGAGCAGCAGATTGCTGCCCTGAAGGCTCAACTAGCCGAGCAGAAGCAGCTTAACGCTGAACAAGGGAAAGTAATCGAGGAGCAGCACAACCAGCTGAACGAGATTGCCTCCAGTGACGCACCTGCAGTGCCTGTTCTAACCATCGATAAGAAGAAATACCAGGTAGTGATCCGCGCTTTCGAATACAAGGGCGTGAAGCATACTGTAAAGTCGCTGTCGGAGGACAAAAACCTGCAGAAGGAGCTGGTGAAGATCAGCTCCGGAGTACTGAAAGAAATTGAGTAACCTCTAAAGCAAAGACAATGACATACGATTTGCAAGATCTGAAAGACCTGGAGGGCAAAAACAATAACGGCGGCGTGAAGACGCGCTTTTACTTCGCCCCTGAATCTGCCTTCGCTGAGGGCGGCATTCAGGAGGTAGATGCTGACGGCGTGACCATCTCCACCCCTCACGCTTTTAAGCCCGGAGAAGGTTTCTCTGAGATCTACGCCACACTGGATGGCGCGGAGCTGAAGCTTGACAGCGTTGGCGAGCGTGACGGCCGTGGTAAGGCCCCTGCCGGTGAGTTCTTTCACCCAGGCAACACCGTGGCCGCCGCGCAGTTCGACATCGTCTCTAAAAACCGCCCCGGCATCCTGCTAGTGGAGGAAATGGACGGTACCATTGTGCAGTACGGTGCAGCTGGCCTGCCGATTGAGATCTCCGGCGCTTATACTTCCGGAAAGCAGTCCGGCACCCGCCGCGGCTGGACCTTCACTGTAAGCGGATACCAAAACGGCATGCAGCATTACACTGGTGATATCGCCCTGAAACGAAACGCTGTTTAACACCCTAATTCAGAGTCATGGAAAAAGCACCGCAATTAAAGCCAGAGGTGGCCGAGAAATATGAACTCGGCACCCATCACACCGTGATCAGGAGAGGCTCCAAGGTAATTGACCTGACAGCCCTTACGGTGGCAGAGGCAGACAAGCTGGTAGGGGCCGGCAATTTCCCTTACCTGAAGGCAAAGGAGAAAGCCACTGCCAAAGCGAAGTAACAAAGCATGCAACTTTAGCCAAAGCTGAGGGCCGCGCCACCTGGTGCGGCCCTCTCTTTTTGTCCTTTTATCAGGCCTGCTATACCTCCATTTTCGCTGCATGGAAATCCGGAAATGGCTTGACAGTGACAGAGACTATGAACAGGGCCGGCTGCTGTTTGAAAAACACAGCCTAAACCAGGCGCTCAAGAACCTCTTTGCCCTGGGCCCGGGCGTCTATAACTCCAGGAAGCTGGAGGAGGAGCTGGAGAAGCTCCAGGAGCCGGAGCCTCCGAAAGCAGTTGCACCAGGTGCCGCCCCAGCTAAGCCAGAGCACCGCGATGTGAGCCTGCAGGTGTGGGAGCAGCTCGTGCCATTGCTTGATGAACAACGGGCGCTGCACACGGCGCTGAGCCTGCTCCCGACCAACGCCGCTAGGTTGAAGCACGCCGTCCGGATCATGGAACTGGCCGACCGGCTGGCCCCGCTCTGGGACACCTACCACTACGCCAAGGAGCATGGCCGGCTTCCGGAAGTCGAGGTGCAGCACCCGGTACCGAAAAAAGAGGCAGACCAGCTGCGCCGCCTGAACAACCTGCGCACTTACCGCTCCAGGTACCGGGACCGCCCGGACAAGCTTGCCGAGATAGAGCCAGAAATCAAACTATTAGAAGAGGCACTGAAAAATGTCAATCCAGAAGTATAGACCCGCCAAACGCACGCCGGTGGAGAAGGAATCCACCATCGACCGGCTCCACACCTACCTGGCCTTGGATAACGAGGAGGAGGCAGAGCATTACCTGACAGAGCATGAAGAGAAGGTGCTGGCCCGGTACTTCTCCATATCAGCACTTTCCGACAGGGGCATGCCGACTGAAAAGATGATCCGGAAGCACTGCAAGAAGTATAACCTGCACCGCTCCACCGCCTTCCGAGACCTGACGAACTCGCAGGAGCTTTTTGGCAATGCCTCCCAGGTAAGCAAGCAGGCCAAACGCTATGCCGTAGAGCAGCTGGCCAGGCGGGGCTATGAACAGGCCGAAATAATGGAGGATGCCCGCGCCATGGCCCAGCAGGTGCGCAACATGATCATGATTAACCGCCTGGATCAGGACGATTCCAACGCTGTCGATCCAACCCGCATCCAGCCGCCTACGCTGGTGCTTCAGGTTTCGCTTCCGGAGGGAAAGGCTGCCACTTTCGATGTGAATAAGCTGAAGGATATCAAAGACATCTCCTATGAGGATGTGCTGGAGGGCTATGAAGAGGGCCAGCGCAGTGACCGGCAGATGGAGAAGTACCTGGATGAACTGGAGAGCGAGCGCGAGTAATGGAAGAAACCGAATACAAGGCCTATAAGCCCAACCCGGCCCAGTTGCGCACCCTGCTCACCCCTCGCAGCTCAGGCACGTCTGTTTGGGGTCGTGGTACCGGAAAATCCTCCGATATCGCCAATTTGATGCATACCATTGTCACCACAATGCCGCGCAGCCTGTGGCTGATCACTGGGCGCTCTTACATGCAGATGCTTACCCGCACGCTGCCTTCCACGATTGCCTCTCTGGAGCGCCTGGGCTATTACCGTAACATTCACTATTTCGTCGGGCGCAAGGCACCGGATAACTGGCGCTGGGACCTGCCTCTGCAAACACCGCTCAAGTACGACCATTTCATCCATTTCTTCAACGGTACCGGGTTTGTGATGGTCAGTCAGGTCGGAGGTGGCGGTTCCGCCCGTGGTCTCAACACAGATGGCTCTATTACAGACGAAAGCCTGTTATTAGACAAAGAGGCCTATGATGAAGAGGTTGTGCCTACCCTCCGGGCCAATAAGGATGTATTTGGGCACCTTCGCATGCACAGGGGTCATTTTCACCACACCTCCATGCCTTACGGTGACCAGGGGCGCTGGCTCCTAGACCAAAGCAAGTACCTGGAAGATAATTACGACTTTTTGGGCATCACCAATGAGATGCTCGATCTGCAGCTCAAGTTTATAGAGAGCCGCGACAGGCAGCACCGGCTAAATCTATGGCAGGAGATCAAGAAGCTTAAAAAGCAGCTTAAATTCTATCCAGATAAGAATGGGCGCCTCTATACTGAGGCGAACGTATTTGACAACCTGGAGAACATCCCGCTGGCTTACCTGCAGGAGCAGTACACTGTGCTGGCTAAGTTTGCTTTCCTGGCAGAGGTACTGAACAAGCGGCCTGCCAATGTAGAGCATGGCTTTTACCCTTACCTGGATCTGAAGACGCACGCCTATGATGGCCATAGCAGCAGTTATCTGGATAGCTTCCACTATGACCTGAAGAAGCTGGGTGTGGTGGATAGCCGCATGGATGGTGATGTAAACGACCTGCTCCCGCTCCGGATCACCGCTGACTTTGGTGCCCGCATCACCACCAGCGTCGTAGCCCAGAGCCTGCCCAAGGAGTACCGTTTCCTGAAAGGCTTCTATGTAAAGCACCCTTTGCTCATTAAGGATATCGTGAATAACATCACCACCTACTATAAGCACCACACCAATAAGCACATCTACTTCATCAAGGACAATGAGTATGGTGATAAGCGCAATGCTAACTCCAAGCTCACCTATAACCAGGAGTATGTGTCGGAGCTGCGGAAGGCAGGGTGGCGTGTCAGTGTGGTAGACCTGGGGCGTATACCAGACTATGATGTGCGCTACCTGATTGCCCAGGACTTCCTGAAGGTGAAGGATCACTTCCAGCAGCTGCCACTGATGCAATTCAACCGGCACAACTGCAAGGATGTGCTCACAGCTATGTCGCTTACCCCTATTAAGTATGGGCGCAAAGGGCAGCTGGAGAAAGACAAAACCAGTGAACGCCGTAAGTCCACACCGGCCCAGGAGGCCACTCACTTTGCCGATAACTTCGACCTGCACATGCTCTCGATAGGGCGCCATGAGATGATGCCGCTGCCTGATCTGTCGGAGCTAATCGTTACCGGTGCCTAGAGCCGAAGCACATTGCACCTCTCCAAAGCCGCAGCCAACCAAGTTGCGGCTTTTCTTTTCTCCGGAGCGCCTCAGTCATATATCCCGAAAACAGGGGGTGCAATTGCGAAAAATCGTTAGGGCACGTCGGGGTTAATCGTCCGGCTTTGAGACAGATTTTTGTAGATGAGAGGGCCTAAGCCGTATAGATCAATTAGTTGGCAAAATAATTTTGAGACTAGTATTTTAAGCGTATTTTCGGACATGGAGAACACTACTGAAGGGCACTTCTTCTTAAATTTATGGAACCGGGCACCGGGCAAAGGCTCTAAGTTTATGCAGCTAACGGCCAAGTTCAAAGGTGTTGATAGCCTGGGGTACCAACACGGAAAGTCTTATCAGTTGTCTGTTGCTTTGATGCCATTCCCTCCAAGGGTAATAATAAAAAGATTATCTGGTGGAGGGCTTTGCCCTTATGAGTCCCTGAATGCCTTTTACGAGAATTGGTACTTGTTAAGCACAGGCGACGCTAAACCTCAAATTGATCTTATTTCTATTGATGAAGCATTCCGACTGCGATCAAATGATGTTTCTGATAAGCTCATCAAGCAGCTTAAAGAAGCGCAGGAAGCTATCGTTAAACACATTTTAACTCACATGCTCAGAAGAGAGCCGGAAGAATCCGATTATCGCAGAGTAAAGATATTGCTAAAGGATTCTTCAATGGAGCGAGATGTGTTTTTTGATGAGATTCATATTGGTAGTATGATGTTTGTAAATGATGGAACCACTCACACTTCTGATATGGCATTTGCAAACTGTACCCGAATCATTTTTCAGCCTAATCGGAACTATAGATAACGCATAAACGGCGCCGGCCACTTCCGGCATAAATAGATGGGCAACAGCCCAAGAGCAGCAGCCCCAGCCAAATTGGTTGGGGCTTTTTTATTCCCCTTTCCCCCTCCAACCCTGTCCTTTTTTCCGCTGGCATAGCCCCGCATCTTCGCAGTGATGATGCAGCCAGCCACCATACGTTTAAAGGAAGTCCTGCGGCGCATGGACTCCAGCGCTGAGGAGTTCTCCATTGCCTACGTCAAGTATAACAAGCGGCAGAAAACCGGCGGCGACATTGCCCGCTTTGAGCGGTGCATTTGCACCGGTACCAGGGCGAAAGGCACACGCCAGGAGAAAAGCCGGCAGACGCTGGTAAAGCCTCAGGTAGAGGCAAAAAAGCAGGCACGCAACCCGAACCACTTCGTGAACGCCACCCGCAACCTGCAGGTGCTGCCAAGCTTTGTGATCCGCAAGCTCCACATCTGGCTCATCATCGAATTCAACGGCATTAAAGTGATTCTATAGATGAGCGTTTACGTTTCAGACGATTTGACCATGGCCGCTAGTGGTAAGTATATCTTTACCACCAACGCGGCCGCAGGCCCCGCCCCCGGGAGTCCCGGCAAAACCGAACTGGGGGCTGCTCCGACCTCCCCGGTGGAGAAAGACACAAGCAGCGGGGAAATTGCTAACTGGGGCGATGACAACCAGTTTCCCACACAGGTAAGGCGTGAGGCAGAGGAAAGTGAGATACTGCAGGAAAACCTGGGATGGAAAGCCGATGCCTGGTACGGCGGGGGCATTGTGTATGGCCTGGTCGATATCGATGCGCAAGGGGAAGAGACGTTTACCCGCGTCCGGATTCCGGAGGTGGAGGCCTTTCTGGCCAGAAGCCGCCGCTATGCCTACGAAACGCTGCTGGCCCTCTCCTACTTTGCCAACGGCTTCGGAGAGTTCATCCTGACGAAAGACCGCAAAGAGATCTGGTCTATCTGCAACCAGGATACCGAGTACTGCCGCTACAAAAAGCCGGATGCCAAGGGTGTGATCTCGCACATCTACATTAGCGCCAACTGGGCAAACACCTCCAGGCCGGACGATATTGTACCGGTGCCGGCCATTGATCCTTATTTCGACACGCCGGATACTATACGCGAGCGCACCGACAGCTGGAAGTACATGTACCCGGTGGCCATTCCTTCACCAGGTAAGACACTCTACCAGCTGGCTCGATGGAACGCCATACGCCGCTCCGGGTGGCTGGCCCTCCTGAAGAAGATTCCCAACTTCAAGCTGAACATGTTCGATCACCAGCTTTCCACCAGGCACATGGTGGAAGTGCACCACCGCTATTGGGAGTGGAAGTATGGCGATTGGGAAACCAAAGACAAAAAAGAGCGCCAAAGCATCATTTCCGAAGAGGTCAAAGCCTTTGATAAGACGATGGCAGGCGTGGATGGGGCTGGCAAGTCTGTCTTCAGCATCACGTTTCCGGACCCACAGGACCCGAGCAAAACCATCAGCGCCTTCAAAATTACCTCGATCGATGACAAGCTGAAGTCAGGCCTGTATGTGGAAGACTCACAGGAGGCGGCTAGCTGGGTGTACACGGCCATTGGCGTGGCCCCTACCCTGCGCGGCATCCACCCGGGCAAGGAAATGGGTGGCGGCTCCGGCTCCGATGCCCGCGTTGCCTTCAACAACTTCATTTCTACTTCCAAATTCCCGCAGGACCTGGTGCTGGAGCCGCTGCACTTTGTCCGAGACTACAACGGATGGCCTGAGAACCTCCAGTTCAGATTTGCCGCGCCGCTGATCATGACGCTCGACTCCGGAAAATCTTCCCAACAGGAAACAAAATAGCCATGCTGAACATCACGACAGAAGACCTTAAAAAGCGTATTGGCGTAACGGCCACTGCCAAAGCCCTGGAGCTTTACCAGGCAGATTTTTTCCAGGTGCAGGACGATATCCTGCGGGTAAGCTTCGGTGAGGACTTTTACCTGGACCTGAGCCAGAAGTATAACGAGGGGCTGGCCACTGAGAAACAGCTGGAGTTGGTGGCGATCCTGCTGGATGCCATCGTACCCATGGCACAGGGCAATCTGCTGCCGCTACAGGCACTGCAGATCTCGGACCGGGGCGTGCACATTGTCAGCAACGCCAACGAGAAGACGCCTTTCGAGCACCAGATCAAGGCGGCGCAGGCCTCCTTTGCCCACAAAGGCTTCCAGGCGATCGAACGGGCACTGCGCTTCCTGGAACGCCACATCGATCACCCGGACTTCGAGCTTTGGGCCACCTCAGAGGCCTGCACGCTGTTCAGACAGCACACCATCTCCAATGCCGAGGAGTTTCAGAACGGCTACAGCATCGGAAACAGCCGGCGCACCTACATGGCCCTGCTGCCAACTGTCCGGAAAGTGGAGGACTTCTACCTGGAGACTGCGCTGGGCGGTGACTTCTGGTATGAGCTGAAGGAGCAGCTGAAAGACCGCGACGTGCACCCGGATAACCTCTACCTGCTTAACCGCTTTATACGCCCGGCCGTGGCGCTCCTGACCGTGGCGGCAGCGCTGGAGGAGGGCGGCTATACCTTCAAAACAGATGCCTTCCTGCTGAGCGATTCAGCTGAGCCGGTGGATGCCGCTATCCTGAACAGCAAACGGGCCAAGGCCGAGAAAGACGGCAAGGCATACCTTTCCAAGCTAACAAACTACCTGAACGCAAACGCCTCAGCTGAAAAGTACGCCACCTACTTCGCCAGCAGCACCTACCTGGCTCCAGGCTCAGAGGTAAGCCGCAACGAGCCAGAGAGCCGCATCTACGGATTTTACTAACCCTTATACTTTTAGCCAAATGGATTTAAGAATCAAACGCCAGCCTTCCGACAGCAAGCAGACGCTGGGGCAGATGGAGGTGGTGAGAAATGACCAGGCTGTCTTCAGCTGTAAAACGCTGGAGCTGGCCTGGCGAAACAATGAGCCGCAGATCTCCTGCATCCCGACGGGTACCTACCAGGTTGTAAAGCGCTGGTCTCAAAAGTACGGCAACCATTTCCATGTGCTGGGTGTCCCGGGCCGCAGCTATATCCTGATCCACGTGGGCAACTACTACACTGAGATCCGGGGCTGCATTTTAGTCGGCACCACCCACACCGACATCAACAGAGACGGCTACCGCGACGTGACAAGCAGCAAAGCGACGCTGAACAAACTACTGGAGCTGATGCCGAAGTCCTTCACCCTTACCATCAACTAAACCATGCGCCTGCTCACCCTGCTCCTGGTCCTGACTCCTTTTCTTTCGGAAGTGGGCCAGGTCTTCAACAAGTATGTCTTTTCGGATTGGGACTTTGTGCCTTTTCTGGCTGTGGCCATCACCATCGATACCCTGACCGGTGTGTACGTGAATGCCAAGCTGGGGCGCATCCACAGCTTCCGGATGCGCTCGCTGTTCGAGAAGCTGCAGATGTACGTGGTCGGCCTGATCATAATCCATGGCCTGGCCAGTCACCTGGTGGACGGATCACCAAACCAGTTGGTGCAGCTGATCGTGCCCTTCGGCAAGGGTGCTTTCTACTTCTACATGCTGGCCTGTGAGGCTATCTCTGTCGAGGAAAACCTGCAGCGCATCGGCAAAGGCTACCTGCCCAAGTGGATCAAGACCAAACTGATGGACTACAAGGAAACAGGCAGAGTAGAGCAGCGCACGCCTCCACAGCCGGCCACACCCTCCGAGGCTGGTTATGCCTACACCGAGGCCGGCTGTGCGGATGGCGATTGCGCAGATCATTAATCTTCAACTAAACTTTTAGCCAAAATGAAAAACCTCTTACTAAAACTGCAACAGCTCCTGTTCCGGTTTCTTTACCCGCTGGCATACCCGCTGCTGATCCTGGTGCATATCATTCACGGTGCCTGGGCTGTGGGGCTCCTGGCCTTTTTCGGGCTGGTACCAAATGAGAAGCCTAGTTACTTCATCGGGATTCCGATCGTAGTGGTCGTGCTGTTCTACTTCTACCCAAGGCCAAAGCGGAAGAAGGATCCGGTGCAGAACACGCCTCCCCTGGGCACGCTCCCTCCAGTTGGGCCACCTGTCAACTTTCCGACTGACCCGAGTGAGGTGTTCCCGAGTTATCCGTCTGGTACCAGTGAGAAGGGAGGTGCACAATGATGCCTGCAGCTACCGCTATTTTGCTGATAGTTGTTCTAGCAGCCATCTTCGGCTTTATCGAGGCCTGTGCGGATGATAATATCATCGACACAGCTTCTGCCAGGCTGGACCGGAAGAAATTCCACCTGCTGGGCTGGACGCGCCGGGCGTTTGTGATCTGCGCTGCAGCACTGGTGCACTTCGGCTTTGCCTACATTGCCTTGGCGACTATATCCCTTGCTGCGGTTTCCTTCTGGCTTGTGTTTGAAGCGGTTATTTCCCATAAGATCAAGGGCAGCATCCTGTTTGTAGGATCCTCAGCCAATTCAGATGTGATCATGCGCCGGATTGCCTGGTTGGCGGATATGGAGCCGGAAGAAGTAAAAGTGGCTGCTATGCTCATTGCCTTTTGGGCGGCTGTGGCCATTGCCTCCACTCAATTCGTTGCGCTATGAGATACCTGATACTGATTCTCTGCCTGCTGCTGGCATCGTGCCAGCGGGGGCCGGTCAGCTCCTCGCTGACTGATACGCCGGATGCGCTGAAGCACCTGCCTCCTGGTACCAGCCTGGACTTTGGAGATCTCCGCCTCGATATCGTGGCTGGAGATAAAACAGTTGTATCGCAGCGGAAAGCTAAGGCTGAGCCTGCCATCAAGTGTAAAGACTGCTTTAACACCGATAACAGCGACCGCAGCAAGACGAAGGATAAGAGCGAGACCACGACAAAGGATAAGTCTAAAACCAAAGATAATAGTGATACCACGGTAAAGAATAAGCCGGATAACTCGCAGCTGAAGAAAGCCAAGATAGACAAAAGCGTGAGCATGGGTAAAGCGTACAGTTCCTGGTTTAAAGGCTTGCTCACGAAAGTGCTCTTCTGGCTTGCGGTAACTGCCGTTGTAGTGCTGCTCTTGCTCAGGTACACGCCTCTGGCCAGGATCTTCTTTATACTTCTGATCGGAGCTATACTGGCCAGTTGCTCTCAAACCTTCTGCCCTGCCTACGATGGGCACCGAAAACCACGCCACAAGCCCACTTTCCTGAAGGATCACGGACATCAAAAGTACAAGTATAGCGACGCTGCCCGCCGGGCCGCCGAAAAAACGGATGCAGAGCTTTACCTCTCTGCACTGAAGCTACAACAGTAAAAGCAAAAGCCCCGGCACACCACCGGGGCTTTTGCTTTCCCAACCCTGTCCTTTTTTCGGGGGGGCAAACCCGCCAATTTCGTGCATACCATACACCCTTATGCGCGACCTCCAGATAACTATTCCAACCGAGAAAGGAGATATCAGCCTCCAGGCCCAGGTGGCCGAGGAGTGGGATGAGCTCACACGTAAGCAGCTGCTGACGGTGATGCTCATCTTCAGCGTGGTGGAGGATGCGATCCAACGCAAAAGGCTGCTCCTGAAAACGCTGCTACATTTTCCCGATGCCCGCTTCGATGCGTTGCCGGCCTGGGTGCTGGTAGATCTCTTACACCTGACCGACTTCCTGCTGGAGCATGAACCACAAAAGCCGCTTACCAAACAGCTCCTGCCGAGCATCAGGCCACAGCTGACCAGCTGCTGGTACCATGGGCCGGCCGATCTGCTGGTAAACGTGACCTTCTCCGAGTTCACCACCGCCGAGAAGTACTTCTTCCGCTACCTCAAAAGCGGCAACGCCTCCAGCCTGGATTGCTTCATTGCCACACTATACCGCCCGCAGCGCTGGTTTCACTCCCTCCGCAGGCGCCTGGGCAACTACCAGGGCGATAACCGCACGCCATTTAACGAGCACCTGGTAGTTACCCGGGCCCAAAAGCTGGCCAGGTTAAACGATACCGAGAAGGCCGCCATCCTGACCTGGTACCGCGGCTGCCGGCTAATGCTGGAGCGCCTGTATCCGGATGTCTTTAGCGTGGAGTCTGAGGAGAGCAAAAGCAATAAGGTAAGCAGCTGGGAGCCGGTGCTGCGCGGCATGGCCGGCGGTAAGTTCGGCGATGTAGCCGCTACCGGCAAGGCACAGGCCCACCAGATCCTGGCGGAGATGAACGAACAGCTGGAAGAAGCCAAGAAAATAAAAAGCAAACACGAAAATCAATAAACCATGTTAAGATACGCCATCCTGTACACCGCCATAGTCTTCCTACTTGGCCAGCCATTTAGCTGGATATGGTTCTTTACTTTCCTATTGATAGGGGCGCTGTTTGAAGAGGACTAAAGACGAAATCCAATGAGAAAGACCGAATACAGAGCCCTGTTCGAGGGTTGGTGCAGCCGCCACAAAGAGCTGCAGGAAAATGGCTGTAAGTTCTCAGAGCTGCACCTGAGCCGCAACCCGATGCAGCAGGAGCTGGACATGTCGGAGTTCTATGGCAACCTGCGCTATGCTACCGAAATGCAGGCTGTGCTCCAGAACTACGATGCCGATTACGAGGGCCAGAGCTTCGATGACATGAGCCGCTACCTGCATGGGGCGCTGATCATTCTGGACAAAGTAGATACCGATGACTGGGCGCAGCGCAACGAGGCGCTGGATAAGACCGAGCGCATGGCCGAGGAGATCCTGGCAGCCGTGGTGAAGCAGCTAAATGAAAGCTACGATTACTTTATCACGCCCTCCGACCTGCAGACCGAGGACATCGGCCCTGTGAACGGTTACCACGGCACCCGCCTGAGCTTCCGAATTAAGCAGCAGGCGACTCCATCCTTACACTTTAACCCTGATCTATTTGAGTAATGGCTAATTACGCTAAAGTCAAAATATCTGGCCCAGTCGCTATCCCTGAAGGCGTAGCGATTGATATTAATATCCTGGGTGTGGTGGTTCGCTTTACCTCCACCACCTATGACAGCGGGTACGGCACTACCTGGTCTTTCTCTCAGCAACGAGCGGCGGAGTACGGCATTATAGACGGGGCCGGCAACGCGGCCAAGCTGGCCAGTGCCATCTCCGGGTATCTCCAGAGCATCGGGGAAACGAGGTATGCCGTTACCTCCTCCTATGGTACCGACTTCATGGGGTATGCCAATGCCACGTATGTGGAGCTGAAGGCAAAGGAGTATGATGATGCGCTTAATTTCCCTTCTGCTACGGTCACCAACAGCAACGGAAGCGGCACTTTTGCCAGTGTTTACAACAACACCTACCCCCATTCGGTAACGACCAACATTACGAATGTTGCCTGCTTCAGCGGCACCTCCGGCAGTGTTTCCCTTAACATCACAGGAGGCGTTCCACCTTATGCTGTACAGTGGGAGGATGGGTCCACAGAAACCATCAGATCCTTTTTACCGGCAGGCGTTTACAACTATACCGTAACGGACAGTGCCGCTACAGACTATGCCTCCGGTGCGCATCCTGGTGTAGTGACCGGTGAGGTAAACATCGGCCAGAACCCGGAGCTGAAGGTGACCGGGGTGCAGGACGATGACAGCATTAGCCTGACTGTGGAGGGCGGTGTGGCCCCTTATACCTTTGCCTGGAGCGATGGCAGCACGGATAAAGATCGCTTTGGCCTGGCTGCCGGCCGCTATGAGGTGACGGTTACCGACAGTTACGGCTGTTACAAGTCCTTCACGTTTACGCTCGGACTGGCCCGCTTCTACTTTTCACACGGTCCTATCACCCTGGAGCTCCAGGCTCAGAACCTGGAGGAAAAACCGAGCCTTACCTTCCTGTGCGAGGTGTGGGTGGAAAAGGAGTACCTGAGCGAGAGCTTTGAAAGGGTGGCCACCCTGGAGCACGTGGCCGACCGCGACGGCAGCACCGTATTCGAGGTGCAGGAGTTCCTGCAGCCTTTTGTCGGGGCTTACTTTCCGGAACTGGATGAGGCAAACACCACCATGGCCAGCGGCCTGTTTAAGCGCTTCTACCTACGCCACACCGAGAAGTATGGAGCCGTGCCCACGCCTGGTGATTTCACGGTGGAAGATTACCGGTACGTGCTGCGAGGCGGCCTATCGTTCGAGGAAACAACTCAAAACAACTTCTACGCCTCTTACCTGCCCACGCAGAAGCCTTTCCTGAGCTGGTTGCCGGCCGCTAAGCTGGCCACCACGGGGCAGCCGGAGTTCCTGTTCCTGGTGCTGCACCAGAGCGGCATCGAGTCCTTTGTGGTGAAAAAGCGCGTGACCTATGCCGATGCCAGCGTGGTGACCTCCACGGCGCACCTCCAGGAGGGCTGCCAGCGCTTTGAGGTGTACTGCATTCCTACGTCTTACCAGGCGCTTGACCTGGCATCTGACGGCAGGGAAGTCCGGGAATGGGAGATCTGGTGCGAGACAGAGGCGGGCATAGCCATCACTGAAACGCGCACTTATACTTTAGATACCCGTTATTCCGGCTACTTCCGCTATTTGCTCTACCTCAACTCCCTGGGCGGCATCAATACCTTGACCGCCGTGGGCCAGGCTGAGAAAAGCCTCGAGATCGAGACCCAGACCATGCAGCGCCTGCTCAACGCCGGCTACAACCCTACCCTGGGCAGCACCGAGACTACCTCCGTCACGGCAGAGCCGGTCCTCAGGCTCACCAGCGGTTACCTCTCTGATCAGAAAGAGCTGGAGGCACTCACAGACTTTGCCCTGAGCAGGGAGGTGCGCCTGGTGGAGGCCGGCCGTTACCGTGCCGGGACTAAGCAGGTAAAGAAGTTCCTGGTGCTGGACGAAGTGGATGAGCAGCGCTACTTAGATTTTGAATTTGTGCTGCCTACGGAAAAGCATTATACACCGACACTGTAATCAGATGATAATATTAGGAAATAACAGAGCTGCGGAGTTCGCACACATGGCTTTGATGATGCATACTTTAGAGCAATCCAGCAGAGCTGTAGTGATTACACCATCTCATTCAGACTTGTTAATACAGCAGCGTGGTTTTTCTGTTAGACCAGAGTTTGATTATCCTAAAGTTGCATTGTGGCGCTACGACAAAGATCTTCCAAACCTGAACAAGCATAGAGAAACATGTATTAAAAACAGGCGCAAAAGGAAATCTAAAAGGAAAGCTAAATACTAGGCTATGTTTGGATTCAGAATAAACGAAGAGTTTCTGGACCTGGAGCAGAATGCCTCCCTGAGCCTGGAGGTGAACAACCCGCTGTTTAACCAGGACTTTGAGAAAGGCATGCTCACCTATGGCGTGTCTGCCCCGCTCTCGGACCGCAACCGCCGCCTGCTGCGCTTTGCCGGTAGCCTGAGCATTCGCAGTATCGGCAAAAGGCCTTTGCCGTGCCAGATGTGGCTGCGCGGCCAGCTCTACCGTGTAGGTAAACTTTACGTGCTGGGGCGCACTGATAAGTACAAAGTGCAGTTTGTGAGCGACGCCGGCGACCTGGACACGGTGACCGAGGACATGCTCCGAGGCACCGACCTGAGCGGGGTTTCCATGGCATACCCGAAGGTGCTGAACCCAGGCTTTTATTCCGATGAGGAAGCTGCTTTCGGTTATCCCGGCTACATGAACGGCGGTGGTCCGCAGGTACCCATGCCCAACCTGGTGGAGGTCTTCCGGAAGACGATGGCCCGCTATGGTTACAGCATTTCGGGCCAATGGCTGCAGGACTACGCCAACCGCGTGATCTACAACCCAGTGCTGCAGGGCAACCCGCTGCAGCCTCAGCTGCATGTGCCGGAACTCAAAGTGGCCGAGTTCATCAAGTCTATCCGCAAGCACTACGGCCTGGGTTTCATCTTCAACGGCAAGAGCAAAAGCCTCCAGCTGGTATACCTGCAGGAGGCTCTCCAGAACACAGCTTATACTGATTGGACACACCTGGCGCAAGGCACACCCGCCTGGGACCCGAACACCAGCGACGGGTTTACTCTCCAGCTGCAGACCGACAGCGACGATGAGCGCCAGAAAGATGCCCAGGCAGCTTACCAGTACAAGTATGGAAATGGCGCCGAGACCATTAATACCGGTATCGGTACCACGGCTATGGAAAACGGTGTGCCTATTGTGGATCAGGAGGGAGCTACTTATGACGACGAACCGGATTTTTCCTTCCGGGTGCTTGTGGATAACGGCAATGGCACCTCCAGCGCCGAGACGGTGGAGGCCGTGGCCAGTCGGCATTTGGACTGGATGGCCTGGCACTCTGAAACGGAACCGGTAACCTTTAACCTAAACCTGGGAATATCGGAACTGCTGCAGCTCGACCCGCTCGACAAAAAACTGATCCGCACGCCACAAGGCACGCTGAAGGCCTTTTGGGAGAAAGTGCAGGTATCGCTGAACATGACCGGCGAGATGAAAAGCAAAGTTAGGTTCCTGAAGGTGATGCAATAGAGTGACTGAAACGAGAAAGACACAAAAGGAAATAGCCCAGGAGTGGCTGCACTACGCACTGCAGGGCTGGGAAACGGAAGTAAAGCGCCTGAAGGCGGTCAACAGCGGCTCCCTGCTCTCCAGCTTTAAAGGCACTGTGATCGCCGGGGCCGAAAACGCACTGCAGGTAACAGTGGCCTATGCCTGGTATGGGCAAATGGTAGATGCTGGCCTGGGCCGTGGCTACAAGTACGGAGAGCAGGCAGATACTGCCTCCGAGCGCAAGCTGCTGGGCGGCAAGGGGCGCCGGCCAAAACCCTTCTGGAGCAAGGGAAAAGCCGGCATAGGTAACCAAACATATCGACTCAAAGATCTTTTAGCCGCCAACATCGGCGACGAGACCGTGAATAAGATTTTAGACGACATTGCACTGAATCACACTATTAAAATAAGCTAATGGCTAGCACTACCGAAGAACGCAGAATAAAGATCATCCTGGACGGCAAACAAGTCAATGCCTCGCTGAAGGAGATGGAGGCGGCGCAAAAGGCGATGAACTTTCAACTCAAGAACATGAGCAAAGATGATCCGAAGCGAGCCGAGCTCCTGAAGGATTTTAAAGAGATGCGGGAGCGGATCAAGAATACCAAAGATGAGATCTACGGCATGGAGAAAGCATCTGCCACGGCCAAAGCCGGCTTAGGTGGCATTACTTCCGCAACTGGCTTACTTAGGGCCGGTTTTAAAGCTGCCGTAGCCGCTTTCCTGCCACTCCTGGCCTTTCAGACGATCGTGGACCTAGGCAGGCAGTTCCTGGGGCTGGTTAACCATATTGACCAGGTAAAGGGGAGCCTGCAGCAGCTGACAGGGGTGCAGGGCGAAGCGCTGGACCAGATGTACGTGCGGGTGGAGGCCATCTCCAAAACCTTCGATGAGGAGTATAACGAGGTGATCAAGTCGGCTAACGTGCTGATGAAGGAGTTTGGGCTTACGCATGAGGAGGCTTTCGACCTGATGGAGAAGGGGTACCTGGCGGGCGCTAACTCCAGCGGTGAGATGCTGGAGCAGCTTAAGGAGTACTCCACCCAGTTTGCCACTTCCGGAGCCTCTGCCGAGGAGTTTCTGAGCGTGCTGACCATGGGCGAGGACATGGGAATTTTCTCGGATAAGGCAGCCGATACCGTGAAGGAATTCGGCCTCCGGATTCGGGAGCAGACCGTGGCCACCCGCGATGCTATGGATGCTGCCTTTGGCCAGGAGTTCACGGATAAGATCTTCAACGGCATCAACACCGGCGCCATGACCTCTTTCGAGGCGCTGAAGGAAGTAAGCTCCGAGATGAACAACACCCAGATTCCGGCCAAGGAGCTGCAGACGGTAATCGCCGATGTGTTTGGAGGCGCCGGCGAAGACGCGGGCCTACCGTTTATCCAGCGCCTGCACGAGGTAAACGGCGGCCTGGAGAACATGATTGACACCACCAACACCCTGACCACGGCCCAGATGGACCAATTGGAGGCCGAGAAGGAGCTTGCTGAGGCGCAGGCTGAACTGGGTGAGACTTTTGCCGGCACTGGTGCCACACTCAGCTGGCTCTGGACAAATATCCAGACTGTTGGTCTAAAGGTTATTAATGCCTTTATCGTTTCGATCAAGCGAATTCGTGATGAGGCCGTGGGTATCGGCTATGCCCTGGGCAGCATCGGGGAAAGTATAGGTACTGCCTGGGATGCCCTGATGGATGGAGATCTGAGTGGAGTAGCCTCTGCCTTCAGTAATATGGGTAAGAATGCCAGCGAGGCCTATTACGAGGGCTATCTGAAAAATGAGATGGAGGCTCGGGAGGACAAAAAGAAAATGGAGCAGCAGGAAAATGAGAAAGCCTTAAAAGCAGCTGAGGGTGCCGCTACCGAGAAAGCCAAGCGCGAAGCGGAGGCTACCCGTGCCGAAAAGGATAAAGCTGCTAAAAAGGCTGCTGCTGAAGCTGAGAAACAGCGCGTCAAGGAAGAAACCGATCTTAGAAAAGCCTTAGAGGCTTATAGAGCTGCAAAACTAAAAGCTGAGGAGGAAACCGAGCGCCTGCGCATCATGGTGAAAACGGAGGGTGTGGCTCAGGAGATTGCCCTGCTGCAGCACAAGCACCTGCTGGAGCTAGCCGAGCTGGAGAAACAGCGTCAGGCCGTACTGCAGAACATCGCTGTGACCGAAGAGGAAAAGCAGGCCCTGCTGGATATGTATGAGGAACAACGCCAACTAAAGGAAGAGGAGTATGCCGCTGCTAAAGCTGAAAAGGAGCAGGAAAAACAGGAAGAAGACCTGGAGAAATGGTTCGAGCGGATGGAGGAAGAGGATGAAATCAAGCGTGAGCTCATCGAGCAGCAGTTTATGAATGCCATGGATGCTGACATCCAAAAGCACGACGCGCTGCTGGAGGTGGACCGGGCGGCGGCCCAGCGAAGGCTGGACAACTTAGTCGCTGCCGGTAAAGGCGAAACACTGGCCGCGGAAAGACTACGTACCGATATCATGCGCATTGAAAAGGAGAAGTCTGACGGGCAGATCGAGCTCGCGCAGCGTACCCAACAGATGAAGCGGTACCTGGAGCAGCAGACTTTCCAAACAGCCAGTGCTTTCCTTGGTCTAGGTATAGACCTGCTGAGTAGAGATGAGGCGGCTAGGAAGAAAAATGCCGGACTAATTAAAGCTTTCTCCGCAGCTAAAATTATTTCTGACCTTCAGGCCGAGATTTCTGGCTACATGGCACACCCGGCCTCTACGGGCACGCTGGGAGCCGTGGGTACAGCCAAGGTGATACTGGCCACTGTCAGAGCCGGCATGGCCCTGGAGCAGGTACGGGCTCAGCAATTTGCTACGGGCGGCAACACTATTCCTATGCAGTTAATTGGCACTTCCTGGCAAATGGCCAGCGGCTACAGCGGAGGCAGCATCGGTACCTTTGCGGCTGGCGGCAATGTGAAGAGTGCCCGCCTGGGCCTGATCGGAGAGGCCGGCGCCGAGTGGGTAATGCCCAACTGGATGATCCGCTCACCGAAGTATGCCGCCACCTACCAGTGGCTGGAGGGTGAGCGCCAGCGGGGTGTATCAGCCTTTGCCTCCGGTGGCAACACAGCAGCCAACGTGTCGGCACCGCCTGTGCAGGATAACTCTACTGAGCTGCTGAACGCGCTGCAGGTGCTCAACGGTAACTTTGTGGCGCTCTCGCAGCGCGTGGATCAGTGGCCTACCACCTTACACGTAAACTATAATGCTGGAGCCGCCCAGGAGGCCATGGAGATACACAACACGATGCAAAGCAAAGGAGGTTTCTAAGTAATGGTGTAGCTAAACAACAAAGCCCCGCATTTCTTTGCGAGGCTTTATTGCTTAGGAGGCAAAATGTCTTTGTTGAATAACTTATATCATGCTGTATAGAAAATTAGTATTTAGGGGGCTCCTACTCCCTTTTAATTGTGCGTGTTTGATAGTTAGGTAGGATAGTTAAGAATTAGCAAAGCTCTAGCTCACTACTGGGAGCCTCTACTTTAAGCTTTGCACCGAGTGCACCGATAACCCGAGCAAAAGTCTCTAAGCTTACACTGCCCGTGCTTTTCTCGAGTTTCGAAATCTGAGCTTTCTGAACACCGATCTTTTCTCCCAGTTCGGTCTGTGTCAAGTGCTGGGCCTTTCTGAGCTTTTTAATCATCTCACCAGCTAGCTCGATCTTTAATTCGGCTTCGTACGCGTCTCGCGTCTCCGTACCTTTTTCCCCGAAGAGGTTGTCTTCTACCTCATCCAGGCTGAAGTACTTCTTAGCCTTTGGTTCTACGTTGATTTTTGAATCTGTCATCGTTAAGTGGTTGTTACAATTTAGTATATTCTCATCTGGGCATAATGAGATAGGTAAATTGGTAGCAGTAAATTATTTATGAAGAGGAGGAGATGTCCGGCTGACATCTCCTATATATCCAACTTCTATTGAGCGAAGTACTCTTGCTTCGTTCGCTCTGCTTTTTTTATCTCCTTCGCTGGAGTTTTGTTTGTCTTCTTGTCGAACCCATGGGTTCCAACAATCAGCGTTTTTTCAGGGCCGTTTTTATCCCAGAATGCTAAGATCCTGTGCCACTTTCCTTTTCCTGTGACCCGGAACTCAAACAGTCCGTCGGTTCCGGTCATCTTTTCAAACCAGTCGCCCTGGTACCCCTGCTCTGTCTTCCTGAAAGCAATGGCGAACTTCTTTCTGATTTCCATCGGCAGAGCCAACAGGAAATCTCGCGCCTCTTCTTCCAGGACCACACGTATTGGTTTTTCCATTGTGCCTCCTTTCTTTTAAGTACTGCACAAAGGTATACAAAGTTTCCATATCAGGAAACATAACTGCAAAAAAAGTTTCTACACATGGAAACTTTTTATTTTAAGGAAGCGATCTCTACAGTTGTCCTTTGGGTAAAGCGCTATCATGGGATAGTTTAGGGTTCTGAAGTTAAGCTCTAGCTAAATACCATGTTTCACCCTAAAATCTGTAACGCCATGAAAAGATAGTCTCCCTCACAAGAATGATTCATATACTGATTTGCAAAACCCACCTTCGTAGTGGGTTTTTGCATTATTGTATATGAAAAACTGTATATATTTGAACTTCATATTAACCATTTACAACATATACATGAAAAAACTCTACGTGATGGGTGCCCTGGCAGCTGTACTGCTATCATCCTGCTCCACTGCTTACCAGGTAGTGGAAACTGCGTCAGCGGACGTGAAAACAAACGGAAATGCTTATGAACACAGAGGTGATGACCTGATGGTAAGCTATAATCTTTGGGATAATCCTGGTAAGATCCGCTTCAACCTGCACAATAACACGGATCAGGCGGTCTTTGTGGATCTTGACAGAAGCCACCTGATTGTAAACGGCCAAAGCTTCGACTATTACAACGACACCGAAACCAGTACCAGCAGTAAAACAGGTGCCGCAAGACCATCCTATTTTGCCTCTACCGTGTGGACAAATCAAATGGAAGTCGCAGTTAAAAGTAAGCCGAAGCGTGTTGTTGAGATACCACCGCGCAGCTTTATAAATGTTGGAGGCTTGCGCGTGTTGTCCGAGATGAAAGACTGCAGCATTGGCAAGTCCAAAGGCGGTGTTGCGACATCGCAGACCTATACCGAAGAGAACTCGCCTTTACAGTTCCGTAACTACCTTACCTACAGCTTTAATCCGAACTTTGGCAATACCGAGACTATCGATAACAGCTTCTATGCGCAACGGGTGGTAAATCTGACCGCTACTGCCTTTAAAGGTAAGTCCAAAAAGTTTAAAGCTTGCCCTGACGACAACTTCTCAAAGCAGGGGTATGAAATGCCGTACCAGAAGCCTCAAAACCTATATATAAGGGTTAAGCAATAATTTCGCTTAACGTATAAGTGAAGCCTGCTGCAGTAATGTGGCAGGCTTCACTGTTTTTAGTGGATTAAGCAATCTACCTACTGAGCTAATTGGCTTCTTATACACTAATATGATTGTGGCCTCATATGAATTTCCTTTATCTGTGGAACTGGTTAAAAGTCTCAGCTCGTAGCCTGGTAAAATAAAAACCTGGCCCTGTGTGCCGATGCCAAGTTCATACTCATGTTTCCAGCCACGGACCCAAGCCTCGTGATGGGCACGCTTAAAGCCATGCTCCAGCTCAGCCAGGTAACGTTGGTATGTTGACGTGATCCGGTAAGCCAGCTGATGAAACTCCTCATCCGTGAAGAAGATATCCTCGCCATTGCGGTACCAGGAAGATCGCATTGTTTTAGCCATAGCTGCTGGTTAAATAATCGGTTAATTTATTGACAGCTGCCGCCACCTTTGAGATGAACGCAATCTATCTGCGTTCATGGGTTAAGAAACTGCGTTAAGAAATCAATGTAAATAGTTATCTTTAAGTAACGAGATATTTAACCAAAATTAATAATGGCAACTACCGGAAAACCTTTACCTCCACATTTTAAAAGTTGGGTGAGACTATACCAGGAGCTCAAGAAAGAAGGACATGACGAATGGGAGGAAGTTAATCTGATTTCAAATCCTTATACAGGAGACAACAAGTTCGTGACTTTCACGATGGCCGAGATCACCAAGAATGCTTTGGATGAGCTGCTGCAGGAACTCCCCGATATGGCTACATTTATCCAGATGAAATGGATGGCAAAGTATTCGGAAAATAGACAGGTTTACGAACCAGCAGAAGGCACAAGGGAAAAAATAAATACCTTCATTGACTTCTTTTATACTAAGTAGGGCTATGCTGATAGGATACGCGAGAGTTTCAACGGCTGAACAGAATGCCGATCTGCAAAAGGATGCTTTGGAAAAAGCAGGGTGTGAGAAGATCTTCACTGATAAGATCAGTGGCGCTACCAAGGAAAGACCAGGCCTGGCCAAGGCAAAGGAGATGCTCCGGAGAGGAGATACTCTTGTGGTGTGGCGGCTGGATCGCTTGGGCAGATCACTCCGGGATCTTATCGACTGGATGAATTACCTGGAGCAGGAGGGAGTCGCCTTCAAAAGCCTGCAGGAAAGTATAGACACCAGTACTTCCACCGGCAAACTTATTTTCCACTTCTTCGGTGCGCTAGCTGAGTTTGAGCGCAACCTGATCCAGGAGCGGACGCAGGCAGGGCTTACTGCAGCTAGAGCCAGGGGGCGGGTAGGAGGCAGGCCAGAGAAGCTTTCCACTAGTAAAAAGGAGATGGCAATTGATCTCTACAATTCTAAAAAGCATACTGTGAAGGAAATTTGCAAGATGGTTGGTATTACCAAGCCTACTTTATACAGGTACCTGGAGCCTCAAAAGGAAATGAAAAAAGAAAAGGCAGTTGAAAAATGAAAAGTTTTAGGCTGACTTGTAAAGTTACCTTCTATTTTAGGCAGAATGTTTCTGATAAGGAGGTGGAGAATTTCACAAAATACATTTATGAAATGTTCTCGCCCTTCTGCTCGCTGTTTGATTCAGAAGTTTCACATGAATTATTCCAATATCATGAAGATGAAGTCAGTGAGATGAAAGGTATTAGCAGCACCGCCATAGCGCTTAATATATTGGTAAATCATAACCATTTCCAAGCCGGTCATTATATATTATCGGTGTTTGATGGATTTATTGGGCTTCATCGTTTACTTGATGAATATCATAAAATTGAAATAGCTTCAGATATAATGAAGCTTCAAAATTAAGTGGTAGCCAAAAAATTGGTATAAAACCACCTCTTCGTGTAATAAAAAAGGCCAGATGTGTACGCAATCCGGCCTTTCGTGTAACTAGGTATTCGTATAGCCAACATGATATCGTTTACCAGTGGCTTCATTATACATAGTGATATGGGCTTCTTCGGCGCCAAGGCTGGAGCATATCTTCCGAAGTATCCCCATCAATGCGGCTCGTTTCTGCTTTGTCAGACGGTATTCTTTTCTGAGCCTCTTTGCTTTTGTTGGTCTAGTTTTTATCATTAATTTTTTCGATTACATCCCACCATCGCCATGATCAGCAGGAACTGTGACACAAATTTTTTCATATTTATTATCGCCAGAGGGTTAATTGATTTTTATGTTCATCGCTGATCAGCCGATCTACCTTTGCTTCTTTGGCTTTGGCCACTTTAAGCAGTTCTGTTGTTCTGCCCTGGGTATAGTAGGCAAGCTGTGCGGCCCGCATCTCCTTTACCGCCGCCTTCAGCTGGTTGTATTTTTGCCAATCCGTCATAGCTCAGCCTCCTTTATTCCTAAGTTGTTGAGATAATCCTGGGCCTGGGTAGAATAAGAGCAATCCCAAATGGTAAGCTTGTAATTCTGATCATAGAGCCAGATCACTCCTTCACCGTACCAGTACCTATAGCTCACCGACTTTTTTATTATTCTCTTCTCCCTGGGAGTTAGGGCATCCAGGTTGTTGGTGATCTTGGCGGCTTCCGCCTTCTCCAAAGTTTGGCTAGCTTTTCTCATGCCTGCACCTCCTTTCTCTTTTCGCCCAGCAGAAAAATGCCTGAGCGTCCTTTTTTAATCCACACTCCTACCGGAGCCAATTTTAGTTTTGGGTTTTTCTTCGTAATTTTCATCTGTGATTATTTTAAAGATTTAGTTCTTTGAGCCCGGAGTTCGTACCTCCGGGCTTTTTTTGTATCTGAATAATGTGCCGGAGCTATCTCCTGGTGTCGGTCAGAAAAGTTTGATCGAACCGAGGCTTCTGTTTGGACTTTTTATAGGCCGAGCATGAGGCGTTGCGTTGGCAAGAGCAAAAGAGGGTCAGGGCTGCCAGCATAGCCGGCGCTAAAAACTTGGTTTTCATACAGTTTTGGATTTAGGGTTTTGTTATGATAAGTGTGCTAGTTGCATTCTACTATAGCATCGTAATTCAAGACTTTGCGGTCAATCTGGCTCAGAATGTTATACAGCTCTACCGGGTATTCATGGATAACCTCATGGATGGCGAGCAACTCAGGTGCCGTTAGGGTAATCTTGTACATCCCTTTTGCGGTTCTGCCTTTGGTTAGCCTGCTCCAGAGCTTGCGGGCCACCTTCTGCAGGTGCGTGGCGGCCAGTACCTCGAAGGGCTGCAGACGGTTTTCCCGCTCAATCGGTTTGCTGAGCCAGGCCTGTATCCACCGGTAGAGCTCCCAGGCTTCGCCCACCCGGACCTCTACTTGCTGGCTGATCAGTAGGGTGCTCATGGTTTAAGTCCAGGTGCCGTTTTTGTACCGCATCAACTCCTCATCGGTGCGGTTGTCATATATAATGGCCATCTGCACATTGTCGTGCCAGCCTTCAATCATCTTTTTCAGTCTGGCGATGCCTACACTTTGCTTCGGTATTCCACGCGCCATATCGCGGGAGTAACGCTTGCGTGAGTTGCCATCGATGAAATAAACTACCGCTTTGCTTAGGGCGCTCGTGGCGATGTTGCTTTTGCTTGTCGTGCTCATGATTCTTACTTTGTTATCTGACCCTAGGGGCATCGCGGTTCGGGCCGCCGTTTTCCTCTGTTCTTACTTCTTCGGCAGCCACGCCTGGGCCGGTAATCTCCAGGCGCCCAGCATCAAACCATTCGCTTTGGCCTACTTTGCCATCGGCTCCTACGGGAGGGGTCAGGCCATACTGGTCGCAGCCGGTCAGGTACTCCACCCTGCAGGTGATGATGCCCTCGAAACCGGTGATTTTGTCTTTCGCTTTTTGTCCTAATTGTAACATGGATTAAGTTTTAAATGCTAAAAAATTTAGGTGATGATTATACTTGCTGTGGCGCATGTTGCGCATAGAACTTATCCAGGGCTGCTTTGCCGAATCGCTTCAGCTTGGTTTCCTGGCGGCGGAACATCTGCAGCGGGCTCAGGCGCTGGAGCTCGTCGCGCAGCACGCCCTGTTTGTGCAGCCTGATCTCCTTTTCGGCACGCCGCAGCGCATCGTTTACCTTCGCCTGCTTCTTCCAGACCTGCTGACGCTGCCACCAGGCGAACGTGTTCCGGAAGCCGCGCTCATTCTCAGCGTCAAAGTAGCCGGTGCCTGGCTTGTACTGGGCGTATGGCAGGGGCGGGTGCTTGTCCGGGTTGTTCTCGTAGTAATTGGCCACTAACTTCAGCTGCTCAACCACTTGCAGGTGATAACTCTCCCACTTCTCGATAGACCAATCGTTGCTGAAACCGCGGTACACGCCGAAGAAAATTGCATTCTTGGCCATGCGCTGGTTGTACTCGGTGAACTCGCCCGTTGGGTAGACCAGCTTCCAGGCGATGGCCCAGAAGTTCTCCACGAAAGTGCGGTAAATGGCCATTCTAGCCTGTTTCTCGACCGTCGCCGCGCCCGCCGCAACTGTCTCCGGTTTTTTGGCGGCTACGGGCTTCTCAGGGGCTGTCACAGCGATTTTAGCAGGTTCTTGCGGCCCTGTGTCGCTGGTAAAAGCACCGCAGGTGTTGCCAGCGCCTTCGCCGCCAGGCAAGGCACGCTGTTGCGCAGCAACTCCGCACTTATCCACATGCGTACTTTCTTTTTCTATAGTCTCTGGTGTCTCTGGTTGTTTAATATGCGGAAGATTCTTGTTTTGAAGCTGCGAATTGGACGATTTTTGGGCGTTTTTGGCGGGTTCGGACTGGCCGGGCCAGAGGATTTCCGGGCTTATCCACAGCTCATAGTTGGCGCGTGTGCCCCTGAAATTGTACTGGGATATGAAGCCTACCCCCGGGCGCTTTAGCACGTTCAGGTGCGCCCTAACGGTGCGGTCTGAGGTCTGGAACAAGCGGCCCAGCTCGATGCTGTTGGTGGAGAGGCTTGGAGCCTCGTCCTCGATCAGCCCCTGTTTGCGGGCCTGGTTGTACGACTCGATGTAGCGCAGGATAAGCTTCTCGCCGGTCTCGATCACGCTCTTGGTGATGATGCCCTTGCGGATGTAGACGGTCTTCTGGGTGCCGTCGGCGTAGGTGCGCACCACCGGGTGCGTCGGGAGGCTGTTGTTATACTTCGCCGCCAGCTTCCACCAGGCCGCCAGTGCGTTGCCCTGGTTAATGTTTTTCGTGTAATCTATGGTATTAAGCTGCTGCTCTTCAGCTGTACTCGTGTTATTTTCGTACTTTCGCATATTACTCCACTGGTGATGTAGTCATGAATTACCCTGGGCGTGGTGGCCTGGGATTTATGGGAATTGAAAGGATGGCCGAAACGCCATCCTTTTTTTGTTAGGCTGCGGAGCCGGCAGAGACGGTGAGCCCGTTACAGCTGGCCTCCCTACTCTGGCTCCTCTTGCAGGCCCTGTATCGTCAGCTGTGGCGCTCCACATACTCGTTTACCTCCCTTTCCTTATAGGCCAGCTGCACCTCCACATGCTTCAGCTCCTCGCCCAGCAGTCGATACCGCTTGCTGTAAGGATCGGTGCCGGCCTTCTGCCCCTGCAGGTAGAATCTCCTTGTTTTGAGTTGCTCCAGCTCTTGCTCTCTAGAGGCGATGAAGTCAAATAGCTCCATAACTAGTTTGTTTTTTAGTTTTCAATAGGCTTTCGATAGCCTCATTTTTGGCATAGTATCTCTTGACCAAGCGGCTGCACTCCAACTCCAGCTCCTGCACACGTTCAGGTGGTGTTTCAGCCTGTATCTGCTCGTTGCGCAGGGCCAGGAACCTTTTAATGATCGCACGCCGCTGATCTTCCATCTTTACTATGATGCGCTGGGTCATGCGGCGGCCGAGTGCTTTTCCATCCGGGTGAGTGTCCGGATCTGCTCCATGATATGATCGATGTCGCGCACGATGGCGGCGGTGCAGTCGTCGTAGATGCGCTGCTCCAGCTCTCCGGACTTCAGCTTTGTCTCCAGCAAATAGAGCTCTTGCTCGTACTGCTGCAGAAAGCCCTTGCAGAGCCGCAGCTTGCTTTCGAAGTAGGGTACTGATGGGATGTTTGCCATAGCTCTTGGTTCTATAGGTGGTACATTACTCAGAACCAAGGAGGCCGAAGGCATCCAGGTCCTGTTTGGATATCCGGTAGTTGCCGGGCTGGTACTCGTAGGCCCTGAGCTTCACCTTCCGGCCGTTACGGCCGGGCTTGCCTTCCTTGATCCAGCTGGTGACCGTGCGCCGGCTGTGCTTCACGTATTCGGCAGCCTCGGCAATGGTCATCATGCAGTCGGAGGCCTTGGCCGCTATCTCGCGCTGTTTTTTCAGCTCATGAAAGAGTGGGCCCAGCATCTCCCGCATATCGCCCACCGTCAGTAGTTGGTCTAAAGTAACTCCCATGGCTACAGGTTAAGTTTGGATTGTCTGTTTCTTAGTTCGATAGGCATATCGCTTTCGAAGAGGTAGGTATTGGCGCCCTTAAAGTTCTTCTGGAGCCATTTCTTGAGGCTTTCTGCCTCAGTCAGTGTCATAGGCTTGCTCGCTCTATTCTGCACCAGCTTATTAAAGCGGTGCGGGCTCATTTTCCACTCACCTAGCTGGGCATCTGCAAGCCTTAGATCTTTTATGCCCAGATCCGCAAATATTTCGGCTAGTCTGTTTTTAGGCTCTTTAGGCTCCATCTGATTTTTTATTGCTATTTCTCTATATTTTGTTTGCTAAAAAGATAATTTAGCGGCTACTTTAGTTGTAGTACGATACAAAACTAACATTTAGTTACAATACTACAACTGAATTACATATAATATTTTATCTATTGAAAGCTATTTCAGCTTAAATAGTTGATAATCAATGGAAAACTTCAGAGAAAGGTTAAAGGAGCTGGCAGGCAAAAAAGGAGTCACAATGAAGGATATTGTGACCCATATAGAGATGACAGAGAATGGCTTCTATAAGATGATTAAGAATGATACTGTAAGAGTAGATGTCTTGCAGAAGATTAGCAATTTCTTAGGAGTTAAGCCTTCATATTGGTTTGAGGACGAGAACTCTGCACCCTCGCAAACTGCCACTGGTATCGGTAATGCTGTGGGAGATAGCAATAAGTCAAGAGTGGAAATAGGAGGTCCAAAAGTTGGTAAATCCAAGTACTTCCCAGATGATGATCTAATGTACAGGCTTGTGGTATGCGAGAAGGAAAGGGAGGTTTACAAAACCGAGCGGGACTCATATGCCAGAGAGCGCGACACCTATAAAACTATGGTTGCCCAGCAAGCACAGCTAATCGAGAGACTGAGCGCGAGATAGCAGTTAGTAACACTACAAAACAAACTTTACCCTTATGTTAAAACGCTTACTCTGTGCAGTGCTGCTGTGCGTTTCTTTTAATTCTTTTAGCCAAAGCTTTCCTGTAGAAGACGGTTCAGGCCGCATCGTTTATACCGGTGTAGAGGAAGGCGATGGGACTGCTGACGAACTTTACAACAAATCAAAAAAATGGATAGTAGACACCTTCCATTCCATTGACCATGTACTGGAGGTAGACAGTAGAACCAGTAGCCAGATAATAGGTAAAGGCAAAGTCTTGATCGAAGGAGAAGAAGACTTTATCGGAACCACCCCCCCCCTAATTCTGCACTTTACTTTTGCCTTGAACTTCAAAGACGGGCGCTACAAGTATGAGTTTAGTGACCTGCGTTTCCAGCAAATTGATATGGATGTTCCATTTCACGCTGAAGATATTCTCTTAACTGATTTCACAGCACCAAAGGCTAAGGCAGTAGGAAGGCCTTCAAGATCTCACATCGTTACTAAGCAATACCTGAAGAATGTGGAGAAGTATAAAAAGGATACTTCAGATCTAATGCTTACTCTGGAATCAAGCCTGAAGAAGAATTTAGCTGAAGAAACCTGGTAATGGAAAGGCTGGAGTGGTGGCATATACCTTTCTTCATCGCGGCCTTGCTCCTGGGCGCCTGGCTCTACAGCAAGCACTACCCCAATAACAAGCGGAGGAGGTAGCATCTTTAACCTAGATACATCAATTAGCAACATATATAAGTGATATGACAGAGCAAGAAAACAAGTTTAAGGAAGGTGATATTGTAAGGGTAAAGGGCCTCTCAGGGCCAATGATGTCTGTACAACGCCACACAACCTATGGTACCAATCTTGACCCAGAAGTTAGGTGCTCTTGGTTTGACACCAACAACCATCTTCATGAAGGCAATTTTAATCCAGATACCCTTGAATTAAGGGATGCCTCCAGTAAGGCACCACAAAGCAACTTTCTTTACAAATAAGAAAAAGTTCTGGAGAAAGTATGACACCAGAACAGATAGAAGTAGGCGACAAGCTGCTGAAGCACCTATATCAAGAAGGAGGGGCATCTAATTTAGATTCTTATCCCTCTGTGCTTAAGCGCCAAGGCTACGACTACTATAAGCAGATTGGACCAACAGTAATTACTTTAAAATCCTTCGGGTTTGTAGAGTCTCCAGATGATTACAACCTAAGGCTAACTTCTCAGGGATACGAGGCTGCCAAATCAGGCTTAGCTGAATACTTCAAAAAGCAGGACTATGCAGCTGATCTGGATGCTAAGAGCAAAAAATCCGGTATCTCAACAAACCGCTGGACAGTGATAGGTGTTGCTGTCGCTATTGTTGTTTCGGTAACCAGCCTCGGGCTACAGCTAGTAGATAAATTGCAGGAAAAGGGAGAGGAGCGAAATGATAATAGCCAGGGAAGCGCCAACAACATTAATGACAGTAAGTCTGAAGTTCTCATCTCGGAGCTTATACCTGAAATTGCGAATAGCCTGAAGCATGATTCTGTTTTTGTGAAAGAGTTAGCGAAAGAGTTAAAGCGACAGCAATAATACCTATAACGTGCTCCGCAAAAAAGGACACAAGCATCAAATGCCATGGCTGCACCAGCCATGGCATTTTACTTAACACATTTACACAAATACACAAACGCTATGAACAACACCAACGGTACAGGTTCTTCGCCTGGGGAAGCGAAGGGCCTGGGAAACATTGTAGGCAGCCATAACCGGCAAAAAATATATCAACCTGCCGGATACCTGCACAACATGTCCAATCAACAATATAGGGAATACACCCTATAGTATCAATTTTTATGAATTTGAGGTGGCAATTTTACAGCGAGAATTAGAATTAATGCGCGACCTGCTCACCTCCAAAGATGAGCTTATTAATTACTTAAAGGCAAATCAGAAGAACGAAGCATGGAAGTAAACAAATACCTCCGGAAAGACCGGGTGGATAAAAACGGCTATGCCCCGATCCGGTTTACCGTTTACCTCAATGGCAAACGCATCCATTTATCACCAGGAGAGAAGTGCATGCCCGATCAATGGCTGGAGGAGGAGCAGCGCATGGATGGCAACGCCCCCTATGCCAACGTGATCAACACCAAGCTGGACCACTGGCACAACACGCTGTTCGATATCTTCCACGACTATAAAAAGAAGACCGCCCTCCTTACCCCTGAGCTGCTGAAGGAAGAACTGCTGGAGCGGGTGGCAGAGCCGGCACCGGAGCCGGAGCCTGCAGAAGAGCTTTACCCCTACCCTTTTCCGGAAGAGGAGGAAGCCACTGAGGAAGACCCGAAATCGCAGTTCTTCACCCTGTTTTACCAGTGGCGCGACCAGCTGGCCATGAAGCGCCAGAAGGGCTCAGGCAGGCGCACCTCGCCTAACACCATCAAAGGCGTTAACAGCAGCATCAAGCGCTTTGATGAGTTTGAGGTACATAGAGGTATCCCGCTTACGCTTGAAGGCTGTGACAAGGCTTTTTACCAGGAGTTTGAGCGTTATATCATGGATACCCTGAAACAGGAAATCAACACATTCGGCAAGCACGTAGCCAAGCTCAAGAGCTTTCTGCGATGGTGTGAAGAGGAACTCGAGCTGGAGGTAAACCGCAAATACCGACGCTTCGAGGCACCGTCTATTTATGTAGGCGTAGATGCCCTGTCAGCAAGAGAGCTGGAGAGCATCTATAAGCTGAACTTTCAATCAGAGGAAATCCGGAAGATCGTGCACTCTGGTTACTCCAGTAAATCAGAATTTGATATTAACGGGCCTGAGATCAATGCCAGGCTGAAAGACCTGGAGATAGCCCGGGATGTGTTCCTGATGTGCTGCTACACCGGCATGCGGATCTCGGACGTGATCAAACTGAACTATAGTTATATTCGGGACGAGCACATTGAGATACCGGCTACCAAAACACTGAACACCTGCTACATCCCGCTGTACGATGACTCGCTGTTTAAGCCAAACGAGATCCTGGCCAAATATGACGGCCTGCAGGAAACCTGCCTGCCTGCAAGCCCCCTTGTTAACGAGCACCTGAAGACGATCCAGAGCCTGGTTAAACTTAGGAGGTTAAAATTAACCACCAAGATCGGCCGTAAGACATTTGTCACGCTTAAGATCTACCAGGGCGTACCGAGCAGGCTGATCATGCAGGCGACCGGCCACAAGACTGAAGCCGCCTTTAACCGTTATGCCGGCATCGATACAAACGAACTGATCCAGGAGTTCAAGCGACAATCTGCGAAGATGGGTGCGCGAAACAGCGTGGGTGCGGGTGCGGAATTGGGTGCGAAATAGCTTCACCACTCTGTACATCTGTGTACACCTGTGCAACTAAAATAGCTTTTGAAAGCTGCAGCAGGTGTTTCAGTTTTACCAAACGTTACCCGCTAGACCCGCAATTTTTCCCTTCGCGACCACAACAAATATTAAAATGCACCTAGTTATCAATAACTTAGGTGCATTTTTGTTTTACAGGTAAAACATAGGTAAAACAATTTATTTTGCTCAGTTAAAACATCTTTGCAATACTCAATTTTAACTGGTACTTTATTTCTTTAACCCTTCCCTAGTATATGCATTAATCCCCATAATTACAATAGCCTCATGAAGCTTGAGCGTTCAGATATTGAATTCCCTTTATGGAGAAAGAAAGTTGATGCTTCCTTGTTTAAAGATGCAGTTACCCCTATTCCTAAATTCTTATGGGCTATCTGGAATATTGAACCTATGTTTAGAAACTGCACCAAAAAAGAGAACTTAGATAGTGAAGTATTTATTTTTTACAAAAAGGTAAAGTATAAGGGCCGAGTAATTTACTCCTCTAACAAAAAAATGTATCGCCTTTTCTTTTCTAATGAGCTTGCAGATATACTAAAAGATGATTTCTTAATGAGCTATATGAGAAGTATAGAGCAGGATTTAAGAAAAGGCAAACTAGAATATAAGTCAGTTGATATTGAAGAAGAAATACCTTTTTGGGAGTTCTTAGATATTGAGTTTGATTCAGCAAACAAGATGTTCAAGTTTAAAGCGTATTACGTTCAGAAACCTGTTTACCTTGAGTTATTTAAGGAATTAGTTAATTCGCATACCCTTAGACGGATAGATGACAAGATAAATCAAAAAGAGGACTTTCGAATTACCAAAGGCGACTGGAGAAGAAGAGAAGAGTTAAAAAATCAAATTTGTAATAACAATGTAATTTATAATTTAATAGACACTCAGAATAAGCAAATTTATATTGGTGAAACAGAAAGCTTACTCAAGCGTCTCAGTATAAATAGGTCTGAAATTGAAGGGTGGGATTATTATAGATTTGATGTATTGCCTGATGGGTTAACTAAAAAACAACGTGTTGCTATAGAAAGGCTCTTAATTCGAACATTTTCTTCATTCTTCGAAAACTCGAAAGAAATTCCATCAATGAAAGTTTCTGAATATGTTTTAGTCAACAAAAAAATAGATGTCTAAGATTAAAGGTTGAATAAGGAATACATGATGGGAAAAGTGATATGTGATACTAATGTTTGGTACTACTTAGGTTCTGGGAAAATAGCCGAGGGGCTTGTTAAAAACTATAAGTTAGTAGCAACATGGGTAAATATAGTTGAACTAGGATATGCTCATCCGAGAACTAAAATTGATTTCTCAATTAAAGATTGGAAAAATGCCGCAAGAGCCATTTTAATGTATTCAGATGAAATCATTGAATTAGACCCCTTTGAATTTTCTACTGAGAAGATATACCCAGGGCATTTTCAACATAAAAATAGAGACCTTCAAGAGGTTCTTAGAATAATATCAGATAGCGATAATACTTTAAAAGAGGAGCAGTACAAATCTAATGAGAAGTACTTTGATATGTATATGAGGATTAAAGATGGCTTTAAAGCAACAATAGAGAATTATAGAACCGAATCAAGGCCCCAAATAGTATCAAGCAAAACTGCTAAACAGAAGTATAAAGACTCTCAAGAAATTGAAGCTCTGGAAAGAGTAAAAGAAGTTATATGGGATGTAGAAGAATACATCAAGAGAGATCACAAAAAAATTATAGAATTTGATAATGAAACTGAAAAGAGTAGTTATTTTAATCACACATATAGTTCTTTTAAGTTTCATATACTTACCAAACAAAGGTATTTGAGAAATATTTTACTACAAGGCAAAATGAGTATTCATCCTAATGACTTTGGTGACTTAACTAATCTTCTCTATGTTGGCAAAAGTGAACAATATTGGACTGAAGAAAACAGATGGAGTTCTATCATTAAAGAAGCTGGATTAGGAGATAGATTAATAACACGACAGATATTAAATTAAAACTGGGAACAACAAACCATAAAGCTTATCTTAGTTAAGCTATTCGTTTAGTCCACATGGGAGCAATGTAATACATTACCCCTATTTAGACTGATAGCTATAAGTCAATTGCTACGTTCTTTCAGTGGTTTGATTTTGAGGAGTAACCATCTCACAGAACAATGCCTAAGAAATTCAGCATTACTTCATTATATTAAGCTACTCAATAATATTAGCCCTTAAGTTGTAGAGCATTTATGAAAAGATACCTTAAGGACGCACACTTTCTAATATTTAATTTAGAAGCACAACTACCTTTCGGAAAATTTGAAGGGAAAACAATTGAAGATATAGCTGGTGAGAAGGACAACTATTTAAGCTGGTGTATTCTTAATATTTACAATTTCATTCTTTCACCAGAGTGTGTAAACTTCATTTCGCATACTTCCAAGCAACCATTATCTAAGGAAGCTCTTGAAAAGAACTACACTAAAATAAATGAAGTTTATAAAAAACTTAAGAGAATTAGTGCGTCAGTGTCTGACGGTGATTACTCAACCGAGGATGATATCCCTAGTAATATTTATCTGATGACTAAGGGATATGAAAATGAGGAAATTACAAGCGATTATATACGCACTGAGACTACTCTCTTTAATAATTTAGATTTCAGTGACGATACATCCTACTCTTTATCAGTTATAAATAGAGAACTATCCGCAGAGGAAGCTTCTAAAAATGTAAAGTTCAAAGTAGACATAATTGATGCAGATGATTTTCTGATTTATTCTAAATATCAGCGAAATCTTTTAGCTTATCACACATTTCAAATTTATAAAGATGTACAAGATTCACTCGTTGTATTGTATGTTACTATAGATTACTCCTTATTAAAGACGGATGATTACTTTCAATCATACGATACTACTTACATACCATTAATGACACCAACAACGGCTGATAATGTCCGAGATATAATTTTTGCTGAGATTCCTGATTTGGAAATTCTGTTGAACAAATATGTGAACACCAGAAAAATTATGCCTTCTCATAACCTTTTCTATATTAGTCCAGCCTTTTCTGACAATAGCATCAGTGGTTATACACATCCATATGACTTAAAAAGGTTAGAATTCAGTATTGATATCAATAAACTGAACCTGTATGTCAGTGATTGGTATTCAAAATACGGCTTGAATCATAAATTGTATGCTTTAAAAGAAAAACGACTTGAACTATATTATAACCATCTAGGCTACCATGGCTAATGAGCATTGGTTACTTCTTTTTTAATACTCTTAGGTGAATCAAAACTTTTAAAGGCGAGCCATAGCATTTAGAAAACTTACAAATCATTTTGTATGGCTTTTTTTCTCTCCATTATCTTATTATAAGTCTCTTCTGTAACACCAAAATTGCCAGCTCTAAATTCTTCGCTTAACAATTTAGACTCATATATAACCCTATGGTACTCCGAGCCAAACTGCCAAGGAACTATTTCTAAAGTAAAATCACCATTTTCCCAAGCTACTATAGAATCACCAAATTCTTTACTAATCTTTCCTCTTCCATATTTATCAAGATAAGCCTGTATAAGCTTACTTACTCCTTTATTTGGCACCTTGAATGATATCTGCCTTAACTTGTTATTCATAAATGAGTATTCGATATCTTCAATGTCTACGTCCCCGATTTTGAGGTATTCATTACCATTAACATAAATGTAATCATCTATGCTTCTTGCTTGAGGGTCGATGACAGCAGTTAGCTCAGGGTATAACCCAATATCAGAACCTAATTTGAAGTTTCTAAAGCCTGTAAGAGATTCTACCTTCTTAGAATAACTAAACGATTGAACTTCATTGCTATTTAAAGTAGACGTTATACTACTCTCAGACTCACAGCTAAAGCAAATCATTAATAAAGCTATAGTTAGAGGAAAAGAGAATTGATGGACATAGTTAAGAGGTCCTTTAGTGATATTCATAATATATAGTTTCAGATTTATAATTTTCAATATTAATCTTTTTTAACATAATAGACATAAATGTGGTAGACTAATTTGTGGTAACATAAAAGATGTAGACTAGGGACTTTAGGCTCATGATATCAGAGCAGGAAGTCTTGGAACAAATAGGTAGAAGGTTAAAGGAGATAAGGATAAGCAAAGGGTATACTAGCTACGAAGACTTTGCCCTAGAGCATGGCATAGCAAGAATGCAGTATTGGAGATTAGAGACTGGCAAAACTAACCCTACCATCAAAACACTTTACAAGGTGCTCGAGATACATCAAATGTCTCTGCAAGAGTTCTTCTCCGAAGGATTCAACTAAACTAATCTAGCGACTTTCTTTTCTTCATAAGAGGCATTTAAATTTTTCCCCATAAACTAAGATATTCAAATCTATTACATGCATATTTATGCAGTGTAAACGGATATCATTGAATGAAACACGGATTAAGATTCTACACAACTGAAGAAATAAAGTTCTTAGCTGCTTGGGGGGGTAAAGTTTAAAATAAAGAGAACTTAGAGCAGCAAAGGATTATATAATGACTTCTTTAGGAAGTAAGACACAGTATTAGTCTAATGAGTTAATCAAGCTACTACCAGGGTTTGACACTTTCAATTGGAGAATGTGGAGTCAGAAAGGGTGGGACCATGGCCCAAATGGTAACATCAGAGTAGCAAGGTTCAAACCATATACATGGGCACGGATATTTAGAAAAGGAGATGATAATAAAGACGTTTTCTTTACAGTTGGTGTAGATAGTAACACAGAAGAGATAGTCTATAAAATTGACTACTATAAGGAAGATAACTCATATCTTAACTCCGCTCAGAAAGAACTGATAAGATTAAACATACCTAAAGAAGCTAGATGGAAGTCAATTTCATTACACTCTGTTGCTGAGTATGATTGGGATAAAATACTGACTGAATCATCAGACTTCTATATCGTAGATAATCCTTTACATGACTTATTGCTTCAAGCAACTAGTTTCAGAGCTTTTCTAAAGGCATAGTTAATAATTAGTATGGCAAGTTAGTTGAGCATTAACTATCTAATTATACTATAATGCATTTCTAACACAACAAGCTCTTGAAATCATAGTAGCCTAGATACATTATAATCTAATTATTTAATTTTTGTTCAACACATTATTAGTATAATTAAAAAAATAACTCTAATCACCATACATTTGTAAAACAGAAATAATATATTTACATATAATTATATGACTTATAGATTATGCTTAAATCTATACAACTAACCCTGCACTATGAAAAGGACAATTGCAGCTACAGTATTCACTCTTCTATTCAGTAGCGTTCAATTACTTGCACAGAATAAATCACAACTAAATACTCTAGTATATGATTTCGAAAGCAAGAAATTCTATGTAAATGAATACACCAGCGGTAAGGATAAAAAAGAGTCGATTAATAGAAATAAAGATAACGAGCTCAAGAACTTAAATAAGGTATTCATTAATTATAACAAAGGGTTCAATATCGAAGTCAAAAATATTAATAGATACCTCTACAATATAGAAATAGCGACAGAAAGCGTTGACCTTGGAAGTGCCCCCCCGGCTCTATTTAATCAACTCTTTTTAGGAGCTAATTATGCTGAAGGGTTATTGGCAACCTTAACAAAGGAGAAAGGTCAACAAGGGTTACATGGTGAATCTAATAGGAATGATTTTGAGGAAGCTCTGAAGCAATTTCTATCCGATTATAACCAATTAGTTGATAGAAAGCTATTAGCATATGAATATGGCGTTAGAAACTTTGACAAAGCACCCAATGAAGTAAAGTATAGTGTTTTTGCAAAAAAGCTTTTAGAGCTCAGAATCATCTATCAAGCTTATAATGCCGAGTTGATTGAAAGCCTAGCAGCAATTAATAAGGAAATTGATGCAGCAGAAAAGAAATTAGAGTCCTGCAAGAAAGAGAAAGCAGAACTTGAGACTAAGCTGAAGAGTGAAAAGAATCCAAATAGAATAAAAGAAATTAAAAATCAAATAGATAAACTGAAGTGTGAAGAGAATGATTTAAATAGACTTAAGGGTGAAAAGAAATTAAAAGAACAATTAAAACAAGACGGAGAAAGGCTGTGGGAGTCTACTTCTAAGATATCCGATTCAAATCTAGCAAAAACCATTCTGTTTAATAGGAACTTGCATAATGACCATCTTACCTATACTTCTCCACCTATTTACCCAAATGGAAATTTACACAACATTAGTCTTAAAATTAGTCCCTCTGACTCTAGTCTAGTAAAGAAGTGGAACATAATGCCGCTTGAAAATGACTCCCTCAGTTTTAGCTTCTTTGTAAAAGGAAAGACATTTGTAAGTTTTAGTTCTGGCCCATTTGTAGGGTTTGGTAATAAACTAATTTATAACACATACAATTGGCAGCCTCAACCTAACAAAGACGGTATAATAACTGATTCTACACAGTATAAATTAGTGCCTACAGGTTCTAGTAACACCCCATTAGGTTTGGCTGCATTTGCTAATATTGGACGGAAAATAAGTAGAGGGACTGGAGTAGCTATATCCCCCGGTGTAGGTATAACTATTGAGAGCAATCCAAAGCCTGTATATTTCATAGGTGCCTCCTTACTTACAGGGGAGAACCAGCAATTCAATATTTCTACTGGTTTTGCATTCATGAATACAGAAGGACTGAACAAAGAGTTTTATAACGGTATACAAGATAAATTATTTGCTTCTAAACCTTCGGAGATAGAATACACAAAAAAGCTTAACTATGGGGGATTCATCTCTATCTCTTACACACTCTTTACTTTAAACAAGACTAAGGGGGCAAACGCTGGTTCAAGAAAATAAGAGTATTTGATAGATTCTTGAAATATAAATCAAATGGTGTTTAGGGATAGCCTCTCATTTCAATAGGCTACCCCTAATCCATTTAACACCTAATGGCAGTGGCTACGTTTTTTTCAGTGGTTTTTTATTTGAAGGAGAAACCGTCTCTAAAAAACAATGCCTAAAAGAATACAGCATAACTCCTCTGGTCTTTATTCAAGACCTGTAATTACAAAGTTTAAGGGTGGCTTATATCTGAAGAAATGGTGCGGGTAGAACTTACCATGTATACAGTATAGAATGGTGCCAGTACCCCAGCTTAGTATTCCCTCTACTTGCTTCTCTTCTCCTTCTTCAATCTTCCTGATTGACTTAATGCAGATAACCTTGAAAGGGCAATACACTCTGTGAATCTTGTATTTTGATATAAATAGACAACTGTTAGATGGGTTGCTAGGCTCAGGGCTGAGCAATAGGTTAGTTATCATCTTTTTAACCGAGTAAAACTGATTAATGAAATAAGGGTGACCGTGAAAGTCACCCCTTAAGCTTTCCTAAGCCGCTGCCTTGGTCTCAAACACTTCCTGCTCCACAGACTTAGGGTTAGGATTGTAGTAATACACATAATTCAATGTCACTACTTCATCACTGTTTGGAATCCTGTACTCGTAAGGGTCACTCTCCATCTTCTCTATGTTCCCTGGAAGCTGCTTGCCTACTAAGCTCTGGCATACAAGGTCATTAAAAGTGCTGGTGATAGAACAGGTTCTGGCAGTGGCATAATACCTCCCAGACTTCTTGGAAAGAATCATCTCTATTTCCCCTTGCAGCATTAGCGCATTAAATTCTTTGCCATCTGCGGCTGTTCTTTTTACAAAGTCAGTAACTGTTACCATGATAAATAAATGTTATAGGTTAGACATAGGCGGGGGATGTCCCCAACTCGGGGTCAGGGTCGGGGAGTGCTTAATAGGCCTAACTTTTCCACTCAGTGACTCAAAAAAATTAAAAAAATTTTAGGTTAGGTATACTTTACTTCTTGTTGATTAAAGCTATATGTATTGTTATGACCCTAATTTTGGTATAATGGGAAAACTTCAATTTTGTGCACGCAGGAATAACCTAGTCCTCATAATCACCTGCAAGAAGGCAGGTAGGGCAACTAGAAATTGAATGTTAGAGTAATAAAAAAGGCTCACCAAAAGATGAGCCCTTTTCTATTATTCTGAATTAAGAATTTATGTTGCCTTGCCTGCCCTAAGAATGGGCTTGGAGCAATTCAGAGTCTGATAAGTGGTCTTTAGCAGCTTGCCTTCTTACCACATATTTCTTTAAACCATTTTTCTTAACTGTACTGAAGCCCTGCTTCTTCATTACCTTTCCGATGTTAGTAATACTCCCATTCCCTAATCTCCGGTTAAATGTAGTCTCAATTACACCGGCTATTTCTGTAGCATTCATGAATTCGCATTTGCCTGTAGCCATATCGCAATGACTCAGCAACTGTGTGACCCATTCTTCTTCTAAAAGGGTCTGTTCAAACTGCCCATTGTTTGCTTGAATGATTACATTATCTTCACCATCAAAATAATGCTTTTCTCCCGCTCTGAACAGAGACAGAGCTTGACTGTACACCTGCTCAATGGTAGCTCCATATTCCCTCTGAAACTCTGTCACTTCAAAACAAAGGAACCTGCGTGACCCTGTAGGGTCGTTCAGAAACTTGTCAGAATTAACTGACCCTGCAAAAGAAGCTCTTCTGAGCATAATTTCTGGATTTCTGCGGAAAGGTCTCCTCACCTTAATCTGTTTCTTTGTGATACATTCTTTAAGGCTGCCAATTTGGGTACGATTCAGGTTCTCAAGCTCATCTAAGTTAATCAACATGCAATCCGCCATAAAACTATAGGTGTCCTTGTTATCTGGGTTTATTGTACCACTGAAATAATACTGCTTCAAAGCATCGGGAACCAAGTTGTCTACCCAAGTCGTTTTACCTATTCCCTGTGCTCCGGAAAACACAAGAACCTGATGATTAATGGTTTCTGGGTTCACTAAAGAACCGACCAAGGCAATCAACCACCTTCTTAAACATACAGACCAAAGTTCATGGTTATGAGTCTTAACGCTATTTGCAAGTAGCTGTATATAATCTGTCTTACCATCCCAATCTGCTAAACCATTAAAATATTCCAGAAAAGGGTCGTAGGAAGAAGTGAAATTTGAGTTTAACAAAGCAACCAAAGAACCTAGAGGGAAAAATATTTTATTCTTAGTTAATTCCCTCCATAACGAGTTCTGGTGCTCATCTTCCATTATTATGTATGACTCATCTCCCTTTTTTCTATACTCGACACTCCCTGTCACAGTATTTTTCCGAAAATCATACCTGGCTTCAAGAAAGGCCTCTACCTTCTCTAATCTCCCTCTATCAGCTTCATTTGGGGGAGTGCTTCTTGACATCTGACTATCTTCCATCCCTTAAGCCTCCTTCATATTTATGACAATTAATCTGGTTTCATAGACTTTTTTGAGGTTGTCAACGTCTCCTCCTTCTAAATCTTCAGCTTTAGGCCCATCAATGATAGTGATAAGCTCAAATGTGGACCCTTTGTATTTCTCCTGTCCCTTGAAATCCGCATTATTTATGGCTCCCTGTATTTCTTTCAGAAAGCTTTGTTTTATTACTCTTATACTCATTTTTTTAATTTTTAATTTTAAGCACTTAAATATTCTGTGTAGTGGGAAGGAGTGCTTGATACCTACCCAAAACATCCATCCGGCTATATCCTAAGATTAAGAGTGACTATTCATAGCCTAGTGTACTTGTTCCTCAAATCATTACTTTACTTACACTGGCTAGAAGACTCATTACACCTCTGATGCCTACCTGAATGATGGATTTTTACGAGACTGAAGCATTGCCTCCACCTCCGAATACTGGTAGTAGATTTTGTGGCCTATCTGGCTGAATGAGATGTACCCGCAGTCCCTCCAGTTCTGCAAGGTCCTCTTGCTAACCTTCAATAACGCTATCAGCTGTTCATTATCCAGCCAACGTTTGTTTAACTGTTGCTGCTCCTGTTGCTTGAGTGTTGTTTGCAGTTCCTCCAGCTTCTGAAAAAGCTGCTGTATTTCGTTTTGGGGTATGATGTATATCTGCTCCATCTTTGATTTCTTATCTTCTGAACCAAAGGTAAATGGAGCTGATTGGAGTAGTGGATTACAAAAAGGGGGTTACAACTTTTGAAGGTTATTGTTTACATCTCTATCTAACAGCTCACCAATTTCATATAAAAGCCTTTTTGCTTCCTCAGTATGGGAAGATGCCATTTTACCATTTATCAAAATCGAGGAACTACGATCCTTTGGAGTGACTTGTACAAGGTTTTGGCGAATAGTATTATGGGAAACGCCTGTTAACAGGCTGACTAGTCTTGTTAATTGTGAATCATTCGCATTGGTAACAATGCTTTTCATGCGTAGATAATAAAAAAGAATGGCAAGTACCTCTGGTGAAGTATCAGATTTCTGAAGCTTTGTAAAAGCTTTACTATCTGTTAGCACCCCCTTTTTATTTATATCAATAAATGCGTGCAAATCTTCGTCATCCGTTATACTAACTATAGTATTTCTCATTTTAGCAGCCACTTCCTTTCCAGTAACTAAATCGCTTTCTAAACCTTTTAAGATAGGTTTATAGAAGTGCTCAAAATCTACCAATTGCTCCTTGAATACCTGAATTACATTCCTCAGTAGAGGTATCAAAATTTCACCCTGGAAGTCTAAAGAAGTTTTAGTATGCTGTTCTGCCTTGGCTCGAAAGACACGGTACTCTTTTTCTTCAAATTCTCCATCCGCATGTAACTTTAAATATTGTTGTATCTCACCTTCTGCTAAATCATAGGCTATTGGCTCTAATTCTAGAAGCTCCTGCAGAAAAGAGTTACTTGATATTACTAGTCCCTGCAGGTTAATATGAGCGATATAAAGTAAAGGAATAGCTGTATCGAAAGGAGGAAATTGTGCTTCCTGTGTTACCGATCTAATAAATTGTGTCAGTTCAGCAGTAATAGTATTTAATTGATTAGAGAGGAAAGCTTCATTTAGCATTTCGCTATTCTCTTTAAAAGAATAACCTTTATAGACCTCTTGTGTCATTGTAATGAATGTAGTGAGGTCAGAAAACATCCTGCCTAAGTAATTAAATTTATCTACTATCATGCTATAATATGCTTACTGATATAGTGGGGACTAAATATCTCTAAATTCTCACCCTATCCAACTCCTTATTTACTATGAGCAGAAATTCATTAAAGAGGTTTCAAATCTAAAGGACTTTATAATCACAAGTTAAAGGTAATCACAAGATATTGGGCACTAAAAGAGTTAATCCATATTACTAAAAATTAGTATCAAAAATCATTTTTTTACTACGATTTAAGATAGGCTCTTGTATGGAGGTTTACTATCTTTGATAGTAAAACCTGACCATTCATTTTATACCAATGTGTGCCCTTTTAGGGTAACTAATTACATTATGTTTGTAGAAAGTGCACCCCAATTAAAATACACCTTCTCTGGCCATGAGAAATTCCAATGCCGACATCTCTGGCTAAAAAAGGGCTATGATTACTTACAATTAGGCAAGTCCTTCTTAGAAGAGGATTCAGTTATAGAACTTGGTGTGGGGAAAAACATGGTAGCTTCCATCAGGTTCTGGTTAAAGGCGTTTGGTATAACAGATAATCAGGACCAAATAACACAAGTTGGAGAGCTTTTATTCAGCAAAGATGGATTTGATGAGTATCTGGAAGATGATGCAAGTTTGTGGCTATTACATTACCTATTAGTAAAGACGAACTTCGCATCAACCTATTCTCTAATTTTCAATGAGTTTCGAAAAGAAAGGAATGAATTTAGTACAGAAAACTTCGAGGCTTTTATCAAAAGAAAATCTGATGCGATTCCTTCGCTTAGTTTCAATCCAAATACGATACAAAATGATTTTGATATCTTCCGAAAGATGTATGTTTCATCTGAAGAAGACTACAAAAATATAGACGATAGCTTCTTAGGATTGCTAACTGACTTACACTTGGTAGGTACAATACAAAAAGAAGAAGAGTCTATAGTAGCTGATAAAACAAAAAAGCGAACAAAGCAGGTTCTCTTTCTTGAAAACACAGATAGAGAAAGTCTTCCTGTAGAAATTTTCCTGTTTTCAATACTCGACAATACCGGCTATGGCTCTTCCATAAGTTTACCTGCGCTTGAAAATGACTTTAACAGCCCTGGAAATATTTTTGCTCTAAGCAAAACAGGTCTTGTAACAAAGATACAGGAAGCCCAAGAAAAGTACCCTAACGATATCATCTATACGGATCATGCCGGGATTAAAGAATTGCAGTTTAAGAGAAAGATCGATCCAATAGAAATGCTTACTTCTTATTATGAGAAATAATTATACTCCTTCTGTTAATATTATCCGTGATACAGATAGAGAAGTCACGTATATACCTACCCCTAATGCAAAGCGAACAGTAAGTCAACTTATTGATGACTTTAGAAACGGAGTCCGTTCATTTAATCTAATAGGTTCTTACGGCACAGGTAAATCCTCCTTTCTCCTTGCACTTGAACAAAGCTTAAGAGAAACAAGACCTTATTTTAACGTCCCATTTATTAAGGATCAGACTTTCGGAACATTAAAACTTGTAGGTTCCTATGAGAGCATTATTGAATCTTTTGCAAGCCAGTTGGGGGTAACAGCTACAGAAGATTTTACAGAGAACATATTTACTGAGTTAATAAGTTTGTACAAGTCACTTGGTAAAAATCCTCTGCTTTTCATTGTAATAGATGAATTTGGTAAATTCCTTGAGTATGCTGCCCAAAATAAGCCTGAGCGTGAATTATACTTTATACAGCAGCTAGCCGAGTTAGCAAATGACACCAAGTATAATTTGGTTCTCATAACTACAATACACCAAAGCTTTGAAAGCTATGGCTTCTCTCTTTCTGATTCCCAAAGGCAAGAATGGACGAAGGTTAAGGGAAGATTTAGAGATGTTACTTTTAATGAGCCTGTAGAGCAACTTCTGTACCTTGCATCTGAACATATTGCAAGTGTAAGAAAGTCAGAAAGTACTTATGACAAGTTAGAAGCAGCGCTAAATCTCTTTATAAATTCGAAAGCTTTTAATTATAACGAAGGCTTTAGCAAAGAATTAAATTTTAAAATTTATCCTCTTGATTTATTATCTGCTAATACTTTAACGCTTGCATTACAACGCTATGGGCAAAATGAGCGCTCATTATTTTCTTTTCTAGAAAGTACTGACCATACTAGCTTTGCACACCATATAAGCCTACAGGATCCGTTTTATAATTTGGCAAATGTTTATGATTACCTTCACTTTAACTTCTATTCCTATTTAACTTCTCGATTTAACAATGACTTTGCAGCATGGGCATCCATTAAGTCTTCTCTAGAAATTGTAGAGCGGGAGTTTGCTGAAGATTTATCTGCTTATACCAAGCTAATTAAGGCAATTGGACTTTTAAATGTATTCGCTGCATCTGGAGCTATTTTGAATAAAGCTTTCTGGATCTCTTATGCCTCACTATGCTTAGGCATAAAGAATGCAGAGACCTTGCTTAGCAGTCTTGAAAGCAAAAAGATTATACTTTACAGAAACTATAGCCACAAGTATATACTATTTGAAGGAACAGACTTAGATATCCAAGCTGCAATGAACGAAGCAGTTGGCAAAGTAAATGACATCACAAACATACAACCCGTATTAAGTAAGTACATTTCACTACCACCCGTACTTGCTAAAGCTGAGTCTTACAAAAAAGGTACTCCAAGAGCATTCAAATTTGTTATATCCGAACTTCCAATTGATACTGAGCCTATAGGAGAAGTTGATGGCTTCGTTAATTTAATTTTTAATGAGAATCTAAGCTTAAAAGAGCTTCAAGACACTTCAAGTAAACAAGAAGAAGCTATCTTATATGCCTACTATATAAATTCTGCTGAGATTAAGAAGCTACTCCTAGATATAGAGAAAAGCAAAAAGGTACTTGAAGAAAATCAAAATGATAGAGTTGCTAAACGTGAACTTACAGTAATCATAGACCATCAGAAAAAACTGCTTAACCATTACCTGATAGATAATTTATACAGCAAAGGGTCAGAGGTAATTTGGTACTGGCAGGGAGAGAAAATTGATGTAAGCTCTAAGAAAGATTTCAATACTCATCTTTCAAGAATCTGTGCTGATGTATATCCAGATGCTCCTACATTTAAGAATGAACTAGTTAACAAGCATAAGGTATCTACTGCTATTCATACAGCAAAAAAATCTCTCTTTGCTGCTCTTGTTCAGAACTACAATAAAGAAGATCTAGACTTTGCAAAAGACAAGTTTCCTGCTGAGAAAACTATATTCATTACTCTCTTAAAAGTTAACGGTTTAACTGCTTTTGGAAAAAAGTCAACCTCTGAAATTACAATTGATAATGATTCATCATTTGAAGCAGTTTGGGGCTATTGTAATAACTTCTTAGATAAAGCGAAAAAAGAAAAAACGAATTTAAGAGGCTTAGTTGAAGGTTTAAGTAAAAGGCCATTTAAATTAAAGGATGGGTTAATTAGTCTTTGGGTACCTATATTCTTATTCATTAAGAAGCATGATTTTGCATTGTTTGGTAAGGATGGCTACATCCCTGAACTTACCGAACAAACTTTAGAGCTAATTTCTAAAGACCCTCAGGATTATTTTATAAAATCTTTTGATATAGAAGGCATAAAGCTTGACCTATTTAATAGCTACCGAGAACTCTTAAATCAGGAAACAAGAGAAATCTTATCTAATCAAGCGTTTATAGAGACCATTAAACCTTTCCTGGTTTTTTATAAGCAACTGCCTGAATATTCAAAGAATACTAATAAGCTAAGTCCTGAAGCTTTAGCGGTTAGAGAGGCTATTATAAAGTCAAAAGATCCTGAAGAAACTTTTTTTATAGACTTTCCTGCAGCATTAGGAATATCTACTGAACGATTGTTAGAAGATTCTGCATCTTTAAACCAATATGTTCCGAAACTGCAAGAAGCTATTACAGAATTAAGAGTTAGTTATGATGAATTACTAAATCGAATTGAGAGCTTTATACAAGATGATGTAGTTGGCAGTACTATCCCATTTACAGAATATAAGATACTTCTTCAGAATAGATTTAAAAACTTAAGAAAACACCTGTTAGTCGGCTATCAAAAAACATTTGTACAGCGGGTAGGCTCTGAAATTGATGATCGAAAGGCTTGGTTAGAATCTTTATGCCAAGCAGTCATTGGAAAGCCCCTAAATACCATTAATGATCTAGATGAAGTTCAGCTTTATAAAAAATTTGATAGCTTGATTTTAGAACTTGATAGCTTAACTGAGATTTCAAAAGAAGATATAAATGATGAAACCGAAGAAGTCTTAGGATTTCAGTTTAACACATTTGTTGATGGTATTAAAAAGAGTTTAGTTAGATTACCTAAGGATAAAACCTTAGAAGTAAATGCAATAAAGGAATCTTTTGAGAGGTCATTATCAGAAGACCGTAGGTTAAACATTGCTGCTTTAGCTAAACTACTAAAAGAATTAATTCAAAATGGGTAAAATAAGACACGTATTAGGAATATCAGGCGGAAAAGATAGTGCTGCTTTAGCTATTTACCTCAAAGACAAGTACCCTAATCTTGACTTAGAATATTATACTAGTGATACTGGTAAAGAACTTGATGAAACCTACCAATTAATTGAAAACCTTAAAATTTACTTAGGTAAACCAATTCAGATTTTACAAGGGGGAGAAGGTAGCCATTTAGACCCATTTGATCACTTCCTGCAATCATACGGAGGATATTTACCGTCTTCTATGTCCAGGTGGTGTACAAAAAAACTTAAGCTAGAGCCCTTTGAAAAATATGTAGGGGATGATCTTGTGGTATCTTATGTAGGCATTAGAGGAGATGAGGACCGGGAAGGATATATTTCAAAACGTACAAATATTCAGTCAATCTTCCCTTATCGCCAAAACATTTGGAGCGAAGACGTAATATCTAAATTTTTTAACTCTGAAATCGATAAAGCAATTGCCTTAACTGATAATGTTGATCTTGGTAATAAGAAGTCACGCTTCATTGATACCTTAGCAAAGCAAGTTACACCTAGATATAATCAACAAAGTAAGCTAAATGATTTGTTTACTAATGGAGTAAAAGAGACCAACTACCTTGTATTCGAATTCTTAAAAACCACAACCTACCCATTAGCACAAGAAAGTGACTTTCCTTTATTAGATAATGAAGATGTTATAGTGCGTGATGATGTTTTTAGGATACTAGAAGAGAGCGGTGTTGGAGTACCTGCCTATTATAAAAAAATAGATTTTGAGGTGGAAGGTAAAAAAGGACAATATTCACGTAGTCGTTCTGGTTGTTATTTCTGCTTCTTTCAACAAAAAATAGAGTGGGTTTGGTTATACGAACAACATCCTGATCTTTTTCAGAAGGCATTGGAATATGAGAAAGACGGATATAATTGGAACCAAAAAGAAAGCCTTTCTGAGTTAATTGACCCGAACAGGATCAAACAAATAAAAGAGGATTACATTAAGAAACAAGAACGCTCTACTTCTGTAAAGTCACAATACTTGTTAGATATTCTTGATGATTCCGAAAGTGAAGGTTGTGCCGCTTGCTTTATTTAAATATTAATACGTAGACAAACTAAATGAAAATCAAAGTAGAGACTTGGACACTAAATGATTTAGTAAATGCTCAAGGCAAAATTAATCCTAAACCACAGTACCAAAGAACATCCGTTTGGCAACCACCAAAGAAAAAGCTTTTAATTGACTCCATTCTACGTGGTTATGATATCCCAAAGTTTTACCTAAGAAAAACTCCTAATGATCTTATCTTTAATTATGAGGTAACTGATGGGCAACAAAGGATGAGGGCAATTTGGGAATTTATTGAAGGTAAATTTACTCTAGATGAAGCGACCTTTGACAACATTAACACTAAGAACCTTAGTTACAATAAGTTGTCTAAAACTCATGTTCTTAAACATACTAAATTTTTAAACTATCAAATCACAGTTGCTATAATCACAGAAGCTAGCCAAGAAGAAATACGAACTCTCTTTGCTAGACTTCAAATGGGTGAAAGATTAAATCCAACTGAGTTAAGACATGCTATTGCAAGTAATATAGGTAATGCAATTAACTCGATTGTAGATAATCATAGCTTCTTCGATGAGAAAGAATGTAAAATCAAGAATGTTAGGTTTAAGCACCAAGATTATTTAGATAATGCTATAACACTTGCATACTATGATGGCAGTCGTAATGTAAAAGCCTCAGATATGCGGCATTTGTATATTGAGCTAGCAAATTCACCGTTAGATGATATGCAACCGCTATTGATGAAGGTTAATAGAACGCTTGATTTTATGAAAAGAGTAAACTCTTACAAAAAAGGCATATTTAAAAATAAATGGGCTTTTGTAGATACCTTCTTCCTTATTTACAAGAATTTAGATCAGATAGTCGATATAAATGCTAATATGCTTGCAGGAGCTTTTGATTCTTTTGAAAAATTAAGAAGGGAACATAACTCTCACCCAGAGGTATTAATAGAAGATAAAGAAAACAACATAATCTATGACAAAGACTTATACGAATACATTATCGCTTTTAAAACATCGGGAGCAGATAAAAACAATACAAAAACCAGACATAGAGTATTCTGCAATAAATTTCTAAATCCGTTAAACTTTATGTTTCAATCATGCCAGCAATCCCTACAAAATTAGCAGACTATTACAAAAAAGGCTCATTTGGAATTTATGTGGGAGCTGGCTTATCACGAGCCTCAGGATTACCTGATTGGGAATCATTTCTCAATGAACTAATCGGGTATGCATGTGATAATAATTATATAATTCAAAAAAAGAAAAAGGAGTTAAACAAGCTTACTAAAGATCCTAGCAATTACTTATTGGTAGCTGAAGAATTAAAAGAAATCTTAAGTTCTGATTTACCAAAATTTATTAGGCAAAAATTTGATAGCAAATCACTTGTACCTTCTACAACCTTGTGTAAGGTAGTACAGCTAAACCATAAATTTATTGTTACAACAAATTATGATACTTTGATTGAGAAGGCTTATGCAAAAGTATACCATGATATTTTGAACCCTCTTACTTATAAAAGTGCGAGTGCAATAAATTATAATATTTTAGCAAATGAACCATTTCTTTTGAAAGCACATGGAGATGCCAAAAGTGCTCCAAATGAAATCATACTTACTGAAAATGATTATAGAAATATCATCTTTAAAGAGAGAGGATATCAAAGTGTTTTACATGTACTATTTTCTACTTGTAATGTGCTTTTTTTGGGGGCATCTCTTAAAGATCCAGAAATGAAACTTCTACTTGGATATATTCATAACATCTTTCATGGCGGCTCTCCAAGTCATTATGCCTTGATAAATAAAAATGAAATAACCCCAACCGAAATAGATAGATGGAGAAAAGATTTTAATATAAATGTTATTACTTATGATCCAAAAGATAACCATCAAGAACTAGAAGTCTTTGTGGATAATCTTCTTGCAATAAATAATTAGCTATAACATCAAAGACGATAAAATTTTCAAATAAATTATTAGAGCAATATGAAGAGGCTTTCTTTTAGGAGTCTCTTTTTTATTTATTTAATCTGATTAATATTACAAAATATAAATTTATTATTATTAAAAATCTTAAAAGTATATTAAATTGTAAACATATATTCTATATCAGAAATTATAACACTAGATAAATGCTTTAACATTGAGATGTTAAATACTGAAAATCGTGAGAAATGCTTAATGAAATAGAGTATCCTGAAGGCTGTATTTACGAGAGTGAAATAGATCAAGAGCCTATAACTTTCTTTTTAGATGCATTATCTAATAGCAAATCATTCGATCTGCTATTAGGATATTTTAGTTCTTCAGCCATTCATGTCTTAGCCTTAGGATTTGCGCATTTTATCAGTAAAGGTGGTACAATGCGGATTGTTATTAATGATGTTCTCTCTACAAAGGATAAGGAAACAATCTTAAGTGGGCAACAAGGCAAAGTTTCAACCTCCTTATTTAATCATAATGATTTCCGCAAGATCAAATCATACCTAGGTGATTACGGAAAGCACTTTTTTGAATGTCTCGCGTGGCTGATTGCAAACAATAGAATTCAAATAGTAGCAATTCGACCAAAAGGTAAGAATGGTATATCTCACTATAAATCGGGAATTTTCAGTGATGGAGTAAACAAGGTACATTTTTCAGGCTCTTGCAATTTTACTGCGAATGCTCTCTTACACAATTTAGAAGAGATTAGCTTAAGAAGATCCTGGGATTCTCCATCAGACCTTAATTATATACAGGTAAAAGAAAGGTACTTTGAAGAGATATTCTCTGGACATTCTAAGAAGATCGATTATATTGATATAAATGATATTAAAGGAATCATCTACGACAACTTTGGTAATAGAAACATCGATGACTTAATCATTCAAGAGAAAGAATTACTAACTAAGAAGAAATTGCTTATTACTACTAATAATATATTGAAGCAAAAACTAGAGAAGCTAGAAGCTTCTTTTGAAAAGCTACAAAGTGAGCCAAAGTTTCCTTTTCCAAGTGGTCCTCGACCATACCAAGCAGAGGCATATGAAAATTGGGTAAAAAACAATTATCATGGGTTATTTGCTATGGCTACGGGTACAGGCAAAACCATTACATCTCTCAACTGCATACTAGAGGAATATAAAAAAAGTAGGGAGTACAAATTTATAGTTTTAGTACCGACTATCGCTTTAGCTAATCAGTGGAAAAATGAAGCTTACGATAAATTTCATTTTTCTGAAATAACCTTATGTTCGAGTAAGCACACCGGTTGGGAAGAGGCATTGTCCCAATATGGAAGTGATCTAGCTTATGGGGAAGAATGCAACTTTTGTATCATCATCACTTATGCATCATTTAGAGGCAAGAAGTTCCAGGAGCTCTTTAATAAGTACTTTGGTAAGCATCAAAATAAACTAACCCTTATTGCTGATGAGGCCCACACTTTTGGCTCATCTCAGTTGCTAAACCTTCTACCTATTGGAATAGAAAAAAGAATTGGCCTATCAGCTACTCCTGAAAGAGTATATGACCGTGAGGGAGAAGCTAAGTTATGTCAGTTCTTCAACTCCTCTCCTCCTAACTACACTTTTGTATATAATATGCAGAAAGCCATAGAAGACGGGATTTTGTGCCGTTATCACTACTTCCCCAAATTTGTAGATCTAGTTCATGAAGAACTATCGAACTATAGAGAGATCACCAAAAAGCTTACTAAGTATATTGACCCAGCTACAGGGAAGTATAGAGATAACCCCATTGTGAATAACCTTCTTATCCAAAGAAAAAGTATAATTCACAAAGCATCAAAAAAGGAATCTTGCTTAACAGAAACCATTGATGAAATAGGCACTGATAAATTTAAATACGCCTTCATTTATGTTCCTGAAGGAAATGAGCCAGAGTACACATCTAACGATTCAACGATTATAGACGCAGATGATGTTAGAATTATCAACAGGTATACAGAAATCCTGCACTCTAAATATGGCTTCAGGCTCAGAAAATTTCTAGGTGAAACGGGTGATAAAGATGAAATATTGAGTCAGTTTTCAAAGGGGGAATTAGATGCTATTCTTGCGATGAAATGCCTAGATGAAGGAGTAGATGTACCGAGAACACAATATGCGATCTTTTGCTCTAGTACAGGAAACCCAAGACAATATATCCAACGGCGAGGACGCGTGCTAAGGACCCATAGAGACAAACCCCTCGCCTATATTTATGATATGGTTGTAAAACCACCTATTGAAATAACCCAGGGTGATTCAAAAGAACATAAATTAGAAAAAAACCTTTTGTTGAGTGAATTAAAAAGACTCATAAATTTTGCGGCCCTTTCTGAAAATAAGATAGAAGTACTTAAGTCGATAGAGGACTTAGCACTAACTTATGATATTGATATTTATGAAATGGTAAATCAAGAACTAGATAATTACTAACCTTATGAAAAAAAGCTTAAATGATAGTTTAAGAGAGGAGTTCAACAAAATTCTAAACAGTACTGATATAAAAGAAAAAATCAGTACTCAAGAATTAGACTTGGCTATAATAATAGGAGCATTCGACAAATTATTAGCTGGCGAAAGATTTTTAGAGGCTACTGATGATGATATAGAAAAAACAAGAACTGAATTTGAAAACTACATCCTGAATACTCTTAAGACAAAGCAACACCAAAATGATAATTAGGCAAGTTACTATAACAAACTTCTTCTGCTATCTGGGCAAGAATTCATTTGAGTTTACAGAAGGATTGAATATCATCTCAGCGAAAAATGGGGGTGGTAAATCGCAGTTTTTCAATGCAATATACTGGACGTTTTTTGATAGAATTTACTCGGATGAAAATAATTCGAACAGAAAAAAGTGGCAGTCAGCACAGAACCTTACCATCTACCCAGATAAACTAGCCCTTGATTTACCAGTAGGCGAAGAGTTTACTACTTCAGTTGAAATAACATTAGATGCAATTGATTATAAGGGCTCTAGCTATTCAAGTAACGATATTATTAGATATACTTTTACAAAAGAGATCACATTTAAGAAAAAGCCAACCGGAATTACCTACAATCTACCAGCAGAACTTAGAATCGAGTACATCGCTGATGGGGAAACTCACATTGTAAATAATGCGGAACGCGACTACTTATTAGATAAGATATTTCCTCGAAGCATTAGAAAATTCATGTGGTATCAAGGTGAAACCATGGACCAACTCTATGACTTCGGAAATGATGTTACGCTTAGACATGCAATTAATGAAATCTCATACTACCCCAAGTATGACTTCATGCATAAAGTAGTTAAGGCCTCTGAGAAGAGCATTAATAAGAAAATTGAGAAAGAGCTGAACAAGCAAAACAAGCTAAGCAGAGAAGAAAATCTTATCTATTCAGAAATTAGTTTAGGCGAAAGGAAAATTGAAGGTTTAGAGTCTCAACAAACTACTCTAAAAAATGAGATTCAATTCTATGAAGAAGAGATAACAAAAATAGAACAAAAGCTTGAGAAGTTAGATCATTTTATCACATTTAAAATGAATTTAACTCGGTTAGAAGCAGATCTAAAAATTGTTAAAAACGAAATAGATGCTATAGACATTAATACAAAAGAGAGGTTGATTAATAAATGGATGTTAAACGGATGTTCAGATTTAATCAAAGCCTCAGAAAAGAATCTTTCTATTCTCAATACGGAAATACAAGAAAGCCAAAACATAAAAAACCCAGTTCCTACTACGCTTCCGGGCCCAGAGTATGTGGAGCAAATGTTGAACGATAACATTTGTTATATCTGTGAAAGAGCAGTTGAAGAAGGCACCGATGCTTATGCTGCGTTAAAGAGAAGAATGAATGATTTTGAGGTTAATGCGCATAATAAACTACTTCAAGAAAATTATACAGACTTAAATAAATATAAGAGGAGATTACTAAGTGAACTTCCCTCTATCAATGATGAGATAACTGAAAATAATAGAAAAAAGAGTAATCTAATCAAGAAACGCAACAAATTAAGTAAAGAGATAAACGATATTTTTACCGACCTAGGTTCTGATCAGAGATCTGATCTAGAAACAGGTGCAACAACTGCTCAGCAAAATATAAACAAATTAAAGTCTTATCGAACTGAAGTAAAACTAAAGACTGCTAGACTTCATGCAGTAGAGAATGATTTAAGTAAAGCTAAAACTGCTTTAAATGAAAATAAAGCTATTAGAGATAGTTTTGTAAAAAAGACGGATGCTACGATAGTTGAAAGTGTTGCATCTCAATATATCCAGATGTTTGTTGATAGCATTGGTAAATTGAAGGATATTGCTTACAAAAACCTGATCAATGAGCTGCAAACTGAAAGCAATAGACTTTACGCCTTATATCTAGGTAATAAACAACAAGGAAAAATTGTCTTTGATAAAGGGGCCCGTATTGTGGACGAGAAAACAGGTCAGCAGCTTATAGACTTAAATACAGGTGAACTAGTTGCTGAAAAGCTTTCTGTTGCAAATTCGTTTCTATCACTAAGTGCTAGAAAAATGAACAGGTCTTATCCACTTATTGCTGATGCCCCTTCTTCCGATTTAGATAGCGATAATACATACAACCTAACTGTTAACATTGGTAAATCTTTTGATCAAATTATAATTATGTCTAAAGATTACTCTCAATTTCATGATACTCAGCTAAATAATTTAATTGAAGAAGCTGACATCAAGAATTTCTACAAAATTGAGAATGTGATGATAGATCCAAAAGGCCTTAATTCCAGGACTAATAAGAAGTCTGTTACCATTAAAGTAAAATAAGGATGAAAGATAAATTGATATTAGACGTAAACAAAAAGAAGGTTTGGTATGGGGCTGAAGTCTTAAAAGTGAGAGATTTGTTTAGCCGGAAAGAAGAGAAGGGATCAAATATTACAAAAAGTGATGATAAGTTCTTCTCTAACTATTGGCAGGTTTATGCTTGGGCTGCAATTATTGGCTTTATAAATAATAAAAGAATAACAGGTGCAACCCTAGATAATAGGACTTCATTTGAGTATCAAGTAATCTCCAATGCTTCAGAAAGTATTTCTTACGCATTGATTTTGATGGCTATCGGAAAAATTGAAGCTCAGACTTCTGCAGAAATTTTAGATGCAAGAGAAATATTAACTATCATTAGTGAATACGCTGAAGGAGGAGCTAAACATGTACTCGAATTAAGAGAAACTCCAGGGTTAGAGTCTAAGTTTAATTATGCCGATGATTACTTTCTAGAAATTTTTGAACGGGTTGTCTCACCTAAGGAGGTAGAAGCTTAAACTATTGTAAATAATGGCGTTTTAAAACGAGAACTTGCGTGGTAAACCGGGTTCTCGTTTTTTTCTCACCTAACTGTATCTTTTTAGTCTTCAAATACATCCATTGCCTTATCAAGCTCTTCTGAAACTATCTTCGCATAAATTTGGGTAGTCTTGATTGATGCATGTCCCATCAGTTTAGAGACATACTCTATACGCATTCCTTTCTTTAAAGCTCTAGTTGCCCAAGTATGTCTGCTAGAATGAAAACTTAAATTTCCAATTATCCCTATTTGAAGACCTATCGCTCTTATATCTTTGTTAGTATAAGCGGTAGCAGATGATATTGCTCGGTATAAAACTTTAGGGTTAGTATAATCTTTAAGTGGCTTTAAGATAGGGAAGATAAAGTCATCTTGCCCTCTTCCCCCTTGCCTATACCTATCCAAAATCATTACTGCTTTACTTGGTAGTTTAACAGAAACAGTGCTCCCCGTTTTGTGCGTATCTAAAATAATGCGCTCACCATCGAAGTGTTTCCATTTCAACTGTAGGATATCAGATATGCGGAGACCACCTGCATAAGCTGCAAACACATACATATTCCTGTGATGATACTTCCTGGTACCAGCTTTTAAAGGCAACTCCTCAATTTTCAGAAGCTGCTCTTCGGTAAGATAAATTTTAGTTGTTTTCTCAAGCTTAAGCTTAAACTTTAGAAAAGGGTTCTGCTCATATGGGATAATGTCTTCGCTTACAGCTTCGTTAATGATGCGGCGGAACACTTTCAGGTTAGCATGGATTGTGTTCGTGGAGTTTCCTACCTTGTCCTTTAAATGGCGCTCATAGGACTTCAGAAAAGTAACAGTCAGTTGGTCGAACAGAAGGTCCTTCTTGCCTAGAAACTCCCGCAGCTTCGAGAAGATAGCCTTTGCTTTTGCAGCGGTACTTACCTGATTGTTCTTCTCTAGGCCATCGATAAAGGAATCAGCGTATTTCAGAAAGCTTTCAGATCTCTTGCCCAACACAGCTTCTTTGATCTTTATGGAGGAAACCGCCTTCTCACCTATTTCCATGGACAGGGCTACGCCTTCTGCTTCCGCGATCTTTACTGCCAGGTAATTATTCAGCCTCTGAGAATTAGGATGGGACTTCTTTACTTTCTTCTCCTTTTCGTTCCAGTGCTTTGGGTTAAGCTTGATGCCAAGCGAGATATACTTAGCTGTCCGGTTCTTGATGATGCGAAGGTATAGCGGGGCTTCTCCCAGCGCATCTGTTTTCTCTATTTTCAGTAGGATCTTTACGGTTGCCATAAGCGATAAATGATAGGTTGTAAAATTAAATTACCCTGTCATCATACCTCTTCACTAGATAACCTCAGAAAGCGCCGGGGTGCGCCTATATAAGGCTTAGTCGTAAAATAGGTAAAACAACAGGTAAAACATTACCCTCATTTACCTGCGTGGTCATGCATTAAACTGCTCCTTTCAAAAGCAAGAAAGTCTCGCGATACTGCATTAGAGCGCATTTAAGCTATAGCAAAGGAAATCTCTTTGCTCCCTTCGCGACCACAAAAAGGCCTCTCAGAATCATCTGAGAGGCCTTTTTCTTTATCCCAATTTGACTATTGTTGCCTTATCTTAGGCATGAAGCTCCAATAAAAGCAACTCTCAGAAGTCACAGCTTTATAGCACCTAAAATCCGCAGGAGCACAAACTAAAAATTATTGTTTCATCGGTTTTAGACGCAATATTTTCCCGTTGCTCTCGTCTGTCAGCACATAAACAGAACCATCCGGTGCCTGCTCCACATCCCTTACACGAACCGCCAACGGAATACGCTCCACCTCTTCTGCCTGCTCGCCGTTTACCTGCACCCGCACAATGCCTGTGCTGGTAAGGCCTCCTATAAGCGCATCGCCCTGCCACTCAGGGTACATATTGCCGGTGTAGAAGATCATGCCGGACGGAGAGATAGTGGGCGTCCAGTGAATAACTGCATCGGCAAACTCAGGTCGTGTTGTTGGGTCAGGAATTTCGCTGCCATCATAGTTATCTCCCCAGCTTACTACCGGCCAGCCGTAGTTGCGTCCGGCAACAGGCTGGTTTAACTCATCTCCGCCCATAGGCCCCATTTCTACAACCCAAAGTTTATTTGTAGCCGGGTCAATGGCTGCGCTTTCGATGTTCCGGTGCCCGTAGGACCAAATTTCTTCTCGCGCCCCCTGTTTACCTACAAACGGGTTATCCTTCGGCACAGAGCCATCTGGGTTTATGCGCACTATGGTGCCCATGTGGTTCGAGAGATCCTGCGCAGGCTCAAATTTGAATCTTTCGCCCAGTGTAAGAATTAAATAACCATCCGGGGTAAAAACAATGCGCCCGCCAAAATGATTGGGGCCTTCTACCTTGGGCTCCTGCCTGAAAATTACTTTAAAGTCTTTTATCTCGTTGCCTTCCAAGCGGCCTTTGCCCACTGCCGTAGATGCTGTATTGTTATCTCCGGGTTCAGCAAATGAGAAATATATCATGCTGTTCTGCTTAAAATCCGGATCTAATACTACATCAAGCATGCCCCCCTGCCCTTCAGAAAATACAACTGGCGTACCTGTAACCGGTTCGGATAAATTGTTATTTGTATCAAGAATCCGGAGAGTACCGGCCCGTTCGGTTACCAGCAGGCGGTTGTCTGGCAGAAAGGCCATGCCCCAAGGATGGTTTAAGTTGCTAGCCAGCGTTTCTACTTTAATGTCTCCGGCCTCAGTTCTTACCGAAGATTTCTGCGCGCAAGCTTGCCCTGCCAGCAGCAGGAGAATTAAAACTGCCGGCATAAGGCTGAAGAAGTAAGCAAACGGGTTTTTATGTGATGTTTTCATAGTATAAAGTTTGAGGTTGTACTGTATTAAGTAACGCAGCCAAACTATTGATGTTCAATTCCATACTTATCTACAAAACAAGCAGCAGCTTAGTAAGGCATTTTGATGCTCTCTGCCTCCTGCATGGAAGATATAATGTGGATGAAGCGTTGGCAAACCAAGCCTACTGAAATATTTTATTTAGACTACATAACGCTTGGCAGAGAAATAATCAAGTTGAAGTTTACACATATACATGCCAATTTTAACACCATGAAAGCACATGTTATACTTCTATGGCTGGCTTTAGCCACTGCCTCACTTTTAAATACCGCTCACGGGCAAAGCAGCGAGCGCATCAAAGACAACAACACCAATGCCTGGCTCATGTACTTCGGCGACCATAAGTTTGCTGATAAGTGGGGAATCCATGCGGAGTTGCAGCTCCGCCGGCACAACACGTTTCAGGATCCGCAGCAGCTGCTTATCCGGACAGGTATAAACTATGATTTGGCTCCGAACGCCATGCTTACTCTAGGCTATGGCTATATAGAAACCCACCCTTATGGCGATTACCCTGCCGCAGACAAGTTTCCGGAGCAGCGCATATACCAGCAGTTACAGCTGAAAGGCAGCCTTGCCCGCCTTGGCCTGACGCACAGGTACAGGCTGGAGCAGCGTTGGGTTAAGCAGCCAAATACTGACGATTATACTTACCTGAACCGCGCACGCTACATGCTGAAGGCCATTTTGCCTCTCGCGGGGCCAACCCTGGAGCCAAAGGAACTGTTTTTGGCTGCCTATGATGAGGTTTTTGTTGGCTTTGGGAAGAACGTAAAGCAAAATATATTTGACCAAAACAGGGCTTATATTGCTTTAGGTTATAAAATCAGTGATGCGGCTTCGCTTGAGGTGGGTTACCTGAACCAGATCGTGCAGAAATCTAACGGAGTGGTGTTTGAGCATAACCACACGCTTCAGTTTGGCTTCTCCCATACTTTAAACTTTGCAAGCCAGCAACAATAGCACTTAAACTAAGAAGCCGCAGGAAGTGTTTAAACACTTCCTGCGGCTTCTTAAATTTATACTTTGGTTTGTATAGATTATGCGGCCATTTCCTCATGCAGCCCGAAAATGTAACGAAACCGCAGCAACTGCTCTACCAAATCATCCGGAAGGTCAAACTCAAAATGATCATGCTTCACCTCCTCCCAGGCACTAAAAACCTTCCAAACTTCGTTTCTTCTATAGCTTTCGAGTTCTCTGCCGGTTAGTGGCCGCGCGAAAAAGGCGTGTAACTCAACATCCTCTTCCCGCATTGGCACTTCAATAACCTCAGACCTACTATTGAGCACCTCTATGACTTCTGCATAGCGGTCGGTGCTGGCTGGCAGGTAAAAGTAACGCACGTAGAAGTTGCCTGTAGTAGAGTGGGGAGCAGACATCATAATCGTAAACTTTAAAATTTTGCGTTTACAGTCCTTGTAAGGGTATACACTTCAATTTGTTTCTTCTCTTTTATAGTCTCCACTGAGCATCTACTTGTCAGTGGCAGATATAAAAGCATCCAGGCGCATTGCAATCAGTGTTAGAACCCTTATTTCAACACATCTAAACACATGATGTTGAGTATTTTATACTTTGATGTGGATATAGAGGTTGTGATATATCTGCAGATACCCTAAACAATACAATTTATTATACTTTTAATTTTGTTGCCTTATGTTACAGATGTTGCAACAGCTTTTCCCTTAGCAGGTGGTTATATCTTTTGTGGCTCAGATTTGTTAACTTTGCATCGTATTAAAAATTTAACCCAAAATTATATGGCAATGTACCCTGAATATATGGTTGCGCCTATCCGTGAGGACCTTACCTCGGCTGGCTTTGAGCAACTGATGACCCCAGAAGATGTAGAGCAAGCGGTAAAGGCAGAAGGCACTGTATTATTAGCAGTGAACTCTGTTTGCGGTTGTGCGGCCTCCAAGGCACGTCCTGCAGTAAAAATGGCTGTGGCAGCCTCTGATAAAAAACCTACGAAGCTGGTAACAGTATTTGCAGGCATGGAGCAGGACGCTGTAGCCAAGGCTCGCGAGTTTATGCTGCCTTATCCGCCATCATCGCCTTCTATTGCCCTGTTTAAGGACGGTGAGCTGGTGCACATGATCGAGCGTTACCACATTGAGGGCAACGACCTGAACCGTGTGGTAGAGAACCTGCAAGGTGCTTTCGAAGCTTATTGCTAAGCCTTAGAGAAGTATAAGAAGAAGGGGCCGGCAGATGATTCTGCCGGCCCCTTCTTCTTATACTTCTTATACTTGCTACACGCGCTGCTTGCCTAAGTCAAAGCCAATATCGCGGCGGTAGTAGCGGTCTTGCCAGGTAATAGCCTCAGCGGCTGCGTTGGCTTTTGCAAGCGCCTCATCCATGGTATCACCCAGGGCTGTAACGGCAAATACGCGGCCGCCGTTGTTCAGCAGCCTGCCGTTTACCATAGACGTGCCGGCATGAAACACCAGAACATCCTTCGGCACGTTTTCTAAGCCGGTAATTTCTTTGCCCTTCTCATACCCTTCCGGATAGCCGCCTGATGCAAGTATAACTGTAGTTGCCGTGCGCGGGTCTACCTCCAGCTTGTACTCGCCAAGCGTATGGTCGTGCAGCGCCTTAAACATCATAAACAAGTCTGATTTGATGCGGGGCAGTATGGCTTCGGTCTCCGGGTCGCCGAGGCGCACGTTGTACTCAATCACCTGCGGATCTCCGTTTACGTTCATCAAACCTATAAACAAGAAACCGGAGTAATCCAGCTGCTCCTCCTGCATGCCACGCAGTGTAGGCTCAATTACGCGCTCCTTTACTTTCTGCATAAAAGCGTCATCAGCAAACGGTACCGGCGAGATGGCTCCCATGCCTCCTGTATTCAGCCCGGCATCTCCTTCTCCAATACGCTTGTAGTCTTTTGCCTCCGGCAGCAGCACGTAATCTTTGCCATCGGTAAGTATAAATACAGATACTTCTATCCCCTGCATATACTCCTCTATCACCACTTTGCTGCTCGCGTTGCCAAAGCGCTTGTTGCGCAGCATGGCTTCCAGGGCATCAAAGCCTTCCTCATAGTCCTGAGCAATAATAACGCCTTTGCCAGCGGCCAGGCCGTCAGCTTTTATCACTGTCGGGAAGGACTGCTGCTTCAGGTACTCTACTGCCTCCTTAAATGTAGCTTCCGTAAAGGTCTGGTAGCGGGCGGTTGGGATGTTATACTTCTGCAGGAAAGACTTACAGAAATCCTTGCTGCCTTCCAGCATGGCGCCAGCTTTTTTAGGCCCGATTACCAGAATGTGCTTCAGGTACTCTGACTGCGCAAAATAATCATGTATGCCCTCCACCAGAGAGTTTTCCGGGCCAACCACAACCATCATAATATTAAAGTCGGCGGCAAACTTGCCGAGCTCCTCAAAATCGTGGATATCCACGGCGGCCGTAGTATGAAACTCGGCGGTGCCGGCATTGCCAGGCGCTACAAATACTTGGTCGCAAAACTCACTCTGGCTTAGTTTCCAGGCAATGGCATGCTCACGGGCGCCAGACCCTATCACAAGTACATTCATATTCTTAGTTTATCGATTTACGGGTGTTTTAACAGTAACGAGCACTGCTGCGAAGTTAAAAATTTTACTGGCTCGCACCGCACTTATAATATTTTATACTTCAGGATTTATACTTGGAGCAGGTAAAAGAAAAGCGGCCGATAATCCCCGGCCGCTTTTTATACTTTATACTTGGCATCAACTTAATTGGCATACTCCGACAGGAACTTAATGCGCATTAGGCGCAAATCCTCTTCAGTATAATCGTCAGTGCCCAGCTCTTTTACGGCTACGGCAATGTTGTCGGTGCTCGAGTTCATGAAGTAATCGTACACCTCCTCCTGGCGATCATCATCCAGAATGTTATTGATGTAGTAGTTCAGGTTGAGCTTTGTGCCTGAGTAGCAGATGTGCTCAATCTCCTCGATCAGCTCTGGCATCGTCAGGCCTTTGGACGAAGCTATCTCTTCCAAATCAACTTTTTTGTCTATTTGCTGGATGATGTAGATCTTGATCTTGGATTTATTGACTGTTGATTTCACCACCACATCGGCAGCCGTCACAATGTCGTTGTCCTCCACATACTTGGTGATCATATCCATGAACGGCTTTCCGAACTTCTGCACCTTGCCCATACCCACGCCGGCAATGTGCGCCAGTTCGTCTTTGGTGGTTGGGTAAACGGTGGCCATCTCCTTCAGCGATGGATCCTGGAACAGCACGTAGGGCGGCAGGTTTTTCTCCTTAGCCAGCTTCCTGCGCAGGTTCTTCAGCATATCGAACAGCACCTCGTCGTGGCCGGCAGACGCCTGCGCCTCTTCCTTCTCCTCGTCCTCTTTTACTTCCTGATCATAATTATGATCTTTTGTTAGCTGTATAGGGTGCGGGTTTTGTATAAAATCCTCGCCCTTCTTGGTCAGCTTGATCACGCCGAAACTGTCGATATCCTTCTCCAAAAACTCCGACAGTAAAACCTGGCGCAAAACGGAGCTCCAGAACTGCGCGTCATGCTCCTTGCCTGCGGCAAACACTTCCAGTTTATCGTGGTCGTAGCTGGTTACATATTGGTTGCGCAGGCCTGTAAGTACATGCGTCATGTGTTCTATGCCGAAGCGCTGCCCGGTTTGCTGCACGGCTTTAAGCGCCAGTTGCACCTCGGCCTGTGCCTCGAAGCGTTCTTTCGGGTGCAGGCAGTTATCGCAGAAACCGCAGTCTTTCTCAAAGGTCTCGCCAAAATAATGCAGCAGTTGCTTACGACGGCACACAGCCGAATCGGCATAGGCAGCCATCTCCTGCAGCAGCAGTTTGGAGTTGTCGCGCTCTGTTACGGGCTTATCTTTATTAAACTTCTCCAGCTTTACAATATCGTCGTAGCTGTAGAACATAATGCAGTTGCCTTCCATGCCATCACGGCCGGCGCGGCCTGTTTCCTGGTAATAGCCTTCAATAGACTTCGGCGTATCGTAGTGGATCACAAAGCGCACATCTGGCTTATCGATGCCCATGCCAAAAGCGATAGTAGCCACAATCACGTCCGCCTCCTCGTTCAAGAAAGCGTCTTGGTTGGCCATGCGTACACCCGGCTCAAGGCCGGCGTGGTATGGCAGCGCCTTTACGTCATTCACTTTCAGCAACCCAGCTATCTCCTCTACCTTCTTGCGGCTCAGGCAGTATACTATACCGCTTTTGCCTTTGTGCTTTTTCACGTACTGGATCAGTTGCTTTTTGGTGTTATGCTTCGGGCGCACCTCATAATACAGGTTAGTGCGGTTAAAAGAAGACTTAAATACCGAAGCTTCATCCATTTGCAGGTTGCGCTGGATGTCGAGCTGTACTTTAGGCGTGGCTGTGGCCGTAAGCGCGATTATCGGAAGGTTACCTATCTGGTCGATGATGCCTCGGATTCGACGGTACTCCGGACGGAAGTCGTGGCCCCACTCCGAAATACAGTGCGCCTCGTCTATGGCCACAAAAGAGATGTTGGAGGCGCGTAGAAACTCTATCGTCTCCTCCTTTGTCAGCGATTCTGGCGCTACGTACAGTAACTTCACCTCCCCTGCCAGCGTTTCTTTCTTTACTCTGTTCGTCTCCGATTTAGAAAGTGTGGAATTGAGGAAGTGCGCGTTCACGCCAAAAGCGTTCAGCTGATCTACCTGATTTTTCATAAGGGCAATCAGCGGCGAAATAACGATGGCTGTGCCCGGCAAAGAAAGAGCAGGAAGTTGGTAACACAACGACTTGCCCGCGCCTGTGGGCATAATCACAAAGGTGTTCTTGCCGTTGATAATATTGTTTATTATCAGCTCCTGATTTCCTCTAAATTGATTATACCCAAAAACTTCTTTTAATTTGTTCTTGAGATTGACCTCTTGTTGAATAGACATGTAAGTAATCTTGCAAATTTTAATCTTGTTGCAACGCACTCCAAAAGAGTGCCCTAACACAAATTTAACTTGAATCTCCCTAATAATATAGCGCTTACCGCAAAAAAAGTATTAGACGCCGAAGCGGAAGCCATCGCCAGACTGGCAGATTTTATCGACGAAAGTTTTGAGGACTGCGTAAAAGCCATCCTGCAGATCAAAGGCCGCGTGGTTGTTACCGGTATCGGCAAGAGCGCAAACATCGCTCAAAAGATAGTTGCCACCCTTAATTCTACCGGTACACCTGCCCTGTTTATGCATGCCGCAGATGCCATACACGGCGACTTGGGTATGATACAGCCGGACGACTTCGTGATCTGCATCTCCAAAAGCGGCAACACACCTGAGATTAAGGTACTTGTACCATTGTTAAAGCGCAAAGGTTCTAAACTGGCAGCCATGGTTTCCAGCACTGACTCCTACCTGGCCCAAAGCGCTGATTTTATACTTAATGCTTACGTAGAGCGCGAGGCCTGCCCGCATAATCTGGCCCCAACCACCAGCACTACTGCCGCGCTTGCCCTTGGCGATGCCCTGGCTGTTAGCCTGCTGGAGGCGCGCGGGTTTAGCAGCTCAGATTTTGCTACCTTGCACCCCGGCGGCTCTCTGGGTAAACGCCTTTACCTGAAAGTAGAAGATATTTACACCCAAAATGAATCGCCACGCGTAAAGGAGAACGCATCGCTCAAAGAGATTATTATTGAGATTTCGTCTAAACGTTTGGGAGCCACAGCTGTAGTTAAACAGACCTCTGAGGAACTCGTGGGCATTATTACAGACGGCGACCTGCGCCGCATGCTGAACAAGTATGATAAGATAGAGGACATTACCGCTGTTGATATCATGACACCGGCCCCGCTCACCATAGAGCCGGAAAGCTATGCTGCTGAGGCGATGGCTATTATGCAGGCGAAAAGTATAACGCAACTCATTGTCACAAAATCAGGTAAATTCGAGGGCTTTATTCACCTCCACGATCTGCTAAAAGAAGGACTTGTATAATATGGATAACAACACCTACGTGGTGATTATGGCCGGCGGCATCGGAAGCCGGTTTTGGCCTTACAGCCGCACCAACTACCCTAAACAATTTCATGATGTGCTTGGAGTCGGACAAAGCATGCTGCAAACAACCGCACAGCGCTTCGCTGACATTTGCCCGCCCGAGAATGTTTTCGTGGTCACTAACAAAGATTACGAGGCGCTGGTGAAGGAGCAATTACCGGAACTATCTGACAACCAGATTCTGCTGGAGCCCGTTGGCCGCAACACGGCTCCCTGCATTGCCTATGCGTCTTACAAAATAGCTCAGCTTAACCCGAATGCTAACCTGGTGGTAACCCCATCGGACCATGTGGTACTGAAGCAGGATGTGTTTACCAGCGTTATAAACAACGCCGTGGCAGCTGCCGCCAAAGACGATGTTCTGATTACGCTGGGCATTACGCCAAGCCGCCCGGACACCGGCTACGGCTACATCCAATACATTGATGAAGCAGACTCTGAGATAAAGAAGGTGAAGACTTTTACCGAGAAGCCCAACCTGGAGCTGGCGCAGATGTTCCTGGAGAGCGGCGACTTTGTATGGAATTCAGGGATTTTTATCTGGAACGTGCAAAGCATCCTGAAAGCGTTTCACCAGCACCTGCCCGAAATCTCAGAAGTTTTTGAAGAAGGCACCACCACTTTTAACTCGCCGCAAGAGCAGAACTTTATCACGAGAGCTTACTCGCAGTGCCGCAACGTGTCGATAGACTATGGCATTATGGAGAAAGTTGATAACGTATACGTGCTGCTAGCCGATATCGGGTGGTCCGACCTGGGCACCTGGAACTCACTTTATACTATCAACGACAAGGATGCCAACGGCAATGTTGTGGATGGCGATGTGATGTTATACGACACGAAAGACTGTATCATCAAAACACCTAAAAACCGCCTAGTGGTGCTGCAAGGCTTGGATGATTTTATTGTGGCCGAGTATGATAACGTGCTGATGATCTGCAAGAAAGAAGAAGAGCAGAAGGTAAAGGAGTTTGTAGCCGACGCAAAGTCGAAGAAAGGGGCAGATTACATTTAAGCTTTACCAAACAAGTATAAAAAAGGCTATGCGCCGGAGCAAATCCGATTCATAGCCTTTTTTATTTTAACTCAGGCAGAACTCATACTTACCGTAGTTCAGTTCTCTTGTCTTTTGATGCCTGCTTTATACTTTGGCAAGTATAAAGCAGGTAAGTATTATAATTCTTTAAGTATAGAGATTTTCTACTTGACTTACATTGGCTCCAGTTTATTTAAGCTGGAGTAGCCACTGTCCTTCAGGCGCTGGCGCATAGCTTCATAAAGTATAATGCCTGTAGCCACTGACACGTTCAAAGAACCGATCTGGCCCATCAACGGAATACGCAGCTTTACATCGGCACGCTTCAGGTACTCCGGCGAAATACCATCTTCCTCGCTACCCATAAGTATAGCCGTCGGGCCTACCATATCCACTTCAAAGTCGTTTAGCTGATGCTCGGTTTTTTCGGTGCAGGCAACAATCTTAAAGCCGTAATCCTTCAGGTAATCAATTGTATCTTTAAGGTTGGGCTCACGGCATACCGGCACCAGGTTTAGCGCACCTGCAGATGTTTTCATGGCATCGGCATTTATCTGTGCTCCACCGCGGCTCGGTATCACGATCGCATCCACACCCATACACTCGGCATTTCTTGCTATCGACCCAAAATTGCGCACATCGGTTACGCGGTCAAGTATAAGCAGCAACGGGTTTCGCCCCTGCTCAAACAGTGAAGTCACGATTTCTGAAAGCGGCTGATATGTGATCGGTGAAATAAGGGCCACTGCACCCTGGTGGTTTTTGCGCGTCAGCTTGTTAAGCTTCTCTACAGGCACTGTTACCACAGGCACTTCCCGACTTTTGGCCAGGCTCACAATTTCGTCGGTAGTAGGGTTGCGGGTACCGCGCAGCAGGAAAACTTTCTCCAGCTCTTTCCCGGCAGACAGTGCCTCTAATATCGGGCGCGAGCCGAAAATCATCTCGCTCTTATCTTCTTTCGGTGACCGCGGCCCACTAAAGCGGTTGCCTACAAATTTATCTTTCCTGCTCTCCATTTTGCAACTGAACTGTACCAGCTTTCTTCGTACTCACGACGCCGTATCAGTTCGTAATAATTTTCGGTAAAGTTATTCTCTTTTTTGGTAAAAACGAACTTGATGTACGGCGAGGTGTCAGACTCCCGGTAGATCCAGGTGATGTTAGGCCCTATCTGACTCACGCTGCTCGGCCTGCCGTATATAATGTAGATCATACCTCTGTCGGTGGCCCAGCCTGCTTTATGCGCTGTAAACAGCTTATTAGCCATCTCCACACGTTTGTAGTAGGTACGAACAAGCTCTCTCGCCCTGCTCTCGTTGCCCCCGATATCCAGCCAAAAGGCATCAACAGCAGCTTTAGGGTCTGTGGCCTTAAAAAGTGCGTCCCGCTCCTGCGAGGTAGTCAGGTATATGAGCGGCTGCACCAGCTCTTCAGCCTTTGTGATGTAAGGGTAATTGCCAGGCAGCACCACTATACCTTTGGAGAACGCCGATTCCGGATTAAAATAATACAGGCCTTCCTGCTCAAAGCTTAGTGTGTCAGAAGAAGTAAGCATGTAAGTTTCTGCGATAGACAATGTACGCGCCACAGCAGGTTTCTGCATGCTCATAGGAGGTGCGGCAGGCATAAAATCCAGCTCAAAACGATTTACTTTTATGGCGCTATCACTGTCGCTGTAAGAACGCACCAGAATTTGATCAGATGTAGTAGTGTAATGCTGGTAGAGTGGCTTGCCTGTGGTTGTGTTCATCAGCAGATACTTTTTCTGCATCATGTTGCTGTTCAGCGGTATCTTAAAGTCCACTCCCATTCGCTCCTGCCCCGACAGTACCTGCCATACCCGCAGGTGCAGCACATTCGGCTCCTGCACCAACTGCCCCGGCAAAGACAGCCTTAAGTGCAGCTGCCCTTCCACATCGGTTATCTTTCTATTAACCAGATCAAGCGAGTCTTCCAGTATGGCAGCATCACGGCCCGACAGCCCCGCCCTGACAGCGTACTCATAAGAAGAGGCTGCTTGCAGTATATCCAGCACCTGGCGCACATCTTCAAACTTTAGCAGTAAGTGCAGGCTATCGTTGCTTGCGTAGTAGGCGTGTTGCATTGTTACCTCAGGCATCTCCTGCTTAACCTTAGCAGGCGCAGGGTTACTGTAGCCACGGTAGCTGCTACTGCCACCGCCTCCGCAGGCGCTAATAACACAAATCAACAACAAGCACAAATACCTCATCTTAAAGCTAGTATAAGTATAATTGATTAAAAAACAAAACCCGGACTGCCTTTGCGCAACCCGGGTTTTTGTACTGCTAAAAACAATATTTTGTTTAGCGGCGCATACGCTGCAGATACTGTCTGAATTGCTGTTCCAACTGCGTTGCCCTGTCGTTAAGGCCCAACTGCTGCGCCGAACCTATCAGCTGCTGCAGAATAACCATGTTTACCTGTATCTCCTGATCGAACAGAGAACCTTTGGCAAAGTAATAATCCAGTGCCTTCTGAGAGCCTTGTGCCATCACATCAAGCAGTTCTGTGGCTTTGTCTGTCTCGCCTAAGGCTGCATAAATCGGTATAAACTGCGGTGTATAGTAATCGTAAGGCACTGTCTCCAGCGGTAGTACTTCAAAGCTATAGTCTACCAGCTCTTTGGCTCGCGCCTCGTTCCCTTCCTCCAGGTAAGCAGCTGCCAGTGTGGCAAACTTATCTCTTGCATTGGCAGAAAAACGGTAGTAGTTATCGTCGTAAAAGATATCAGGGTTATCGAAGTTGCGGAAGGAGAACTTCTTCATCATGTTCTCATACATCACCTCCTTGTTCACGTTTCCAGCAGACTCCTCTTGGCTGGCTTTAACCGGCACAACACGGTAGGCAAGGCCTTCAAGCTGGAAGTAGTCGGATAAACCGATAAAATCTGCGCTGTTAACGGTGGTAGAGAAGTATATCGGCCGCTCCCAATTGTTGGTAGCCAGCAGGTCGAGCATCACCAGGTGCTTTTTCTCTAAAAGCGATTTGGTGATTGTCCACTGCATGCGGTCAACAATCTCGACTTCTCGGTCTGTCGACACGATATCCATTTTATCTATTTTCTCCTTATCGATGTTCAGGAAGAAATTGCGTGTTGGCATAGTTAGCAGGGTAGTACCTGCGCCATACTGAGCCTGAAGCGCCGGGTGGTTCTGCTTTATTAAGCCAATGTACTGGTTTAGGTCGATGCCACCCGCAACTTGTGGCCGCTCCACGTATGGCAGGTAATCATTGGTGCCCTGGCGGTAATTATCGTTGCCCAGCGTTAGTGGCCATGGGTCAGACTCGTAAGCCTGGTCCATCATCTGGTCTATGTACCAGTCTGTGTTGAGGTAGCTGAGTACTGCCACGCGCACGTCTGTACGGTATCCTTCCACCTCCTGCGCATACCACAGCGGGAAAGTATCATTGTCACCATTTGTAAAAAGTATGGCATTTGGCGCACAGGAGTCCAGCAGGTTCTTGGCCGAGTCAACAGAATGATAGCGGTCAGAGCGGTCATGGTCGTCCCAGCCTTCGGCGGCCATAATGCCCGGCACCAGCAAACCGATTACTGTAGCCAATGCAGCCCGTGAGGTTGAGTTCTTCAAGGCTTTGCCCAGCAGATCTGCCAGTCCCATCACACCTAAACCAATCCATATACTGAAGGCATAGAATGACCCGGCGAAAGTATAATCCCGTTCACGAGGCTCCACCGGCGGCTGGTTCAGGTAAAGGGCGATAGCCATACCTGTAAAGAAGAAAAGAAGGCCGATGATGAATGCGTCTTTTTCATCCTTGCGCACATGGTAAATAAGGCCAAGTATACCTATCAGCAGTGGCAGCAGGTAAAAAGTGTTGCGCGCCTCACTTTCCAGCACACGCTCCGGCGCATTCGGGTCATCCTTGCCAAACCATAGCACGCCTGCATTCTGCACATCGCTCTCGCGGCCTACAAAATTCCAGAGGAAATAACGCCAATACATAAAACCTAACTGATAATTAAACAGGAAGCTTATGTTCTGCCCAAAGGTCGGCGTTTGCCCCTCCCGCAGGTCTACCCATTTTTTATAGGCTTCTATGTGCTGGGGCTGATCGCTGTAAATACGCGGCAGCAGCACTTTGTCTTTAGAGTCATAAATTGTCTCCAGCTTTTTGCCGGCCACAATATACTTTTCTTCGCCTTTTACATAGCGCGGAGCGCCTTCCTCCTGCGCTACCGGCTGCGCGTTGTACTGCGGACCGAACAGCAAAGGCCGGTCTCCGTACTGCTCGCGCTTCAGGTAGGAAACAAATGTAAGAATATCGTCTGGGTCGTTCTCATCTATGGTTGGCTCATAAGAAGACCGGATCGGAATCATCATGTATGAGGAGTACCCAATCAGCACAAATACCAGGCTGAGCAAAGCCGTGTTGAGAATGCGGTTGTTATGCTTAATGGAATAGCGGATACCAAACACCAGCGCCCCCACAAGCAGCACCAGGAACACGATGATGCCAGAGCTGAACGGCAGGCCAAGCGAGTTCACGAAGAACACCTCGAAGCTACCCGCCACCGACGGAAGACCTGGGATAACGCCCCAAAGTATGGCTACCACAACCACAGCACTAACGCCGAACGCGATCACACCACCCCAAAAGCTTGGCTTGTACAACCGGAAATAATAAATAAAGGCCAACGCCGGAATAGTAACCAGGTTCAGCAAGTGAGCGCCTATAGACAAACCTACCAGGTAAGCAATCAGGATAAGCCACTTGTCAGAATGCGCCTGCCCTACTTTCTCTTCCCAGCGCAGCATAGCCCAGAAAACGATAGCCGTAAAGAAAGATGACATGGCATAAACCTCTGCCTCTACCGCCGAGAACCAGGCTGAGTCGGAGAAAGTATAAGCCAATGCTCCTACGGCACCGCTGCCCATAATCAGCCACATATTGCCTTTGGTTGGAGCGCCGCCTTCCTTTACCAGCAGTTTGCGGGCAAGTATAGTGATAGTCCAGAACAGGAAAAGTACGGTAAACGAACTAGCCAATGCCGAGAGCAGGTTTACCCACCAGGCTACCTGGGTTACATCGGAGGCAAACATGGAAAACAGCCTTCCCATTAATAGGTAAAAGGGAGCCCCAGGAGGGTGTGGCACCAACAACTTGTAAGAGCAGGCAATAAACTCGCCGGCATCCCAGTAGCTGGCGGTCGGCTCAAGAGTTAGGACATATACGGCTGTCGCGATCAAAAACACGATCCAGCCCACGAGGTTGTTTACCTTCCGATAATCCGTCATAGCTTTAGTTGATTCAGCCCCGAAAATAATAAATTAATATAAAGCGGCTGGCTATTTTTAGAAGTTTGTAATGAAAAAGCCGGCTTTAGGGCCGGCTTTTTGTTAATTTCTTTGTTGGCAGCTTGTTATTTCTGAAGCACAAGGCGCTTAGTCTCTACAGTTTTGCCGTTTACCAGCAGGCTGTAGAAGTATACTCCAGAAGGCAGGCTTGTCAGGTCAAGGTCTACTTTTGCTTTCTCGGCAGGGGCTATTTCCTGCACAGCCAGCACTTTACCGATAGTGTTAGAAATCCTGATTTTATAGTTGTTGTTGCCGGGCAGGTTAAGCGCCAGGCTAGTATAACCGCGCGACGGGTTAGGGTACGCATTGATGGATGGCAGCGAGGTCTTTAGGTCGTTGCCTGGTGCAAATGCAGCCAGCGTAATATTGGCGTACATACTCTTGCTCTGCTTCTTCTCCACTACATGAAATACCTGGCTCACCGCTGATGCATAGATCTTGGAGCAAGTATGGTCTTCCTTGGCCACAAACTCTGGCCTTGCATTATTGGCAGACAGCGTCAGCTGCGACACTTTATCAGGCATTAGCTTCCAAAGTGTGTTACCGCCTTTATAAGCAGGGCTTACTCCGGCAAAACTCACCAGGTGGGCGCTTACAAGGGTGGTCACTAATATAAATCTAGTAAAAATTCTCATATTCAAGCGTCTTGATGTTATAGTATGTTGCACTACACTTTCGACTTAACAAACCAAAGATAGTTTAAAAAGCCATATCTGTAAATTAAATTTTTAAAATATTTGTAAATGAGGCTGATAAGCTGCGTGCATGCTTCTTCATCTTCATCCTTAACAAAAATCATTCCATTTTTTTCACTCCTTTCAGTTAGCCGCACCTTTAGTGGAAGCTTGGCAATTGGCACAAATGTCTTACTCCCATTCAAATACATAACATTTACATTATAATACCTTTCTAAATAACACAGGATCTATATATAACCATTCATTAATAGTACAAAAATAAACACAATTCCCCAAAGGCATTTGTTAATTTAAATATTATGCCTTAAAACCATTAAGCGAATATAAAAACCTTAAAAACCTCATAAAACACAAGCCACACCCAATAATTGTACAATTAAAAAGTGCAACTACATTTCTGTGACATCGTTAAACAAACCATAACACATAATTGGATTTTACATTTCTATACTCTGAGTAATATGACACGATATATACTTTTAATTACCCTGATTTTTTTCGCATCTATAAATTGGGCCACAGCCCAGCGCCCGGCTCCTACAGGTGGTTGTGTTCAGCAAGCAGATTGTTATACCTTTAGCTATTTTGGCGCTATGCAAATGGAGGAAGACCTAATGCAGGTGCAGTTTGGGTTGCAAGTTAATTGCGATGAATTAGCCTACGTCGCTTTTGAATTGCCAGAAGGATCTGAAGCAGCTGGTTCAGCAAGTGTTTACCACGAAAATGCTCCAGATTACCGCGTCCGAAACGGCATTACCAGTGAGCAGGGCCCAAATGAGGTCGAAACTCCATTTAATGCCATACAATTTAACGCGAAGCAAAACTACTCCCTTTCCGGTGGAGCCATTGACACATTTACTTTTAATCTGACAATGGCTGATTTTGAGGCACTCTCTACTATGAGAGTTAGAGCTACGTTACGCACAGGCACTAACGGCAACAGAAATATTGTTAGCCAGAGTCGCCAGGTTGTTTTTGATTTGAGCGCCTGCAGCCCCTTGGAAGGGCCAGAAGCCTGCGTGATAGAGCGTGATGCGGCTGTTTTTGCTTTTGCCGGCGCATCAGATAACGGCGATGGTACCACTACCGTCAACCTTATGATCCAGAACCTGACAGAAGAGGAAGTAGGCACCGTAAGCATCCAAACGGAGCAAACCCCTGAAGCCATTAGCGTTGCCGGCATGAACAATGGCAATGTATATAAAACAGATAACTATCAATATAAAGCAACTGTAAACCAACAGGAGAACCTGATAACCTTTGACGCTCAGAACACAAACGGCTATAGCGGCGGCGCTACGGATGTGTTCTCTATCATTGTGCCTAACGATTTGTACGAACTGGCGCCATATTTTACGATGACCATATCTGCTGGCAGTTCTTTTGAAAGTGTTGGCCTCAACACAATTAGTTGCGAAGACGAACTTATTACCCCGCTACCAGTTGAGTTGATGTCTTTTGAAGGAAAAGCAACCCAAAGCGGCATTGCACTGGAATGGACCACAGCCTCAGAAGAGAATAATGATCGTTTTGAGGTAGAGCGCAGCCAGGATGGCAAAAGCTTTGAGCATATAGCAACTGTAGCGGGAGCCGGCAACTCATCTACCGCCCTTGCCTATAGCCATACCGATAAAACCGCCGGTGCTGGATTGCATTACTACCGACTGAAGCAAGTAGATTTTGATGGCCAGTTTGAGTATAGCAAAATAGTAGCCGTTGATAACAAGATTACCTTAGCTAAGGCAAGAATGGAGGTTTTCCCGAACCCTGCAACCAGCAATTATGTACGAGTAGCGCTACAAAGCCAGAGCAACGCTCATCTGAAAATTATGGATAGGAATGGCCGCACCGTATATACACAAGAAGTGGCAGCAGGCTCTCAGGAGATTCAATTAAGTATACCTGAGCTTAGTATACCTAAGGGTTTATACTATGTGCACATGCAGGATGCCAACGAAAAACAGGTACAAAAACTGATTATACAGTAGCAGTAAGTATAAACTGCCAAAAGGCCGGAAAAGAATATTCTTTTCCGGCCTTTTGCTTTGCTGCTAAGCTACAGCCATACTTGCTTAAATTACGTGCGCTATCTCTTTGAAATCATAATAACGGAGCTCCTGCTCTATCTCCACTGCCAGTCGCCCATCCTCGCCTACTCCCAGAATTTGGCCCTGTACCTGCACGTTGCCTATCTTGAAAGGGTGGGTTTCCTGATAACGGTACAGCCCCTGGAGGTACTCATATTTTAGGCGGGCAGTGTGGCCGGTGCGCAGCTGCAGGTAGCGTTTCTCGAGCAGCTCCAGCAGCCGCATAGTAACATTCTCCAAATCAAATACGCGGCCGCATACGTTAGCCATGGAGGTAGCCGTTGAAGTAGCAAAGGCCGTTTGATTGACATTTAAACCAATCCCGACAATACTGTGTTGTAAAGTTTGACTATTAATCGTGTTTTCTATCAGAATCCCGCCAAGTTTCTTATCTTCAAAAAATAAATCGTTCGGCCATTTTACCATGGCCTGCTGCAGGCCATGCTCGCGCAGCAGATCCAGTACAGCCAACGATACGGCCATATTAAGGTAAAACTGCTGGCGCACCGCCAAAAAAGTTGGCGACAGAATTACAGAGAGGGTGATGTTCTGCCCTGGCTCGGCCTCCCACGAGTTACCCCGCTGCCCACGCCCCTGCGTTTGCCTGTGCGTAATGACGGCACAGCCTTCTGTGGCTTCATTTTTGATAAGAAGCTGTTGGGCCTCTGAGTTGGTGGAGGCGCAGGCTGCAATAAAAAGCAGTTGCTGGCCCATAAACAGCGTATTAGGCGGCATATAATTACACGAGAATTTAATACTTTTGTACATCAAATTTAAAGAGCACAAATGAAAGAAACCAAGGTTGAGGCTACTTCCGACATATTGGCAGAGCTTGTAGTGAAAGGCATGCAGGAGAGAAAAGCTTCCGATATAGTTGTGATGAACCTTAAATCACTTAAAAACGCTGTATCAGATTACTTCGTAATAGCATCCGCAAGCTCCGACACGCAACTAGACGCCATCGCTTCTTCTATTGAGGAAGAGGTTCACAAAGCCATCGGCCAAAACCCGTGGCAAACAGAAGGCCGCATGAACAAAGAATGGGTGTTGCTAGATTATGTGGATGTAGTAGCACACGTTTTCCTGAAAGATAAACGCGAATTCTATGCTTTGGAAGAGCTTTGGGGCGACGCCAAAATAGAGCACGTGGAATCTGTCTAATGCCAAAGGGCCGGGCTTAAACTTTTGGGCCAGCCTTTTGTTTCCCATACAATCGACATTTAAACTATCAATGGCAGAAAAAAATAATAAAGGCAATAACAAGAAAAAAAAGCCGATCATCCCGAACACACCACCGCGCCCTACCATGCAGCTGTGGATGCTGGCCGTTCTGATCCTGCTTATTTTCGGATTGACCTATCTGAACAAGAGCAACTCTTCCATAGAGACCTCTCAACAAGATTTTGAGGAGATGTTGCTAAGCGGCGACGTTGACAAGCTCACCCTCGTTAACGGCAAAACTGTGGAGGTGTACCTTGAGCCGGAGGCCCTCCAGAACGAAAAGTATAAAACCGAACTGAACGACCGCGGCACCTTCTCGATGGACCAGGGCCCGGGTCCGCACTATCACTTCCAGGTGATTTCAGCGGAATCGTTCAAAGAAGACCTGGACCAGCTACAGGCAGAACTGCCACGCGAGCAGCAAGTACCTCTAAAGCCGGAGTCGCGCACAGGATTTGCCGACTTCTTTTTCCAGTGGGGCTTCCTGATTTTGCTACTGTTTGGCTTCTGGTTCCTGATGCGCCGCGTAACTTCCGGTGGCACAGGCGGTCAGATCTTCAACATTGGTAAGTCTAAGGCTGCTCTTTTTGATGCGGAGAACAAGGTTAAGATCACATTTAAAGATGTGGCTGGCCTGGAAGAAGCAAAAGAAGAGGTACAGGAGATTGTAGAGTTCCTGAAGAACCCAAGCAAATTTACTGTACTCGGCGGTAAAATACCAAAAGGCGCATTGCTTGTAGGCCCTCCGGGAACAGGTAAAACCCTTCTGGCTAAAGCCGTAGCCGGCGAGGCTGATGTACCTTTCTTCTCTCTGTCAGGTTCTGACTTTGTGGAGATGTTTGTGGGTGTGGGTGCCGCGCGTGTACGCGACTTGTTTAAGCAAGCCAAAGCCAAAGCACCATGTATCATCTTTATTGATGAGATTGATGCTATTGGCCGCCACCGTAGCCGTGGTGCTACGCCAGGAGGAAACGACGAGCGCGAGAACACACTAAACTCCCTGCTTGTGGAGATGGACGGTTTCGCGACTGACTCAGGTGTGATTATACTTGCAGCCACTAACCGCCCGGATACTCTGGACTCTGCCCTGCTTCGCCCAGGCCGTTTCGACCGCCAGGTAAGCATCGACAAGCCAGATATTAACGGACGTACGGAGATTTTTGCAGTACACCTGAAGCCGCTTACGCTTGCAGCTGATGTAGATGCCCGTAAACTGGCCGCACAAACTCCAGGCTTTGCCGGTGCCGAGATTGCCAACGTTTGTAACGAGGCCGCTCTGATTGCCGCACGTCGCAATAAAAAAGCAGTAGACCAGCAAGACTTCAACGATGCGGTAGACCGTGTAATCGGTGGCCTTGAGAAGAAAAACAAGATCATCTCTCCGGAAGAGAAGAAAATTGTAGCTTACCATGAAGCTGGCCACGCTATTGCTGGTTGGTTCCTGGAGCACGCCGATCCGTTGGTGAAGGTAAGTATTGTTCCACGTGGTGTAGCTGCGTTGGGATATGCACAATACCTGCCAAAAGAGCAGTTCCTGTACACCACCGAGCAGCTTATCGATGAGATGTGTATGGCCCTGGGTGGCCGTGCCGCTGAGGAAATAGTATTCGGTAAAATCTCGACAGGAGCCTTGAGCGACTTGGAGCGTATCACCAAAATGGCCTATAGCATTGTAACCATGTATGGCATGAATGATAAGATCGGCAATGTTTCGTTTTATGATTCGAAGCAGACCGACATGGCATTCAATAAACCATATTCTGAGGCGACAGCTGAGACCATTGACGAGGAGGTTCGTAAGATTATTGATGCCGCTTACCAGCGCACCAAAGAATTACTCAGATCTAAAAGCAGTGAACTAGAAATCGTATCGCAGGAGCTACTGCAGAAAGAGATCCTGTTCCAGAGTGACCTGGAGCGTTTAGTTGGCCCACGCCCGTTTGATGCGCTTACCACTTACCAAGCACACACAGCCGGTACGGATCGTAGCAAAACTAAAAGCGAGGTAGAGCAGCAACACCCGGTAGAACTTGGCCAGACACAGCATCCTGAACAAGAGGAAGGCAGTGTACCAGGCACTCCGCTTGGCAACAACGGCAGTTCCGCCACTGAGCGAGACAACATAAATTCGAGAACAGCTTGATTTAACCAGGCATGTACGAAGCAAAATCAAAAGAAATAGTATTAAGAAGAGTAAGAGAGGCGCTGGCTAAGTCGGCGCCTTTTCTGCCTCCTACCCCAGACTTTTCCTCGCCGTTGCACCAACCCGTGCAGCTAGAGGATATGTCTATCGTATTTGCTGAGAACTTCATCAAAACCGCAGGCATATTTGTGTATTGCGAGAATGAGGAAGATTTTTTTGATCAGCTTTATGTTTACAAAAAAGAGCAGAACCTGCAGCACCTATGCATTTGGGAGCCAAACCTGCAGCGAGCCGTGCACCAGGCAGGCATCGACTTTATAGCCGATGAGGAGAACTTTGTGCAAAGTATAGAGGCCAGCCTTACCACCTGCGAAGCACTGATTACCCGCACCGGTAGCATTTTAGTGAGCTCTGCTAACGCGGGTGGCCGCCGCCTAAGCATCTACCCTACCACACATATGGTTATTGCCAAAGCAAGCCAGTTGGTACCGGACATTAAAGATGGTTTGCAGCGGGTGCGCGACAAGTATAAAGAAAACTTTCCTTCCATGATATCGCTGGTGAGCGGACCGAGCCGCACAGCAGACATCGAGAAAACGTTGGTAATGGGTGCCCATGGCCCTAAACAGTTAGTTTTATTTCTGATTGATGACCTTCCGCATTGATAATTTAGCGCCAGGCAAAAAAGTATACTTCGCTTCCGATTTTCACTTGGGCGTTCCTGATGCAGAAAGCAGCCTTGCGCGTGAGAAAAAAATAGTACGGTGGCTGGAAATGGCTCAGCAGGATGCTACCGCCATACTTTTGCTGGGCGATATTTTCGACTTTTGGTTTGAGTACAAACACGCTATACCTAAAGGCTATGTGCGGCTGCAAGGAAAGCTGGCAGAGCTCACGGACTCCGGCATTCCGGTTTTATTTTTCACAGGAAATCATGATATGTGGATGTTCGACTACTTTCCGAAGGAGCTGAACATCCCGATTATAAGACAGCCTATTTCTACACACATAGGCAGTAAAACATTTCATATTGGCCACGGAGACGGCTTAGGCCCAGGCGACCATACTTATAAGATGCTAAAAAAAGTGTTTGACAATAAAATGTGTCAGTGGCTTTTTGCTCGTGTACATCCAAACTTAGGCATCGGAGTAGCTAATATGTGGTCGAGGAGGAGCCGCATCAGCAATGTGAAAAAGGACGAGGAGTTTTTTGGGGAACGGGAGTGGCTGGTGCAGTATAGCCAGGAGGTAGAGCAGCAGCAGCACCACGATTATTATATTTTTGGCCATCGGCACCTGCCACTTGAAATGCCGATTGGCGATACAGCAAAGTATGTAAATCTTGGTGAATGGGTTAATTTTTGCACCTATGGAGTTTACGACGGCCAGAAACTAGAACTGAAGACCTTTGAAGGCTAAACTCTCCATACTTATACTTTGGCTGGTGCTACTTACACCAAAGTTGTTACAGGCGCAGGACACGCTGCAGGCGCCCATACTTACTTACAGCCATACCGTACCTGTTAGCTCCGCCACTACCATTTCGCAGGACCGCAACGGCTTTGTGTACCTGCTGGATGAACGGCTGAACCTGCTTCGTTTCGATTCGCTTGGCCGCCCCGTAGACACGTACTCCCCGCCTGCCCGAGGCCGCATCAGCAGCATACATGCTTGGAACCCCATGAAGATCGTGCTGTTTTATGAAGGCAGCCAGGAGCTTGTACTTCTGGATCGTTTTCTTCGCCCCATCAGCGCCTCAGACCTCCTGGACCTGCAGTACGAAGGCACAGCCAAAGTAGCAGCACCGGCTGCCGACCAAGGTTACTGGCTTTTTGATGAAACGAGCCTGACACTCAGCAAACTAAACCCTGACATGCGGCAGGTAACAATAGAAACACCACTTAACCTGCTGCTAAACCGCGAGCAGTTTGACATACGCCAGCTGCGCGAGTACCAGAACCTCGTTTACCTGCTTGATTATAACAGCGGCATACTGGTTTTCGACAACCTTGGCAACTATAAAAAGCTACTGCCCCACACCGGCCTCCGCCATATCGGGTTCAGGAATAATGAATTATACTTTGTAAAAGAAGGTAAACTATACTTTTACAACCTGTATACACAAAAAGAGCGGGTGCTGAAGTTGCCTGTTCAGAAGAAGTATGTTGCGGCGCTTGCCGGAGATAAGCAACTGTTTCTCTTCACTAAAAATACCGCAGAAATATACTTGCTAGATTAGTTTACTTTGCCCCAGAAAACACTTTAAGCCCTACCACACCTGCCACAATCAGCAGAATACAGAAAACACGGATAAGGTCGCGTGGCTCGTTCAGGAAAAGAATACCAAGTATGGCTGTGCCAGCAGCGCCAATACCCGTCCAGATAGCATAGGCAGTGCCCAGCGGCAGTGTTTTCATAGCCTGAGAGAGCAACACAAAACTCAGGATCATCACGATTACGGTTACTACGCTTACACCCAACTTTGTAAAGCCTTCGCTATACTTTAGACCGAAAGCCCAGCCAATCTCACAAATTCCCGCCAAAATCAGGTAAAACCAAGCCATGTTCATAGTAAGGTAGTTTGATGGTTTAAGCTGCAAATGTACGCATTAAACCTGCGGCAACACAGCTGCCTGTTTTCTTTACACGATGTTCATCAGCATTTCATACTGCTTCAGCATAAGCCTGAAATGTCGTCGCTCCAAAAACGCGATCATATCAGTAGCAGCATCATCTATGTTGATGAACATAAGCGATTTTGCCTCGATTTGGTTTACAGCTTCCCGTAGCAAAGCCGTGCCTATACCTCTACCGCGCCAAAGCTCATCAACAGCCAACTGCGCCACAGCACCATTCTTCTTCAAAAAGGAAATAAAGCCTACCACCTCATTATGTGCGTTACGGGCCTCCAAAATTTGCGCCTGTGCTTTGCTCCTTTTGATGGCGTGATTGTCGTTTTGCCAGGTAGGCTCCACATCCCGAAAGCAACAGTAGGTTTTCCAGTCAGGTCGAGTTGGATGGGCTATAGCTATATCTTCAGTTTCTCGGGTTAGCAGCAGCTCGTTTTTTGTTGCCCGAAAACAACTTAGGGAGCGGGCAATTTCAAAACCGATAGCTTTATAGGCTTTAAGAGCGGGCGTATTTTCCTGAATCACCTCCAGCAGGCACTGCTCCACACCGCTTTCGCGTAGCTTGGGCAGCAGAAAATCATACATTTGCTGCGTAAGGTTATAGCCTCTACACTTTGGGACCACACCTGTGCCGGCATTGTAAGCTGCAGGTTTGCCGTGCCATTCTCCCAGTCCGGTAAGTATAAACCCCACCATTTCCTTCCCCACAAACACGCCTACACTAAAACTGGCCTGAATTCCCTCCCGCTCTACCTTGTCTTTTAGCTGCTCCTCATTCAGCTGAACAGGCACTACATAATCGGCAAAGGCTGCCAGAAAGGTTTCGCGGAGCTGCGGCAGGTCTTTTTGCTGAAGAAAAGAGAAACGGAAATCAGGCATCACCATCAGTTATGAGTTTGGTAAACTTCTACGGCAAAATAAAGCTTTCTACTGTAGCAAAACCACAATTTTGCCAGCGCCGCAGCTTTTGGCTTATAACTACTTAAATGCTAAACCGTTAAACATTTATTAATTAAATTATTAGGCTTATTGTACTAAGCCATGTACCAAAACTAAAATCAGAAGCTATGAAAGCACTTGTTTTTCACAAAATCAATGATGTAAGCGTTGAAACTGTTGATGACCCTAAAATAGAAGATGCGCGTGACGCTATAATCCGGGTAACTTCTACTGCCATCTGTGGCTCCGATCTGCATATTCTGGATGGCTTTGTGCCTCAGATGAAGGATATGGTGCTGGGCCACGAGTTTATGGGCATAGTAGAAGAGGTTGGACCTGCCGTAAAAAACCTGAAGAAGGGAGATCGTGTAGTGGTGCCTTTCCCGATTGCCTGCGGCCAGTGCTTTTTCTGTAACCACCAGTGGCCGACACAGTGTGAAAACTCCAACTCTAATTACGGCCCTGACGGAGGCTTTCTGACAGAGAAAGGAGCTGCCCTGTTTGGTTACACAGATTTATACGGTGGCTATCAGGGCGGCCAGGCAGAGTACGTGCGCGTTCCTTTTGCCGATTACGGCCCACGTGTTGTGCCAGACAACCTGACAGATGAGCAAGTGCTTTTCCTGACCGATATTTTCCCGACAGGCTGGGCTGCTGCTGATTGGGGTAATATCAAAGGCGGTGAGTCTGTCGTGATTTTCGGGGCCGGCCCTGTTGGTATTATGGCAGCAAAATCAGCGTGGATCAGAGGAGCTTCCAGAGTAATAAACGTAGACCCGCAGCAGTACCGCCTCGATATGGCAAAAAAATCTGCCAACTCAGAAACCATACGCTGGGAAGACGAGGAGCAGGTGGTGCAGCTGGTGCGCGACATGACCGAAGGCCGCGGTGCGGATGTTTGCATTGATGCCGTGGGTATGGAGGCAGACCGCAGTATACTAGACAAGGCCAAGGCAGTCATTAACCTGGAAAAAGGCACTCCCAAAGTTTTGGAGACTTGCCTGCGGGCCGTTCGTCGGGGAGGTATTGTGAGTGTTGTAGGCGTTTACGGTTCCAACTATGACAACTTCCCAATCTTCAGGTGGTTCGATAAAGGTGTAACCCTAAAAGGCACACAGGCTCCTGTGCAAATATACATTGACCACCTGCTGCAGCTTGTGCAGGAGGGCAAAGTTGTGCTGGACGATATCATTACCCATACTTTGCCGTTAAGCCAGGCAGCTCATGGCTACGATATTTTCAAAAAGAAGGAAGATAACTGTGTGAAGGTGGTGCTGAAGCCGTAGATTGCATTTGAACTAGCAAAATAAAGAGACAACTGTAAAGCTGTCTCTTTATTTTTGTGCCTGTCGCTAAACGTAAATCAAACAAAGTCTGCTGAGGGCTAATCCCAATGAACATATTTGTCATACCATCATGGTACCCCTCTAAAGATCATCCTATTAGCGGTGTTATGCTTAAAGAGCAAACCGAAGCTTTTTGCCGCTATTACCCATCTGTAAATGTGGGTATAAGTGCATGGGGGCAGCAAGATGAGCAGTTTCTGTTGTGGTTAAAAGATCACCTGAAGAACATAAAAAAATATGTGAGAGCAAGCACCTCTCCTTACATAACGCCTCTTTTGCCCAATCTAAAAGTATACCACAGCCCTACCTTTACCTGGACAAAAAAGATATTGGGCGGCAACATGAAAGGACTAATTAAAGCTAATCTGCAAAATCTTCATTCTTTTGAGTCCGATTATGGAGCAGTTGATGCCATTCACGCACATGTTGGATTTCCGGCAGGTATGATTGCCATGGAAGTGGCCCGCATAACAAAAAAACCATACTGTATAACAGAACATATGGGACCGTTTCCTTATCCTCTAGTACAGAATAAAGACGGGATGCTATCAGCATCCCACAGGCAACCGTATTCAGAAGCTGTTGTTAATGTAGCCGTTAGCTCTTATCAGGCAGAACTTATGGAACGCCAGGGAATCAGGAACGTTGTAGTTATACCTAATTTTGTGGATGAAGATGTATTTGTCCCAAGCCCAATAAAAGCTACACCAAAAGAACCATTCACTTTTTTTGCCCTGTCCTATATTGCACCGAATAAAGGAACTGATCTGCTTTTGTATGCGGCCCAAAAACTGTTGGACGCAAAAATAGATGTTCTTTTAAGGATTGGAGGAGACGGTCCTTTTTTAAATACCTGTAAGCATATTGCCAGTACATTAGGTATCGAAGCTAACATAGTATGGCTAGGAGATGTCGGCCGGGAAGATGCTTTGCGTGAGTTTCAGTCTTGCGATGCTTTCGTACTGCCGAGTCAGTACGAATCTATGGGAATTGTTTTTGTGGAGGCTTTAGCGTGCGGCAAACCAATTATTGCCACCAAGTGCGGCGGACCTGAGTCAACAGTTACACCTTTCAATGGTATACTGGTTGACAAAAACAACATTGAGGAGCTTACTCAAGCCATGCAATCTCTTATAACCAACTATCAGAAGTATGACAGCCTTCAAATTAGACAAGACTTTTTAAACCGCTTCTCTACTCAGGCAGTGGCACCTCAACTGCTAAATTTATATAACGGGCTTATAAAGTAGCATCTCAAGCTATCTAGTTGCACCTCTCAGAGCAACCTTACCAAAGATCAGCATAGAAACAGCTCCTCCAACAACCACAATGGCTGTAAGAATCAGCTTGAGATACAGTGATAGGTCAACAGCAAAGTACATTCCTATCAAAGCCAGAGTTGTTAGGCAAAGCCAAACCATTGGGTAATATTGTAATGTTTGGCTGCTCCTGTACTCTTTCAGAAAGAATCCGCTGTAACCCATATACATCAAGGCTACAAAAGTTGTGTAAGCAGCCGCCTCTATTCCTAATAGCGGTACAAAAATCAAGTTAAGCAGCACATTTCCGGCACCTGCTATAATTGAGATTTTCCAAAGCTCTTTTGTTTTTTCGTAGTAGGTGAGCACACTGATAACTGCCAGATGCATTGGCCTATAGTTATACCCCATCAATATAATGATTGCTAAAGAGTAAGCGCCCTGCAGGCTTTCATTCTTAATGAGAAACAAGAAAATTTCTTTCATCCAAAGAGAAACCAGGCTTGTAACCAACAGAAACAAACCCTGCAACGAAAAAGTAGCACGCCGTAACTCTGCCTGAGCAGAACCAGAGTTTGGCTTTGCAAGAAGATCCATGTAAATAGGAGTTGCCGCCTGTACTACAGCGTGCGATGCCGCCGAAAAATATAACCCAAAGCTAGAGGCAATGTTATAGAAGCCAATTCGCTGCAAAGGTACCCGCAACACATCCATCACCAGCTTATCAGATGCATCTAAGAGAAAGGTAGAAAACTGGTAAGGAATGGTAGGGACACTAACTAGAAGAGATGATTTAATGCGGTAAGTTCTGAACTTAAAGATTGGCCAAAGTTGCTCCAGCCAATACACGGGATACAGGAACATCAGAAAACTCGCCAACGCCCCTACAAAGCCAGAGTAAAACCACCCCATGTACCCCAGGTGCAGATAAGCTATGAAATAAATATTTAAGCCGAGAGTTAAGGCCCCCACCAACAGCGACTGTGCAGCTACCGGTAAAGGCCGCTGCTGCATCTGGTAGGAGAAAACACCAAAGAATACAGTATGATTAAACAAAAAAGCCGGCACTACCTGCAAAAGTATAATTTCCCACCGATACACTGTGGCCTCTTCTGGAATGCCAAAATAAAGCATAAGAGATAGCGCTGCATTATACACTACTGACCAAAGTATAAAAAACCCATGCACCTGCCGCCACACCCATTTGTACTTGGTCGGGTGTTTAACATAGGCGTTTACCATCACCACGCTTAGCCCCAAAGACTGCACAATGCTGAGCGCCGTAACGTAGGCTGTTACCACTCCGGCTACGCCATAATCGGTGGTAGTGAGGTAGGGCGTAATGATGGGCAGGGCCAGCACACCGGCTACGCGCGGTAATTGCGCAGCCAGGCCATAGATTGCCGCATGAGACAGTAACTTCCGAAGCATCCCTTAAAATTATACTTTATTTCCCAGCCTGTAGCAATGCTGTCCTTTTTTCGTAAATAGCCATTTGCTTGGGGCTGGCGGCACCAAAGCCGGCAATGCATTGTTGCCATACTTGTACTTTTGGGAGCCGCAAAAGCAAAAGCCTAAAAATTTAGTATATTTGTTAATTAACTGATTTCGAAAACAAGAATTAGCCTAGCTATATAAAGGAGATAAAATTGTGGGATGTAGTTCATGTTCTAGTGGCGGATGCAGCACTGACACCAAACCAGGTGGCTGCAAAAGCAACGGCGGATGCAGCACGGGAGGCTGTAACCGCTTAAACGTGTTCGACTGGCTCAGCGATATGGAGATACCAACGTCGTTTGAGGAGTTTGACATTATAGAAGTAAGATTTAAAGGAGGCCGCAAGGACTTTTACCGAAATATAAACCGGCTGGACCTGACAACCGGCGATGCAGTGGTAGTGGATGTGCCAAATGGCCATCATATCGGCTTCGTGTCGTTAAAAGGGGAGCTTGTGCGCCTGCAGATGCTCAAGAAGAAAGTGGATAACAACGAAGAGATCCGCAGCATCTACCGCATCGCCAACGAGCGCGACATGGAGAAGTTTAACGAAGCCCGCGACCAGGAAGGAACCACCATGTATCGCAGCCGCGAGATCATACACATGCTGGGGCTTAAGATGAAGCTATCGGATGTGGAGTACCAGGCCGACAGAAGCAAGGCCACCTTCTTCTACTCTGCCGACGACCGAGTGGATTTCCGTGACCTGATAAAGAAACTGGCCGAGGAGTTTAAAATACGCGTGGAGATGCGCCAGATAAGCCTGCGCCATGAGGCTGGCCGTTTGGGCGGCATTGGGTCGTGCGGCCGTGAGTTGTGCTGCTCCACCTGGCTAACTGACTTCAAGAGCGTATCTACAACGGCGGCTCGTTACCAGAACCTCTCGCTTAACCCAAGCAAGCTGAGCGGACAGTGCGGACGCCTGAAGTGCTGCCTCAATTATGAGCTAGAAACGTACATGGATGCCCTTAAGGATATCCCGACGGTTAACCGGCCTTTGCAGACGCAGCAGGGAGATGCCATACTTCAGAAAACCGACATCTTTAAACGCATGATGTGGTTTGGCTACAAAGGCGACAACAACTGGTACCCGGTACCGGTAGAGCGTGTGCAGGAGATACTGGAGCAGAACGCCAAAGGCATTGCTGTAGAGGCACTTCTTACAGAGCCTGTGGAAGAGCCGAAACAGAACGAGTTTGTAGCGCAGGTAGAAGGCAACCTGGAGCGCCTGGATGACAAGTTCAGGAACAAGAAAAAGAAGAAAAAGAAGAAAAAGAAACCAACTGGAGCAGAGCAGCCGCAGCAGTCAGAAAAAACGGCTGAGGCACCTCAACCTAGAAGAGAAAAGCAGGAGCGCCAGGCACAACCGCAAGACAACGCTGAACAACAGGAGCAGCAGCAGCGGCCACGTCGCCAACGGCCACCTCGCAATAAAAACAAAAACAGGGAAGGCCAGGAAGGTGCTGAGCCACGTGAGCAGCGTGAGGCAAGAGATCAGCGTGAACCGAGAGAGCAGCGTGAGCCTAAGGAGCGTCGTGAGCCACGGGAGCGTCGCGAAAAACGTGAGCCATCAGGTCCGCGACCAGAGGCGCAGGATTCCGGTAACGCTTCAGAAAAAGGGTCGCAGCCACAGAGCAGCAGCAACCAGCGCCCCAAAAGCCGCTCACGCAAACCGTTTAGAGGCAGGAAACCAGACCAAGGCAATAAACCACCACGCACTGATGCATAATTTTGTAAGGATGTGGGCAGCGGCACTCGTGCTGCTGCTCTCCGCCTGCGACCCTGCAAGGGTATATGAGCAGAACATTGACATGCCTGAAGGAAACTGGTACGTAGACAATGCACCTGTTTTCGAATTCGACATTAAGGATACCACCCAGGTGTACGATGTATACTTTAACGTGCGGTATAACCTAAAGTATGACTACTACAACCTGTATCTGCGCCACCAGCTTCTGGGGCCGGATAGTACGCAAGTGTCCTCCAAGCTTCTTGAAATACTGCTAATGGATTCAAAAACAGGCAAGCCGCTGGGCGACGGCTCCAGCGACACGTATGACCTGCAGGCTCTGGCGATTGACAATATTAAATTTAGCAGACCAGGTACGTATAAGCTCAAGCTAACCCAATACATGCGCCGCGACCCTCTACTGAACATACAAGCAGTTGGAGTGCGCGTAGCCACAAACACAACTGATAAATAGCCTCACCCAAAGCTTTTAAAAGTATAAAACCGCCCCGGCAGCCTTTAAGGAGAAGCCGGGGCGGTTTTTAATTTACATATCTTAAGTATAAGTTAATCTGGTTAAGCAGAAACACGTAAAAATTAGTGTAAGCAACTATTCTATGACAGCAATAGTATGCAAAATAATTCGATTTAAAAGCACCCTCGTTACATGCAAACTGCACTCATTATACTTGGTTTTACATTTACCCTATTTTCGTTTCTGCCTCTAATTACCACTCCGCTTTGGTGGATTCGCATCATGGATTTTCCTAGGCTGCACGTAGCTGTTCTGCTAACCGTTGTGCTGGTAGTCTACATAAGCATGTATGGGGCACAAGGGCCTGCCGATGCTGCCATGCTTCTAGTTTGGCTAGCGGCCATACTTAATGAGCTGCGTTATATCATCAATTTTACCCCGCTTAAGAAGGTAGAGGCGAAGCGCACTGAACAGGCAAACCCGAAGAACGCTTTTACTCTGATGATCTCAAACGTGCGGATGGTAAACAAGAAGTATGATAAGTTTCTGCAGAGAGTAAAAGAAGCCAACCCAGATATGATCATCATGAATGAGCCGGGCCACGAGTGGCACGACCATGTTTGCAAAGAGCTTGACGAGAAGTACCCTTATTCCATAAAAAAACCGCTAGACAACACGTACGGCATGCTGTTCTGGAGCAAAAATAAGCTGCACGAAAACGAGATCAGGTATTTGGTGGAAGACGGCATCCCATCTTTTTACATGGTGATAGAGTTGCGTAGCGGAGATAAATTCTGCCTGTTTACCGTGCATCCGCAGCCACCCCGCCTGATGCTAAACACAGAAACCCGCGAGGCCGAACTACTGCTAGTGGCAAAACAAGCTAAAAAGGCTCCTTACCCTGCTGTAGTGGCCGGCGACCTAAACGACGTGGCTTGGTCTAAAACGACAAAGCTATTTAAGGAAATCAGCGGCTTGATTGACCCGCGTGTAGGCCGGGGATTTTATAACACCTATAACGCCTTTGTACCTGTGTTTCGGTACCCCCTGGACCATGTGTTCTACGACCCTGCCTTTAGATTGGTAAGCCTTCGCCGCCTCAAGAAGTTTGGCTCAGACCACTTCCCGATGCTAATTACTCTAAACTATGAGCCGCAACGTGAACAGGAGCAGGAGCACCCGCTCGCTGACCAGGAAGACAAACAGGAAGCGAAAGAGCTGATACAGGAGGGGCTGGAAAAAGGCGAAGAACGTAACCAAGAGAAGTAGAACGGAAATAGCCTATAAATAAAAAACCCGCCCAGGTTACTGAGCGGGTAAAAGACTTTACAATGCCTATCGGCTATTGATAGCGCTTAACTTAGATTCTCTCTACGTTGATAGCGTTCAAACCTTTTTTGCCATCCTTAACCTCGAAAGAAACACGGTCGTTCTCGCGGATTTCGTGGATCAAGCCTGACTGATGCACGAAGATGTCTTGATTAGTGTCATCCTCTACGATGAAACCGAAACCTTTTGATACGTTAAAGAATTTTACTTTACCTGTCTTCATTGTAATGATAATTAATAATTATGAGCAAAGGTAAGTATAACTTCCGGATAAGCAGCAAATATCACTACAAATAAATAACAAAAACATCATCAAGCACTTACCTGCTGCCTTGGCCAAATAACCTGCTCCTAAATGTTGTATTGGGCATATACTTTAAGCAAGGAAACACTGCGCCCGCCAACTTTCGGCTTACACTGTAAGGCCATATTTACTGCGATAGAACTGAGATGCAACACTGCGATATAGCAATAACCATGTGTCGTGGGGTTCGTATAGCTAAAACGTTCTGTTACACTTAAAAAGCCCTACTATCACGGAATGTTTTAGTGCAACAGCAACATAAATCCTTTGCCGGAATCATGCTCCCGCGGCATTGGGTTATAGCAAAAAGGGAAATAGCAAACTTAATAAACGTCAATAATAAACTAAGGAGATCAGAACTATGAAAGAGACTGAGAAAAATCAGAACACGGATCAAAATTCCAACCTATCGTCGGGTAGCTCATCTAGCAGCACCAACCCGTCGTCATCGTCATCTACATCAGGTAACATATCAAATAGCTCAAGCGGTAGCAGCAGCACTAGTGGCAGCTCCAGCTCATCACCAAGCAGCTCCAGTTTATCGCCAAAGAGCAGCACATCAGGCAGCAAGACCTCTGGCTCAACTTCCAAGTCTTCTAGCTCAAAAGCCAAGTCTGGCTCAACATCTAAGAAAGATGGAAAATCAACCAGCAGCACCTCTGCAAAATCTGGCAGTGGCAGCTCTGATAGCTCATCCAGCTCAGACCGCAATCAAAACCTTTCAGAATACGGCAACTATGGCTCCATGACGAGCGGCTCATCGCAAAGCTTCCAGGGGTCAGACCAAAACAGCCAGAACCAAGGCTACGGTAACCAAAACCAAGGATATGGTAGTCAGGGAGGCTATGGTTATCAAAGCGATTATGGTTCTCAGAGCAACTACGGTGGCCAAGGATCACAGGGCGGCTACGGTTCTTCCCAAGGGCAAAGATCACAGAGCGGCAGCTCTCAGTCTAACCAGTACGGATCGCAAGGAGGCTACAACTATGGCAACCAAGGCGGCATGGAAGGCAACCGTATGCGCTCTCAAGACCAAGACTCTAACGACATGTACGGCAGCCGCGGCGGCATGCAGGGCGGCTACCAGGATCGCGAAGGCGACATGCAGGGTGGCTATGGCGTAATGAACGACCAGGGCGGCATGGGGCGCTATAACCAACAGAGCGGCCAGGGCGGTTACGGTAGCCAGGGGAGTTATGGCTCACAGGGCAACTACGGATCGGCCTCGCAGGAGTATGGCATGCAGGGCGGCTACGGCAGCCAGGGCATGGGCGGCGGTAGCTACGGCTCATCATCGCAAGGTATGAGCGGCGGGTACGGCCAAGGCAGCAGCCAAGGCGGTTATCAGCAAAACTATGGCCAGGGTGATTATGGCCAGCGTGGCGGACAGCAGGGCGGCTACGGATCTCAGAGCGGCCAGCGTGGCGGACAGCAGGGCTATGGTTCCAGCATGAGCGGATCAGGGTCTGGCAGAAGCAGCCAGGGTGGCTACGGCGACAGAGACCGCCACGGATCCATGGGCTATGGCTCCAGCAGAGGCATGAGCGAGTATGACAGAGATGACCGTGGCTCACAGCGCGGCTGGGATTCTCAAAGTTCTATGCAGGGCGGCTACGGCAGCCAGGGTGGCTATGGATCTAAAGGAGGCTCTTATAATGATGAGTATCGCTCTGGCAGATATGGCTCACAAGGTAGCGATTATGGCCAAGATTACAGCAGAGGCTCCAACTATGGCTCTTCCGGCCGATCATCTTCTGATAGAGACAGAGGCGGCTACGGAGACAGCAACTACAGCAGCGGCATGAGCGGCGGTTACGGCTATGGCTCAGGTAGCAGCAGCCAAGGTGGTTACGGCTCCGGAAGCTCTAACCGCAGCCAAGGTGGCTACGGCTCAAGCAGCTCTAACCAAGGTGACTACTCTAACCGTTACGGGCAGAGCGGCTACGGATCTGGCGGCCAAAACCAGGGCGGTTATGGCGGCGACCAAAGCCGATACGGCTCTATGGACAGCAGCACATCCTACTACAGCGACAACCGCGGCTCCAGCTCACGCGAGAACTACCGTGGCTACAGCGACAGAGATTCCAACAGAGATAGAGATTCTAACAGAGACAGAGAGCAAGGCGGTTACCAAACACGCCGCAGCGATCGTTACCGTGACTTAGACTAGTCATTATATCATTAAGTATAAAAAAACCTCCTGATAAAGTCAGGAGGTTTTTTTATACTTTAATTCTGGGTTGCAGCTAAAGCTGCTTTATATAAAACAGTCTTTGTGGTCCTGCAAAAACTGCTGCATGGTATGAGGCTTGCGCCCGGTAACCTGTGCTACAGTATCTGTTGTTTTCTCAGAATGCCCTGCTTTTTGCACACTATACAGCTCAAGCAGTGCATCAGCCATCCATTCTGGCGTTTCCTGTTCGGTCATGGCTTTTTTAGCGTCACTCTCTGGCACATCCACAAACTCCACCTGCTTACCCGTTACCTCACTTAGCAGCTGCGCCACTTCATAGTTCGAGAGCGCCTCCGGGCCTGTAATGTCATAAATTTTACCTTCGTGCCCTTCGCTGGTCAGTGCCTCCACTCCTACTGCGGCAATATCCCGGGTGTCTACGTAGCTTACTTTACCCTCGCCTATAGGCTGATAGAACTTACCTTCGCTTTTTATACTTGCCGCATTGTAGTTGATGTAGTTCTGCATAAAAGAGGCTGGGCGCAGAAAAGTATAGCTGATGCCGCTTTGCTCGATGTACTTTTCAATTTCGCGGTGCCAGCGGCCTAGTTGTATGCCCGGTTCTGCATGAGCGCCTAAAGCCGAGAGTTTCACAATGTGCTTTACACCAGCTTTTTTCGCTTCGTCTACTAGGGTTTTAGCCATCTCTATCTGATCATCTGCAAAAGGTGTGATCAGGAAAACCTTATCTGCGTGCGTAAAGGCTGCGTGCAGCGACTCAGGATCTTCAAAGTCCATTTCTACAATCTCCACTCCCGGCAGGCGCTTCAGGTTCTCGCCTTTAATAATGGAGTGCACCCCGGCCCGTACCCGTATATCGCCATCCAGCATCGACAGTTGCTTCACTACCTCCCGGCCCACATTTCCTGTGGCTCCTGTTACTAATATCGTTGTATGCATAGTTTTGTCTTCGTTGAGTTCATACTACTTCTTACGGCGATTTTAATATAGTAGATTGCTATTTGGTTTTGGTTGAGGCGGCCAAGCCATGCTTTAAGTTCTACCGCTTTAGCGCTAACCTGAATATTTTACCATTCTCATTGGTGATAAGCAGCTGATTATCCGAGGTATAAAGTATGGCTTCGGCTTGGCCGGTTTTGCCTGCTTTCAGGCAGTAGTGTTTGCCGCTCAGGTTAACTTTCCCGTGCTGCACCTCAAACAAGTATACTTTACCATAGCCAAGTACGGCAAACTGCTTTTGGTCCGGTGAGAGAGCGGCGGCGGTGGCCATGGTGCTGATTGGCAAGCTCTGCTGCAACCGCGCCACATGCGTACCGGGTTGCGCCGGCAAAGTATATAGCTTCAGCTGCATGTTCTTGCCGCGGCTCTTGGTGAACAGGTACAGCGAATCCTGAGAATAGAAAAATGCCTCCAGGTCAAAATACTGCTTGTCCTTGCCTGGCGGAAACTCCTTCTGATCCTCGAAAGAGAAGTATAACGTACCGCCTAAAGTATAATTTTGCTTGTTGAGGATGTGGATCTGCAGGTTTTGGCGGTTATTAAGGTTATTGCCAAAGTCGCCGATAAACAGCTGTTCATCGCTCTCGGCCAGATCTTCCCAATCTTGGTTCTGCAGTTCCAGCGGCACTGTCTGCAGCAGGTCGCCATTCAGGTTAAAGCGATAGAGGGCTGCGGGCGTGCCGCCGTCGCCGTGGGTCCAGAAGGTGCTTTGTTGGGCGTGGGCAAGCCCGGAACTTTCCTGCACCTGCTCATCAAGCCGTGCTATCTTTTCCAGTTTATACTTAAAATCAGGTTTCTCAAAGCCACCGTTGCGCTTATCGGGCCCGCATCCGCAGAAAAGGGTTTGGAGGTAAACGTAGACCGTAAATATTTTGTAGAGCACTGGTTTAAGTTAGAGAGTTTGGGAGTTTAAGAGTTAGAGATTTTGTACGGATTTGATAAGCCGGAAGTATACATGCAGACGCTACACCTGCTTTCAACTCCTCTACTGCACTAACTCTTCAGCTTTCTAACTTTTGAAGTCCCTTTAAGTCCTTCCAACACTTTTTCGGGCTTCTCCCAGAACTGGCGGCTGTACACGCGTTTGTACGGCCAGTGGCGCTGCTGTAGTAGCCGTGGAATATCAGCGTGCGTGTGCCGAACAGAGAGGGCGCTGTAGTACAGATCATCGTCTGTCAGCACCACACCCTGGTAGGCGGCATTCTTCATGTAAGTCAGGTCCGCGAAAGGTACTTCCTGTTTAAGGTACGGCACCTGCTGCGCCAGCACCTCTTTCAGCAGCGGCACCTGGGCAGGCATACACTCCTGCTTCGGCTCGTACTCAAAATAGCGGCGGCTCACCTGCTGGGCGTAGTGCAGGTAATCTTTCAGAAGCTTCGGCCCTGCATGCACGGTGTGCTCTACCTGCAGCTGCTCGGCACGTATGCTGCTTACCACCACCACCTGCTGCCTGGCGCGGGTAACGGCCACGTTCAGGCGGTTTTCGCCGCCACTCTGGTTCAGGCTGCCAAACTGCATAGCCATCCGGCCCTTCTCATCCGGCGCGTAGCCAACCGAAAGTATGATCACCTCCTTTTCATCGCCCTGAATATTCTCGATGTTCTTCACCAGCACGGTGGCAGGTATGGTAATGTTTTGTTGCTGCGCCGCCTCCTCCAGCAGGTCCTGCACCAGCATCTGTTGGGTATAGTTGAAGGTGATGACGCCTAGCTCCTCCTGCCCCGCCTGCAGGTACTGCAGCACCAGCTCCACCACCCGCTGCGCCTCGGCCAGGTTCTGGTTATCCTGCCAAAGCCCGTGTACTTTCACGAAGGTGATGGCTGGCTGACGCGCGTTGGCATCCAGCAGCTCCGGTATCAGCTCCAGCTTATTTTTGTAGAAGTAGCGGTTTGAGAATTCTATCAGTTCGGGGTAGCGGCTGCGGTAGTGCTGCATAAGCATAGTTTGCGGCAAGTATAAACCGCAAAGCTCCAGCAACGATTCCGCCGACAGCTCCTCCACTTCATTCTCTCCCGCTGCACCGCTCCAGCGGGCACGGTAAATGTCAGATGGCTTTAGCTGCTGCGCATCGCCGGCTACTACTACTTGTTTGCCGCGCAGCATCGCCGGTATTCCTGTTTCGGCGTAACATTGCGAGGCTTCGTCAAAAATCACCAGATCAAAGCAACGCTCCAGCGGCAGCACCGCCGATACCGTTTCCGGTGAGGCCAGCCAGCAGGGCACCAGATCCAGCACCTCTTCTGAGAACATACTGAACAGCTTGCGGAGCGGGTACAGGCTGCGCTTCTTACTTACCTGCGCGTGCAGGCGGCGATACGTGACAGGGTTGCCCAGGCGGTTTACCTCCATATCTTTGTACGCTTGCTCCCGCAGCCGCGACAGCACAATCTCCTGGCTCAGCTCCTGCTTTTGCTGCAGCAACTGCTGCAGCTCCCCCTCCAGCCGCTCCAACTCGCCGTTACTAGGCATGCGCAGCTCCGGAAACTGCCCTTCCAGCTCGTGCAGCCAGGCCAGGTACAGGCTGTTTAGCAGGAGCGCCTCACCTTCCGCTGCCGTTGCTATTCCCTGCTCCTGCAGCAGTTCCGCTACTTTACGCTCGGGCCCGGTAAAGGAAGTTAGCAGCGCATCGAAAGCCACCAGATGCTCAAACACCTCCGGTAGCTCCTCCAGCAGCGCCACTTTATACTTCTCCTCCTGCGTAAGCCGGATTACCTGTGCCTCTGTGAGCCACTTCAGCCAGCCTGTATGCTTCTTCCCTGCTTTATTTATACTTTGGGCAAGCGCCTGCAGGTGCTCCGGCAACTGCACAATGCCTAACAGCTTGTCGTGCAGCACCTGCTCTTTGTGCAGCTGGCGCAGCAGCTTTTGCGCTTGTATGGCTTCTTCTACCGCTTTCAGCCTTTGCAGCACTTCGCTTGAGTTTTGCGTTATCTTCAGGCCTGATTTTATACTTTGGTTGATGCCCTGCATGAGTTCCACCGCCTGCTGGCGCAGCTCCAGCCGCCGCTGCAGTTCGCCCATGCCCGCCTCATCCAGCTCTAACTTATACTTGCCTAAAGCTTTCTTCAGTAGTCGCTTTTCGGGGGCGAAGTACCAGGCAATGCGCCCGAACAGTTGCTGTTGCTGCTCCTCATACTTGGCCACGGCCGCCTTTACCGAAACCAGATCCTCGGTGGCAATGGCTGCATCCGGCGCCGGACACACCAGGTAGAGCGCCTTCAGCCGGAGCACCTCCTTTTGCAGCTCGCCTGGCTCCGCCTGCCGCTGCAGCAAAGGTTGCAGCGCCTGCAGTACGTCCTCTTGCCCCAGTAGCTCCTGCAACCGTACTATTTTATCTAGGGCTGAAGTATACTTTGGCAGCTCATCCAGCACAAAAGTATAGCCGCTCAGGTCGCTGATGCGTTGTTGCAGATCTGCGTACTCCTCCGGCAAAGCCTTAATTACCTGTTCCAGCTCCTGCCGCTCCTGAAAAGTATAGCTTTGCATGCTGCGGCGCTCCTTCCACGCAAAGTCTTCTTTTTGCCACGGAATAGCCTTTACCAGGTACTGCCGAAGGCGCGGCAGAAACTCTGCTACGGTTTCAGCAGTCAGGTTTTTGAAGTATGGGCTGAGCAGAATGTGCGGCTGCTGCAGACTGCTGCGTAAATACAGCTCTTTCGGCGACCAGCCACAGCGGCTCATGTCGAAGAGGGCGGTTTTAAAGTTCTGCAGCTTCTCCAGGTTTTTATTGATGCCGCGGCTTACCTCCAGAAACGTACGGTCGGTGTAAATACTGTTGAGCGCCAGGTTCTGCTTTTTGTATTCGTCCAGCTGCTCTATCTGCTCGCGCAGTTGGTTGAAGATGGCTTTTCGGTCGGCGTTGATGTCGTGCACTAGGGCGGCAAAACCTCCCAATCCTTGCTGCGACAGCCGCTTGTGCACTACATCCAAAGCGGCGCGTTTCTGGCTCACCACCAGCACCTTCTTGCCCCTGGCCGTAAAATCCGACACCAGGTTGCAGATTAGCTGCGATTTGCCTGTGCCCGGCGGCCCCTGCACCACCACCGACTGCCCCTGCTTTACCGCCTGCAGCGCCGCCTCCTGCGAGGCATCCATGGCAAAAGCGGTAAAAGTATGCTGCGCCTGCGTGCTCAGGTTTATACTTGCCTCGGGTATCCCGAACAGTTGCTCCATCTCCTGCAGCTCCTCCTGCTCCAGCAGCGCGTCGTAATCCGATAGCAAGTGGGAAGCAGCCTGCGGGAAAATGCCCAGCACCGCCTCCTGCTCCAGCTGCAGCTGCCCTGGCTTCAGTTCGGCCTCATAGTCGGCTTTTTTATACTCTGTAAAGGCTTTAAGTTTATTTGTGAAGAACTCACGCCCGGCATTTATACTTAGCTGCTGCTCTTTAAGCAGTTCGTATACTTTGGTGCGGAACTCCAGCGGGTGCTGCGGCAGTGTGCTCAGGTCCAGCTCCAGCAGTTCCTCGGCCAGCGGTGTGCCCATGTAGTGCGCGTAAGCCAGCAGAAAGCTCTGGTTAAACTGCGGTGGCTGCGCCTCGTCGGGCTCCAGCTCCCACTCCTGCGCCGCATTTACCTGCAGCCTCACCGGGAAGAACAGCAGTGGGCTCCGTACAGCCGTACCATCCGAGAACCTGCCGTGCACGAAAGGCCAGCCCAGGTATAGTTCCTTGCTGCCGCGCTCCTCAAAGATCATCTCGGCCTTGCGCTTTATAAACCGCAGCCGGCGACTCACAGCAGCAACGGGTGCGTGGCGGCTATCGGCATAAGGGCTCAAGGTGATCTTTTTCTTGCCGCTCAGCAGCTTCTCCAGCACCTCGAAGGCAGGCTTACCATTCACAAAATCCAGCGACTCCACATCCAGGTGCAGCTCCCGGTACAGGCGCAGCAATACCAGGGCCCTGTTGCCGGAGCCGAGGTTCAGGAGTCTTCGTCTATAGTTTTTGAGGATGTCTTTCATGATGTACTGCCCCGTTAACGAAAGAAGTGGCTGGAAAGTCTAAGCCATTTAAGCAAGTTAGCAGGATTTAGTTTGAGATGGAAGAGAGGCGAAAGTATAAAGAATTATACTCCTACATCTTTATCTATCAATATTTATAAAAAAGCACTACTTTAAAGGAAGGAAAACAAACAGACCATATGCTGCAGGTACAGGATCTTAACCTCGAAAAGGATATACTGCCCTTGTTCGACTACACCATTAGCGATCACGCTGCAGCTGTGTTGCTCCAGACGCTGCAAAAAATTCCTGATGCGGTGGAGGAGGTATACTATCGCCAACGTATAATGCAGGGTTTTATTAAGAATTGGCTTGTCATCAGTAACTTTACATACCAGCGGCTGGATGTGCGGGAAGTATATGTTTTCCTGAATGACGTTGCCACCCGTCGGTTTGTGGTGGAGCCGAGCAGGTTAAAAGCCACGCTACAGCTTTTTACCTCCGAGGAGGCAAGGCACCAGCTGCGGTCTAAATCAGCACAAACAATCCTGCTGTTCCACAGGCTGCACAACAATTACTTTCTGAGGCTAGACCTGGCAGCTTTCCCGGAGAAATTCCGCAGACGGATCGAAGTCATACTTGCTTTTTTCCAGAAGCTGGACCTCGCGCAAAACGCTTACCTCATCCGGGAAAATAAGTTCTCTGTTAGCGCCCTGGTTAAGATCAGCCAGACTTTGGGTAACCTGAGTATAGAGGAGGTGAATAGGTTCTGGGAAAATATGTCCTTGTTTGAGGCTTACTGGAGCATGACCAAAGGTGTGGACCACCACAAGCTGTGTTTCCCGGTTTTCGCGGACGGCACCTTTACCTTAGATAACTTTTACCATCCCGTGTTGGAGAAGCCTGTCAAAAATAGCCTGCACCTGCACCCACAGGAAAACGTGGTGCTGCTCACCGGACCAAACATGTCGGGCAAGTCCACGCTGCTCCGGTCGGTTGGGCTGTGCGTTTACCTGGCGCATGCAGGGCTTGGGGTACCGGCAACCAGATGCCAGATTCCCTTTTTCGAGACCATTGCCGTCATCATCAACGCCAACGATAACCTACGCAGCGGCTACAGCCATTTTATGTCCGAAATCCAGAACCTGAAAAACGTGGTGCAGCAAGCCGAAGCGGGCAAAAAGTGCTTTGCCGTGTTCGATGAAATTTTCAGGGGCACTAACATTGATGACGCCCTGGACATAACCCGCACCACCGTGAACGGCCTTACCAGGTATAGCCACTCCTATTTTTTTATTTCCAACCACCTGCTGCAGCTCAAGGATAAGCTGGCTCCCGATGGCATCCGGAAGTATAACATAGCCTGTGAGCTGGAACATGGCTACCCTCGTTTTTCCTACAGGCTACAGGAAGGCTGGTCTGACTTAAAAATTGGTAAGATACTTTTTGAAAAGGAAGGTTTAGGCCAACTACTGGCGGAATAGATACTTAGCAGTGTTATCTTGCAGCCGTTTTTCAGCTCACTCTCATGATAGCTTCTGTTGTTACTGCTTTTATCTTTTTGCTTTTCGGCCTGTTGTTTCCGCACAAGCCAAAGCCGGTTAAAGATTACGAGAAGCTGTTGCTTGTAAATGAGCATAAGTACAAAATCTACGAAATATTCTCCATCGTTCCGCTTTTCTTCTTTACCGGCCTTATCTGCTACGTTTTTTACCTGCTGGGCAACGACGTGCAGGAAGTATACTTCCGGGGTCGGGAGGCCGAATTCGCTATCTATCCTCCCGATGCCTTTTGGGTGGTGCCGGGTATTTGCTTTGGTTTCGGGCTGATCATGCCACCCATAGAGTTCCTGTACCGCCTCATGCTGCAAGAGGAGTATGAGGTATACATGGAATACACCAACCGGAAGTATGGCATGGACGGGTATAAGGTGGTGCGGTTGATGTGCATGGGCTGCGTTGTGGCCGGAGTAGGGCTTTCCTTCCTGGGCCTCGGTTGGTATAAGGAGATCAAGGGCGATAAAATCGTTATCGCCGACTTCTATTCGCTAACCCTACAGGAGTATACTATACAGCAAATCGAATCTGTTACGTACTTCGAGAAAAACATTAATTCTGAGGGAATGGCAGAGGTTGAGCCGCACTATAAAATTACTTTCAGCGATGGCAGAACATGGGATACATCGGATAACTTCCATGAGGTGAGCGAGGAGAAGTATGAGGCAATTGTAAATTATCTTGTCTCCAGATCAAACCTTGAGGTAGTTTACAAAGATGTGGATGAGGTAGAGTAACAGGAGGATAACTTCTTGCCATTTACTTTTTCACCTGCTCCTCCTCTACCTTCCCCGAAGCAATGCAACATTTTTGCCGGGATGTAGTTCTTCTAAAAGTATAACCAATCCATATATTACGGCCTAGCCATAGCTTTGTGCTCCATAAAATAATACCAATGAAGATAGACTCCCATCCGGTCAGATTTATACTCCCGGTGCTGCTGTGCCTTTTGTTTACCGCCTGCAACAGAGACAAACCCATCCCCCCTATTGAACGCTTAGAGGAATACACCACTACCAAGCAGTACCCCGGAAAGGTGGGCGACGAGAGCCTGGATGACTGGAAAAAGCACCTGAAAGACATTGAGGTGGTTCAGATAAAGTCTACGATGGACGGCAAGGTGGAGCCGGCGCTGTTTTACGAGTCTGAGTCGACCCGCAAAAAGCCCTTACTGGTGGTACTGCACAGTTGGAGCAGTGGCTACCTGCAGGTGCCCTCCATCCCGTTCGCGCTCTGGGCCGAGAAATACGACTGGGCCTTTATACAGCCCAACTACCGCGGCGTGTTTGAACAGCCCGAAGCCATGGCCTCGGATATGGCCATACAGGATATCGTAGATGCCGTGGATTACGCCATGCAGCACGCCAACATCGATTCTTCGCGCGTGTACCTGGTGGGCTCGTCCGGAGGCGCCATGACGGCCTTGGTAACCGCCAGCCGCCACCCCGAGCTTTGGGCTGGAGTAGTGGCCTGGGTGCCGGTGTTTGATATTCCAGAGTGGTATGACTTTAACCTGTATTACCCGCACCGCAAGTATAACAGCCAGATTGTAGCCGCCCTGGGCGGAGAGCCGCTGGAAGGAACACCAGCCGAGGCGGAAGGCAAAAAACGCAGTCCTAGCACCCAGATTCATCAGGCCAAGGAGGTTCCCATACTCCTGGCTCACGGTATAAACGATCTGCTGGTGCCGCCGAGCCACTCCATCCGCGCCTTCAACATCCTGGCCGACCCATCAGACACTATCTCCAAAGAGCAGATGGATTACATTGTGAAGGAGCAGGCTATACCAGAGAGCATGCAGGGCGAGGCCAGCGAGCCATACTTTGGAAAGGGTGACCCCGAAGTAGTCTTCAGCCGTGAATCTGATAACGTGAAGCTGGTACTGTACATAGGCGTGCATGATATGGCCTATAACTCCACGCTGCTCTGGCTAAACGACCAGCAGAAGAAACAGCCACAGCCCGCTACAGCTCAGAAATAGTAAACTCTTTGCTCTGTGCATCAAGTATCTATAAAATCTATACTTTATACTTGATTCGCGGGGGGAACATCGCTTGATTCTAATGTCCGGAAGCCAAATTTTCAGACTATTGGCCTTACCCTCTCTGGCAGCAAGCTACTGAAGAAATGTTAACGCTTACAGCGCCAGGTATGGCTTGATCTTTTCATACAGCTCTGCCGTTACCAGCTTTACCTGCCGCACATCCTCCACCTGCTCATACTTGCCATGCTGCTCCCGGTAGGCCACTATAGCGCGGGCCACGTTAGACGATATGTACGGGTGCGTGCGCAGCTCATCGGCAGCGGCCGTATTTATACTTAGCTGCTGCACTACGTTAGCCTTTGGTACAAAAGTATACTTGTGCAGGCTATCCACCACCTCCGGCTGCAGCCCGTATACCTCGCGCAGCTGCTCCATACTATAAAAGCCGCCCAAGCCACTTCTATACTTTACTATGCGTGCGGAAAGCTTGCTGCCGATACCCCTTATCTGCTTCAGCTGCGTGGTGTCGGCGGTGTTGATGTTGAAGGGTGCCAGTATAAATTTCTCCCGCTTGCCGGTATTCCAGTTTGGGTTTGGGGCGGATCTGGGCGAGTTGCCAGCTATACTCTCTGACCGTTTATACTTGGATGGCCGCTCTTCTGGCAGCTCAATGTACGGGTACAGCCGCTGAAAAACAGAGTCCGGGAGGCCGTAGATTCTGCCCAGCTCTGCTTTGTAGGTCAGGTCACCTACCTTGCTACGGTAGTTAAGGATGCGCTGCGCCAGGTACTTGGGTAAGCCGAAAGCCTGCCACTCCTCCACCGTCAGTTGGTTGGGGTTAAAGGGCCGTAGCGCCACGGCAGGCACTTTATACTTTGCATTCAGCTCCGGCTGCCTCTCCTCCAGCTGCGCCACCAGGCTATCGAGCAGTTGGCGGTCTTGGGCTGCAGTAAACTCAGGCTCCGAAGTATAGATGCTGCCAAAAAGAAAAGGTGCCGCCGATAGCAGCACCAGTAAGGTGAGTAGCACCAGAAACGCATTTACCTCGCGCTGCGAAAAGCCGAAGTTCCTGCGTATCCAGTGCTTTAATTGTTTCATGTATAAGCTTTACGGTTTTACCTGGCGATCCGGCTCATCGTCGTTATCCAGGTACGAGTCAGGCTCAGGCTTTGGCGGTGTTTTTATCACGCGCACAAAAAAGTATATCATCAGGCTGGTTACCAAAATCATGGTACCGAGCATCACAACAAGTGCAGATGTATTCATAGTTTCTTAAATTCTTCCTTCTCTAACTCTTTTTTTATAGGCAATGTAAACCAGTCCCGCAATACTCAGGAACACGGCCACAAGTAGTATACGCGAGGCATTCACGAAGAACAGCGTATCCTGCAGTTGCTCTATCACGGCAGGGTCTGTGGCCTCTGCCAGTTGGCGCTTCAGGCTGGAGTTTTTGATCTTGTTGATGATGGAGCTATCGTCCAGCACCCACTCTCCGGCAAAAGCCTTGCCCCAGTCGCCGCCTTTCGGTGTTACCAGCGAGCCGATAAATACCCACAGCAGCAGCAGCGGCGTTACAAATTTGATGATGTACTTATAGATGTATGGCACCTGAATGTCAGCTCCGGAAGTAATTTCGCGCCAGCCTTTGCCCATGCCGAACACCCAGGCAAACAGGATTGTCTCGAACAAGGCAAACACTACCAACGACACCGTACCGGCCCAGTAGTCATACTCATCAAACACGCCATACTTAAAGAACAGCACGGTTGGCATACCCAACAGCAGCACGATCAGACCGAAAGACCAGGCGGCAGGCCGGCGTCTCCAGTTAAACTCATCCTGCAGGAAGCCGATCCAAGGTGTACCCATAGCCAGCGAAGAAGTGATACCCGCAAAGAAAAGCAGCCCAAACCACATAAAGCCAGCCACAGCACCAATCGTATCGCCCCACTGGAAGAACAGGTATGGCAAAGTTTTAAAGCCAAGGCCCAGGCCACCCAATTGCACCAGCTCTGTTACGCGCTCAATGCCTAGGTAACCGATAGAGATCGGGATCAGGATAGAGCTACCCAGCACCACCTCCACAAACTCGTTCATCCAGCCAGCCGACATCGCGTTCAGGGCAATATCATCCTTAGAGCGCACATAAGAGGCGTAGCAGTGTACCGTACCCATACCTACCGACAGGGTAAAGAAGATCTGACCGGCAGCAGCGAGCCACACCGTTGGCGACCACAGCTCATCATAGTTCGGAGTCCAGAGGAAGTTAAGGCCAGCGGCGCTGTCGCTTAGGGCACCATTTTCGCCAGCTTGAATGGTAAAGCCTTTGTAGGCCAGGAAAATACCGAACAGGATCAGCATCGGCATACCGAACTTAGCCACACGCTCCACGCCCTTCGCCAAGCCCTGCGACAGGATCCAGGTATTCAGCAGCAAGCAGATAACAAAGAACACGATCGGCTCGTAAGGAATTCCGAAAGTAGATTTTCCCAGGCTTACGTACTCGTTAAAGAACGCTGCCACGCCATCCTGGTCTAAACCAGCGAAGGTGCCGCCCAGCGAGTGGAACACATAAGAAAGCGTCCAAGACTCCAGGTAACAGTAGTAAGAGGCAACGGCAATGTTTGTCCAGATACCGAATACGCCAATGTACTTCCAGAGGCGGTTCTTGTGCATAGTATCCACAATAAAAGGTGTGGAGTGGTGCCCAAACTTGCCTCCGAAGCGGCCCATCGACCATTCTATCCAGAGCAGGGGAATACCCATCACCAGAAAACAGATAAGATAAGGGATGATGAAGGCGCCGCCGCCATTCTGAACCGCCTGCACCGGAAAACGCAGGAAGTTTCCGAGACCTACGGCATTACCGGCCATCGCCAGGATCAGGCCGACGCGTGAGCCCCAGGATTCTTTGTTAGCACTCATAAAGTAAGGTAGAAGTGTTTAGTTAGTTATAAGGTGTTTGGTGGTAATCCGCTGAAATTTAAGGTTCCAATATAGGTAATGGTTTGGATAGCTGCATTAAAAAACTAATATTTTTAATGTTATGGCAATAATATCAGCCCTGTTTCTCTGCCTGCTCTGCCACCATGCGGATGCCTTCTGCAAAAGTGTGCGGGCGGTAACCTAAATCCATTTCCGCTTTGCGGATGATAAAGCCGGTACGAGGCGGGCGTTTGGCAGGCTGCGTAAAGGTGCTGCCATCTGCTTTATCAATCAAAGCTTTGTCCAGGGTAAAGAAATCGGCTACCTGCATGGCCATCTCGTATGGCGTTAGCATTTCTGAGCCGGAGATGTTGTAGATGCCCTCGGCGTTATGCTCGGCGGCCAGCCAGCAGCCCATGGCCAGGTCTTCGGCCAGCGTTGGAGTCCGGAACTGGTCTGTAACCACTTTGATTACTTTACCGGCCTGCAGGCTATCGCGCACCCATAGCACAATGTTGGAGCGGCCGTAGTCGTGGGCAACGCCATACACCAGCACAGTGCGAAGTATGGCCCATTTGCATTTGGCCTTCTTCACGACCTCCTCTGCCATCAGCTTGGTTTCGCCATAGAAGTTAACCGGGTTTGGCTCAGCTGTTTCGTCGTATGGCCCGTTCTCGCCGTCAAATATAAAGTCGGTGCTTACATGGATGAGGTGGGCGTTATACTTCTCACAGGCATGTACCAGGTACTGCACGGCATCGCGGTTTAAGAGCATTGCTCCGTCGCGATCGCTTTCGCACTGGTCCACGTTGGTCATGGCAGCGGTGTGGATGATGTGCGTCGGGCGAAACTCGCTTACCACCAGATCCACCTGCTCAGCGCTTGTTACATCCATACTTCTGAACGGCAGCGTTGGGTAAAGGCTGGCCAATTTGTTCTCGCCACGGCTGGTAGCCAGTACTTCAATATCCTGCTTCGGCAGCAGCAGTTCGGCCAGTTTCTGGCCTAACAGGCCGTTAGAGCCGGTAATTAGAATGCGCATCATGTATTATTTCTTTTCCAGTGACTGGGTATTATAGTTGTAATCATACTTCTTGGCGATCTTTTTCTTCTTAACCTGCTCCACTGCCACTTTCATTTTGATGTCTGTCAGCGGGCGGTCGCGGCCGTCTTTTGGCTGCTCTGCAATCTTGTCAATCACATCCAGGCCATCCACTACCTGCCCAAACACGGTGTATACTTCATCCAGCATCGGGGTACCGTTGTGGTTCTCCACGATATAGAACTGGGAGCCGCTGCTGGCACGGGAAGGGTTTACACGGTCGTCCTGGCGGGCTGCTGCAACGGCACCGCGCACGTGCCTGTGAGACGGGTTTATTTCGGCGGGCACAGTATAGCCGGGGTTGCCTGCACCATCGTTGCGCGGGTTATCGTCCTTGGTATTGGGATCTCCGCCTTGAATCATAAAGCCGTCTATTACCCGGTGAAATGTGGTGCCGTCGTAAAAGCCCTCTTTAGCCAGCTTCAGGAAGTTGGCTTTATGCTGCGGCGTGTCGTCAAAAAGAATCAGTTTGATATCGCCCTGCGGCGTGGAGATAGTGACAAGTTGATCTTTGCCCTTCGGTTTTTGGGCCAGCACCACCAGTGGCAGCACAAAGGCAAGCAGGGCAGCGGCAGCTATTCGTTTCAGCATTTTCATACTTCTGTTTTAGTCGGTTTTATATAAAGCACTCTCCGGCTACAGGTAGCAGGATTTCAAATTTAAGCCTTTTTAGCACTTGTTTATATTTTCAGAGCATTTTCTGCAGCCTATCGCCTTAGCCAGCAAGCTGTATAAAGTATAAACTACATCAAGATCGGTCGCGCCTATATTGAACTATATTGCTTTTTTAATGAACTGACGCAGGCAATCGGGCCAAAAACTTTACATTGGCAGCAGAAAAAGTTAAATTTAAGAAAAGTGACTAATCAACTATCCTCATAAATGAAAAGAATCTTACTCTCTGCAGCGCTCAGTTTGGGGGTCTGTAGTACCCTCTTCGCCCAGACACACAAAACCACTGTCGACGAACAAATTGATGCTGCCATTGGCCCTACGGCACAATTTATTTCAGACATTATCTTCTATGAACTCTCCATAGCAGGCGTTGGCATTCCACTGATTCTGGTGTGGCTTTTAGCTGGCGCTCTGTTTTTTACAGTATACCTGGGCTTTGTTAACATCAGAGGCTTTAAACATGCCCTGGATATTGTGCGGGGCAAGTATAACCAGGAAGGCGCACCCGGTGAGGTAACGCACTTCCAGGCACTTACAGCTGCCGTTTCCGGCACGGTAGGCCTGGGTAATATTGCCGGTGTAGCCATAGCTATCTCGCTTGGTGGCCCGGGCGCAACCTTTTGGATGATTTTGGCAGGTTTGCTGGGTATGTCGTCTAAGTTTGTGTCGTGCACGCTGGGTGTAAAGTACCGGGATCACCACGCAGACGGCACTGTATCCGGTGGCCCGATGCATTACCTGAACAAAGGCTTAAAAGAACGCGGCATGCCAGCCATAGGCAAGTTCCTGGCTGCTTTCTTTGCTATTATGTGTATCGGTGGTGCCATAGGCGCAGGCAATATGTTCCAGATAAACCAGGCTACGCAGCAGTTTATAGCTGTAACAGGCGGCGAGGCAGGCTCTTGGTTTGGGGGCGGTAACGCCTGGATTTTCGGTTTGATTATGGCTGTGCTGGTAGGCCTGGTTATACTTGGTGGCATGAAGAGCATTGCCCGTGTAACCGAAAAAGTGGTGCCGCTGATGTGTGCTATATACATTTTAGCCGCTATAGTTGTACTGATCTCTAACTATACACTTATACCGGGTGCCTTTTCAGCAATTTACGAAGGCGCTTTCTCGGCTTCAGCCATTGGCGGTGGCGTAGTGGGTGTAATGATTCAAGGCCTCCGCCGGGGTATGTTCTCTAACGAGGCCGGCATCGGCTCTGCTTCCATTGCGCACTCTGCCGTTAAGACTAATGTGCCGGTAACGGAAGGTTTTGTAGCCTCACTAGAGCCGTTCATAGACACGGTGGTAGTTTGTACCATGACGGCGCTGGTAATTGTGGTAACAGGCGCTTACCAAATGGACGCCGCCGGCGACGGCATCGCGCTTACTTCTACCGCTTTCGCCACTGTTATCGATTGGTTCCCGATCATACTGGCTGCCGCAGTTATACTTTTCGCCTTCTCTACTATGATCACCTGGTCTTATTATGGCCTGAAATCGTGGACTTACCTGTTTGGCCATAATAAGGCAGCGGATATCAGCTTTAAGCTTCTTTTCTGTTCTTTCGTGGTGCTGGGCGCGCCTATGCAGCTTGGCAGCGTGGTTGCTTTCTCAGATGCCATGCTATTTGCCATGAGTATCCCAAACATGGTAGGCTTATACTTGCTGGCCCCGATTGTGAAGCGCGAGATGCAGGATTTCCTGGCTTACGCCCGCTCTACGAAGAAAAACCCGCTTACCAAAGAGGCTGTTAAAGCGGAAGCAGCAAAGGTTTAAGTATACTTTTACTTGTTGATAAACAAAGAAGGGTCGCCTGAAACAAGCGACCCTTCTTTGTTTATATTCTGCGCGAGTTTAGCGCAGCGTAATTTGTGGCAGGTGTTTATCTGAAACTTATTCCTCTCTTTCAGATTTTATACTTCTTAGGATCTCAGCCCCGCCTTGGTTTAAAATGATATTGGCCAGCTCCTCACCGAGTTCCTCGGCAGTTACCGTTGGACCTTCCATTGTTTCCTGCAGCAGTGTTTTGCCATCCAGGCTTACAATGCCACCAGTTATACTAACGCCTTCGTCAGTAAGTCTTGCCAGTGCAAACGACGGAATACTGCAGCCGCCCTCCATGGTGCGCAGGAAAGCACGCTCAGCTAGCAGGCATACATGCGTTTGGGTATGGTTCAGCGCCTGTTTCAGCCCTTTTTTCAGTTCCGGCTCCAGGTTACGGGCGCATTCAATGGCTACGCTGCCTTGCCCGGCGGCAGGCACAAACTCATCCTCCGGAAACGTATGCACAATCAGATTATCGTAGCCCATGCGTACTACACCGGCGTAGGCCAGCATCAGGGCATCGAACTGCTTTTCCTCCAGTTTGCGTAGGCGCGTCTGCAGGTTTCCTCTCGATTCGGCAGTGGAAATGTTTGGATAATGCTTCTTTAGCAGTGCCCTGCGGCGGGTGGAGGACGTACCGATGACGGCTTTACTATCACGCTCCAGCTTAAAATTCGGGTCGAAGCTCAGGATAACATCGTTTACCTGCTCCCGCTCCATAAAAGCCACCAGTTCCAGATCAGCAGGAATACTGGACTGCACATCTTTGGCACTGTGCACAGCAATCTCCACCTGCCCTTGGCGCAGCGCCACTTCCAACTCCTCGGTAAACACACCTTTAGAGCCTATTTTATCCAAAGATTTATCTAACACCTGATCGCCTTTGGTGCTGATGATAACCAGCTCTGTTTTAAAGCCTGCAGCCTGAAGTTTTGCCGCAGCGTGTTCGGCTTGCCACAGGGCCAGCTTGCTCCCACGTGTGCCAATACGTATGGTTTTATTCTTGATATCTTCTGACATGTTATACTTTATGCGAGGCTGCAGCTATACTTTATACTTTGCTTAGCCTCAGTTTATACTTACTATAATGATGAGAGCGGCTGCAAATTTCAGCCTTCATTGGCCATCCTTCTGTTTACTCTTTTGTCATCCTGAAAGTGACACAGCCCGGACTTGTTTCGGGGAATCTTGGTTGCTGATAGTATAAGCTTCACCTCTTTTCTACCAAGTTTCTTAACAGAATGGCACAAGGGGTTTATACTTCAACTGTTTCTGTGAACCCACCCCTAGCCCCTCCAAGGAGGGGAATCATTATCACTGAAAATAATCAGCAATAAACAATTAATTCTACCCTTTACGCAGGTAGCCGGCAATCTGCAGCGAGCTATCCACAAACACCATCTTCGGGTTAGCGTTTCGCTCGATGTGGTAGTGCGCCTGGTTCAGTTCTTCGGCTAGTTCGCCGGCGTTGTTGCCTGTTATTACCTTCGAGAACTTCTGCACAAAATCCAGCTCGGCTGGCGGCAGAAACGATATCAGCGAAGCATCCACCCCATAAAGCATCACCTTGCGGAACAGGTTGAGGGCGTACAGCAGAAAGTTCTTCTGGTTCTCACGGCCCAGTTTCTGAAATTCATCGCTCATCTCCACCAGGTTATTAAACTTATAACTGTAGCAGTAGCGCATCCAGTCGGTGAAGAAGGTGAAGTAGTCGCTGCTAACCTCACTGGTGAGCTTGGCGGCCGCATTTAAATTGCCCTCGGCCAACTGTGCCACCTGCGCAGCACGGTCAGCCTCCAGGTTATACTTTTGCTGCACATACTGCACCACCTCCTGCTCCGTAAAGTTACGCACCTGCATAATCTGCGTGCGCGAGGTAATGGTGGCCAGCAGCTTCTCCGCCGACTGCGCCACCAGCAAAAACAGCGTCTGAGCCGGCGGCTCCTCCAGCAGCTTCAGCAGGGCGTTGGCCGCAGAAGGGTGCATGAGCTCCGGCAGCCAAATGACCACAATTTTATAGCTGCCTTCAAAAGCCTTCAGCGACACCAGCTTTACCAACTGGCGGCTTTCGTCTTTCGAAATAATGCCTTGCTTATTCTCGGCCCCTATGTGCTGCATCCACTCGTTCAGGCCCTGAAATGGGCTGGCAAGTATAAACTCGCGCCACTCGTTCATGAACTTGCTGCTCAGTGCATCTTTACTTACCGACTTGGTGGCCGTCACCGGCATCACAAAGTTGAAATCCGGGTGCACCAGCTTGTTCATTTTTACGCAGCTGCCGCATGTTCCACATGAATCATCGGGCTGTTTGTTCTCGCAGTTAATGTAGGTGGCATAAGCCAGCGCCAGTGCCAGGTTTGCGCTTCCCTCCTGCCCCAGAAACAGCTGCGCATGCGCCACATGGTTCTGCTGCACCGATTTAAGCAACAACTGTTTCGCTTCCTGATGACCTATGATCTGTGAGAACTGCACTGGAGTAATTGTTAATAGTTTATTGCTGATTGTTAATTGCTCTGGAACGATTTGTTTATTGTGAGTGTGTATGGCAGTCGCTTTATTAGCTAGCCACAATTCCCATTCACAAGAACAACAATCAGCAATTAACAATCATTAATTAGTTTTCTTATCCCAAATGCGATACTGCTGGGTTTCTTCAAAAATATGGTTGAGCATGTCGCGGTCTTCCTGGTCGAGCTGCTTGTTGCGCCGGGCCAATACCTTCTCGGCAACTTCTACCACTTTGCGCATCTGGAAAGTCTCAAAACCGGCCGAACCGCCCCAGCTAAACGACGGGATAAAGTTACGCGGGAAACCCGGGCCGAAGATATTGGCACTCACGCCCACCACCGTGCCGGTGTTAAACATGGTGTTAATGCCGCACTTGCTATGGTCGCCCATGATGAGGCCGCAGAACTGCTGCCCCGTATTCTTAAAGCCGCCTTTGGTGTAGTTCCAGATCTTCACCTCGGCATAGTTGTTTTTCAGGTTGGAGGTGTTGGTATCGGCTCCGATGTTAACCCACTCGCCAAGCACCGAATTGCCCAGGTATCCTTCGTGGCCTTTGTTAGTATAACCGAAAATAACGGAGGCTGCCACCTCACCGCCCACTTTGCAGAATGGACCGATGCTTACGTCGCCACGCATTTTGCCGCCCACGTTCACGTTACTCTCCTCGCCAAGCGCAAATGGCCCTTTTATTACCGCCCCCTCGTGCACCTGCGAGTTTTTACCCAGGTAAATCGGGCCGCTTTCGGCGTTAAGTATGGCAGCGCGTATTTTTACGCCCTCTTCAATAAAGATATTCTCTTCATTGTACACCATTGTATACTTATCGCCGATGGGCTGACTTTGGCGACCTGCGGTTACCAAGGCATAGTCGCTGCGAATTTGATCTCCGTTCTGCAGAAAGATATCCCATACATCATGGATAACGGCGCACTCGCTATACTCCTTTGCATGAGCAGAAGTATGATTAACCAGCGCTTGCGGCGTTTCAAATACAGCACCTTCGCTGTGCAGGGCGATAAGCAGGCCGTTATGGTACAGCGCCTCCCCTGGCTTCAGCTCAAGCACGGCAGTTGCCAACTCCGCATCCGGAATAACAGCGCCGTTAATGTACAGGCTTTGTGCGCCCACACCGGATGTATACTTTGGCTGCAGGTATGGCTGCGTGAGGTAGGCAACTGGCTCTCCCAAGCGCTTTGCCCATTTCTCGGCAATTGTAAGTATACCTACGCGCATGTCGGCCACGGGCCTGGTAAAGGTCAGCGGCAGCAGGTCCTGCCGGATGGCTGGTTCGTCGAAAAGTATGATTTCCATAGCACAAAACTAAAAAAGTCTCCCTAAAATGAATCAGGAAGACTTTTCGTTTGAAACGTTTTAACCGGAATAAACCGCTTATTTTTTCTTGTAACGGGTGTTGAATTTCTCCACACGTCCAGCAGTATCCACGAAGATGTTTTTACCAGTGTAGAACGGGTGAGAAGCAGAAGAAACTTCCACTTTAATTACCGGATACTCTTTACCGTCTTCCATCGTGATAGTCTCGTCAGAAGTCATAGTAGAACGAGTGATAAATTTAAAATCACTGGTCATATCCTGGAAAACCACCTGTCTGTACTCTGGGTGAATGCCTTTTTTCATTATCGTAAACGTTAAATAACCTTAATTTCTGAATCGGACTGCAAATTTAACAAGATTATTTGAAAGTAAAATGCTATGGACCAAATTATTTTACACTTCCGGCAAAAGCCGCTGCCAATGCAATTATCTTCTTAAATTTGCTTGAGCGGCTTTCCGTTTGCCGTGCATAAAAGCCAGAACCACAAACTATGACACCACAAGCAAAACACCACAACCAGATACTGGACCGTGCCCAGATAGAGCAAAAGGTGACGCGCATTGCCTACGAGATATACGAGCGCAATTTTGAGGAGCAGGAGCTGGTACTGGCCGGCATCTACCCGAACGGCTATACGCTGGCTGAGCATCTGGCCTCGCGGCTGCAGCAAATCTCCCCTATACAGGTGCGCCTGTTGCAGGTAAAGCTCAACAAAGATACGCCCCTGCAGGAGCCGGTACAACTGCAGCCGGAAGGTGTAAACCTGGACAGCAAAGTGGTGATATTAATAGATGACGTGCTGAACACCGGCAAAACGCTGGCCTATACCTTAAATGCTTTTCTGCCGCTGAACCCTAAGAAGGTGGAGGTGGCCACGCTGGTAGACCGCCACCACCCGCTCTACCCTGTCGCCGCCACTTACACCGGCTACTCGCTTGCCACCACGCTGCGCGAGCGCGTGCAGGTAGTGCTGCAGCAAGATGAGGTAGCGGCTTATTTACTGTAGACCTCCCCCTTGCCCCCTCCTAAAACAGGAGGGGGAGAAAGTAACGCCTGCTTGTGCTTGTGCTAGTGCTTGTGCCATTGTTGGTGTTTTCTTTCACCAACAATCTATACTTTATTCGCTTGCTGGTGATAACACACAGCAAGGGCACCAATCAAACAAAGGCAGCTCTGTAGCATCATTAACATTCCAACAATTAAACCATCAAGGCCCCGATGAAAAAACTCTGCTTTGCAACCAACAACCAACATAAACTGGCCGAAGTAAGCCAAATGCTAGCAGGCAAGTATGAACTGCTGAGCCTGCAGGACATTGGCTGCAACGAGGAGCTACCTGAAGAGCAGGAAACACTGGAAGGCAACTCGCAACAGAAGGCCGAGTATGTATGGGATAACTATAACGTGAGTTGCTTTGCCGATGATACCGGCCTGGAGGTGGAGGCGCTGCACGGTGCCCCGGGCGTGTACTCGGCACGCTACGCCGGCCCGCAGCGCTCCGACGCCGACAATATGAACAAACTGCTGCTGAGCCTGCAGGGGGAGCAGAACCGCCGCGCGCGCTTCCGCACAAGTATAACCCTGATTCTGGATGGGCAGCAACACCAGTTTGAGGGCATCGTAACAGGAAGTATAGCCGAGAGCTGGCAAGGCGACAAAGGCTTTGGCTACGACCCTGTGTTTGTACCAGACGGCCACGACCGCACTTTTGCCCAGATGAGCGCCGAGGAGAAGAACGTCATCAGCCACCGCGGCCGCGCCATGCAGGAGCTGGTGCGGTTCTTGAAAGGCCTGGAAGTATAAAAATAACCGCTGAAAGTAGCCTAGTACCTGCTAAAGTCTTAATTTTGTGGTCTGAAACTAAAGCTTCCTATGCAAAAGCCATTCATCGTCGGAATTACAGGAGGTAGTGCTTCAGGAAAAACCACTTTTTTGAACAAGCTGCTTACTTCGTTTGATCCTGAAAACGTTTGCCTGATCTCTCAGGATAACTACTATAAGCCGCGCGAGCACCAAACCTCAGACCTGAACGGGGTCATCAATTTTGACCTGCCTTCGTGCATCGACGACGAAGCCTATGCCCACGACGTACTGAAAGTGAGCCAAGGCGAAACCGTTTACCGGCAAGAGTATACTTTTAACAACCCGGATGTAGTGCCGCGCCAGTTAGAGTTCAGGCCGGCGCCTATTGTGGTGGTAGAGGGCATCTTCGTGTTTTATTTCGAGGAGATTGCCAACCTGCTGGACCTGAAAGTATATATCGACGCTAAGGAATACATCAAGCTGCAGCGCCGCATTGTGCGCGACAAAGTAGAGCGCGGCTATGACCTGGACGACGTGCTGTACCGCTACACCAACCATGTAGCCCCAACATACGAGAAGTATATCAAGCCTTACAAAAACGACGCGGACATCATCATCCCGAACAACGCCAACTTTGAGCGCGGCCTGGAGGTGCTCACTACATACCTAAACGCTAAAATTAAAGCATGAGGAGCAAATTTGCGGTAATTGGCCTGGGTATCTTCGGCCACTCTATTGCCACCACCCTGGCAGAGCGCGGCGCCGAGGTAATTGCCATCGACAATGACGAGGACCACGTAGAAGCCATCAAAGACCAGGTAGCCTACGCCGTAGCACTGGATGCCACCGACATTCGCTCCCTGGAGGCCCAGAACATAGGAGACATGGACGCGGTGGTAGTAGCCATTGGCGAGGACTTTGAGGCTTTGCTGATTACTACTGCTAACCTGCAGGAGCTTAACGTGAAACGCGTCATTACACGCGCCTCAAATAAGCAGCAGCGCCGTATTTTGGAGAAAATGGGCGTGCAGGAGATATTGTCGCCGGAGGGTGAGGTTGGTAAAACGGTGGCGGAGCGCCTGCTGCAGCCAAGTATCCGTACCTTCCTGCCGCTACCGGATAATTACGAGATTGTGGAGATTAACGCGCCGCGCAATATCGCCAACCGCAGCGTGGCCAAAATATCGCTACGCGAAAAGTATAACCTCAACCTGATTACCATTAAGCGCTTTTTTGAGGAGATACAGGACGGCAAACCAACCCAGGTAGAGCACATTATTGGTGTGCCAAAGGCCGACACTATTATTTACCCGTCAGACATTCTGCTGCTTATCGGTAAAAAGCAGGATGTGAAGCGATTTATTGATGTGAACCGTTAAAATTTCTTTTTTAACAGAAAAGATTTCATATTTGCGGTTACACATGCCAAAAGCCAAAAACATATCCAGCCACTTAAGGCATCTTCTGATGTCGGTAACCTTGCTGTGGGCGCTCATGCTCAACGGCCAGGAGGTGGTGGCGTATACATCGGCTAATGGCACGGCGGCGCAGAAAAACACCGAACTTGCCTCTTCCCCTGACGCAGAGAAGTCGTGCGTAAAGCAGAAAGTATCGCTGGAGGGCACCACTTCTTTTGTGGCCCTGAAAAACCTACAGCAGGACATGGAGCCGCTGCCACAGCAGCCTGGTTTTGCCTATCCGGCCAATGCGCTTTTGCCAGCCGCTTACACAGCCGTACCGCCCGGCGCAGGCTTTGCAGCCCGTATTTTACCTACTACAGTACAGCCCAACGCCCCGTAGGCTGCCCACCTTTATATTTTCTTCTCTCTGCTGATTTTCAGCACCTGCACAACACCATATTAGGCTCTAAACGGAACGCTAACAACTGTATTACAGTTATTTATACAGCTCCAGGAGAGAAGTATACTTTGTACTCACAATTCAATCAATTCATACTTTTACTTAAACAATGCGGAACAAATCGTTTATTATCGTTCTGACGTTGATCGTATCGGCTCTCTGCCTTTACTTTCTGTCGTTCTCCTTTGTTGCCGGCAATGTCCAGAATGATGCGGAAGCATACGCCACGGACGCGCAGGGTAACGTAGATCTTGCAAAAAAACAAACCTACCTCGACTCCATGTGGAAAGAGCCCGTGTTTATGGGCATGACTTACCAGGAGGTAAAAGAGAAGGAGCTTGGCCTTGGCCTTGACTTAAGAGGTGGTATGCACGTGGTACTGGAAGTATCACCTGTAGAGATCATCAAGTCTATGTCTGGCAACAGCAAAGACCCTAACTTCCTGAAGGCGCTCGACCGTGCACAGCAGTTGCAGCGTAACAGCCAGGAGCGTTTTACAACACTTTTTGCAGAAGCTTACCGCGAGATTGAACCGGATGGACGCCTGAGCCGCATCTTCTCTAACACTGCCAACCGTGGCAAGATCAGCTACGAATCAACAAATGAGCAGGTAGTGGAGGTGATACAGGCTGAGGTAGACGACGCCATCGACCGCTCTTTCAACATCCTGCGTACGCGTATCGACCGTTTCGGTGTAACGCAGCCAAACATCCAGCGCCTGAAAGGTACCGGACGTATTCAGATTGAGCTTCCGGGCGTAGATAACCCTGACCGTGTGCGTAACCTGTTGCAAGGTATGGCTAACCTGGAGTTTTGGGAAGTATGGACGCCACAGGAGTTCAACCCGTACCTGATGCAGGTAGGCCAGTACCTGGACGAGCAGCAGCGCGCCGGCAACCTGAACCTGCGCGGCACAACCGCAGCTGCAACAGCAGCACCTGTTACTGAAGACACTACGGAAGACGTACTGGCTCAAGCTGCCGGCACAGACTCTGCAGCCATTGCCATTGCCGCTGCCGCACAAACCGACACAGCCGCTATTGCTCAGGCAGCAGATACAACCAATCTGGATCAGCAGGGAAGTGTACTGGCACGCCTTTTCACAGCTATGCCTGGCGGAATCGGGGCTAATGTGCGCGACACGGCCACCATCAACAACCTGTTTAGCCGTGCTGAGGTACGTTCTATACTTCCTCCAAACATGAAATTTCTGTGGAGTGTTAAACCACTTGCCGGCGATGCTGGTCAGGAGTTTGTAGAACTTCATGCGATCAAGAAAGGTCGTGATGGAAAAGCGCCGATGAGCGGTGATGTGATTAACGATGCCCGCCAGGACTTTGACCAGGCAGGCCGCCCAGAGATCAGCATGACTATGAACCCAACCGGCGCCAGAAAATGGGCTCGCCTGACAGGTGATAACATTGGCCGCCAGGTAGCTATCGTGCTTGACAATTATGTATACTCTGCCCCAGTCGTACAAGGCGAAATTACGGGCGGCAACTCTTCTATTTCCGGTAACTTTACTGTAGACGAAGCCCAAGACTTAGCCAACATCCTGAAAGCCGGCAAAATGCCAGCTCCAACCCGCATCGTGGAAGAAGCTATCGTAGGTCCATCTTTGGGTCAGGAGGCTATCAACCAAGGCTTGCTGTCAACTATCGCCGGCCTGGTGATTGTGGTTATCTTTATGATTGCTTACTATGCGCGCGGTGGCTTTATCGCTGACCTTGCCCTGCTTTTCAACGTGTTCTTTATACTTGGTGTGCTGGCCCAGTTTGGCGCAGCGCTTACGTTGCCTGGTATCGCCGGTATCGTACTTACACTGGGTATGGCCGTGGATGCGAACGTACTGATTTTTGAGCGTATGCGCGAGGAAGCCGCTAAAGGCCTGAGCATGCGCGAGGTAATCAATGCTGGTTACGACAAGGCTTTCAGCACTATTTTGGATGCGAACGTAACTACCTTTATAGTAGGTTTTATACTTTATTTCTTCGGATCTGGTCCGGTAAAAGGCTTCGCCATTACCCTGATGATCGGTATCGTTACCTCTTTCTTCACATCCGTATTTATTTCAAGGCTGTTGGTGGAGAGCACGTTTAAGAGAGCCGGTAAACTTTCGTTCTCTTCTGCACTTGCCGGAAAGATGTTCCGCAACATCACTTTTGATGTCATGAAGTACAGAAAGCCTGCTTACGCTTTCTCCCTGTTTATACTTGTGTTCGGTTTTGTAGCAATGGCTATTAAAGGACCAAACCTGGGCGTAGACTTTACAGGTGGCCGCTCTTACGTAATTGAGTTTGACCAGGCCGTTCCTGCTTCTGACGTACGCTCTAACCTGATGGACGACTTCCAGCAGGCAGGTACAGAGGTGAAGACTTTTGGCGCATCGAACCGCGTGAAGGTAATTACCAGCTGGATGGCCGACGACGAAAGCATGGAAGCTGACAACCAGGTAAAAACAGCACTGGAGCAGGGCCTTCAGGAGTACAGCAACCTGAACCCGCAGATCCTGAGCTCCTCTAAAGTTGGCGCCACTATGGCCGACGATATTCAGAACACTGCCCTGATTGCCATATTGCTGGCGCTTGTAGGTATCTTCCTGTACGTGATGATTCGTTTCACGAAGTGGCAGTTCTCGCTGGGTGGCGTAGTAGCCCTCCTGCACGATGCCTTGATGATCATTGCGGTGTTCTCTATCCTGAACCTATTCGGTATCTCTTATGAGATGGACCAGGTGTTTATCGCGGCAGTACTGACAATCATTGGTTTCTCTATCAACGATACTGTGGTAATTTTTGACCGTGTGCGTGAGTATATGAACGACAACCCGCGTGCAGGCATCAGAGCAGTAGTTAACCCAGCCCTAATCAGCACCTTCAGCCGTACCATCATTACTTCCCTGACATTGTTCCTGGTAGTGGTGATCCTGTTTATCTTCGGTGGTGAGGTACTACGTGGTTTCTCTCTTGCTATGATCATCGGTGTACTGGCAGGTACTTACTCTTCCCTGTTCATTGCCACACCAATTGTAGTAGATACCACAAAAGACAATACAAAGCAACCTGTAGCAGCTACTCCGCAGGTAGCGCAGAAAGTTCGCTAAGCAATAGCGGCAACATAAAACAGGAAAGCCCGGAGCAAACGCTTCGGGCTTTTTTGATTTGTGGGGAAAGCTTATCCTTTATCTAAGGCTGCGATTTGTACACGTATCGATACTACCGCAAGATTCCATCTTGTGGCTTTTAGCTTGCAAAAGTATCAACTGAGCAATAAACGCAAGCTGAAAGCTTGTCTCATGGAGAACCACGAGTTGTAAACTCGCGGTAGGTAAGCTTGTTTTATACTTGTGCCATAATCGTAGCCTTACCTATGGAGGGCAGTGGCAGCTAATTACAATACCACAGTAAGTTTGTTTCATCCTCCTAAAAACAAAAGAGCCAGCCCCTAACGGAGCTGGCTCTTCTTATACTTTATACTTCAAATGCTTAAATAGTTACGCCGTCAGCTACTACTTCTTTTACTTCCGGTACCATACGCTTCAGCAGGTTTTCGATGCCGGCTTTAAGCGTTACAGTGGCAGATGGGCAGCCGCTGCAAGAACCTTGCAGGTGCACCGTTACCACACCCTCGTTATAAGACTTGAACGTAATGTTACCGCCATCCTGCTCTACGGCAGGGCGTACATAGTTTTCAAGTAAGTCAATCACTTTCTTAGATATCTCAGCGTCTTCAGCTGATGTCTCGCCGTTTACAGCGTCGGTTGGTTGTGCTTTGGCAGCAGAGAAGCCTTCGTTAAAGATTGGCCCGCCTGCCTCTACATAAGACTTCAGAAATGTACGCACCTCCGGAATAATCTTTACCCACTCCAGGTCCGTGTTTTTGGTTACAGTAACAAAGTTGCTAGCTATAAACACGCGTGAAACGTAGTCGAAATTGAAAAGCTCCTGTGCTAGCGGCGACTCCAGTGCGCTCTCCAAATTTGGATAGTCCACGCTCTGGCCGTCAGGCAGCATCTGCACGTTCATCACAAACTTCATCGACTCCGGGTTAGGGTTAGCCTCTGCGTACACAGAAACCATCTTTTCTTTATTTTCTGTCATGATATTTCGCTATTTAAGGTTAAAACCTGTGGCTAATGCATTAAGTTTCCAAAATTAGGCATTATTTACGACAAGTGCATGGGTACCTGCTGCTGCTGCTCCATGTAGGTACATATAAACGCGCCCCAACCCTTGACGATCTTTAGCATTTTAGCCCAGAAAATGTATCTTTGTGCTGCAAGCAAAATTATAAACTGCACTTACCCACACCATGCTAAACAATTTTATACTATTGGTACAGGCTCAGCACGCCTTACCCATGTTCCTGATCATACCATTCCTGATTCTGATAGGTATGATCGCTGCTGGTCCAATTTTCTTCGGGCATTTCTGGGAGCACAACTATAAAACCGTTGCCGTTGTGCTTGGCTTAACTGTGTTGGCTTACTACCTGTTTGTTTTAGGAGACTTCCACATGCCAATACACACCATGGCAGAGTACATAACGTTTGCGGTACTGCTTAGCTCTCTCTACATTGCGGCAGGCGGTATTTACCTCAATGTAAACACCAACGCTACTCCTGCGGTGAATGTGGCCTTAGTGGCTGTAGGCGCTATATTGGCAAACTTTATCGGTACAACTGGCGCCTCGCTCCTGCTTATTCGCCCGTTTATCAGGCTGAATGTGCACCGCATAAAACCTTACCAGATTGTATTCTTTATTTTTATAGTAAGTAACGCCGGTGGTTTGCTTACACCGCTAGGCGACCCTCCGCTGTTTATCGGCTTTATAAAAGGGGTGCCATTCTTCTGGACGCTGCAGCACCTGTTTACGCCATGGATACTTTCTATCGCACTGCTTTGCCTGCTTTTCTTCCTGGTTGATCGCCGTAATAAAGAAACAGAATACACTCCTCGCCCAGAGGTTGTAGCTAAAATCAACGAGAAAACTGAATTCCTGTTTACCGGCAAGCGTAACCTGTTTTGGCTTGCCATTATAATTGGTGCCGTATTCTTAGACCCTAATGTGATAGACGGATTGCCGCACATCTACTATGATGGCGCCAAAATCTCTTTCTTGCGTGAGATCATCCAACTGAGTGCTGCCTTCCTGTGCTACCGCTTCTCCAGCAAGACGGCTCTGGCCGGCAACCACTTCAACTTCCACCCGATTCTGGAGGTTGTGTTCCTGTTCTTCGGTATCTTCTTTACCATGATGCCGGCACTGCAGCTTTCGGCTCAGATTGCTTCATCGCCAGCCTTCGCGCAGTATATCACACCAAACTTCTTATATTGGTCAACGGGTTCGCTATCCGGCTTCCTGGACAATGCTCCGACTTATGCTAACTTCCTGTCATTAGCTATGGCTAAATTTGACCTTTCACAGGGCAATGTAGCGGATGTGCGCCAGTTTGCAGCAGGCACTTCTAGCGCAGGCATCGAAACACTAATTCAGTTAGAAGCCATTTCGCTGGCAGCTGTGCTCTTCGGAGCGTTTACATACATTGGTAACGGGCCAAACTTTATGGTGAAAGCCATCGCGGAAAGCGCAGGTATAAAAATGCCTTCTTTCTTCGCTTACATCCTTCGTTTCTCTATCCCGTTCCTGCTGCCAATCCTGATTCTGGTTTGGTTCCTGGTGGTACACCTCCGTATTTTTTAAACAAAACTTATAAGCATAAAGGCCGCCTTTGCTATGCAAGGGCGGCCTTTATGCTTTATGTCAGTACCCAATTGAGCCTTTTTTTCTGCTGTGTATTATACTTACTAACAAACACTGCTGCCTGCAGCAATGCCTCAACAAACTGCTTTAGCAATAAAATTATATATAGTTGCGTTTCAATATTTATATATTGAAAAGTGCGTTTCTTTTATCCGCAGTACTCAAGATGCACCTACCATAAGCTATGAAAAACTATGACGCCACTGATCAGAAACCTTATTGCTATACTTTTGCCTCTGATGTTTCTGCTGCCAGAGCAGGCAAAAGCACAGGAACAGAAACAGGTAGTAGTGCAGCTGTCGGGTATGGTGGTGGCGGGAGATAGTGCAGCAGGTTTGACAGGCGTTGCCGTATTTGTGCCGCAAACCACACGTGGCACCTACACAAATCCGAAAGGTTTCTTTTCGCTGCCGGTGCTGCCCGGCGACAGCGTGGTAGTAGCCGCACTGGGCTATCAGAAACAGTACCTGCTCATTCCTGACAACTTTACCGGCAACAGCTATTCCACACTTTTACAGCTGCTAGAGAGCCCAATGGAGCTGCCTACTGTAAACGTGATGCCGTGGGCAACTGAGCGCGAACTTAGAGAAGCGGTCTCTAAGGTTAACTTGCCCAAGGAGCCAAAACCAGAGGTAGACCTGGGGCCGCTGGAGGAGAAAGACCTTACAAAAATGCGCGCCATGGATGGAGAGGCTAACGCAAAGTATGGCCTGCAGCAGACAATGCGCCAACAGCAGCGCCGCTACATGGTGCCCAGCGATGTGAACCTGCTTGGTATCCCGATCGGCAGCAAAAAGAAAAAGGCCTCCCGCGCAAGTATAAAACGCTCGAGAGACCTTGTTAAAGATCAGGAAACCAAACCCAAAGACTGAATTTATACTTTGTTTACCTTCTGGCGCAGCAGGAAATCCGCGATAACCAATGCGGCCATGGCATCTACGATAGGCACAGCCCGGGGAAGCACGCAGGGGTCGTGGCGGCCTTTGCCTTGCAGCGTAATCTCCTCGCCGGCGTCGTTTATGGTTGTCTGGGGCTGCAAAATGGTGGCTACCGGTTTAAAAGCTACGTTAAAGTAAATATCCTGCCCGTTACTGATACCACCCTGTATGCCACCGGAATTGTTGGTGCGGGTACGAATATCCCCCTGCTCATCGGTATAAAACTGATCGTTATGCTCCGAACCATGCATTTTTACGCCTTCAAAACCACTGCCGTACTCAAAGCCTTTCACGGCGTTTATACTTAGCATGGCCTTGCCTAGCTCAGCGTGCAGCTTGTCAAAAACGGGCTCTCCTAGGCCAGCGGGCACTCCTTTTACAACGCAGCTCACTACACCACCAATGGTATCTAGGTTATCGCGTGCCTGCTCCACCACGCCAATCATACGGGCAGCCGTTTTACCGTCGGGGCAACGTACTTTGTTGGAGTCTACCTGGCTCAGGTCAAGCTTGTAGTATGGTTTGCGCAGTTTTATACTTCCCACCTGCGATACATAACCATGCACCGTAATGCCGTAGTGCTGCAGCAGTTTAGCCGCCAGTGCGCCTGCCGCCACACGTGCCACTGTCTCGCGGGCAGAGCTACGCCCGCCGCCACGGTAATCGCGGGTGCCATACTTGGCTGTGTAAGTATAATCTGCGTGTGAGGGGCGGAAAGCGTGCTCTACATGGCTATAGTCGTGGCTGTGCTGGTCTTTGTTGTTTACTACCATGGCTATGGGCGTGCCCGTTGTCTTACCCTCAAACACGCCGGAAAGGATGGTTACTTTGTCCTCCTCTTTTCGGGGAGTGGTAATATCGGATTGGCCGGGGCGGCGGCGGTCCAGCGCATGCTGTATCTCTTCTATCGAAATTTCCAGACCGGCCGGGCAGCCATCCACTATCACACCTACTGCCGCACCATGCGACTCGCCAAAGGTTGTTATCTTAAAAAGCTTTCCGTAGGAGTTGCTCATATTGTTATCGTTTAATAAATATAAACGCTGATACAGCTAACAGCACCAGCAGAATAATATTGGTGTAACGCTTTACTTCGTTTAGCAGGTGCAGGCTCTCCAGCGTGTTGTCCTCGTTGTTGATGATATTATAAAACGTGCCTAAATCCCGCGACAGCACAAGCGCGTCGTTATCTGGGGCACCTGTTATTTGTACCCGTGATGTGGGGCGCAACGTGTCGTAAGCTGCCGTAGTGGGGTTAAAGTATACCCATTGCAGCACTTGCCCCATATCGTAGATGCCGGGCTCACGCGCAACCACTGCATATGTAAAATTCTTAGAGCCCATTACTTGGCCCGCTCGCCTTGTAATATCCTGTTGCACATCCGGTGGATAAAACTCCAGCCCCGGCGGCAGGTTGGGCGACGGCGGCATAATGGCTGCCAGGTTGCCTGTCCCCTCTACCTGAAAGGTATAGTTAAAAGTCTTATTTACGGGCACCACTTCTTTTGCCAGCTGCTCCTGCAGGCGGTAATCGCCGACGGGCACTACATCGCGCAGCGGATGCGGGGGCAACTCTTTCACCTGCACCTCCCGTGGCCTGGAGAAGAATGTTTTAAAACCCTCCTGCCTATCCTGGGTGAGCAGTGTCGGGTTTTTAGCTACTTTATACTTTATCATCTGGAGTTGCAGCTGCGGAAATGATAGAGATTTTGCCGTGATAGGATACAGTACCGCCTCGTATAGCTTAAAGCGCAGGTATGGCTCCCCCTGCACCGTTACGTTTTCAGGGGTTATCTCCGTAAAGTCAAAGGTTTCTTCCCATACATGCGACTGCTTCAGCTGCCGCAGAATGCCGTTTATCTGATTGGCGAAGTCGTAGAAATCAAGCAGGCGCTGGTCTTGCTCAGCCAGGTAAAAGTACAAAACTACGTTCACGTCCTCTCCCACAAATATTTCGTTTTTGTTGGTGTACAGCGTCAGGAAGGCATTATCGTCTTTGTCTATAAACTCTACCTCCTGCTCTGGCTGGGGCTGCTCCTCTTCCGCTACAATCATATCTGGCGGCAGGTTAGCGTCCTGCGGCACATCGGTCTGCAGCTCGGTCACGTTTATCTCCATACCCTCCGACTGCAGTGTCTGCCCGTTTACCTTCATCGTGAAAGGCTTTAAAGTATAATTCCCTTTATCTAAGGCGGCATAATTCTGTGTGATGGTAAGGATAGTGGTGGTGGTGCCTCCGGTGATGATGGTTTTGGTGGATGAGTATTTGTTGCTTTTCTTAAAACCCTCGATTTCGGGGAAGGAAGTATACTCTTGCAGCTGCTGGTTTTGCAGCCGTACCGAGATGGTGTAGTACTGATTCAGGGGCAGCGAACTCTTACCCAGCTCAATAGCGATCTGCTGCGCCAGGCCGGGCACAAGCAGCGTTAAGCAAAGTATAAGGGTAAGGGCTAAAGCTCGCATGATTTTGACCGCTTCGTTGCGGCTATCGTCCTGAGGTACAAAGGGCAAATTTAATACTTTTTTTGTTGGAAGCACGTTGTAATCGCAGAGGCGGGCTTTGCTAAGAAATAGGCATTGATTGCATTGTAATCCACATTTCCATATCGGCAGAGCAATATTTTACTTAACGTTTCAGCAACTGGCGTTAGTGTGTTTTGCTAATCTTCCTGCTTTGCCCGCCTTAGCTTTAGCTCGGCATCACATTATATTTTTGCAATAATTTTAAACATTTTAAGTATATTTAATATAAATAAAACGTGATAGCAGCACCAAAAAAAACCTTTACCGTAAGTATAACCAGATTACCAAAAATGGCTTACTATTTACCCAAAATGCTGGAATACGTTAAAACAATCTTAGTGAAGGTTAGCTTCGATAAGATGTTATTTGAGAAGGAGCTGCGTAAGGCTTTTAAAGTACTCATGAGAGAGGAAATTGAGCAACTAAAGCAATGGTGCTACAATCAGTTCTCAGGTGTTTACCTGATAATCCTTAACCGCGTTTTTCTAAAGCACCAAGTGTGATCTTTATTCCTCTTCCGGGTTTTCTTGCACAAAGCGGATATTGCGCACCAGTCCGTTATAGCCGGTGCGCTTTACCGCTGACTTCTTAAACAGCTGCGAAAACACTTCGTGTGTCAGTTCCTGCCAATCATTTTTCTGGAGGTGCTTCAGATCAGGGTGTGCCGCAAAGGCTGGCTCGTTGTGGGGTTTGCTGAATCGGTTCCAGGGACATACGTCCTGACAAATGTCGCAGCCGAAGACCCAGTTCCCGAACTTACCATGCATCTCCTGCGGCAGCTGGTCTTTTAGCTCTATGGTGAAGTATGAAATGCATTTGCTGCCGTCTACTACGTAAGGCTCTGTGATGGCTCCGGTCGGGCAGGCATCCAAACAACGGGTGCAGGAGCCGCAGTAGTCTTTTATCGGGCCGTCATACTCCAGGTCTAAGTCTATAATCAGCTCCGCGATGAAGTAGAAGCTGCCAACCTGTGGTGTAATCAGGTTTGAGTTTTTGCCCATCCAGCCCAATCCGCTTTTTTTAGCCCAGGCTTTATCCATCACCGGCGCGGAGTCTACGAAGCAGCGGCCGCCTACCTCTCCTATCTCTTCATTGATATAAGCCAGCAGTGTTTTCAGCTTGTCTTTTATCACAAAATGATAATCGGTGCCATACGCATACTTCGAGATTTTGTAGGTATCCTCCTCCTGCTGCTGGTTCTCTTTTTCGGGGAAGTAGTTGAGAAGTAACGACACCACTGATTTGGCTCCGTCCACGAGCAGGCGCGGGTCCAGGCGCTTATCGAAGTGGTTCTCCATATAATGCATCTGTCCGTGCATGTTCTGGTTGAGCCAACGCTCCAGCCGGGGCGCCTCCTCCTCCAGAAAATCCGCTTTGGAAATGCCGCAGTACATAAAGCCCAGCTCCTGCGCCTTTTGTTTAATCAGGTGTGTATGTTTCTCTTTGCTCAATTTATACGTTGGCTTATACTTCAGTCTCAACAAAAGTAAGGCAAAATAAATCCAACGGCAGGTTTTAACGGCGTTTTATACTTGCAGTCCCGTGTAAGAGCCCACCTAAGTTACTATTTTTAATCAGTTTAAGAGATGGTCGCTTTAGCCAGAAACACAAATAGCTTAATTTATTCGGGTTGGTTAAAAAGTCCACCAGAAGCAATTTCCTGTGGCGGAATTTTACCCATGTGGCGATAAGCTAACTCAGTAGCCTCGCGGCCACGGGCTGTGCGCTTAATATAGCCCTCCTGTATCAAAAAGGGTTCGTATACTTCCTCAATCGTTTCAGACTCTTCGCCGCAAGCAGTGGCAATAGTTGTTAGGCCCACAGGACCGCCTTTAAACTTGTCGATGATGGTGAGCAGGATGCGGTTGTCCATATCATCAAGGCCGTTGTGGTCCACGTCCAGCGCGTTCAGGGCAAACTTGGCAATGTCTACTGTAATCGTCCCATCACCCTTTACCTGGGCAAAGTCGCGGGTGCGGCGCAGCAGGTTGTTAGCAATACGCGGCGTACCACGGCTACGGCGGGCAATCTCGAAAGCTGCATCCTCGTGTATAGGTGCGCCTAATAGCATTGACGAACGCTTTACGATGGAGCGAAGCAGTTCGGCATCGTAATACTCCAGGCGTGAGTTAATGCTGAAACGGGCGCGTAACGGCGCTGTAAGCAAGCCCGAGCGGGTGGTAGCACCTATCAGCGTAAATGGGTTTAGGCTGATCTGCACGGAACGGGCATTGGGGCCCGAATCGAGCATGATATCGATCTTGTAATCTTCCATGGCCGAGTACAGGTACTCCTCCACCACCGGATTGAGGCGGTGAATCTCATCGATAAACAGCACATCGTTCGTCTCCAGATTGGTGAGCAGGCCTGCTAAATCGCTGGGCTTATCGAGCACCGGCCCGGAAGTCATTTTGATGCCTGCATCCAGCTCAGAGGCAATAATATGCGAGAGCGTAGTTTTACCCAATCCCGGAGGTCCGTGCAGCAGCACGTGGTCCAGTGCCTCGCCACGGCGCTTGGCTGCCAGTACAAATATTTTCAGGTTCTCCACCACTTTGTCCTGCCCCGCAAAATCACGGAAGCTGAGCGGGCGAAGGGCCTTGTCTATGTCCTTTTCGGCCGGCGTCATGTAATCGTTATCGCCGGTGAGATAATCTTCTCTCATAAGTATAAATCTTCTTCAAAAATGAGCTTTCGCTGCTCCTAAAGGTAACAGTTTTGGCTGTGCTTTCGCTCCATTTATACTTACGAATTTACGGCTTTTTGCTAATTATTTTATAGTTTCCGATTACAAATCTAATATAATTAGCAAATCTTACTGCTTTTAGGTATGATAGCCACGGCTTATCCTCTACTAGCGCAGGAATTCTTCCCGTGTCTTAAAATAGCGTTGAGTTTTCAACTCAATTAGGCCGGAGGCACAGCTATACCTTGACACACACCAGCTTGCTCACATTATGGGAAAAACATACTAACGAAGCTAAAGCCTAGTTCTTTTTGAGCCCAGGAGATGAAATCGTGTGCAGGAAATCCAGTTTATCCAACAATCCTGTAAATCCTGATTCAAACAAGAAAGGCAGCCACTATTGCAGCTGCCTTTTTATACTTTGTCTCCTCGGTTAAGGAGTAGCTAATAGCAATTATTTAAATGCTGAGATACCCGTAATATCTGCGCCGGTAATGAGCAGGTGAATGTCGTGGGTGCCTTCGTAGGTGATCACCGATTCCAGGTTCATCATGTGGCGCATGATCGGGTACTCGCCGGTAATGCCCATGCCGCCGTGAATCTGTCGCGCCTCACGGGCAATGTGCAGGGCCATGTCCACGCTGTTTCGCTTGGCCATAGAAATCTGCTGCGTGGTGGCTTTGCCTTCGTTCATCAGCGTGCCCAGGCGCCATACCATCAGCTGAGCCTTGGTAATCTCGGTCAGCATTTCGGCCAGTTTTTTCTGCGTCAGCTGGAAGCCTCCGATCGGTTTATCAAACTGGATACGCTCTTTGCTATACTTCAGCGCCGACTCGTAACAATCAATAGCGGCACCAATAGCGCCCCATGAAATGCCGTAACGGGCAGAGTCGAGGCAGCCGAGCGGGCCGCGCAAGCCGGATACGTTTGGCAGTATGTTTTCCTTCGGGATCTTCACGTTGTCGAACACCAGCTCGCCGGTGCAGCTGGCACGAAGGCTCCACTTATTATGAATTTCAGGCGTAGAGAAACCTTCCATACCGCGCTCCACAATCACACCCTGTATGCGACCTTCATCGTTCTTAGCCCAAACCACGGCCACCTGGCACTCCGGAGAATTTGAAATCCACATTTTAGCTCCGTTCAGCAGGTAATGATCTCCTTGGTCTTTGATGTTGGTCATCATGCCGCCCGGGTTAGAGCCAAAATCCGGTTCTGTTAGACCGAAACAGCCCAGCCACTCGCCGCTGGCCAGCTTAGGCAGGTATTTTTTGCGCTGCTCCTCGGAGCCATACTTGTATATCGGGTACATCACCAAAGAGCCCTGCACCGAAGCTGTAGAACGCATGCCTGAGTCGCCGCGCTCAATCTCCTGCATAATGATGCCGTAGCTGATATAGTCTAAACCGCCGCCGCCATACTCGGTAGGTACAGTTGGACCGAAAGCGCCTACATCTCCGAACTTCTTCACGATCTCGGAAGGGAAATGTGCATCCTGCGCCCACTGCTCAATGTTGGGAGATATCTCACGCTTCACAAAATCGCGCATCGTCTGGCGGATAAGCAAATGCTCCTCCGTTAGCAGATCATCAATGTTATAGTAATCAGGTGCTCCTGATGGTTGGTAGGCCATAGTTCTGTTTTAAGGTTGTGAGAAAGGGTAATACGCAAAGTTAAAATTTTCGCGAAAATCACCATGTTTTAACTCAAAGATAAAAGTATACCGCACAACTTGCTCTGCATTAACATGAACTACTACAGTTGCAGGATGTTTAGCCCTAAAATCAGAAAGCCCTGCTGGTTGGCAGGGCTTTCTGATTTAATATGTTTGTAAGATAACCTTAAAATTTGAGGCCTACAGACAGCAGGTAGTTGCGGGTAGCCTGCGGGTAATAGAAATTCTCGGTAACCTGACCGCCTGCGATGTAGCTAAAAGTATAGCCATTGGCTGCGTACTTCTCATTAAACACATTGTTTACCAGCAGCCCCAGTTCAAGCTCCTTTAGCGTATTACCAAGACCAATAGTATAGCGTACGCGCAGGTCGCCAACCTGGTAGCCTGGAATGGCGCGGTTCTCATTCTCAGTGTTGTCGAGGTACTGCTGGCTTACCGTTTTATAGATAAAGGCGGTGCGCAGGCCTTTCAGCACCTCTACCTCCAGCTGGCTGCTGGTTACCCAGTCCGGCGAAAAGGCGATAGTAGTTTCGTTATAGTCGTTGCGCAGCTGGTCGCCGTTGTCATAGTCATCAATAAACTCGCTGAAGTTCTCAATCTTATTCCGGCTGTAGGCGATGTTGCTGCGCAGGCTGGCGCGTGTGCCCAGGTTCAGAGCACCGGCCAGCTCCACGCCCTGCCGGTAGCTTTTGTCTATGTTGGTGCGGGTATAAGCGCCTACATCATTTATCTGACCTGTTAAAACCAGTTGGTTCTTATAGTTCATGTGGAAGAGGTTTGCTTCTACATTAGCCGTAACGCTTTGGCCTAAAAGCCCCCCGATGCCAAACATGCCTCGGTAACCGGCCTCCAGGTTGCGCAGCGTTTCGTGCTTTGGCCGGCTGTTTGGCGTTGACTCCGTAAAATCGTCGCGCACCGGCTCGCGGTTACCGACCGCAAAGGAGGCATAAAACTGCTGTTCCGGCTGCAGGTTGTATGTGATACCGGCTTTAGGGTTCACAAAAGTATAATCTGCGCTTTGTGTGATGTTCTCTCCGTCGTTATCAAAACCCAGGAAATCATACGTTACGGTGCGCAACTGCAGGTCTCCGAACACGCTTAACTTATCCGTTAGGCCATAACTGGCTTTGGCGAACACGTTAAAATCGGTCTTCTCAGCATCGTTATCATAGTATACATCCCGAATGTTAGAGGTAGAGGCAAAACGAGCCCAGATTATCTCTCCGAAATGGCGGCCTTCATACTTGTTCCAGGCTCCGCCCAATGTGGCGTTCAGACGGCTGTTCGGGTTGTACTGCAGTGCGTAAGTAGCGCCGTAAAAGTCATTGTCCAGCCAGCGGCGGCGGATAATATCTGAGGTTTCGATAGTTTCCCCGCCAATCTCCACGTTCGGCAAGCCATAATCCGCCAGGTCGTCATCAGCCCTGAACTGCTCATAGTACCCACGGCCATACGTGTAATGCAAGGCTCCGGAGAAACTCAGGCCCGGCATAAAATCGTGCGTCAGGTGCAGCTGGTAGTGGTCCTGCTGGTAATTATCGGTTTCGTTGTCGTAGGTGTAATAGTTGTAGGTGCGGCCGGAGCGGAGCAGGTTTTCTTTGTCGTTGCCTTCAATCCAGTTACGGTCAATGTAATCCTGCAGGTCCTGCGCATTGCCATACACGAGCGCTTCGGGTGTGCCGTACCATGCCTGATAGGTTTTCTCCTGCCCTGAGAAAGTCACGAACTTCAGAGAGGTTTTGTCTCCGTAGAAACCTCCAGAAAAGTAAAAGGATTTCAGGTCGGAGGAGGCACGATCAATGTAACCATCTGATTTAATGCGCGACAAGCGGCCGTCAAACGCAAACTTGCCATTTATCAGGCCGGTGCCGAAGCGCACATTGTTTTTCCAGGTGTCGAAAGAGCCGTAGCTGTTGTCGGTTTCGGCATAGGCTTCGCGGCGCACCTGCTGTGTCTGAATGTTGATGCTGGCGCCAAAGGCTCCGGCACCGTTCGTGGACGTGCCCACACCGCGCTGCACCTGAATATCCTGCACAGAGGAGGCAAAATCCGGCATGTTCACAAAAAACACGCCGTGGCTCTCCGAGTCGTTTACCGGAATACCGTTTACCGTTACGTTAATGCGGGTAATGTCGGAGCCACGGATACGGATGCCTGTGTAGCCAACGCCTGCGCCTGCATCAGAATTAACGACTACGGATGGCGTTTGCTCCAGCAGGTAAGGCAGGTCCTGCCCAAAGTTACGCTCCTCAATCTCCTCACGGGTAACGTTGGTAAATGTGGTGCCTGTTCTTTCGTCGGCGCGGGTTGCCTGCACCACCACCTCGCTTGCCTGCATGGTTTTCTGGCGCAAATCAATGTTCAGGTTGATATCCTGCTGCAGGTTTACGTTTACACGCTGCTGCTCAAAACCAACATAACTCACTTTTAAAGTATAGCTGCCCGTAGGCAAATCGGGGAAAGAAAAGGCACCGCCGCTAGCCGTAGCGGCACCTACATTGGAGTTCTCCAGCACAACAGTGGCACCGGATAGTCCTTCGCCTGTGGCGGCATTGCTTACACGCCCACTCAGGGTGTGCTGCGCCAACAGTTGCAACGGCAACATAAATGCCACCACTGCCAATAAAAGCTTACTCATAAAAAATTAGAAAAAGAAAATGGTGAAACATACAGACATGCCAGGGGCCGGCAGCCTGCTACAATTGTTTCCCGTACCTCTCCCTTCGCCGGCATTACCCGGATCAGGTTCAATGGGTATGATCTCAGCCCGTATTGTTGGGGCACCCCTAAGTGTCGGCAAAGGTAGCCGTCTTTATCTTCTAAACCAAAACCACAAATTATTTATACTTCAGCAAACCATAACACAAGCTTTATTTTGCCTGCTAAATTTTGCCTCTGACAGATAACCACTTAAGCCTAAAGTACGTTGTAAAGCATAAGAAGGCACTATAGTTTTTACCCCGAATAAGTAAGCTTTTTGCCGTGCAGCGAGACCAGCAGAAGTTGAAAAATTAAAGAGAACCGTGATGATGATCAGCATATTGTACACAGTAGCACTGTTAACCATACTGGCATACTATGCCTTTGCCCCACGCACCAGATTTAACCGCCCCCCATCCACCGACAACGACGACGACGGAGGCGAGCCACTAGGTGACGACCTGCCAGACCTGGACCTGCCGCCCGGCATCTCCTTGCCTGTAAGCGATTTTGAACCAAAGTATGATATCCGGAAAATTAAAGTTCCAAAATTTCCGGAGCCATCCCTGCACTAAAAATAACCGCTTAAAAGCGAAAAGCCCCAGCATGTTCGGCAACATACTGGGGCTTTTCGCTTTTATCGGACTATCGTTACTCGTGCAGCCGAAACCCGCAGCGTAGCAAGGGTTAAGGCTGCACTTTGTTGCCAGAAGTTATTCTCTTTTTAGTTGATTCTCAAATAAACTGACAATAGCGACGTAGTCTTTCAATTCCTGTACATTGTCGTAAAAGTCAGAATAGGTTTTGGGGTTATGGAATCTGAAAATTCGGAATGTATCTCCAATCTTGAATTCCACAGTATAGCTTTCCCCGTCTGATACTATTATCTTCTGCTCTGCTCTTCCCCTTACAGTATCAGCATACTTCTTCATCTTGGGCTCAAGCTCTGCTTGGTTGGGCAAATAGGCCAAGTTGTGTTTTAGAAGCAATCGCATTAATGACCTTAGCTGACTTTGCTCAGCTTTAAGCTTATACTTTTTTATTTTTATTGGTTTATTCTGTTCTGCATACTCTACTGCTGTCCATTCAGAGTCTTTAACAGCAACTATTTTCAGACTTCTTGTCCCGCTTAATTCATTCAGCTTATAAAAACGGACTTCAGTAGCAATTGCAGTTTTATCAATTGGTGTTAGCCCCGCTTTTTTCTCAAAATCGGTGTTAAGAGACAAGTTGATGCTGTCAGACTGTATGTTGTCTGCTTTTGAGAGTTGTATATCTGATAATTGCCTTCGCTGTGCATACCCATTCATGCAGTAAATAAGAGCAAAGATTATTATCAGTCTATACTTTTTCATTGATTACAATTACTGGCAACTAAAGTATTGTTATTGTATAAGTGCGCGCAAAAGTCTGCTCCGGTGCCAGCTGGTTTATGCCTTCTTTCTCTGTAAGATCACCGCTCTCGCCTACTCTGCCAGCTATGCCGCACCATGGCTCTATGCACACATAACGCGGATGCTCCGGCTTCCCCCAAATACCCAGGTACGAGAAGCCCTCAAACTCCACTTCTACCCGCCGCGCATTCTTCGGGCTGCCCAGCACTACCCGCTCCGACTGCACATCCTTAAACACCAGCGCGTCTTTGTAGAAATAGCTATGGTTTAAAGGCAGCTTGCTTTCCTGCTCCAGCACCTGCTCCGTTTCTCCGTTTTGCAAACCATCGTTACTCAGCAGGTGGCGGTGCAGCGTTTCCTCTTTCTCAAACTCAATAAAGTAATCCTCATACTTCTCGCCGGGGTAAAATGGCACATTAAAACCTGGGTGGCCCCCGATGGAGAAGTATAGCGCCTGATCGTCGGTGTTGGTTACATGGTAGGTCACGGATAGCTTGTTCCACTCTAAAGTATAAGCTATCAGCAACCTAAAATTAAACGGGTACTGCTGCAGCGTCTCCTCATCCTCGGTCAGCAGGAAAACCAGCTTGTCGTGGTGCTCCTCTACCAGTTCAAACTCTTTGCGCCGTGCAAACCCGTGGCGTTTCATATCATACTTTTGGCCCTCAAAAGTATACTGCTGCTCCGGCAGCTCCCCCACAACCGGGAAGAGGTTGGGCGCATGGCCTGTCCATACCTCAGGGTCAGCTTGCCAGATAAACTCCAGGTTTTCGTCTTTCTTAATGAAGTGGTGCAGCTCGGCACCCAGCGTATTGATGCCCGCTTTGTAGTTATCGTTCTCGAGGAAGTATAGCATGTTCGGTAGTTTAAAATTGATGTTTCTGCAGGAGCGCCTCCACGTGCTGTTGGGCTAGCTGCAGGAGCGCCTCCACGTGCTGTTGGGCTAGCTGCAGGCGCTCTTGCTGCTGTCCGCTTATCTCTATGAAGGGCACCTGCAACGCCTCCAGCTCCCGCTTATACCACTCGTAGAAGAACTGCCGCAGGTGCGGGTGCTCCCGCTGCGGATCCGGCTCCCAGGGCAAATCAACGCCCATCAACAGGCAAAGGTTGTACTTTTGCTGCTCCAGCTGCTCTTGTATCCAGGTGGGGCAGTGGCCAAAAGCGTGCTCACTCCAGATTTTAAGCACCAGCATGTCGGTATCAACGAAAAGGAGCCGGTTCGCCTTCTGCTGCTGCTCCCGCTCCAGTGCCAACTGCCCGCGGGCAATGGCTTCAATATCTTTTAAAGTATAGGGCCTGCCCAGGTTGACCACGTAGCTGCGGGCGTACTCCGGCACCCAAACAGTTTGGTACTGCGCTGCCAGTTGCGCTGCCAGCGTAGACTTACCCGTAGACTCCGGTCCGGTGATGGCTATTTTTATCATATACGCGTTCTTGCTCTTGCGGCAGCCAAAGTTAAGTATACTTCCGTAAGTATTTGGCCTCGCTTTTGCTTCTTGTTTTAGAGTATAAATCTATGTTAATTAGTAACGTTTGTGTATTAATCTTGGGAGGCCCGCAGTTTTTCTAGAGACAGGTGATGGTAAGCAGTAATAGAAGCACAGCCCAGACTCCCCCCTTTCCCCCTTTACAATGAGAAAAGAACTGCGCAACAGTAACGATGACCTATATTTCACGGTTGAAGCAGATAAACGAGCGGCTGGATCAGAGGCTGCTGGTACGGCACACCAACTATAGAGCAAATTAAGTCGGCCAGCCTGCTTTATGTGGATTATCTGCAACGCACGCCTCATCACAAAATCATGAATGACATTAGGTACTACGTAGGGTCTTTTCTGGATGCCAACGAGTGGCTGGAGCGAGTTTGCCTGCCTCCCGCTCAGCAAGCCGGGCTTACCTGCATTGCCAACCTGGTGCCCGAGGAGTTGGAGGACAGACTATCAGTGGAGGACCTTTGCAAACGCGCTAAAAATCAATTTAGAGCTTGTATTTTCACGGATGAGGAAGAGGCAGCAGCCTGGCTAAAAGAATGCCGTTAAGCGTTTTACGAACAAGTCAAGTTACTGATGATCAATCATGGTACAGGTCAAAAGCACAGGGGCGGCCATAAATGGCCGCCCCTGTGCTTTTGACCTTCTTGCAGAAGGTTTAGTTATCAGAGAAGCTATAGTCATAGAAATTGTATACCTCCACAACCTTCGGCTTCACATCACCTATTTGTCTCAAAAAAACAAACTTAGGGCGCTCGTCCGGAGACTCGTATCCCCATTTCATCCGATTTTCGAACTTCAGTTCATCGGGCAATTCCAGTTTACGTTGTTTCATGGTGCTGCAGCGTTAGTGGTTTAACAAACTACGCCCGTAGGGGGTCGCAGCAAAGGCCAGTAAGTACTTTTACGGTGTACCCCCACTAATATAATTAGACTACTGCAGGATAAAGTATAACTATGCAACAACCTTTTGCTGTTGTTGAACCAGTTCCTTGTTCCAGTTGCGGTAACCTTGCACGCATAGCGCCAGAAACACAATATACAGAAAACTAGTGAGGTACAGCTCCTTATACGTATAAACACCTACGTATACCACATCAACCACCAGCCACACTATCCAATTCTCCAGCTGCTTTTTAGCCATCATCCAATACCCGATCAGGCTTACGGCAGTGGTAGCTGAGTCGGTGTAAGAGAGGTCGGCGTTGGTGTAGTTGTCCAGAAAATAGCCCAGCCCCAGCGTAAACAGCGCGCCAAATAATGCTAGCACAGAGAACTCTTTTATAGTTGTGTGGCCTACTTTTCGCTCAGAGTGATTTTTTCCGCCATAAAGCCACAGATACCACCCGTACAGGCTCGTGAAAAAGTAGAATACATTCAGGCCCATGTCAGCGTACAGGCGAGCATCGTAAAAAACCAGCACATACATGCCCACACTCACTAAGCTTGCAGGCCAAGTCCAGACGCTTGGCTTAGCGGCCAGCCATACTCCTAAAATGCCAAACAGCACCCCCAAAACCTCCACTGGGCTCATAGCCTGCAGGGCTTCTACTATACTTTGCCAGATTTCCATTGGCGCAATTTACATCCCAAAGGTGCACTTGTAAACAAAAGCTTGCTTAATTTTGAAGCCCCGGCGCAACCTACCGCAGACTGTGCCGCTAAAACTATACCTGATTTACTGAAGACGATGGATGAGATTACGGTACAAGAGCTAAAAAGCAGACTTGCCCACAGCAGCAACATACAGCTACTTGATGTGCGCGAGCCGGAGGAGTTTGAGATCTGCAACCTCGGCGGCGAGCTTATTCCGCTTGGCGAGCTGCCAAAACAGTCAGGGCGCATACGCCGTGATATACCCGTAGTTGTTATCTGCCACCATGGTTTCCGCAGTGCCCAGGCGATCAATTACCTTACACAGCGCCTCGGCTTCGAAAATCTTCTTAACCTGAAGGGAGGAATTCATGCATGGGCCACACAGATAGACTCAACTATGGCAACTTATTAAGTAGGTTTATACTTCTGGCAGCTTATTTATACTTTGGCCATTAGCTCTGCTGTTGTGGCCACTGCAATCTGGCAGCCTGTTTTCTGCACTGCAGGAGAATGCAATTAGCCTCTTTTAGGCAAGAGTAAACCACTCTATACAGTTGCTTGCAAAAAATTACCGCTGCACTTTCATAAATATCTCCTTAAGTTTCTGTAACTTTACGCGGCAAATAATAACCCCTAATTTATTTGCCATGCTCTCCGATCAGTCAAAGATTTTATTCGAGGCGCTCACTTACGATGACGTGCTTCTTCTCCCGGCTTACTCCGAGGTACTTCCACACCAAACAGATACTTCCTCACAGCTTACACGCAACATCCGCATTAATGTACCGCTTATTTCGTCGGCCATGGATACGGTTACTGAGGCGGATTTGGCTATTGCTATGGCGCAAGAAGGAGGCATCGGCATTATCCATAAAAACATGTCGATAAAGAAGCAGGCGGGGCAGGTACGCAAAGTCAAGCGCTCCGAAAGCGGCATGATCCTGGATCCGATCACCCTAAATGAGAAAGCCACGCTTGGCGATGCCGTACAGATTATGACCGAAAACAAGATCGGCGGTATACCTATTGTGAACGATGAAGGCAAGCTGACCGGCATTATTACGAACCGCGACCTTCGCTTTGAAAAAGACCTGACGCAGGGCGTATCTTCTGTGATGACGACGCAAAACCTGATAACGGCTGCCAAAGGCACGGACATGGCCAAGGCTGAGGACATCCTGCAGGAGTATAAAATTGAGAAGTTACCTGTAGTGGACGATGAAGGCAGGTTAGTAGGCCTGATTACTTATAAAGACATCCTGAAGAAGAAGGACCGCCCTTTTGCCTGCAAAGACGAATTTGGCCGCTTGCGCGTAGGTGCTGCCGTAGGCGTAACCCCTGATGTGCTGGACCGTGTGAAGGCGCTGGTAGATGCTGGCGTAGACGTGATAAGCGTAGACACGGCGCATGGCCATTCTAAAGGTGTGCTGGAGGCAGTAAGGCGCATCAAAACCGAATTCCCTAATGTAGAGCTGATTGCCGGCAACGTAGCCACTGCCGATGGCGCAAAGGCGCTGGCCGATGCCGGAGCCGATGCCGTTAAAGTGGGCGTAGGCCCTGGCAGTATCTGTACCACCCGCGTAATTGCAGGCATAGGCATGCCTCAGCTTTCTGCAGTAATGGAGGCAGTTAAGGGTCTTGAGGGCACAGGTGTTCCGGTGATTGCAGACGGCGGCATTAAGTTTTCCGGTGATATAGTGAAAGCACTGGCTGGCGGGGCAAGCACTGCCATGGTCGGCTCTTTGCTGGCTGGCACAGAGGAGGCTCCGGGCGAAATGATTATTTACGAAGGACGCAAGTATAAAACCTACCGTGGCATGGGCTCTGTAGAGGCTATGGAAGAAGGCTCTAAAGACCGGTATTTCCAAGGCAACGAGAAAGATGCTAAGAAGCTGGTGCCAGAGGGTATTGTAGGGCGCGTAGCTTACAAAGGACTTGTTAACGAAGTAATTTACCAGCTGGTAGGCGGCATAAGAGCAGGAATGGGCTACTGTGGTGCCGCAGGCATAGAAGACCTGCAGCGCGCCAGAATGGTAAAAATAACAGGCGCAGGCCTCCGCGAAAGCCACCCGCATGATGTACAGATCATGCGTGAGGCTCCTAACTACAGCCGCTAAACTATACTTTATACCATAGCCATACTTGTTGGCTGCGGCTCAGAATAAAGAACAGCAGCCGGTGGATATCCGCCGGCTGCTGTTCTTTTTATAGAAGAATTTCTATAAATCTATACTTTAGGCAGGCTTCCTGCTTTACAAATGCTAACCTACGCCGCCCTAATTACGTTATGCAAGTTGATTTTCTTATTCAGGACACAACACCTTAGCCGAAAAGCAGATTTTTTTCTTACCTTTCATGTTAGAAGCAGGCCAGGGAACACCATATACGATAACGGCTAACTCAAAAACGGATTTCCGTTTTATGCTATACAAAAACAACGCTAAAACCTTATTGGCAACCTCCGCGGTCGTAAGCTGGCTTTTACTGCTGGTTTATGTGCTGTTTATGTGCTGTTCACAGCCGAAAGCACGCTGGCAGGGACCAGTGCGCCTGGTTTCGCGTTTTCGTTTCTCAATAACCTGCTCATTGTAGTATTTATTGTATCGGTGTTTCTGTTCCAAAGGCTGCACACCGAGGCGCTGAAGGGCACGGATTTCATCGGCTACCTCTGGAACCTGTTCTCTAAGGCGGGCGTGGCGGCTTACCTAAGCGTGGCGCTGTACTTGGTGTACAGAGTTTACACCAACTACACAGATGAACAGTCTACGCTTTTGCTGCACCTGGTATACCAGGTAAACTTTGGCTTACTCATCCTGTTTCTGGCGAAAGCCTTTTACATCTGGCGCCAACTGCTGCTCTATCATAAAAATAAATTCCTGCAGATTGCCTGGGACTGGTTTGAGCTGTTGCTGGGCGCCACGCTGCTGCTCACTATCTTCAACTTTGATTATACCAGTTACGTTTTTCTGCCCCTGATTGCCCTGATGGGTTTTTACATACTCTTCCTGTGCACAAACATGAAGTGGGTGGCATACTTAACCTTTAATAACAAGAGCCGCTCATTGGTGCTTTTGGGGGCTATACTACTCAGCTGCTATATTTTTGCCCGCTTTTTCCTGAACACTGCTGACAGCCCTGAACTTGTTACAGACTATACAGATGTGGGTTTCCTGCTGCTGGCTATGTCGTTTGTTAGCATGTATTCGCTGGCGGCTTTCCTGGTATCGCTGTTTAGTTTGCCTACTTCCAGCGTGTTTGAGCAGAAGAGTGAGGATTTGCTGAACTTCCAGCGACTGAGCCTTTCTATACAGCAAGGGCAAAGCGAAGCGCAGGTGTATGATATGCTGGTAGAAAGCACTATCAAAGCATCGGATGCCAGTGCTGCCTGGTTCGAGATCATTCGCAATGGTGAGCCGCAGGTTACGCACCTGCTCAACATCCAGGAGCCCCAGATCGAAAGTATAAGGCACCTGCTGCAGGAGTACAATATCCATCATATGGATTACATCAACAACAACCTGAGCCGCAACCCAGGCTTCCGGAACCTGGCGCTTCCCTGGAAATCCATGGCCATACTTCCCATAAAATCCTCTAAGCATCTATCGGGTGTGTTATACCTGATAAAAGATGTGGAGGGAGGTTTTGACCAGGAAACGGTAAACGTACTGCGCACCTTCACCAGCCAGACCACCCTTACCATAGAAAACCTGCGCCTAGTAAACGAGTCGCTGCAGAACGAGCGTTATAAGGAGGAACTGAAGATTGCCACGCAGGTACAGGAGAGCCTGATCCCAAAAACATTCCCAACTGACAGCTGGTTTGAGATTAGCACGCATTCGGTAGCAGCCAAAGAAGTGGGAGGCGATTTCTATGACTTCCTGCAGCTGAGCGAGTCCCGTATTGCCATCATCATTGGCGACGTTTCGGGCAAGGGTATTTCTGCGGCCTTCCATATGGCACAGATGAAAGGCATCTTTCACGGGTTGATGCAGCAAGACATGGCTCCTAGCGAGTTTATGAAGCAGGCCAACAACGCCTTAAGCCGATGCCTGGAGCGAACATCCTTCATCACTTCTGCGCTATATATAATCGATTATCGTATGAAAGGCTTTATGTTTGCACGCGCAGGCCATTGCCATACGTTATACTATAACTCCATGATGGATAATGTGTTCTACTTCCAAACAGATGGTTTGGGCCTGGGCATTATCCGGGATAAAAAGAACTACGCCAGCCACATTCGGGAGATGTACTACGATTATAATCCCGGCGATGTGATGGTTATTTACACCGATGGCATTGTGGAGGCTAGGAGCCCGAAGAACGAAGAGTATGGTGAAGACAGGCTACTATACATGCTGGAGCAAACATACCACCTGGAGGCTGATGACATAAAGTATGCTATTATAAACGATCTGAACGATTTTACCGGCCCTGGCAACCTCTACGATGATCAAACGCTGCTGGTGATAAAGTTCAGGCCTACTCAACCTAACATATGATTAACCCGTAAAGTATGCCGATGAAAATTACACAAGAAATTAAAGACAACACCGTCATCATGACCCTGGACGGTGAACTGGATGCGAGTTCCTCAGTTATACTGGATGAAGAGCTATCGGACCCTGAGATTATGAGATACAATAAGATTCTGGTAGATTGCCAGGAGCTTAACTATATTTCTTCGGCAGGCCTTGGAGTATTTATTTCGCACCTGCAGCGATTTGAAGACGCCCAGATCAAGCTTATCTTCTACAACATGCAGGATAAGGTACGCAACGTGTTCGAGATACTTGGCTTGGACCTTCTAATGACCATTGTATCCGATTACGAGGAAGCAAGAAGCATTGCAAATGAATAATTCCATTCGGGTAAATTGCACTAAAAAAAACCTGAAGCTGATACGGGACTTCGTGACGGAGTATCTGGAGGCGCTAGCGCTTTCGGATATCCTCATGAACCAGATCGTGTTGGCAGTGGATGAGATATGCGCTAACCTGATTATACACGCTAACCACGAAGACCCCACAAAGTACCTAACCCTAAAGGTAACCACCCAGAAGGATCTTGCAAAGTTTGAAATTGCCGACCAGGGCGCGGCCTTCGAGAGAAGCAATTACAAAGAGCCCAACATACAGGAGCACATCCGAATGGGCAAAAAAGGCGGCGTAGGCATTGCGCTGGTCAACCGCATTATGGATAAAGTTGAGTTCAGCACAGACGGTTCCCAAAACATCTGCGTGCTTTACAAAAAAATCAAATAAAGCCTCTTACATACTTTAGCTGCCCTTTCTTCCGTTATCCGGGAACAAATGACCGTGCAATTGTATTATGGTTATAGTTTTTGATTTATCTGTCAGAAATTTTAGCTAAAATTGCATACCCTGGTCCCCTGATCAGCGAAAAAGATAATCTTGATTTTAAATCAACCTATGCGCAGCAATCACCTATTGGTTGCGGTAGCCGCTCTGGCCATTGCCGGCTGCACCGCTTCTAAGAAGAACGACAGTAAAGAATCCGCAATCGCTACGCTTGGCTCCCAGCCTATCTCCACTTCCGAGTTCCGCTATGTGTATGAAAAGAACAACGGCGGAAACGAAGATGCTTATACCCGCGAGAGCGTAAGCGATTACCTAAACCTGTACACAAACTTTAAGCTAAAGGTAATGGAAGCCGAAAAACGCGGTCTGGACACTACAATGGCTTTTAAGCGTGAGCTGGAAGGGTACAAAGAGCAACTGGCACAGCCTTACCTTACTGAGAAAAGCGTAACAGATAACTTGGTAAAAGAGGCTTACGAGCGCCTGAAGCAGGAGGTAAACGCCTCGCACATACTTGTTGCTTTAGCCCCGGAAGCAGCTCCGGAGGATACGCTTGCCGCTTACAACCGTGTGATGGAACTGCGCAAGCGCGTACAGAACGGCGAGGACTTCGGCAGTCTGGCACAGCAGTATTCGCAAGACCCATCGGCAGCTGACAACAAAGGCGAGTTAGGCTATTTTACAGCTTTGCAGATGGTATACCCGTTTGAGGATGCCGCCTACAAAACTGCCGAAGGAGAAGTATCAATGCCTGTGCGCACCCGATTTGGCTATCACCTGATAAAGGTAAACGATAAGCGGGAAGCCCGCGGCGAGGCTAAAGTGGCGCATATTATGGTTCGCTCCATGCCCAACGCCCCTGCCGCAGACTCCTTGGCTGCCAAACAGCGTGTAGATGCCATTTACCGCCGTTTACAGAAAGGCGAAAAATGGAATAAGCTGGCTGCCGAGTTTTCTGAAGACGCCAACACGGCCAGCAACGGAGGCGAGTTGCCATGGTTTGGGACAGGCCGCATGATCCCTTCTTTTGAGGAGGCCGCCTTTGGTCTGCAGAAGCCTGAGGAGGTGTCTAAACCAGTTTATACGCCATACGGCTGGCATATTATTAAGATGATTGAGAAGCGCAACCTGCCGCCTTACGAGGAGATGGAGCAGCACCTTCGCAACAAAATAGCCAAAGACTCTCGCTCAGAACTCAATAAAACCGCTTTCCTGAAGCGCATTAAGCAGGAGAATAATTTTACAGAGAACGCTGAGGCAAAGACAGCCGCCCTGGCCAATGCCAATGACGAACTGCTGCACGGCAGCTGGTCTTACGATGAGAGCGACAAGGCGCTGAAGCAGACGCTATTCTCCATCCAAGGCAAGAACTATACTATCGGCGACTTTTATACTTATGTTAAAGAGCAGCAGCGTGCACGCGCCAACGGTACCGCCGCTCACGCCATGGGCCTGCTTTATGACAGTTTTTCGGAGAAGAGCCTGCTGGAGTACGAGCGCGAGAACCTCGAAAACAAGCATACCGATTATAGAATGCTGGTGAAAGAATACCATGATGGTATCCTGCTGTTTCAGTTGATGGATGAAAAGGTATGGAGCAAAGCCATTGAGGACACCGTAGGCCTGCGAACTTATTTTGACCAGAACAGAGAGAAGTATAAATGGGGCGAGCGTGCCGATGCCATTGTAATCAGCGCAGCCAGTAAAGAGCTACTGCAGCAGGCACAGAACCAGTTAGAAAAGCGCCGTTACCCGGTCTCTTTTGCCAAACTGAGCGACGTGCTTTTTGAGCAGAACAAGGCTGAGCTGAGCACCGAAGGCAAATCCAAATTACAGGAGCTGGCGCAGATGCTGCAGCAGAACGAAACCCTGACGCTGGAGATTAACGGCCACACCGATGCCCGGGAGAACGCTAAGATAGCAGAGGCTCGTGCCGAAGCCATCAAAGTATACTTGCAGGAGCAGGGCGCACCAACAGCGCAGCTAACCACCAGCAGCCTGGGCAAAAGCAAGCAGGCAGGCCCTGACAATACCGAAACAGGCCGCCGCCGTAACCGCCGCGCATCATTTGCACTCTATACTTCGGAGCTGGCTGCGCTGGCAGAAAATCTGAACAAGAACAACCCGCTGGCTGTGCAGGTTACGGAGAAGAAGTTCCAGCGCGGCGACAACAAAGCTTTGGATGCAGTAGAGTGGCAGAAAGGCACCTATACCGCACAGCAGAACGGCCGTGAGTATCTTATCATTATAAAGGATGTGCTGGAGCCGGCTTATAAAGAGCTTAGCGAGGTGCGCGGCCCTGTTATTTCTGATTACCAGACATACTTGGAAGAGCAGTGGGTGCAGGAGCTTCGCAACAGATATCCGGTTGAAGTGAAGGAAGGCGAGGTAGAAAAGCTGGTGCGCAAGTAGGCCGCTGTTTGCCGCCGATTTTACCCCGGCTTTCGGGTAATTCAGAATAAAGAAGTAACTTGTGCGTTATTTCCGAGCATAAGTATAAATTAAGATAGATCCCTTGAAAAAGATTCATCAACTTGCCTTGTCGGCCTTTGCGGCGCTATGCCTCATCGTACTGTCTGCCCCGGCTTTTGCCCAGGCACCTGTGCAATATCAGGTGGATGGCATTATCGCTAAAGTAGATAACAATGTGATTCTCCGCTCAGACCTGGAGTTTGGGTACCTGCAGTACCTGGCTCAATCTAAGCAGCAACCCAACGAAGACCTAAAGTGCCAGATTTTCACTTCTCTTTTGCAGGACAAACTGCTGCTGGCCCGCGCCGAGATCGACTCTATTACGGTAGCGGAAGGCATGGTGAACAGCGAGCTGAACGAGCGCATTAATTACCTGGCCAGCCAGGTAGGCGGCACTGAGCGCCTGGAGCAGTACTATAACAAAAGCCTGAAGCAGCTGAAGGATGAGCTTCGTAAAACGGTTCGCCAGCAGATGGTGATGGAGCAAATGCAGCGCGAGATTACCAGCAAAGTATCTGTTACCCCGAAAGAGATAAAAAAATACTTTAACAACATCCCTACAGACAGCCTGCCTTACTTCTCTACTGAAGTTGAGATTGGCCAGATTGTAAATTATGCCGAGATCGGGCGCGACCAGAAGCAGGCGGCGCGTCAGAAACTGGAAGGCTTACGTGAGCGTATACTTGCCGGTGAAGATTTCGCCACCCTGGCCAAACAATACTCGCAAGACCCAGGCTCTGCCCAGGATGGCGGTGTACTCGGTTTCTTTAAGAAGAAGGAACTGGTGCCTGAGTATGAGGCAGCAGCGTTGCGCCTGGAGCCGGGAGGAATTTCAAACGTGATTGAATCGCAGTTCGGCTTCCACCTGATTCAGCTGATTGAGCGCCGCGGGCAGGAGTTCAACACACGTCATATTTTGATTAAGCCAGCCACCGCTACGGTAGACGTGGCTGCCGCATCTGCCGAATTGGATAGTGTGCGCAACCTGATTATGAGTGACAGCTTAATGTTTGCTCAGGCAGCGAAAGAATACTCTGACGACACAAACACCAAAGATAACGGCGGCATGATTACAAGCCGTGCTACGGGCTTCACCTATACTCCGATGGACCAGGTGGATCCGGCAATTTTCTTTGTGATCGATACGATGGAAGTTGGTGAAATTTCCAAGCCTGTAGCCTATACCACACCTGACGGCAAAGAGGCTGTGCGTATTCTATACCTGAAATCCAAGTCTAAGCCGCACCTGGCAAACCTGACGGACGATTATCAGAAAATAGCTAACGCAGCGTTGGCCGAGAAGCGCAGCAAAGCCGTAAACGAATGGTTTAAGAAAAACATCAGTACCGTTTATATTGAGATAGACCCGGAGTACGAAGATTGCAGCGGGCTCCAACAACTAATGCAATAGACCACATATGACGCAGTTCACCTCTGACAAAGAAGCAGCCGACGCCCTGCACAACTCCTACCGGGAGCTCACTTCTGAAATATCAAAAGTGATTGTAGGCCAGGACGAAGTAGTAAGGTTAGTACTTACAGCTGTTTTTTGTCAGGGGCACTGCCTGCTGGTAGGGGTGCCGGGGCTAGCTAAAACGCTTCTCATCCAAACCATTGCCTCTACGCTCGACATGAGCTTTAACCGGGTGCAGTTTACGCCCGACCTGATGCCCTCCGACATCGTAGGTGCCGAAACACTGGACAAAGACCGCAACTTCCGTTTTGTAACGGGCCCTGTCTTTGCCAACATCGTGCTGGCTGACGAAATTAACCGTACTCCGCCCAAAACACAGGCTGCCCTACTGGAAGCCATGCAGGAGCACGCGGTAACCGTGGCCGGCCATAAGTATGATCTCCCCAGACCTTTCTTTGTACTGGCTACCCAGAACCCGATAGAGCAGGAAGGCACTTACCCCCTACCCGAAGCGCAACTCGACCGCTTCATGTTCAACATCACGTTGGGCTATCCAAGCTATGAGTCGGAGCTGCAGATCGTGAAGAATACCACAGGCGCTGCCGTAAACCAGCTCCGCAAGATCCTGCATGCCGACGATATACTTGCCTTTCAGCAGTTGGTGCGCCGCGTGCCGGTAACGGATAATGTGGTGGAGTATGCCGTAAAGCTGGTGCACCAGACTCGCCCGAACATGCCAATGGCCTCCAAGCAGGCAAACCAGTTCCTGGAGTGGGGAGCGGGCCCAAGAGCCTCGCAGCACCTGATCGTTGGTGCCAAGTGCAATGCTATCCTCAATGGCAAGTATAGCCCCGATATTGAGGATGTGCAGGAAGTGGCGCTACCTATACTTCGTCACCGCATCGTACGCAACTTCAAAGCCGAGGCCGAGGGCGTGACAGAGGAACATCTGATCCGGGAACTGCTGTAGTTTAATTGCTGAATTGCTGTATCGTAAATTGTTGGATTACAGAGGCACTGCACTGACTCTATATGATTGGTGAGCCCTGCTACTCTATTCATCCTGTAAATCCTGTTTTGATAAACTAACAATTTAACCATTAAACAATTTAGCAATTCACTCATATTGGTGTAATTTTGCGCCCATACTTATAGTTAAATTTACCTGATAGAAATATGGAAGCGGCTGCTTTATTCCTTCGCTTTAAAGATAACCTGGCGCGTATAGCCAGCGCCCTTAACAGCAAACTGGAAGTTCGTACCATGCCATACAACACGTCTATTCCGCTGGAGGTAGACCTGCTGGCAGATGTGCTGCGCCTGCATGGCCTGGACTTTACCTCGTCTACACCGGGAGCTACCCGCCTGTTTGATTTCCAGCAGTGGTATGGCCAGAACGAGACGCAGGTAAACGAGGTGATGCACCGCGTGCTGGAGGATAAGAGGGCCTACATGAAAACCGCCACCGGCACGGTGCTGCAGAAGGAGATGCTTTACCGCCGCCTGGAGTTCTTTAAGGAGACCGCACATACGTTAGAGGTGATGATGATTCAGCAGAACCTGCACAGTCCAAAACACTTTAACTACCCGTACCTGAACGCGTAGCAAGTATAAATAAAAGAAGAAAGCCACTCCTAAAATATGGGAGTGGCTTTCTTCTTTTACAGGCCTGTATGTTTTACTTTCTAACCGAAGTATGGCTTTCCTTCGAATGCTTCAGCTTCAATTGGCCGTCCGGCTGCGTTTTCATACTTTCGGCGGCCATGTCGCCAGCTGGGCCTTTGGCAATGAGCGTGCCGCCATCCACCGGGAAGATAGCTCCGGTTACATAGGAGGCCTCATCCGAAGCCAGGAACAGGTACACATTGGCTACCTCCTCTGGCGTACCTCTGCGGCCCATCAGGGTTCCCTGCGTCACCATCTGCTCCATCTGCTTGTCCATCGGGCCGGTTTCCTTGTGCGTCCAGCCGGTATCTATAGGGCCTGGGGCTACGATGTTGCAGCGCACGCCCTTTTGCGCCTGCTCCGCCGCTATGCCTTTGGCAAAGGCATGCATAAAGCCTTTGGTGCCACCGTAGGGCGCATTCTGTGCAATACCCAGCGCACCAGACTCTGAGCCGGCGCATACTATGTTTCCCTTGGTTTTCTGCAGCTCCGGCAGCGCCGCCTTGCTCATGGCAAACGCCGTCCGGATGTTGTTCTTGAGCAGGTAATCGAAGGCCTCTTCCGAAAATTCTGAGAGCATGTTCGTCTCCGGAAATGTGCCGGCGTTGTTAATCAAAATGTCCAGCTTACCATACTGCTTCACGGCAAGCTGCACGCAGCTTTCGGCATTGGCTAAAGTAGATAAATCCGCGGTAAAAGGAATAGCTGTGCCTCCCTCCTCCTGTATCTCCTTCACCACGTCCTCCACCGGGTCCTCCGGAAAACCGGCCACAACTACCATGGCTCCTTCTTTGGCGAACTTTTTACTGATGGCTTCGCCTATACCAGCGCCACCGCCTGTTACAATGGCTACTTTGTCTTTAAGTCGGTTTCCCATTTGTTCAATAGTTTTTTTGCTGATTAAATAGTTACGTTTACCTGTAACGGCAGAAGCACGGGTTCAGTTGGTGGCCAATTAAGATGCAAGCGCAACAACACGTTTTAGGGTAGTTAGCGTATGAAAGAAAGAGATCCTTATTATAAACACAATAGACGCACATGTAACATGAGCTACCTTTACAACACTCTTTCTGATGCACTTGATGAGCAACTGGAAACACGCCACCTGTTGCTGCGCCCCTACCAGGAGGGAGACGAAAACGATTTTATGCGCCTGCTACAGGAAAACTTAGTACACCTGAACCCGGCATTTTCTGGCCGGTTGGCACGAGTGCGGGCACTCGATGACGCTCGCTCGCAGGTACAGCAGCTACGCACTGACTGGGAGAACCGGCGCACATTCGACTTTGGCGTTTGGCAGAAAGCAGACAATCAATACATCGGCGACATTGCCTTAAAAAACCTGGACCGCTCTATACCCAAGGCTGAGCTTGGCTTATACTTTGCCGCATGGCCCGCTACCAGGCAACTGGCACAGGAGGCGTTAGAAGAGGTGCTTGGGTTTGCATTTGGGCCGCTGGGCATGAACAAAGTATACTTGCGCTGCACCACTGCAAACGAAAGCTACGGATCTTTGGCCCTGAGCTGTGGTTTTTTGAAGGAAGGCACTTTACGCAGCGACTACCGAGGGGCAGACTCCAACAAACTGCTCGACCTTAGTTACTACGGCATCACGCGCCAGGATTATGAAGAAGTGCTGCAGCAACAAGAAGCCAATTCTACGGTTGTAGTCTAACTTTCATAGAACAAGTTTATACTTAGCAGCAGCTATTTTTTTGCTGAAGAGGCTGCGCCATACTTGCCAGCAGCGGGTACAGGAGCTAAGAAGTATACTTATGTATGTTACCGTTTTGCCTTGGCTAAAAAGAAGTCTGCGTTAAAGTTGAGGTAAAAGCCACTGGAGAACTCCAGCTTTGGATTATTGAAGTCCCAGAGAGGCTCAAGCCGTAAGGTCAGGTTCAGGTCATCAATAAGTTCAATGTCTTTCATCAGCCTAAGTATAAGCAGTTCCCGCTTCTGCTCCAGGTAATCCGGGTTTTTAAAAGTAGAAGAAGCCGATTGGTACAGCCTGCCGCCCATTTCGGATATATAGCCATCTCCGCGCCAGTAGCTCAGCATCACATCCTGATATTTAGTGTCAGCACCTATGTTAAAGTATAAACCACGTCCCTGCTCATAAGGCAACTGCAGCTCATTGGAAAAATCTTTAAACCCGACAATGTAATTTTTGGTGTAGAGGCGGTGCAACACGCGCCGGTTATACTTCTTTTCCAGTTCCAGGCCAATAGCTGCGTTGGCAACAGTTGTGAGCGGCAGATCAGAAGCATCAAACTGGCCGCCTTTATGCTGCGCGATAAACTGAATCGGCAACGACAAGTATAAACTGTCGGCCAGGTTGCCTCGCCCCTCCTGCTCCAGCAAAAGTATGGAGACTGCCGCGCCGCCGTTTACCTGTTCCTGATCGTTCTCGCCACGGTACAGCATGTTCACCCAGTCAGCCCAGGCGTCCAGGCGCAGGCGGTGCGTAGTTAGTTTATACTGTATACCGTTTTCCAGCCGGTTCAGGATGAGGCGTTCAAAATCATATAGCGGTTCTATGTAGCCATGGTTCAGGTTACCATCCAGGGTGCCAAACAGCAGCTCCCACTGCTCCCGCTGCACTTTTATGGTAAAAGTAGGCGCAATCTCTTCATAACCTGAAGCACCAAAGTCTTTCCAGAGCAGCACTCCGGCCTCTACGCGCACGTTGGCTGTGGGCTGGTAACTGAGTTTTGGGTTGAGTTGATAGCCAAACAAAGTATAACCGTCGGCAATTTTGTTAAAGTATTCGTTATTCTTCAGAAAGCCCAGCGCCTGTACACTAATCCTAATATCATTAGCATTTTGCTCCTGCACAGGCACTTGCTGAAGCAATGCTTTATTGTTCAGTTGCGCCTGCGCAAAACAACTTAAAGTCAGCAAAATCACTAGAAAAAAAACTTTCAGAAAAGACATAAAAAAGGGTTTCTAATGGCACAAAAACAGGTGCAGCTATGTTGTAATCAGACGGCGCTAAACAGCTAAAAAAATTAGCAAAATACTTGCAAACTATTTTGTAGATTGGCTCCGAATTTGTAATTTCACCTTCAATATAAAGTTAATTAAGAAAACACACATGAGCGTAAGCAACGAAAAACTAAAGGCCCTGCAGCTGACCATGGACAAGCTCGACAAAACATACGGAAAAGGCACCGTAATGAAGTTGAGCGACAACAAGGTTGAGGACATTCCGGCCATCTCCACAGGTTCGCTGGGTCTTGATATTGCTTTGGGTATCGGTGGTTTGCCACGTGGCCGCGTCGTAGAGATTTACGGCCCTGAATCTTCAGGTAAAACTACGCTTACTATGCACTGCATTGCTGAGGCGCAAAAGAAAGGCGGCTTGGCAGCATTTATAGATGCAGAGCACGCATTTGACAGATTATACGCCCAGAAATTAGGCATCGATACAGAAAATCTTTTAATATCTCAGCCCGACAACGGCGAGCAGGCGCTTGAGATTGCGGACCATTTGATTCGCTCTGGCGCGATTGACATCATCGTGATTGACTCCGTGGCTGCCCTTGTACCGAAAGGCGAGTTGGAAGGCGATATGGGTGACAGCAAAATGGGTCTGCAGGCACGTTTAATGTCGCAGGCACTGCGTAAGTTAACTGGTACCATCAATAAAACAGGATGTACCTGTATCTTCATCAACCAGCTTCGTGAGAAAATCGGTGTGATGTTCGGTAACCCGGAGACAACCACTGGTGGTAACGCACTTAAGTTCTACGCCTCTGTTCGCCTCGACATCCGCCGTGTGGGCCAAATCAAAGAGAGCGCAGACAACATTACTGGTAACCGCACCCGCGTAAAGGTAGTGAAGAATAAGGTAGCGCCTCCATTCAAAGTAGTTGAGTTCGACATTATGTATGGCGAAGGTATATCTAAAGTTGGCGAGGTGCTGGACCTTGGCGTTGAGCTAGGCATTGTGAACAAATCTGGTTCATGGTTCTCATACAACGGCGATAAGCTGGGCCAGGGCCGTGACGGTGTAAAGCAAATCCTGCTGGACAACCCGGAGCTGATGGAAGAGATAGAAGGCAAAATCAGAGCTATTGTAAAAGGAGAGCCTGAGAAGGTGGCAGCCGCACTAGACGATGCCGCAGCAACTGCTGAATGAACTTTATTCCCCAATCTGAAGTAAAAAAAGGTGCTACCAAGGTAGCACCTTTTTTATTTAAAATCAGTTGAATAGCAAATGTAGATTATATAACTTAAGCCTTAGGAAAGAGTTGGTACAAAACTTGATTAAAACAGGTAACGACACCCTCACCTAAATGGTAGGCACTTATGATGAAAAAGTTTTCCCCCGCACTCTTACTAATTTCGCTCGTCATTTTTGGCTTTGCCACAAAGGACAGGATGCGACAACTGCCCAACAACAGCTTTAGCACGGGCGAAGTACTCAAGTATAAAGTGCATTATGGCCCTATTACCGCAGCCGAGGCCGTGATAGATGTAGCTCCCGAATTGCATACCGTAAACAACCGTGCCTGCTATAAAGCCACTGTATACGGCAAAACAAACAGTTCTTTCGACCTCTTTATAAGAATCCGGGACACTTGGCAATCATACATAGACACGGCTGCCATTGTGCCGCAGCGCTCGTTCCGTAATATAGAAGAAGGAAATTACCGCAAGCGAGAAACTGTAGATTTTGACCACTACAGCAACAAAGTGCATGTAGAGAAGAAGAAGAAATCAAAGAAGGTTGAGAAGAAAACCTATAAAGTAACCGATAATGTGCAGGACATTGTGAGCGGCTTTTACTACTTGCGCACCCTGAACTATGACAATATGCGTGTTGGCGACAGAACCAATGTACAAGGCTTTTTTGATGAGGAAAACTTTAATATGGAGGTAGAGTATCGGGGCCGAGAAGTAGTAAGCACCAAAGCCGGCGACATTAAAGCCATAAAACTTGTGCCGCGCATGCCTAAAAACGAAATGTTTAAAGGCGAGAACTCAATAACCGTGTATCTCTCTGATGACAAAAACAAGATACCGGTGCTCATACAGGCCGAGATGTTTGTAGGCTCTGTAAAAGTAAACCTTTACGATTACAAGAACCTCAAGAACAAGCTCATATTCGCTAAAAACTAAAGTGAAGCCAGCCAAAGCGCTGGCTTTTTTTATGCAGCTACTGAATACATAAGTTTAAATAATTGTTAACATTATATTATGATTTGGTAACACTACCCTGAAATGCTATAATGTATGATATCTTTACAGAGGAAACACAGCAGCCTTGCCTGATGCAAGTGCTTGCCGATTTGCTAAACTAAGCCCCCTGAACCGTGCAAACAGCATCGAATTACAGAATCCTTGTAGTAGATGACGATCCGGATATCGTAGAATTGCTACAGTACAACCTTACTCGCGAAGGTTATGAGGTAACCACCGCTGACAACGGCAAAAAAGCCATAGACGTTGCTCAACTCATAAAGCCGGATGTTATTCTGATGGACGTGATGATGCCTATCATGGATGGCATTGCTGCCTGCCGGCAACTGCGCGAAATAGAGGATTTCCGAAACACGCATGTTATCTTCCTGACTGCCCGCTCTGAGGAGTTCTCAGAAGTAGCCGCCTTCGAGGCAGGCGCCGATGACTTTATCACCAAGCCCATAAAACCGCGCGCCTTGCTTAGCCGTTTGGCTGCCTTCGCTCGCCGTGATGCACAGCAGGAAGAACAGGATAAGGTAATTGAGGCTGGCGACCTGCGGATAGACCGTACCAGTTTTGCGGTATACAAAGGCACCGATAAAATTACGCTCCCTAAAAAGGAGTTTGAGCTGCTGGCTTTTCTGGCCGCTACGCCTAACAAGGTTTTCACCCGCGAGGAGTTGCTCAGCAACATCTGGGGTAATGATGTGTATGTAATTGCCCGCACCGTGGACGTACACGTGCGTAAAGTGCGTGAAAAAATAGGCGAAGAAAACATAAAAACCATCAAAGGAGTGGGTTATAAGTTTAACACCGACTAATACATGAATGTAAATTCCCGTACGCTTGCCCTTTTAACCTCACTGGCGGTAGCAGTTGTGCTTACCGCCTTTCTTGCTTTAGCCAGTTATTTTTCCTCGCATGGTTTTATTGTGGCGCTGGCTATTGTGTTTGTTTGCTGCTTTGTGCTGGTCCACCTTTCCTATGAGGCGCTTGTTTTCAGGGAGGTGAAAAACGTATACTCCAGCCTGGAGAAGCTGAGGCGACAGGACTTTAAGAAAGCAGAAAGCCGCTCTACTTTCTCCGCTGACCCTCTCACTAAAATAAAGGACGATATATATATGATTGCGCAGGGCAAACAGCAGGAAATTGATGAGCTGAAGCGCCTGCAGGTAATGCGCCGCGAGTTTCTTGCTGATGTGTCGCATGAGCTAAAAACACCGATTTTCGCTGCTCAGGGCTTTATTCATACTTTGCTGGATGGTGCCATGGACGACCCTCAGGTGCGGGAGCGATTCCTGGAAAAAGCCGCTAAAAGCCTGGACGGGCTGGATGCGCTGGTGCAGGATCTGATCAGCATCTCTCAGTTTGAGAAAGGCGTGGTAAAGATGGCAAAACGCAATTTTGATGTGTCGCAGTTGGCACACGAAGTGGCGGAGCAGCTAGAGCAGAAGGCAGCCCAGCAACAAATCACCTTGCATGTAGAGGCCAATGAGCCAATCATGCTCTTTGCAGACCCAAACCGCATACGCCAGGTATTTACCAACCTTATTGATAACGCCATCAAGTATGGCCGAAAGGGCGGCAACATCTGGGTTATGTTTGATGAAGGTAAAAAGAAGTTTACAATCACGGTGAAGGATGACGGAAAAGGTATTGCGCAGGAGCACATTAATCGCATCTTTGAGCGCTTCTACCGCATAGACAAAAGCCGGGCCCGCGACACTTCCAGCACCGGACTCGGCCTTGCCATCTGTAAACATATTGTGGAGGCGCACCGCTCGTTTATAGCTGTAAAAAGTGAGGTAAACAAAGGTACGACGCTACGCTTCAAGCTGCAGAAGGCGAAAGATATTTAATTGTTAAGTTGTTGATGGCTGGATTGTTTGTTACTAGCTTCCAAGGCTCATGTATTCTCGCTTCCAACAAACTTTATAGGTAGCTCCTTTTGAGAGGATACAGCCAGAAAACACTATTGACTTTTCCAGGATCACCTTCAACAATTTAACAACTGACAACCAACAATTAAAATACGTATCTTTGCAGGATGCACGGCTACAACGTATGGCTATGCCTGAACAAAGTATAATAACCCATGAAGTACCCGGTTTTTAAAGACCTGATCATATTTGAAAATGAGGACTACCTGGTAGTTAACAAGCCGCCTTTTTTGGCTACGCTGGAGGACCGCACTCCTAACACTACCAACCTGCTTAAAATTGCCAAGCAGCATAACCCTGAACTGCAGGCCTGCCACCGCCTGGACAAAGACACATCGGGCTGCCTTGTGTTTGCTAAGAACCCTGAGGCATACCGCCACCTGTCTATGCAGTTTGAGCACCGCCAGGTTTATAAAGTATACCATGCGGTGGCGTGGGGCGTGCACAAGTTTGAAGACCAGCTAGTGAACAGGGCTATCATGCCAAACGCAAAAGGTGTTGCCCATTTAAATCCGAAGGGAAAGCCGGCCGAAACATACTTCACCTCGCTGGAAACCTACTCCCGCCATACTCTGGTAGAGTGTATGCCTGTAACAGGCCGCCTGCACCAGATACGTGTGCATTTGGCTTACTTAAATGCCCCTATTGTAGGTGATGAGTTATACGGAGGCGAAAATGTTTACCTGAGCAACCTGAAACGTGGCTACAACCTTAAAAAAGATACGGAAGAACTGCCCCTGATCAAGCGGTTTGCGCTGCACTCGTTTAACATCGGCTTTACTCTGCTTGATGGGGAACCGGTGAAAATAGAGGCTCCTTACCCGAAAGATATTGCAGTACTCGTAAAACAGTTACGGGCGCACTAGTTTTAAATAAAGGGCACAAAGTATAAAAGGACAAAAGAGGCAGGAATTCCATACTTCTTTTGTCCTTTTATACTTTAACTAGGGTTCGCCAGGGCTGAAAGACTACCAACTTTTGACAAAGTTTCAGATCAGCTTATGTGGCAGGTTTAGCATTGCATTGGCTAACAAGTTTCATACTTTGTCTTTCACAAAACGCTCCTTTAGCACACAATCAACTTACCCGCAGCACAATTTTACCGATGTTCTTATTCTGCTCCATGTATCGATGCGCCTCAGCTGCTTCCTCCCAACTATAAACAGAATCAATAACAGGCTTAAGCTTCCCCTCCTTAAACAGCGGCAAAGCAAAGCGGCTCATGTCTTCAGTTAATTTCACCTGATAATCTTTTGTCCTGGAACGCAGCGTAGACCCCATCACCTGCAGGCGCTTTGTCAGGATTTTACGCAAGTCCACCTCACTTACCTTACCGCCTCCCAAACTGGCAAGTATAACCAATCGGCCATCCAGGCGCAGGCAGTCGAGGTTCTGGTTAAAGTATGGCCCGGCAATAAAGTCCACAATCACATCTACCCCCTCATTATTTGTATAAGCCAGCACCTCATCGTTAAAAGACGCTTTTTTATAATCGATGGCTTTCTGGGCGCCTAAGTCAAGGCAAGCCTGTAGTTTCTGTTGTGATGCCGTCACCAGCACTTCAGCTTTTAACGCACGAGCCAATTGTATGGCAGCTGTGCCCACCCCACTTGCCCCAGCATGAATTAACGCCCGCTCCCCAGACCCCAATTTACCTAGCCACACGAGTGCCTGCCACGCCGTCAGGAACACTTCAGGTATGGCTGCAGCCTCTTCCATACTTAGATTGGCGGGCATCGGCATTGCCATGGCCTCATCTATAACGGCGTATTCTGCATAACCGCCTCCGGGCAACAGCCCGAACACCTTATCTCCTTTTTTAAAGCGGGTGCAGTTTATACCTGCCTCTGCTACCTCTCCGGCAATCTCTAGCCCTAAAAGCGGGCTTGCGCCCTTAGGAGGCGGATATTTTCCTTGGCGTTGCAGCGTATCTGCACGGTTTAAGGCAGTAGCGTGTACTTTTACCAGCAGTTGGTGAGGTTCGGGCAGCGGTTGCTCGTAATTCCCAAGCGCTAGCTGCTCGGGTCCTCCCGGTTGTTTTACAAGTATGGCTTTCATCATGTCTAGGTTTGGTTCGTGACGGCGTATCAGTTTGTTTGTATTAACTGATTTACGACTATCAGGTTACAGAGCAAAAGCGCCCCAGGCTGCGGCAAACTGAAGAGCATAAAACGAGCTGCTTTACCCTCTCTCTTTCAGCATTTTATTTAAGAACTATTGCATATCAAATAAATAGCTTCTATCTTTGTGTCCATTTTCGAAGAACTGAAAGTACATAAATCAATAAATAAATCGCTTACTACCACCAAAAATGGATCATTTAAGTTATAAGACCCTAAATGTCAGCAAGAAGACAGCCAACAAAGGCTGGGTGATTGTTGATGCAGGGCAAGGAAGCTTGGGTCGCGTGGCGTCTGAAATCGCCAAGATCCTAAAAGGCAAAAACAAGCCTTCGTACACGCCAAACGCTGACTGCGGTGACAACGTGATCGTTATCAATTCTGATAAAACTCGTTTCACAGGCCGTAAGTGGGATCAGAAGTACTACCTGACGCACACTGGTTACCCAGGCGGTCAGAAGAGAACTTCTCCACGTGAGCTAAAGGCTAAATCATCTACACTGCTTGTAGAGCGTGCAGTTCGTGGCATGTTGCCTAAAGGCCCACTAGGTCGCGAGCTGTTCAGAAATCTTCATGTTTTCACAGGAAGCGAGCATCCATTTGCAGCTCAGCAGCCTAAAGAATTAACCCTCAATATCTAATTTAATGGAAGTTATCAATACATCTGGTAGAAGAAAAACCTCGGTGGCTCGTATCTACATGACGGCCGGGCAAGGGAATATCACTATTAACGGTAGAGATATCAAGGATTACTTCCCTAGCGAAGTACTTCAAACTATTGTGAATCAGCCGTTTCAAACCTTAGAGTCTATTGGCAAGTACGATGTGAAAGCCAATCTTAGAGGTGGTGGTGTAAGCGGCCAGGCTGAAGCACTTAGACTTGCTATCTCCAAAGCACTGGTAGTTGAGAACGCCGAGAACAAGTCAGCTCTTAAGAAAGAGGGCTTCACAACGCGTGACCCACGTATGGTGGAGCGTAAGAAGTTCGGTAAGCGCAAAGCTCGTCGTTCATTCCAGTTCAGCAAACGTTAATATTAAAGGTGTATCAACAACATGGCAAGTACTAACTATAAAGAATTACTTGAGGCAGGTGTTCACTTTGGCCACCTTACCCGCAAGTGGGATCCGAAAATGGCTCCATACATTTTCATGGAGAAAAACGGAATCCACATTATTGACCTTAACAAAACTTTAGTTGCGCTTGATGAGGCTACTGCCGCTATCAAGAACATCGCAAAGTCTGGTCGTAAGATTTTATTCGTAGCTACCAAAAAGCAAGCGCAAGAGATCGTGGCAGAAGAGGCTCGTCGCCTGAAAATGCCTTACGTAACTGAGCGTTGGTTAGGTGGTATGCTTACAAACTTCGCTACTGTGCGTAAGTCTCTGAAGAAAATGTCTACCATCGACAAAATGATGAAAGACCCAGAGCAGTCTAAAGCACTGGCGAAGCGTGAGAAGCTGATGCTTTCTCGTGAGCGTGAGAAACTGGACAGAGTATTAGGTGGTATCAACGACCTTTCTCGCCTGCCAGCTGCTCTGTTCATTGTAGACGTTAAGCGTGAGCACATCGCGGTAAAAGAAGCTCACAAGCTGAACCTGCCAGTATTCGCGGTTTGCGATACTAACTCTAACCCAGAGCTGGTAGATTTCCCAATCCCTGCAAATGATGACGCTTCTAAGTCTGTTTCCCTGATCGTATCGATCGTGGGTAAGGCTATCGAAGAGGGTCTGTCTGAGCGTAAGGTTGACAAAGAGGAAACTGAGCGCAAGCGTTCTGAAGAAGAAGGCATCAAAGCGAAGCAAGAAGCTGACGAGCAATAAGAAGTAATTCATATTGCACTATATCAAACTGAACATTGGGCACGTTTCGCTTCAATGTTCAGTTTGTTTTAGGGGTTTAGGAAAGATAACGGAAGTGTAACGCTATAAAAGCAAGTATATGCCCTGGCTTCCTAAACTCGATTAATGTAGATTCTTAATTATTAATTCGTAATTCTTAATTATAAAAAGATGGCTATTACAGCACAAGACGTTAACAAACTCCGTCAGGAAACCGGAGCCGGTATGATGGACTGCAAGAAGGCGCTTACTGAAGCTAACGGCGACTTTGAAGCAGCTAAAGATATTCTTCGTAAGCAAGGTCAGAAAATCGCTAGCAAGCGTGCTGATAACGCTACCTCTGAAGGTATCGTGCTGACACATGTAAGCGAAGACGGTACGAACGGTAAAGTAATTGCCCTGGCTTGCGAAACTGAGCCGGTATCTAAAGTAGAAGATTTCCAGAACCTGGCGAAAGCTGCTATGGAAACTGCTGTTTCTGCTAACGCTGCCACTAAAGAAGAGCTGCTTGCCGCTCCTCAGGCTGACGGTCGTTCGCTGCAGGACCACATCACTGATCTGATGGGTAAAATCGGTGAGAAGATCGATGTTATCTCTTACGAGAACGTAACTGCTGAGAAAGTTGTAAACTATAACCACTCTAATGGTAAATTAGGTGTACTTGTAGGCCTGACTAACACTGGTGGTACTGATGTAACTGAAGTTGGTAAAGACGTAGCGATGCAGATTGCTGCCATGAAGCCAATCGCGGTTGACAAAGACGGCGTTGACTCTGCTACTGTTGAGCGTGAGATTGAGGTTGGTAAAGAACAGGCGCGTGCCGAAGGCAAGCCAGAGGCTATGCTGGAGAAAATCGCGATGGGCAAGCTGAACAAGTTCTACAAAGACAATACCCTGTTGAACCAGGACTTCGTAAAAGACCCTTCTGTTTCTGTAGCCAAGCTGCTTGACAACACTAACAAAGGCATGACTGTAACTGAGTTCAAGCGTGTAGCTATCGGTTAATTTCAGCTGAAAATATAAAAGAAAAGCCCCTGAGAAATCAGGGGCTTTTTTTATGTGGTAAGACTAGCTTTTGATGTTTTGGACAAGAATATCAGAAAGATCCAAACAATGAGATACAGTTCGCCTATACTTAATTTCTTTACCGGTTTTATTCATCATCCTTAAATTAATCATCCTAATAGCTCTCAGAATTATTTCGTTATTCAACGCATTCAAAAAATCTGCTTGATCTATAAAAAGTATAAGTTCATCTCCTTCCGCATTCTCAAACGTATCTCTAATTCCTAATTTAAGTGAAGGTATACTATCAAAAACACTCTCAAAACCTCCATACTCATTCAGATAAACCATAAAAGGCAATTTGGAGATACATAACATCATTGTCAGCGAATTATCAAAATTAAGATAAACTGATAAAACAGGAATTGAGTTAATATTTATCCTAGATATACAATTTTCCTTCGCTAAATACTTTGGGAGGCAGGATATACTCCAGTAATTATACTCGCTGGCTAAATAATTAGGAATAGATCGTTTAATGTACTCTGATACAAGAAGTATAAAATCATTATAGCAAGGCTTGCTCTTGAAAGAAATGAAGTTAGCTTCATACTTTTTCCTTACAGTATTATTATCAAACTTATTGCCTGCTATAAAGTTAAACTCAAGATCATTAAGCCATTCTTTTTGCTGGTTAGAGTTAAATAAACTGTTGAACTCTATTTGTTTCAGATTCCTAATTCGAAACTGGTTTGATTCTAGTAAAGAAATAGTTGCTGTTTCTTCAGCTAGTAAGTCTGCGGCAGCTACAGGTCTAAAATAAACATGTAGTATATCAATATAAACTTTCTGGTGTGCTCTAAGGCGATTTAGCAATTTAACAGTTTGCCCAACGTAATACTCGTTATTAACAAATTGCAAAATATAAACTCCACTAGTATTTAGATAAAATGCACTGTAAATACTATGTGGGCAAAGTATAAAATTATGTTGCTCAATTTTTAGAGTAGTAGTAGTTTCATCTTTAAAAGAGAACAAACCGGCATAATTGATTTCTTCTAACTGTTTTAAGTTGCCAGGTTCATTAAGTTCTGAAAGCAGAACAAGCTCATAATCTTTAAGGGCGAGTCTATTTTGGCCGAGGTTATAATATGCTTCTGCTCTCCACTTTAGTACCTGATTATCTTGTTGATTTTTTAAATATAGACTAAAATTAGATATCGCTTCTTTATCTTGATAGAGGTAAAAATGAGCCAACCCAATTAGCATATAGCTTTCAACTGTAGAATCTAAAGTTTGGGCAGCTTCAAAATCAAGTATGGCTAACTCATTCTTTTCAAGTTCAAAGTAGCACAGAGCTCGATTATAAAAACCTATACTATACTTTGGGTTTAGCTGCAGTGCAACAGAAAGTTCTAAAATAGCTTCCTGGTACTGATTCAGTTCTAACAGTGCTTTACCTTTTGCCCCGTAATAGATGAAATTAGACTTATCTCTGGCAAGCTGCTCGTTATAATAAGTTATAAGCTCTTCAAACGCTTGACTCTGATATAAACCTGTCAAAACTTGGTCTGTCATAGACTGATCCTGCTTGCTAACTCATTATCTAAATCCCATCCCTCACCCATTCCGCCTGATAGTGCTCACAAAAGCATCGCGCATATCTACAAATCGGTTCACGACAGCTTCGATAAACTCTTCATCTAATAAGGCTTTTGCTCCTTCGTCTCCCATTACTTCGGTTTCCTCAATTTTATAGATCTGCTCCAGGTTGGCTTTCTCCAGTTTCAGGATATACTTGCCGTTGTAGGAGTGCAGCGTGATTTTCACGTGCGGGTTTGGAATGTCGGCTACTACTCTCATAGTTTATGGTGCTAAATGATTGATATATGAATGTATAAAATCGGTACAAGTATAAACCCACCTCTGCCCCTCCGAGGGGGAATTTAAAAAGTAAGCTTTTGTTCTGTATCAAAAATACCTTTGTCAGATAATCAGGCTTCCTCCTCAATCTCGATGCCCATTAGCTGCATGAGTTTGCTGGCGTTAAAGCTACGGCAGAGCCCCGGCGTAAGTTGATAATCAAAGTTAATCTGGTTGCCGATGATGTCGCTGTTGAAGCTGTAGTTCTCTACGCTGCCCTGCAGTTCCTGCTCCATGGCACCAAGCTCCAGGTCGTGGGTGGAGATGAGGCCTGAGGCATTGCGTTTGTGCAGCTGCCTTATCAGCGACATAGCTCCAAGGTGGCGGTCGCGGGAGTTGGTACCTTTCAATATTTCGTCGAGGAGGTAGAAGACCGGCTGCCCCTGCTCCGTAAGCTCTAACAAGACGCGAAGGCGTTTCAGCTCGGCGTAAAACGAAGAAGTGTTCTCGGCCAAATTATCTGCTGTTCGCATGGCTGTGTATACTTGTGCCGGAGCCACGGCCATACTTTTGGCGCAGGCCGGTGCGCCCATCAGTGCTAACACCATATTTATACCTACCGTCCGCAGAAAAGTAGTTTTGCCGGACATGTTAGACCCTGTAATAACAATGGTATGCCCAATGCCCTGCATCTCAAAATCATTGGCGACAGGTTTAACGGAGAAAATAAGTGGGTGCGCCAAGGCTGAAGCCTGGTACAGAAACGGAGTTTGGCTGAGCTGCGGCACGGCAAAGTGCGGGTGCGCATGCTGAAAAGCCGCTATACTTGCCAGTGTCTCAATCTCGGCCAGTACGGCCAGGCTCTGCTCCAGTTGCTGCAGGCGCTGCTCCTTCCAGTTTTCCAGCCGGTACATCCACACGAAATCCCACATCAGCACCGTGTTCAGGAAAAAGGCCATTAGCGTACTCAGGCGCCAGGAGAAGAAATCGATGATGTTGGCAAGTTTGTTTATACTTACCGAAGACTTGCTGCCATCTGAAGTGAGTTGCTGGTGCAGCTGCTGCAGCTTTGCGGAGGCAAACTGGTGCTGCTCTATATGCTGTAGCTGTTTATTATAGCTGCGCATGGCCTCGTAAATGCCGATGCTCTTTTCGTAATACTCGTCGCGCTCTACCCTAAACCGATAGGCCAGCATAAACTGCACGAGCAGAAAAGCAACTGCCACCCAACCGCTCATGCCATAGAACCAGGCCGCAATAGCCGCCAACGTAAGGAGGGGAAGTATAAAGAGCAGAGGCTTTAACCAGGCATGCTGCTTGTAAAAGGCTTTATCTTTAAACCAATGTATAAAACCAGCCGCCGACTCTGTACCATGCTTGTAATGCATGGGCAGGGCCAGCAGTTCCTGCAGCCAGTCTAGCTGCTCGGGAGCGGCCAGTTCTGCAGCTGCCTCCTGCCGCTGCTGCACCTCTTGCGGAGATGCCGCCTTGCGTAACCAACTAGCCAGTTTATACTTGCCAATGCTGGTTACAGAGCGGTTTAGCAGCTGGAAAAGTGAGTTCTGCCCAAAAATATCCAGATCCGAAGTATATGGGTGATGATCGTCTATAAACTCTTTGGCACCATCAAAGTTCTTCAGGTTGCCCTGTAGCCGCTCCACCTCCTGCTCGTTTACCAGCCGCAGCAGGCGCAGTTGCTGAAACCGAAAATCCAGATTGCTGTGCCAGCGCATCACCAGCACAAACAACGCATAAAAACCAAGTATGGCAAAGGCACCAGCGGTGTTGTTGCCGGTATTAAAAAAATGGTACGCCAGCGCAACGCCAGCCACAAACACCCCTACCCGCAACCACGAAACGGCACTGGAAGTAGAGGCGGCTTTTTTCTCCTGCTCAGCAAAGCCAGTGGCCCTGCCGAGGTATAATTTTTCTCTGCTTTCGCTCACAAATATTTTCTTTAGCGCTATTTATACTTGTTAGTCAATCATAGCAATGCACTTCAGCTCGATGGCAATGGGTGTAGGCAGTTTATTAACCTCCACGGTGGTGCGGCAAGGCTGGTTATCTTTAAAATATTCTGCATACAAGCGGTTATAAGTAGCAAAATCGTCTTTCATGTTTGTTAGAAAAACGATTACGTCTACTAGGCTTTCCCAGCCAGAGCCGGCATCTTCTAGTATGGCGCGCACGTTACGAAACACTGAGTGGCATTGTGCTTCTATATCATAACTCAAAATGTTGCCCTGCTCATCTAATTCTACTCCCGGAATTTTTTTGGTGCCCCGCTCCCGTGGCCCAACTCCCGAGAGAAACAGAAGGTTACCTACGCGCCGCGCATGCGGGTAAAGCCCCACCGGCTCCGGCGCCTTGCTTGAATTAAAAAGTTCGTTGTTTTTTGCCATAGCCAAATATACATATTAATGAACAGTGATTTTCCGGTACGCATAAAAACAGGAAGAGCCGGCGGTTGCCAGCTCTTCCATTCACCTTAAACAAACTATTTTAAATGCTTTTTCTCTATTTCGTAAACTTTACATCGCCATACTTAGAGTTGATGCTTACCACTCCTTTTGGCGATGTACCTCCAAACCTGCCTTTGTATTCGGCTGAGGTATAGCCCTTTTCGAGCGATGTTATTGTTACCAACGACTTATCTACATTAAAGTTACCGAACTGCACATTTACATTAAAGTTGAAATTGGTATTGTCGGCAAAGTTCAGGCTTAAAGGGGTAAAGCCGCTGTCCAGAGAAATTTTGCGAATGTTTTTGCTGATGTTATCTACCTTAAAAGAACCGTACTGCACATCCATTTCAATTACATCTTCCAGGCTGCCCACGCTAAAATCACTGAACTTTGAGGAACCTTGTAAACCTCCGGCTTCTGCTACTTTCATGTCGGCGTAAGCCACACTAATGTTTCCTCCGTTAATGTATCCGCAGTTGCCGGAGCCATAGGCCAGTTTAACTGTATTGCCAGTGTTTGTCAGGCGGTCGCATTTCAGGCTGCCGTACTTCAAGTCCACATCTACTTTACCTTTTAAAGAGGCCAAGTAGATATCGCCAAAACTGTTTTTAACGGCAATGGCGTTCTCCGCTGGCATATAGATCGTGTAGTTAATCTCCAAACTTTTGTTGCTGTTATGCCCGTTTATGCGCATCGGTTGCTTTTGGGTACGGAAGGAATAGGTGTTGCCTTCGCGGCTCTCCTGAATCTGTATATTGTTCAGTATCTCCTGAGCTTTGGAGTCTGTTTCAGCGCGGGCGATAACGTCTACTTTCACACGAATTTCATTTTTATCCCAAGTGTTCACGTGCACTTTGCCCCATTGGTTTTCGATCTTTAGCGCATCTTTGCTGCTAACCTTAAAGGTTTTGTCTACTGTCTTGCGCTTTTCAGCATCATACATGGCTGCCTCTGCACTAAGGTTTCCGTTTTGGTTAATTTGGCCTAGGTGTTTCAGTTCTGCTAGGTTTTCGAGCACGGCCAGATGCTTCAGCTCCTTCAAGTCGGCTAAACTCTCCAGTTTCAGCTCATGTAGCGCTTGTAAGCTCGAAAGGTCTACGGTTACATCAGGGCAAGGCGTGTGGTCTTTGGCCTGAGCCACAGCCAACATAGGTGCCAGTGTCAGCACCAGCATGAGGCGTAAAGTGTTATACATTTGAGGTATCATCGTTTTGTGGTTCTTGAATAGGTTGTTGTTTAATCTGCTCCAGGCTCTGGAGTACTTCCAACTGACGGTTCAGCACCTTGATCCGTATCTGCAGGTTCTGGATCATGGCTCCTACTATTTCATCGGTATTCGGGGTGGTGTATAGTTGCTGCTTAAGCTGCACATAGCTGCTGTCGAGGCGAGCCAGTTCTTTGTCTATTATCTGTTGCTCGTCTAGGCCAAGCACTTTCAGGTCATACTCGCTCAGTTCCGATTTCTTAGCTTCGATCTGGTTCACATAGTATGCCTCCACTTCCGGCAGCTCTGGGGCTATGGCATTTATACTTTCCGGCGCGGCAGCGTTTATACTTTGTGTAGCAGCTAATGTATTGGCGGTATCAGGAGTTTGCTGCTTCATCAGGAAAATGGTAAGGCCACAGCCTAAGAGTAGTATAATGGCCGCCGCCACACGCATAAAGAAGAAGTCTGCGCTAAAGCTGGCACGTTCGCCAAAGCTTACTTTTATAACCTTGGCCTCTTTTTCGGGTGAGTTCTTGGGCAGCTCGTGGCATATTTGCTGCCACAGCTCCGGCCGCGGCTCGAATACATCAAATTCCTCGCGGTTATCTTGAACAAACTTTTCTAATTTATCTTTCATGGTAAATTTCCGTCATAATTCGGCTACTTTATACTTAGGCCACAAACTGCGGCTCTCTCATAATCTCTAGCAGTTTTTTGCGCGCCCTGCTGTACTGCGATTTAGAAGTCGATTCTGTTATTTCCAGCACCGCCCCTATTTCCGCATGGTCGTAACCTTCCAGCAAGTATAAACTCAGCACAACACGGTATCCGTCTGGCAACTTCTGTATAGCGCGGCGCACCTGCTCCACCTGCCACTCCGAGTCATCCTCGTTTACCTCGTCCGGCACATCCGCCAGTGTCCGTTCATCCATCGGCACCAGTTCTGAGCGGCGTTTTCGGATGGCGTTTATGGCAGCGTTAATCACGATCTTCTTCAGCCAGCTTCCGAAGCTTGCCTCGCCTTTATAGTTGTGCAGGTTTTTGAAGGCGCTCACAAATGCCTCCTGCAGCACATCTTCGGCTTCGGCGTAATCATTGGTAATGCGCATGCTCACGTTAAACATGGCTTTGGAGTATAGCTTGTAAAGCTCATACTGTGCCCTGTGGTCGCCGCCTTTGCAGCGTTCTACCACCTGGTGGTTCACATCCTTATAGCCAAGTTTTTCCAAAGTTTTATGCTTAACCGGTTTTAGCATTTACATGCTGTAATGTTCTCTCATGCCCCCTTTCCCAATCTCTGCACTAAAGACACACCTCTATTGGCAAGGTTGCACTAAGTTGTAAAATTTTTTCAGATGTTTTTCGTTCTGCTGCCTTATCCACACTTTCCACATTGCACTGTGGATAATATTATAACATCCTATCTTCTTCATCTTCTTCATGTTAAGGCATAAAATATGCTATAACACAGCAATCCATTCATCATGGAAGCCTTACTTCTAACTATTAGCAGCACTTACTGACTAACATTATCCACATATCCACATACTACTTATTCACAATTGTGGATAAGTACAGGTTATTTTGGATTTGTCTTTGAGCAGAGATAGTATAAGCATGGGTAAAAGGCCGCAACAACTCTCAAATAAGGAAACAAAATGTATAGAAAAGGTGCATAACTCAGCAGAAGCGAGAAACAACCGTGTAAAATATCTAGAAAATGACACAGCTATACTTTATGCACAATACCCGCAAACAAAAACGCCAGCCCTATAGTAGAGCTGGCGTTTTATACTTTAGCTGAATCACGATTTACAGGATCTTTAGGATGCACAGGATGTTCATGTTTGATCTAAAGCCTGTGTGTTTGGCCTATTTATTCCAAAGTATAAAAATCCTGAAAATTTTTCTTAATCCTGTAAATCCTGATCCTTAATCCATGATATTAAACTTGATGCCTTGGGCAAGCGGTAATTCGCGGCCATAGTTTATAGTATTAGTCTGGCGGCGCATGTATACTTTCCAGGCATCGGAGCCGGACTCGCGGCCACCGCCTGTTTCTTTCTCGCCACCAAACGCGCCTCCTATCTCTGCTCCGGATGTACCGATATTTACGTTGGCAATGCCACAGTCTGAGCCCCAATGACCCAGGAAAGCCTCTGTCTCCAGCAGGTTAGTAGAGAAAATAGCAGAAGATAAACCCTGGCGCACACCATTCTGAATCTCAATGGCATTTTCCACATCGCCGCTATACTTGATCAAGTATAAAATTGGGGCAAATGTTTCTTCCTGCACCATCTCGTAATGGTTCTGGGCTTCTACAATGGCTGGCTTTACGTAAGTACCGGTTTCGTAGCCTTCGCCACTCAATACTTCGCCACCTGTTAACAGTGTACCGCCCTCCTGCTGCACCTTATCCAGTGCATTTGTAAAGGCAGCCACAGCATCCTTATCAATCAGCGGACCAACCAGCGTGGTGCTATCCAGCGGATGGCCTATCGGCAGGTTCGGGTATACTTTCAGCAGGCGCTCTTTTACCTGCTCATAGATGTTTTCATGGATGATGAGGCGACGGGTAGAAGTGCAGCGCTGACCGCAGGTACCAACGGCACCGAAAACGATAGCACGCAGCGCCATTTCCATATCAGCACTTTCAGTAAGTATGATCGCGTTGTTGCCGCCCAGCTCCAGCAGAGATTTGCCTAAACGGGCTCCTACAGCCTCGCCTACTTTCTTACCCATACGCGTAGAACCTGTAGCCGACACAAGCGGCACGCGCTTATCATGGCTCATCAAGCTACCGATCTCGGCATCACCAACAATCAGATTAAAAATACCTTCCGGCAGTTCGTTTTCGGCCAATACCTCACGGATAATGTGTTGGCACGCTACGCCTGTTAACGGTGTTTTCTCAGAAGGCTTCCAGATAATCACGTCGCCGCATACGGCAGCCAGCATGGCGTTCCAGCTCCAAACCGCCACCGGAAAATTGAAGGCCGATATAACGCCTACAATTCCTAGTGGGTGGTACTGCTCATACATGCGGTGCTGCGGGCGCTCCGAGTGCATGGTAAAGCCGTGCAGCTGGCGCGACAATCCTACCGCAAAATCGCAGATATCGATCATCTCCTGCACCTCGCCCAGACCTTCCTGGTAAATCTTGCCCATTTCGTAGCTTACCAGCTTGCCCAATGCCTCTTTGTGCTCGCGCAGTTTATCGCCAATCTGGCGCACAATCTCACCGCGCTTCGGAGCCGGCATCTTACGCCAGATTTTAAAAGCCTCCTGTGCGGTGGTTACTACTTTGTCATAGTCTTCAGCGCTAGCCATGTTAACCGTGGCAATGGTGCTGCCATCAGCCGGAGAGGTAACGGAACGGGTAGTGCGTCCGTCCTGCCCGCCCCAGGCAAGGCCGGTGCTGTAAGCAGGGTTTGTATCTTTTATGCCCAGCTGATGCAGGACATCTGCTAGTTCTTTATTTAACGGCAATTCGTCTATGGTCTGCTTCATGGTTTTATCTCTTTTATAGTTTTAACAGGCTCTTATACAAAGCTAAAAAATAAAAAAGCTTCTGCAAGGCTGCAGAAGCTTTCTATAATTATTGGTATGGTTTATTAACCTTTGCCAATCGGGTAATAAGCCTTCAGGCCATCTGGGTAAACGCCCTCAATGTATACTACGCCACCGTCAAAATTCTTCAGGTGCTTTTCTACGTCCGTAGGTTCGTTTACATCATACTTATCTATGCGGGTGATGATAAATCCATCCTTCATACCTGTATCACGGAACTTGCTGTCTTTGACGTCTTTGATTTTTGCGCCGCCGTCAATGCCGAGCGTACTCATTTCCTGCTTGCTCACCGGCTCAAAGGTTGCCCCATCAAACGAGATGGCCTTAGCCGTACTGCGCTTCACGAGCTCAGTGCTGTTGTTCAGGTTTCTAAGCGTTACATTGGCGGATCTGTCTTTTCCGTCTCGGATGTAAGCTACTTTTACTTTATCGCCAGGGCGGTAGCGGGCAATTTGCTCCAGTAACTGAGATGATTTGCCCACGCTTACGCCATTTACAGCTGTTATCACGTCTCCGGCCTGCAGACCTGCTTCTTTGGCACCGCTGCCTTCCTGCACATCGGCAATATAAACTCCGTTCAGTGTTTTAAGTCCTTTCTCTTTTGCAAAAGCGGCATCGATTTCCTGAATAGAGGCTCCAAGCAAGGCACGCTGCACTTCGCCATACTTTAACAGGTCATCCACTACCTTACTCACGATAGACGACGGAACGGCAAAAGAATAACCGGCAAATGAGCCTGTCTGAGAGGCAATGGCAGTGTTGATACCCACCAAGTCACCGTTCAGGTTTACAAGGGCACCGCCTGAGTTACCTGGGTTTACAGCGGCATCTGTCTGAATAAACGACTCAATGCTCATATCCTGTCTGGCGCTGGTGCGCAAAATGTTAATGTTACGGCCTTTGGCACTCACAATACCGGCTGTTACGGTAGATGTCAGGTTCATGGGGTTACCTACGGCCAGCACCCACTCGCCTACCTGCAAATCATCTGAGTTGCCGTAGCGTATGGTTGGTAAGTTATCGGAGTTCACCTTCAGCAAGGCAATGTCTGTGGTCGGGTCTGAGCCTACAAGCGTAGCCTCAAACTTACGCTTATCATCCAGCACCACCTCTATCTTAGAGGCCTTGTCTATTACGTGGTTGTTGGTTACGATATAACCGTTAGAGGCAATGATAACCCCTGAACCGGAGCCAACCTGCGGACCGCGCGGCACGTTCTGGCCAAATCCATCACCAAAAAATTCTCTCAGAAAAGGGTCCATCGGGCTGCTATAACGGTCAGAGGAGCGGACACTGTACTCTGTCATCACGTGCACCACAGCTGGGGTAGACACCTGTGCTGCTTTAATAAAATTGAGCCCCTCGGGCACTACCGTGTTGCTGCTGCGCATGTCGCTAGTGTAGCGTACAGTAGGGTACTGCTGCTCTGTCTGTACTACGTTGTTATCCTCCAGCACTTTGTAACTACCCACAGCCACACCACCGCCTACCACGGCCGAAAGCGCAACGCCAAGTATAAACTGTTTCGTCTTCATAAATTGCTTTAAACTTTACTATATATGATATTTTGAATTAACTATATCGTCTTTACTATAAACGGTATTTCTTTATACGATAGTATGTCCTTACCGATAAGTAGTTTTGCTTATAACTCCTAACTAAACAAAAAAGAGGCCAAACTTATTGGCCTCTTTTTTAATGTGTTCAGAGCTTATTTATTTAGGCTCTCTGTTTTCTAATACAGCTTTTTTCTTCTTATCCACCTTGTTCTCAGAACCGGCTCCGGCCGAGATGTTGATCTGGCGCTTCATCACCTTTTTCTCATCCTTCGGAATATTCACCAACAGGATGCCATCGTTAAACTCTGCTGTAATCTTATCTGGGTTTACATTGTCAGGCAAGTAGAAAGTTCTGCTGAAGGAGCCATACTGCGTTTCCAGCATATGGTATCGGCGGCCTTCTTCCTGTTTCTCCAGTTTGCGCTCGCCGGTAATAGTTAATTTACCTTCCTGAAAATCAATAGAAATATCCTCCTTCTTCACGCCTGGCAAGGCTGCTTCAACCTCGTAACCATTCTCGGTTTCGCAGGCATCTACGTGCGGGGTAAACCCAGAGAAATTCCTGGAATTAACAGACTCGTTATAAAATTTGTCTAACATAGCGCTAAAAGTGTTGGGCATGTTCTCTTGCATGCCGTTGTATCTTGTAAGTGCCATCTTGTACCTCCTTTTTTAATTCTGCAAATTGATTTACAGCTATAGCATAGTAAAAACCATACCAACAGAATAATCCTTACAAATCATGAAATAATATCATTCACAAAAGCAGGATGTATTCTAACTTACTGACTAATTTACAGTTGAAGGCTTTTTAATAAGTAATACTGGCAGTGTTCGGGGTGCTGTTAAAGGTATATTTTAGCTCCAGCCCTACAATTGGGGTAATGCGGTTGCGCTTTGTAGTATAACCGTCTTCCTGCAGTTGCCCCTGTTCGTCATATATCGGCGGAATGAGCACGTAGTAATAATCTGTTTGCCGCAAAAAGTATGGATTGATGCGCAGCTTATCGGTAAGCTCGTAGTTCAGGCTGAGGCGCAGGCGGGTACGGTCAATGGTGCGTTCTTCTGAAATTCCGTCTTTCTCTTTGCCAAGGTTCGACCGTATCATGGCTTCGTAATTTATACTTGGGGTGATGAATTTACTACCCAGCGGCAGACGCTTGCCCAGTTCTGCAGACAGTCTAAAACGACCAATCGCATCTTGCTCCTCCTGCTCTACATACTCAAACAGGAGCTGCTTGTTAAAGTATAAACTCTTCAATTGCCCGCTGTGGCGCAGAAACAAAGTATAAAACATGGTCTTCGGGAAGTCTTCTGCAGCGTAACGCAGCAAAGCGCCTCCGCGCCAATGGTCCGACAAGGTATGCTCGTAACCGAAACTAAGCTCCACACGCTCAAAGCTGCTTAGAATACCGGAATCCTTTAAGTCGTTAAAGTCGCTGTCGGTGTTGATGCGGTAGCCGTTGCGCAGGAACAGCAGCCCCTCATCGCTTACTTGATAGCTCACCTGCAGCTCCGGCCAAATAGTGGTGGGCGCGATAACCTTGCTCTGCGCTTGCGCCAGCATCGGCAGGAGGAGGAGCAGTATAAAGTATAGTTTTTTCATATCGGTTTTATTAGCAGCATTAGCACGTTAGGCCGTTAACTCCTGCAGCGCCACCCATGCCATCAGGCCTATGCCTGTTTCCAGAGCGGCTTCATCAATATTGAACGTTGGGGTGTGCACGCCGGAGGTAATGCCGCGCTCCTCGTTGCGGGTGCCGAGGCGGTAGAAGCAGGCCGGCACCTGCTGGGTATAGTAAGCAAAATCCTCGGCTCCCATCCACAGGTCCAGATCCACCACATTTTCCTCTCCTAAGTATGCCACTGCAGCCTTGCGGGCTACGCCTGTTACCTGCGGATCGTTTTGCAGGAAAGGATAACCGAATTTAATATCGATATCGCAGCTCCCTCCCATACTTTCGCAAAGCCCTTCGGCCAGTTTCTTGATTTTCTGATGGGCTTCCTTGCGCCATACTTCGTTCATGGTCCGGAAGGTGCCTTCTATCTTTACCTCGTTCGGGATGACATTCGTCGCGCCCTTTGCCTCTATTTTACCGAACGACAGCACCGACGGCACTTTAGGGCTGGCATGGCGGCTCACAATCTGCTGCAGCGCCACAATCAGGTGCGCCGAAATCAGTACCGGGTCTATATTCATCTCTGGCATGGCTGCGTGTCCGCCTTTTCCTTTCACGGTGATGTAGATCTCATCGGCGCTGGCCATGTACATACCAGACCGGAAGCCTACTTTGCCAGCAGACAGCATGGGGAATACGTGCTGCCCAATCATACTTTCAGGAGCAGGATTTTGCAAAACGCCCTCTTTTATCATGATAGACGCCCCTCCCGGAAACTTTTCCTCACCTGGCTGAAACACCAGTTTAACCGTTCCTTCAAACTCATCGCGCAGGTCCTGAAGTATACGGGCCGTACCCAGCACCGAAGCCGTATGCACATCGTGCCCGCAGGCATGCATTACGCCTTCATTCTTCGATCTATAGCCCACCTCATTCGCCTCCACAATCGGCAGGGCATCCATGTCGGCACGCAGGGCAATGGTCTTTTTCTCCGGGTTCTTTCCTCTTATCAGGGCCACCACACCGGTATTTGCCATACTTTCAGCCTCAATACAATACTGCTCCAGCACCTGCTTTACATAGGCTGCAGTGTTGTATTCCTCGAACGAGAGTTCCGGGTTTGCATGGATATGGCGGCGCACCTGCACCGTGTCGGGTGCGTAGGCTTTGGCGAGTTGCTTTATTTTATCTATTGCTATTAACATGATCTTATTCTAACAAAACGGCACAAACAATTACTTGTGCCAGTATGAGACAATGTAGTAATATACCTTTCGGCATCAAATTTAAAAAGCGCTGCAGCCTTTTCGCCACAACGCTTTTCAAAACTTTTGCCTATTGCTTTTTAATTTTTCCTGATGTTGATTTTATCCTGTACTATCTGGGCATTAGGGATAAGATCATTTATTTGATTCAGTACCTGCTGCGCCTCCACACGGCTGAAAAAATCGCCCACCATCAAACGGAAATTAGGCTGCTGGTACGTCAGGTAATCCTGCACATCAGGCACCCTGTAGATGATGGCCTTGCGCAGGTTCATTACTGTCTGGCGCTGCGACCCGTTGTAAGCTAGTATACGATACCCCTGCGCGTACTTGATATTTTTGTTCACACTAGCCACAGTATCCATCAGCACCGCCACCTGCTCATTGTTGTGCTGCGTAGGCTCAATGCGTGCCATAGGTTCCGTGTCTGCTACTTCATACTTTGGCCGGTACTGGCTAAGGTCTTCTACTACTCTGTCTGCTTTGCCTGTACCTGCTTTTGCCTCACTGCCTACTCGCCCCTTGCCCTTAGAGGGAGCACAGGAAGAACCAACTAGAAGAAGCAATACGAGTGATAAACTTAGAACTTTGTTCATGTGGAAACGATTTGTATGCTGGCAGAGCAACCCAGCCTGTCGGCGCCTGCTCTGATTAATGCTTCTGCTTCTGCCGTGGTTCTGATGCCACCGGCAGCTTTAATCTTCATTTTGCTTGGCAGTATGCGGCGCATCAGTTTTATGTGCTCTACGTTAGCGCCTTGCGCAGCAAAGCCTGTAGAAGTTTTAACATAATCTACGCCAGCGCTGGTGCAAATACTGCAAGCTTTCACAATCTCCTCCTCCGTCAGCAGGGCCGTTTCAATAATCACCTTCAGCTCCGCCTCCTTTAAGTGGCAGAACTTAGCCAGGTCGCTCAGTTCATTTTCCACCTCTTTATACTTGCCGGACTTGAAGTATGAAATGTTCATCACCACATCAATCTCATCGGCACCATCTTCTATGGCCTGGTGCGTTTCCAGAAACTTTACCTTCGGGTGCTGGTAACCTAACGGAAAACCAACCACAGTGGCTACTTTAACCTGAGCGCCTACACCCAGCCGCTCTTTGGCTTGCTGCACAAAGCATGGCGGCACACAAACAGCCGCAAAGCCATAGCTGCGTGCCTCGTCGCAAAGCTGCATTACCTGGCTGGTGGTTGCCTCGGGGCGCAGCAGCGTGTGATCTATATAAGAAGCGATTTCCTCTCCTGCCATAACTTTAGCTAAAAGACAAAGGACATAAGATGAAAGCAACCTTTCTCCTACATCCTCCATCTGTTGTAAAAAAACATGAAGCAGCCACTAAGTATGAATTAGTGGCTGCTGTATTCTTATTCTTCTATTATTGTACAACGGTTGTGCTGCAGGTCGTCTTCTACGCTTTTATACTTTACGTCCTTCAGCACACGGCCATCGTTGTACTGCACACTAACACGGTCGTTGCGGCCGGCTACTTTTTGTGAGTGCGCCGGCATTATTTTCTCCGGCTCTGGTGCTGCTGCCGAAGTATGGCCTGACTGATCTTCTAAAGAAGAATGCACCTCCTGCTTCTGCTCTTTCAATACAGGCGGCTTAGGAGCCATTGGCGGCCTTACCGGCTGCTGTACTTGCTCTGGTGCCTGCACTGGTATAAACGCATGGAACAGGAACTGAATTGTCTGCTCGTTCACTTTTCCGATCATGCGCTTGAACAGCTCAAACGACTCGAACTTATAAATCAATAGCGGATCTTTCTGCTCGTACACCGCATTCTGTACACTCTGCTTCAGGTCGTCCATCTGGCGCAGGTGCTCTGTCCAGGCTTGGTCAATAGTACCTAGCGTAATGATCTTCTCCATAGAGCGGAGCAGCTCTAAGCCCTGCGACTCGAATGCTTTGGTCAGGTTGGCAACGGCAGCCAGTTGGCGTTTGCCATCTGTAAACGGCACGGCTACGTTCTCAATCATCGGCCCACGGTTCTGGTGGATGTCCGCAATGATTGGATAAGCCTGCGCCGCTGTTTGCTTGTTACGGTTCAGGTAATGGTTCAGCGCTTCATTGTACAGGCGCTCGGCCAATTGATTTGCCTGTATAGACTTAAACTCATCTTCCGTAATGGCAGACTCAATACCGAACACACGCAGCACATGCAACTGGAAGTTCTCGTAATCGCTGATGTTCTTGTAGCTCACAATCACGTCTTCGCTGATATCGTAGATCATGTTCCAGATATCCAGCTCCAGACGCTCGCCATACAGCGCGTTTCTGCGGCGTTTGTAAACTACTTCGCGCTGTGCGTTCATCACGTCGTCATACTCCAGCAGGCGCTTACGCTGCCCGAAGTTGTTCTCCTCCACTTTCTTCTGCGCACGCTCTATGGAGTTCGTAATCATGGAGTGCTGTATTACTTCACCTTCCTCAAGGCCCATGCGGTCCATCAGACGGGCAATACGGTCTGAGCCGAACAGGCGCATCAGGTTATCCTCCAAAGAAACAAAGAACTGTGATGAACCTGGGTCTCCCTGGCGACCGGCACGACCACGCAACTGGCGGTCTACGCGGCGAGACTCGTGGCGTTCTGTACCGATAATGGCCAAACCACCCGCGCCTTTAGACTCCTGTGTAAGTTTAATGTCGGTACCACGGCCAGCCATGTTGGTGGCGATGGTTACAGTGCCTGGCTTACCAGCTTCGGCCACAACTTCGGCTTCTTTCTGGTGCATTTTGGCGTTTAGTACCTGGTGCTTAATGTTGCGCAGCTTCAGCATACGGCTCAGGAGCTCCGATATTTCTACCGAAGTGGTACCTACCAGTACAGGACGGCCCTGCTCTGTGAGCTGTACAATCTCATCGGCAACAGCATTATACTTCTCACGAACGGTTTTGTATACCTTGTCATGCTCGTCTTTTCTTTGGATCGGACGGTTGGTCGGGATCACCACCACGTCCAGTTTGTAGATATCCCAGAACTCACCCGCCTCGGTTTCAGCAGTACCCGTCATACCGGAAAGTTTGTGGTACATACGGAAGTAGTTCTGCAGCGTAACCGTGGCGTAAGTCTGCGTGGCATCCTCTACCTTCACGTTCTCTTTTGCCTCGATTGCCTGGTGCAAACCATCCGAGTAGCGGCGACCTTCCATTACACGGCCTGTCTGCTCATCCACGATCTTCACTTTGTTATCCGGCGTTACGATATACTCCGTGTCTTTCTCGAACAAAGTATAAGCCTTCAGCAACTGGTTGATAGTATGGATACGCTTTGACTTTTCCTGGAAATCAGCGATCAGCTTCTCTTTTGCGTGCAGCTGATCCTCGTGCGAGATGGAATTGTTATTTTCGATCTCAGCGATTTCCATACCAATATCCGGCATAATGAAGAAGTTCGGATCTTCGCCTTGTCCTGTAATCAAGTCAACACCTTTTTCAGTCAGCTCAATCTGGTTGTGCTTTTCGTCGATGGTGAAGTATAGCGGCTCGTCTGCCTCCGGCATCTGGCGGGAGTTATCCTGCAGATAGAAGTTCTCGGTTTTCTGCATGATGGCGCGGTTACCTGTTTCGCTCAGGAACTTGATCAACGGCTTGCTCTTTGGCAAACCACGGTAAGCTCTGAACAGGGCAAGGCCGCCATCCTGCGTATTTCCTTCTTTGATAAGGCGCTTGGCTTCTGTCAGGAAGTTCTGCACCACTTTACGCTGCGCCTCCACCAGCATGGCAATGCGTGGCTTTAGTTGGTAGAACTCGTGCTCATCACCGCGTGGCACCGGGCCAGAGATAATTAGTGGCGTACGGGCATCGTCAATCAAAACGGAGTCAACCTCATCCACCATCGCGTAATGGTGCTTGCGCTGAACCAGATCCTGTGGCTCGCGGGCCATGTTATCGCGCAGGTAATCGAAGCCGAACTCGTTGTTGGTACCGTAAGTAATGTCTGCTTTGTAGGCGTTGCGGCGGGCCTCAGAGTTAGGCTGGTGCTTGTCGATGCAGTCGATCGTCAGGCCGTGGAATTCGAATAATGGCGCCATCCACTCCGAGTCACGCTTGGCAAGGTAGTCGTTTACTGTTACCACGTGCACACCGCGGCGAGCCAGGGCATTAAGGTATGCAGGCAGCGTAGCCACCAATGTTTTACCCTCACCTGTGGCCATCTCAGCAATTTTTCCCTGATGAAGCACAATACCACCAATCAGCTGTACATCGTAGTGCAACATGTCCCAAACAATCTCGCTGCCAGCGGCTAGCCATCTGTTGGCCCAGGTAGCTTTATCGCCTTCAATCTGCACGTTAGGCTTGCGGGCGGCAATCATACGGTCGTGCTCGGTGGCGGTAACGGTCAGTTGTCCATTCTCCTTCCAGCGGCGGGCGGTTTCTTTTACAACGGCAAAACCAGTTGGCAGCACTTCCATCAGCACTACTTCCAGCTCTTTGTTGCGCTCTTTCTCCAGCTCATCAATCTCCGAGAAGATATTCTCCTTCTGCACAATGTTCAGCTCCGGCTCGTCGGCAACGCGCTTGTGCAAAGCCGCGATTTTCTCATCGATTGACTTTAGGTGCGCATCAATGATACCCTTTATTTCGAAGGTCTTCTGACGAAGCTCGTCATCTGTGAGTGTAGTAAGCTTAGCGTACTCTTCGTTTACTTTAGATACGTAAGGTAGTACCTCCTTTATATCTCTGTCGGACTTGGTACCGAATAGTTTCGCAACGGTTTTACCGAAAAAATCAAACATCTGTATATGTTGTTCTTAAATGAATTCTTCTGTTTGCAATATCGTCAAAAATAGGCTTTTTTCCGATATATCTAACGTTCTGTACTAAAACAATACCAGAACGAGCGGCGCTTAGCCCTTCTGCCATATTTGCCGACAAAGTATAGAGGTTTTACTATTTAAGGCTTATAGGCTTAATTGGCTATGCCATAATAGGTAACATGTGGCATAGTGGCAGAAGTTCAGTATACTTTATCTGGAGCCTAATGAGGAGCATACTGCTTACGGCATGCAGCAAGACTACTTCTTCGGACTAAGGTCCTGCTGCTTCAGCTCAAATTTGATCTCGCCGTTTGCCTGCTTGCCAACTTCCTTCCAGCCAGCGTTTCTGTAAAACCTTTCGGCACGGGTACCTGGGCTAGTGCCAAGCCACAACTTCTGTAGCCCCTGCGTAAAGCTCCAGGCTAACATCTCATCATGCAGTTTTCGGCCTATACCTTTGGCCTCATGCGCAGGGTCAACAAAAAGGGCCCATACATTTGCAGTTGTCATGTCTACAATGGTAAAACCTACTATTTCGCCGCCAACCTCACACACCCATCCAGCACCTTTTTCGTCTATCATCTGGCGGTAGCACTCGTGAGTAATTCGCGAAGGGTCTGACAGCTTATTTTCGTGCACCGCAAGCCGTACCCGAGACATACCTTCTATATCTTCGGCTGTAGCTTTTCGAAACTGTATGGTCATACTTTATATGGTCATACTCTATAAGTATAAATGCTGAAACTCCACCACATCCTCCCAGCCATCCACAGTTCTCAACCAATCTTTGCGAAGCCCTACTTGCTTAAAACCGGCCTGCGTGAAGAGGTTTATACTTGGCAGGTTGGTGGCTGTAACAGAACAGTATATCTGGTGCAGCTGCAGTTTGTGCTGGCAATAGTCTAGCAGCAGGTGCAAGGCTTCTTTAGCATGCCCGTTGCCCCGGTGCTCTGCCATTACCACAATGCCTATGCCGGCACGCCTGTGCAGCGGCTCAAAATCAAACATATCGATAGCGCCTACAGCTTCGTGGCCGCTGTTGCAGATAACCAAGCGCAGCTGCTTTACCGTATAAATATCCAGCCCGGCATTCTCCAGGTAAGCCTCCAGCACAAACTTAGAGTATGGCGTAAGCGTGTTGCCTACATGCCACACAGTGGTATCGTTCTCTAGGGAGTAGAGGAAGTTCAGATCGGTAGGCTCTAAGGCTCTGAGGTAAGTATGATCGGATTTTAGGAACACAGGATTTATTCTTTATGCTTGTATCAATCTACAAAAAGAAAAGACTTCCGACAATTTATGCTTGCCGGAAGTCTTGCTCTGTAAGTCTAACTCATCTGGTTGCCACTCTCCCCGCCTTTAAATAGGCTAGTTAAGATGGCAGAGAGTTATGATTTAAACTGTGATACTACCTGTAAACACCTGCTTTGCAGGGCCAATCAGGTAAATGTGTTTGAAACAGCCGTCAACATTTCGTTCAAAAGACACCTGCAACTCGCCGCCCAGCACTTTCACCTTTATCGGGCTTTTCATGCCTTTTATGCCTGCCACAAGTGCGGCGGCTGTTACGCCTGTTCCGCAAGATTGCGTTTCATCTTCCACGCCACGCTCGTAGGTGCGCACAAAGATCTCATCCTCCGAAAGGCGCTGCACAAAGTTCGCGTTGGTGCCTACAGCTTTAAAGCGGTCGTTGTAACGGATAGCCCGTCCTTCTTCATATACATCCAAGTTCTGGGCATCTTCTACAAAACGGATGTAGTGCGGAGATCCTGTGTTCAGGTAATAATCCTCATCTATACTTTCCACGTCCTGCACATCATTCATTTTCAGATGAATTTCATCACGCTCTACGCTGGCCTGGTGCTCGCCATCGGCAGCCAGAAAACAGGCTACATCCTCAATCACACCCAGTTGGCGGGCAAAGCGCACGGTGCAGCGTGCCCCGTTGCCGCACATTGATCCCACACGGCCATCGGCATTGTAGTAAACCATCTCGAAATCATAGTCCGGGTGGTCCTGCAGCAGAATCAGTCCATCGGCGCCAATGCCTTTGCGGCGGTCGCAGAGATGCTTTACCAATTCTTCGTCTTCTGCCGGGAAATTTAGTTTACGGTTATCGACCATCACAAAGTCGTTGCCCGTGCCCTGATACTTGTAAAAGCTAATTGCCATGTGTTTGTAACAAATAAATCCGCGGCTGCGTGCCCTTTTTATGGTTAGGCGGATAATGCGTAATTTTACCGCTAACCGGCCACTGAGCCAGAAATAAACGACAAAGATATGTATTCCTTTTTAACTACAGAAAACTGGGCCGATTACGAGCTGGTTGATTCCGGAAATTTTGAGAAGTTGGAGCGCTTCGGCGATTACTACGTGGCACGCCCTGAGCCTCAGGCTATCTGGGATAAGCATTTGCCTGAACAGGAATGGGAACGTATGGCTAATGCCGTGTTCACCCGCGACAAAGGCAGCCAGGAAAAAGGCCAGTGGAAACTAAAAAAGGGAATGCCGGAGCAGTGGTTTATCAACTACAAGTATAACGACCTGAAGCTGCGTTTCAGGCTGGGTTTGTCGTCGTTTAAGCACGTGGGAATTTTTCCGGAGCAGGATAGCAACTGGAAATTTATCTACGACACCACCAAAAAACTGACAACTCCGCAGCCCAAAGTGCTTAACATGTTTGCCTACACCGGTGCCGCCACCCTGGCAGCCAAAGCCGCCGGCGCCGACGTTACGCACCTCGATTCTATTAAGCAGGTTAACTTCTGGGCCCGCGACAACATGGAAGCCAGCAACCTGGACAACGTGCGCTGGCTGGTAGAAGACGCCATGAAGTATGCGCGCCGCGAGGTAAAGCGGGGCAACAAGTATAACGGCATCATCCTGGACCCACCCAGCTACGGGCGTGGGCCAAACGGCGAGAAATGGCAACTGGAAAACGAGCTGAACGAAATGATAAAGCTTTGCCACGAAATGCTGGATAGCACCGATTATTTCCTGCTGATCAACCTATACTCCATGGGCTTTTCGGCAATGGTGCTGGATAACCTGATGCGCGACACGTTTGGAGAGCAAGTACAGAACGAGGAACTGGGCGAGCTATACCTGCACGACAACGGCAACCGCCGCCTTCCGCTGGGCACGTTTTTCCGGTTTACGTCAGTAAAATAGTTTTTTCAGGCTTTGCCGAACAAGTATAAGGGCAGTGCAGTTATGATAACGGCTCTGCCCTTTTTAGTTTAAAAATCGGCAGCTTAGTCACCCGCTGTTTGCCCTAAATTTAAAAACCCGTAGTGATTCTATAGAATGGTGCCTGCATCAATCTATAGCCTGTTTGCATGAAAAAACATTTTAAGAAACTACCCTTTCTGCTCTTAATCCTGCTCCAAGCCTCTTTCTTGCTGGCCATACTTCTGGAGAAATTCAACATCATCCCAATCCTGATATTTGTTGTCTCTATCTCCATTCTCATGTTCATCGCTTATACCAAGGTGCCGATGCACAACAATAAGCACCTGAAGAAAGACTTTTTTGCCGTGTTTTTCGTGATGCTTGGCGCCATCCTGACGTATTATCTGAACGTGCATGCTGCGCTTGGGCCGGTTATAGCAGCCGGGGCAGTGGGCACAGCGGCATCTTTTGTGCCTTTGCTAAACAAGAAAGGCAGGCTGCTGCAAGGAGTTCCGGCAGCGGCGTATTGCGGTGCTTTCGTGGGGATGTCAAGCCAGAATGTGGCAGGTAATTTCCTGTTCATACTTTTCGCCAGCTTTGTGGCAGGCATGCTGCTGGTGTTCTCTAAAAATATATTTCATGGCTTTGGCGGCAAGCTGGGCACTGTTGCCTTTGGCGGAGTTGCGCTTACTTACTTGTTAATCTTTATTTTCTTAAAGTAGATGGCTGCAGTAACATTTATCATCACAGGAGTTTTAGCGGCTATCAGCACCTATTTTCTGAATGTCCGCCTGAAACAGGGACCGGTTCGGGCGTCGGCACTGCTTTCGTTGGTGGTGGGTTTGGTTTTTTACTTTTTCCCGGATCTGCTTTCGCCCCATCTCACGGCAAATATTCCGGTCGTTTTTATAGGCGCGTCCTTTATAGGAATGGTTTCGTCTAATGTCGTTTCCAATTATTTGCTGGTTGGAGTTTCCGGCTTAATTTTTTCGTTGATTTACCTGAACACGAGTAAGTTTTTTGCTGGCTATGGCGGCGGCTTGGGCACTGCGGCTTGTATTTCGCTGCTGGTAGCTATCAGTTTGCCATTCTTCATCAAAAAACATAAAATCAGTAACGGCTACCTGGTTCTTCGTAAACTGATCTTTAAGCGAAATAAAAACTGATCCGTAGCGCAGCATTTCTTCTAAAGTATAATCATTTTGTAAATTCACCCTCAACACCATCACCAAAAAACCATGAAAAAACGCCTCGCACTAATTGATATGGGCACCAACACGTTTCACCTGCTGGTTACAGAAGTAACGGAGCAGGGCCAGCTAAAGGAACTCTACAAAACCAAAGTGCCCGTGCGGTTGGGCCAGGGCGGCATCAGTAACGGTGCTATTGCCCTGGAGGCCTCCGAACGCGCCCTGCGCACGCTGCGCGACTTCCGCAAAACCATCGACGAGCTTGGCGCCCAAACCGTGCGCGCGATGGCTACAAGTATGGTGCGCAACGCCAGCAACGGCGAAAGTTTCGTGAAAGATGTTTTTGAGCAGACGAATATTGAGGTGGAGGTAATTGACGGGGCCCGTGAGGCAGAACTGATCTATTACGGTGTACGCGCAGCCGGCGTGCTTAATACCGATACGTCTTTGATTATGGATATTGGCGGCGGCAGCGTGGAGTTTATACTTTGCAACCAGCACGAGATTTTTTGGAAGCAGAGTTTTGAGCTAGGGGCGCAGCGCCTCATGGACAAGTTCTTCACCCAGGATCCTATACATTCCGAAAGTATAGCCGCCGAAAAAGCATACCTGGATGAGCGCTTGCAACCGCTTTCAGAGGCCGTTGCAGCGTATAAGCCTACAAATCTGGTAGGCTCCTCAGGCACCTTTGATACCCTCTGCGATATCGATGCGCAACGCAAAGGCGATACGTCCCGCGCCACAGCCACACCACCTGCATCTACCTTAAGCCTGCCGGATTTCTATGAGGTGCTCCAAGAACTACTCACCAAGAACCACGACGAGCGACTGGCCATACCTGGCATGCTGGAAATGCGCGTGGATATGATTGTGCTGGCAAGTATAGCCGTTGACTTTGTGCTGCAGAAGTATGGCCTGCAGGAAATACGGGTATCGGCGTACGCGCTGAAGGAAGGCGTGCTGCACCAAATGCTGGCCGAGTAATAAACTACTTGATCATAGCATGACAAAAGCGCCCTGAAAGTATGGCTTTCAGGGCGCTTTTGCGTTATTTTCAGTTCGCTGCTTCCTTTAGGCTTTCCAGCACACGGGCATCTGCGGCAAAGTATACTTTCGGCAAGTTTAGTTGTGCTTACGCCTGCACTTTGTCATCGGCATTGGCAGCCTGGCCTGCTGTATCAAGCTAAGATTTGGAGTACATTTAAAATAAAATATTGGTAAAAAGGAACTACAAATAACTGTTTTAGCCGTTCATGGAGCGGCAGCGGCAGTATAACTCAAGGCTTTGGTTTGATATTTTCTTAATTTGCCTCCCTTAACAGAAGACATGTATATGTATCCATACCGTCAACTATTCGACTTTACAAAGGAGGTTTTCCTGCAAATGGGTTGCCCTGCGGATGATGCCCATCTGGCCGCAGAAGTACTGCTGGCCGCTGATCTGCGTGGCGTAGACTCTCATGGCGTGGCTCGCCTGAGCGGTTATGTAAGACTGTGGGAGGCCGGCCGCATCAACCCGAAACCAAATATCCGCATCGTTCACGAAACACCAAGTACGGCCACCGTAGACGGAGATGCAGGTTTAGGCTTAGTGGTTGCCCCGCGTGCCATGGCTATTGCCAGACAAAAAGCAGAGCAGGTTGGCAGTGGCTGGGTGTCGGTAAAAAACTCGAACCACTTTGGCATTGCCGGTTACCACGCCATGCAAGTTTTGGAGGCTGATATGATCGGTATAGCCATGACGAATGCGTCGCCGCTGGTAGCCCCTACTTTCTCTACAGACCGGATGCTCGGTACAAACCCAATAGCCGTAGCTGTGCCCGCCAAACACCAGCCTCCGTTTGTGGCCGACTTAGCCACTGCTGCCGCTGCTAACGGAAAACTTGAAATCCTGCAGCGTAAGGAGAAAAAAGCCCCTTCTGGCTGGATCCAAACAAAAGAAGGACAGGAATCTACTAACCCGAACGAACTGAAAGATGGAGGCGCTCTACTCCCGCTCGGTTCGGACCGAGACCACGGCAGCCACAAAGGCTATGCGCTGGCTTCTGTGGTTGACATTTTATCTGCTGTACTTTCCGGAGCCAACTATGGCCCATGGGTGCCACCATTTGTGGCTTTTCTGCCAGTGGCGGACAACTTGCCCGGCGAAGGTATTGGGCACTTCCTAGGCGCTATGCGTGTAGATGCCTTTAGGCCTGCAGACGAGTTTAAACAACACATGGATAACTGGATTAGCACATTCCGTAAAGCTCATGTGGTAAATGGTGAGAAATCAGTACTGATTCCCGGTGACCCCGAGCGTGAAATGCAGGAGCTCCGCCTGATTAAAGGTATCCCGTTGCTGCCACCGGTAGTACGCGATTTAGAATTATTAGCTAACCGCTTTAACGTCAACCTATAATTTATAGCAAGTATGGCAGCAGGAGGTACGGGAGCGGCAAAATTTTTCAGAGCCATAGGGTTAAGCTCAGGTAAACAAAGCATCCTGATGTTAATAGTAACCTGGGCGCTAAGCCTGCTGTGGCTAGGGTTAAATTACTTCTGGCGGTTTGCCTCCGTAGAAGTACTGCTAGCGATTCCGATCATGCTGCTGCTTTACGCGCTGCTGGCCTTAATCGGTTATATTTATTGGGGAGTGCGGCAGGTACAGGAGCAAGAGGCGCCTTACGCCAACATAATGGTTGGTGTTATTGTAGCAGTTACGCTGCTATACTTCAATTTTAACCTGCTGCAAATCGTGCTGCAGGCAATAGAGCGCTAGCCAGCTATAAGTATAAAAAAAGCGCTGACTCTTTCGGGTCAGCGCTTTTTTTATACTTCAGAAACCTGTTGCCAGGTATACTTTTACTCTATCTTCTTGCCGGCCATTGCCTGCTTAATTGATATTTGCATCACGCGCTCGGCAAAGGGACTGGTTTGCTCTTCCAGCCTGTCAATGGCCACGAAAATCGCATCCTTGTCTCCGTTGGCCGCCAACACATCGCGCAGCTTCTGCAGGTTTTCCCGCGTTAGCTGGCGTTCTTCTTCTGTGAGGTGCTGTCCGTTTTTCTCCAGGAAGCGCTCTACCTGATACAGCATTTGCTCAGCGGTAGTGCGTGCCTCAATTATCATACGTGCCGACACATCGTCTTTAGCATGCGTAATCGAGTCCATTAGCATTTGCTCTACCTGCTCATCGGTTAGGCCATACTGCGGCTTCACTTCAACCTCCTGCTTCACACCCGAGCGCAGCTCAATAGCCTCTACTTTCAGGATGCCGTCGGCGTTAAGTATAAAGTTCACGTCTACCTTCGGGAAGCCGGCTGGCATGGCTGGTATACCTTTCAGATCGAATTCGGCTAGCTTGCGGTTTTCCTTCACTAAATCGCGCTCGCCCTGGTAAACAGAAATTTTCATGTTTACCTGCCCATCTACAGAGGTAGTATACTGGCGGCCAGCTTTGGTTGGTATCTTTGAGTTTCTTGGGATGATCGAATCCATCAGCCCGCCCATTGTTTCGATGCCCAGCGTTAGCGGCGTTACATCCAGCAGGAGTATATCTTTGCGGTTTCCGGCCAGAATATCAGCTTGGATGGCTGCGCCCAAGGCTACTACTTCGTCCGGATTCAGGTTGTTGTTGGCTGGCTTGCCAAAGAAATCCGACACGGCCTCATATACCATCGGCACACGCGTGGAGCCTCCTACCATAATCACGGCATTAATCTGTTCCGGCTGCAACTTAGCATCGCCCATGGCTTGCCTGCAGCTTTCGATGGTTCGCGCTACGATCGGTGCAATCAGTGTTTCAAACGTATGGCGCTCCAGGTGGCAATCAATTCTTCCGTCTATAGTGCCGGTGTATACTTCCTGTACGCTCAGGGTACGCTTAGCCTCCTCCGCTTTCAAGCGCAACTCCTGCGACAGGTGCTTGTCCTGGTTAACCGTGTCGGCAATCAGTTCATTGTTCTGGATCCAATGGTTGATGATGGCGCGGTCAAAGTCATCTCCGCCCAAGTATGTATCCCCGTTGGTTGACAGCACCTCGAAAATGCCCTGATGGATGCTAAGTATGGAAATATCAAACGTACCTCCACCCAAGTCATACACCGCTACTGTTTTCTCTTCGTTCGGGTCTATGCCAATGCCGTAAGCAAGCGCAGCTGCCGTAGGCTCGTTTACAATGCGCAGCACTTCCAGCCCTGCCAGTTTACCGGCATCGCGGGTGGCTTGCCGTTGCGAGTCGTTAAAGTATGCCGGCACCGTAATTACAGCTCGGTTTACAGGCGTTTTCAGGGCATGTTCTGCTCGCTCGCGCAGTTCTTTTAATATCTCGGCAGACAACTCAATTGGCGAGTAAAATTTATCCTGCACCCGGATTTTCACCAGGCCCTCGCTATCATCATCGATAATCTTGTACCCGAAATAATCTTTGTGCTCGCCCAGGTCTCGGTATGATTTACCTAGCAGGCGCTTAACGGAGTATATGGTATTTGCGGGGTCTGTTAACAGGTAGTCTTTACCCTCTGTGCCAACTATTGTATCGCCTTGCTGTGTAAAATGCACCACGGAAGGCACAATGGTGCCGCGGCCCTGGTCATTGATAGCGATTGGTTTTTTATCTTCAGGATGGATATAGGCAACCAAGCTGTTGGTTGTGCCTAAATCTATACCTACAATTACCTCTTCCTGCTGAAGAGCCCCGGTAGAAAGGTTTATTGCAACTTTTGCCATAGTATCTTGATTTACGTGAGCCCACTGCCAATCGGCAGCAGCGCTATACTACAAAGTTACAAATTATTTGGGGAGGGATTTGTTTTGAGGGAGAGAGGTTAATTAGGTTCGTTGTTGAAGTTTAACTTTCGGTATATAAGGTTCTCAATACTGAAGACACAAGAAGCTAATTGTTCTAACTAAAAGATTAGCTCCAATAGCTTTTATTATACATCTTACTCAGCCTTCGGCACAATAATAAAAACATCCTCGTTCGGGCGCTTCATCAGGTATTTCTCACGGGCAAACTTCTCCAGCAGTTCCGGGTTACCCATCAACTCTTGGCGGTCTTTCTCTACTTCAGCCATTTTCTCCAGATAGTGCTCCTTATCACTTTCCAGCTCGCTCAGCTGCCGCCGCATCTGATACTGTGTCACAAAATCGTTTGAATCAAAAAACAGCATCCATACCAAAAACAGAAAGGAAGTAATAAAATAGAAGTTTCTGAATATTTTAGGGATGCGCTGTAGCATAGGTTTTAGGTAAGGTGTACTTACAAAAATAAGGCTGTGAGTCTTATAACCCACAGCCTTACAAAATTTATTTTCTAAAAATGGTATTTTAGAACTTCTTGCCAGGATAGTAAGCGACCTCGCCAAGCTCCTCTTCTATGCGAAGCAGCTGGTTATACTTAGCCATACGGTCTGAGCGCGAAGCTGAACCAGTTTTGATCTGGCCAGTGTTAAGTGCCACAGCCAAGTCAGCAATCGTGTTGTCCTCAGTCTCTCCTGAACGGTGGCTCATCACACTCTTATAGCCATTACGGCCGCCAAGATTAATCGCGTTGATAGTCTCGGTCAGTGTTCCGATTTGGTTTACCTTGATCAGGATTGAGTTAGCGATACCTTCGTCGATACCACGCTGCAGACGCTCCACATTTGTAACAAAAAGGTCGTCGCCTACTAGTTGGCACTTGCTGCCTACTTTCTCAGTAAGTTCTTTCCAGCCTGCCCAGTCATCCTCAGCCATACCATCTTCTATAGAGATGATCGGGTATTTGTTAACCCACTCTGCCCAATAGCTAACCATTTCGGAAGAAGACAGTTTATCGCCCGTAGACTTTTTGAAGTGATACTTACCAGAAGCAGCATCATAGAACTCTGAGCTGGCAGCATCCATCGCGATCATAAAGTCATCGCCTGGTTTATAACCTGCCGTTTCAATTGCCTGAAGCACCACCTCGATAGCCTCTACGTTAGAAGCGATGTTAGGCGCAAAACCACCTTCATCGCCTACGTTAGTAGACAGTCCTTTTTTCTTCAGTACGTTTTTCAGGTGATGGAATACCTCAGAACCCATACGGAGCGCCTCCGAGAAAGAAGGTGCACCAACCGGCATAATCATAAACTCCTGGAAGTCGATGGCATTATCCGCGTGGCTACCACCGTTCAAGATGTTCATCATTGGCACCGGCAACGTGTTTGCATTTACTCCACCTACATAGCGGTAAAGCGGCAGGTTCAGTTCCTGCGCAGCGGCACGGGCAACAGCCAGAGATACTCCAAGTATGGCATTAGCACCTAAGTTGCCTTTATTTGGCGTACCATCAAGCTCAATCATTATCTTATCGAGCAGGTTTTGGTCAAACACCGGGAAGCCAACCAGTTCTTCGGCTATTTTATCGTTTACGTTTTTAACAGCCTGCAGCACACCTTTGCCCATGTACTTGCCTTTGTCGCCGTCACGAAGCTCTACAGCCTCATGTATACCCGTAGAAGCACCAGAAGGCACAGCTGCACGCCCCATGATACCTGTTTCAGTCATCACATCTACCTCAACAGTAGGGTTGCCACGTGAGTCGAAAATTTGTCTGGCTTTAATGTCAGTGATTAAGCTCATTCGTTTTGTTTATTTACGATAGTTATACTTTGTTTTTGTTTTTTTCAAGCAGGGCGACAAACTCATCAAATAAGTAAGTTGAGTCATGTGGTCCTGGCGAAGATTCCGGGTGATACTGTACAGAGAAAGCTGGCTTGGATCTCATGCGCATTCCTTCTACTGTATTATCATTCAAATTGATATGCGTAATTTCTACCTCCGGATGATCCTTCAGTTGCTCTGCATCCACCACAAACCCGTGATTCTGGCTGGTAATTTCGCTCCTGCCTGTCAGCAGGTTCTTTACCGGGTGGTTTAACCCTCTATGGCCATTATGCATTTTATAAGTGGCTATACCATTTGCCTGCGCCAGTACCTGGTGCCCCATACAGATGCCGAACATAGGTCTCTCCTTCTCCAGAATTTGCTTCACGCTGTTCACAGCATCATTTGTTGCCGCTGGGTCGCCAGGGCCATTTGAAATAAAGTAACCATCCGGGTTCCACTTCTCCATCTCTTCAAAAGGAGTGTTGTAAGGATACACCTTCACTTCGCAGCCGCGTTGCATAAAGTTATTCAAGCTGTTTCGCTTAACACCTAGATCAAGTACGGCAACTCTAAATTTCACCTCCTCCGGTATCAGATGATAAATCTCCGGCGTACTAACATGTGATGATAGCTCTAAACCAGCCATAGCCGGAACTTCTGCCAATTTTTTACGCAGTTCCTCTACATCAGTTATTTCAGAAGAAACTATAGCGTTCATAGCACCTTTATCGCGAATATGCCGCACAAGAGAACGTGTGTCTATTTCGCAAATGCCCACAATTCCCGCTTGTTCAAAATACTCTTGCAAAGAGCCTTCTGCGGTTTTTCTAGAAAAGTGCTGTGAAAAGTCCTTACAGACTAATCCGTTAATCTGCACTTTGTCGGACTCCACTTCTTCTTGCTGCACACCATAGTTACCCACATGCGATACTGTGTTAACCACAATCTGCCCATAATAGGATGGATCCGTAAAAATTTCTTGGTATCCGGTCATACCTGTATTAAAGCAAAGCTCGCCTCCAGACGTGCCAATACGCCCTAAGCTTTTGCCTTTGTACACTGTTCCGTCTTCTAGAAGAAGAATTGCCTCTGAGGAAGTATGTTTTTTCATGGTAAAGATTTATTACAAACATAAAAAAAGGGACACGACTTACGTCATGTCCCTTTAAAATATTTACAAACAGAGCTTATTTAGCATCTTTTGTCTCATCATTAGCTTCGTTAGACTCAGCAGCAGGAGCTTCAGTTGCCTCTGGGGCATTCGCCTCAGTTACAGTGTCCTCTGCTTTTTTCTTACCGCCACGACGACGCGTTTTCTTAGCACCTGCAGCTGCAGTACCAGTTGTTGTCAGCATATCCTCGTTGTAGTCTACAAGTTCGATAACACACATTTCTGCGTTGTCACCAAGTCTGTATCCTGTTTTAATGATACGAGTATAACCACCTGGTCTGTTAGCAATTTTAACAGATACTTCATCAAAAAGTTCCTTTACAGACTCCTTGTTCTGAAGGTAAGCAAAAACTGTTCTTCTAGAGTGAGTAGTGTCACTTTTCGATTTTGTAAGCAAAGGCTCCACATATTTACGAAGTGCTTTTGCCTTAGCTACTGTAGTAGAAACACGCTTGTGCAGGATAAGCGATGCAGCCATGTTAGACAGCATAGCCTTACGGTGTGAAGCGGTTCTTCCTAAGTGATTAAATTTTTTACCGTGTCTCATTATTTTGACTTGTGCACGTGCATACCGTCGATCAACCTAAATGGGATCGGGAATTATGCCGTAGGATTAAATATTATTCTTCCTCTAATTTGTACTTAGAAAGATCCATACCGAAAGTAAGACCTTTCTCCTGAACCAAGTTCTCTAACTCAGTCAATGATTTTTTACCGAAGTTTCTAAACTTCATCATGTCTGCAATATCAAGCTGAACTAAGTCACCAAGGGTTTTGATGTCAGCAGCTTTTAAGCAGTTATACGCACGAACTGAAAGGTCCATATCCTGAAGAGATGTCTTCAGAACTTTACGCATATGAAGCAGTTCTTCATCAACAGCCTCTTCCTCTTCAGGCTTAGCTGTTTCAAAAGTCATTGTATTGTCAGAGAACAGCATGAAATGCTGAATCAGGATGTTAGCAGCACCCTTAAGCGCATCCTCTGGATGAATAGAGCCGTCTGTTTGTATGTCAAGTATAAGTTTTTCGTAGTCGGTTTTTTGCTCTACACGAGTATTCTCCACACTAAACTTGACATTCTTTATCGGGGTGTAGATGGCGTCAATAGAAATTTGACCAAATACTTGCTCTGCTGGCTTATTCTCCTCTGCAGGAACGTAACCGCGTCCTTTTTGGATAGTCATTTCAAGTTCGAAGCTAACGCTAGGATCCAGATGGCAGATTACCTGCTCTGGGTTAAGCACTTCGAAGCTAGAAGTGAAATTATTGATATCACCAGCTTTAAAAGTATCCTGACCACTGAAAGAAACAGTGATTCTTTCGTCTACAACTTCGCTTATTTTTTTAAAGCGCACCATCTTCAAGTTAAGGATTATATCAGATACATCCTCAACCACTCCTTCAACAGACGAAAACTCATGCAGTACACCACCAATGCGAATGCTTGTAATCGCATATCCTTCCAATGAAGAAAGAAGGATTCTTCGCAGCGCATTACCGATGGTTACCCCGTAACCTTTTTCAAGCGGCTTGAATTCAAATAAACCATGAAAGTCGTCGGCTTTTTCCATTACAACTTTCTCTGGCATTTGAAATGCTAATATTGACATACTTGCAGTGTTAAAGGTTATAAATTGATTAAGCTGATTACTTAGAGTAAAGCTCGACGATTAGCTGCTCCTGGATTTTCTCAGGAATTTGATCTCTCTGTGGAGTAGAAATAAATTTACCAGCCATCTCGTTAGCATCCCACTCTAACCAGTTAAACTGACGAGCATTACGAACAGTTAAACTAGTAGTGATAGCCTCTAAAGACTTAGACTTCTCACGTACAGCTACAACATCACCAACTTTCAATGAATAAGAAGGAATGTTTACAATTTCACCATTAACCAACACGTGCTTATGCAATACAAGCTGACGAGCAGCTCTTCTAGTTGGGGCAATACCTAAACGGTAAACAGTATTGTCTAATCTTGATTCTAGCAAAGAAAGTAAGTTCTCACCAGTGATACCTCCCTTTCTGTGGGCTTTATCAAACAAGTTTGCAAACTGCTTCTCCAGAACACCGTAAATGTATTTGGCTTTTTGCTTCTCTGCAAGCTGAATAGCATATTCAGACTGCTTCTTGCGGCGGCCACGGCCGTGCTGCCCAGGAGGATAGCTTTTCTTTTTCAGCGCTTTGCTTGGGCCGAAAATCTCTTCATTAAAACGTCTTGAGATTTTACTCTTAGGACCTGTATATCTTGCCATTTCTTATTCTCTATTTAGAAATTAAACTCTTCTGCGTTTTGGTGGGCGGCAACCGTTATGCGGCAGTGGCGTAACATCTTTGATGATAGTTACTTCAATCCCTGTATTTTGTACAGTACGGATTGCAGACTCACGACCTGCACCAGGACCTTTTACAAAAACTTCTGCTTTACGCATTCCAAGGTCATAAGCAACCTTCGCGCAGTCAGCAGCGGCCATTTGTGCAGCATAAGGAGTGTTCTTTTTAGAACCCTTAAAGCCCATTTTACCAGCAGAAGCCCAAGAAATAACTTGTCCTGCGTTATTGGTTACTGAAATAATAATGTTGTTGAAAGAAGCTTTGATGTGTACTTGGCCAGTAGGTTCAACAACTACAACACGCTTTTTAGCTTTATCTTTTCTTTTCTGAGCCATGATCTAGTGATTATTTAGATGCTTTCTTCTTGTTAGCAACTGTCTTACGCTTACCTTTTCTTGTGCGAGAGTTGTTCTTAGTACGCTGACCACGCACAGGTAACCCCTTACGGTGTCTTAACCCACGGTAGCAACCTATATCAAGAAGACGCTTGATATGCAGCTGAACTTCGGATCTTAATACACCCTCAGTCTTAATATCTGCTGCAATCACATTTCTAACCTCACCGGCTTCTTCCTCAGTCCAGTCTTTTACCTTTTTGTCAAGATCCACCCCGGCTTTAGTTAAAACCTGCTTAGAAAGGTTGCGTCCAATACCAAAAATATAGGTAAGGGCGATTTCTCCTCTCTTGTTGTCCGGAATATCTACTCCTGCTATTCTAGCCATAAAAATTAATTAACCTTGTCTTTGTTTATATCTTGGATTCTTTTTGTTGATAACGTAAAGCTTCCCCTTGCGGCGAATTACTTTACATTCAGCACTTCTCTTTTTTACTGATGCTTTAACTTTCATTGGATTTATTTATATCGGTAAACAATTCTGCCTTTTGTAAGATCATAAGGAGACATTTCCAACTTAACTCTATCACCTGGCAGAATTTTAATATAATTCATGCGCATTTTGCCGGAAATATGAGCTACTACCTGATGACCATTCTCAAGCTCAACCCGAAACATGGCGTTTGATAAAGCCTCTACTATAGTACCGTCTTGTTCTATGGACGACTGTTTTGCCATTTATGATTTTTTAGCTTGTTCTATATAATCAAATGTTGTTAATATCTCAGCTTTATCTTTTCGAACAACAATAGTATGCTCAAAGTGAGCTGAAGGTTTATTATCCTTAGTACGAATGGTCCATCCGTCATCATCTTGCACAATATGCCTTGTACCAAGATTAACCATTGGTTCAACGGCAAGGACTAAACCATTCTGAAGTTTTACTCCTTGGCCACGTTTACCATAGTTTGGCACTTCAGGAGATTCATGTAAATTACGCCCAATACCATGACCGACTAACTCACGAACAACAGTAAAACCATTAGACTCGGCGAAATCTTGTATGGCAGAGCTTAAGTCACCAAGTCTATTCCCCACAACTGCTTTCTCCAAACCTAAATAAAGAGACTCTTTAGTAATTTCAAGAAGCCTTTTGACTTCAGATTTCACATTACCAACAGCATGAGTGTAGGCACAGTCACTATGGAAGCTATTTTTGTAGACACCACAGTCAACAGAAATAACATCACCATCGTTCAAAATGTAATTTCCTGGCATTCCGTGTACAACAACAGAATTCATTGAAATGCACAAACTATATGGAAAACCATTATAGTTTTTAAATGAGGGCTTTCCTCCATTATCATGAATAAACTCTTCAGCTATTTTGTCAAGTTGAAGAGTTGAAATACCAGGCTTAATAAGACGAGCAATTTCGCCATGTGCTTTGCTTAAGATCAAAGCACTTTGGCGAATCAGCTCAATTTCTTCTTCAGTTTTATATATAATCATTGATTAGGATACCATAGCTATATTCTCTGTTCTCCCGCGAAGCTTACCAGATTTCATCATGCCATCATAATGACGCATTAAAAGATAACTTTCAACTTGCTTTAAGGTATCAAGTACTACACCAACCATAATTAGAAGTGAAGTTCCACCAAAAAACTGTGAAAATTCTCTAGTTACACCAAATAGCATAGCAATGGCAGGGAATATAGCTACAAGTGCAAGATAAATAGCACCTGGCAAAGTGATTTTAGTTAAAATAGCATCTATATACTCCGATGTAGCACGGCCAGGTTTAACTCCAGGTATAAATCCTCCACTACGCTTCAGATCATCAGCAATTTGATTTGGGTTTACACTAATAGCTGTGTAAAAATAAGTGAACACAAGAATCAGAAGACCAAAAACCACGTTGTATTGCCAAGATGTAAAGTCTGAAAAGGTAGCACCAATATAGTTTGCAGTCTCATTAGATTCAGCCCAGATAGAAGCTATCATAGAAGGCAAAAACATCAATGACTGAGCAAAAATGATAGGCATTACACCAGCAGCATTTACCTTCAAAGGAATGAACTGACGCTGACCGCTATAAAGTGAACTTGTTCCAACTTGTTTAGCATACTGTACAGGTATTCTACGAACAGCCTGAGTAAGCATAACAACAGACATCACAACGAGGAACAATATTATTAATTCAAAGAGGAACAGTAAGGCTCCATTTAACTGCTTAGAAGTAGCTTCGAATAGTATGGCTCCAGGAAATCGGCTGATAATACCAATCATAATCAGCATGGAAATACCATTGCCAATACCTTTGTCTGTGATTTTCTCACCAAGCCACATACAGAATATGGTGCCTGATGTAAGAACGATCATAGAAGTAATAGTAAACAAAGTGGTATTGATTGCTATTGCCTCAGAGTTGATAGTAGCTACAAAGCCTACGGCTTGAGCAAGTGTTATAATAATTGTCAGAACGCGAGTGATCTGGTTGATTTTCTTTCTACCAGATTCACCCTCTTTCTGCATTTTTTGGAAATAAGGAACAGCAATAGTAAGCAGCTGAAGTACGATAGAAGCTGATATATATGGCATGATACCTAAAGCAAAGATGGAAGCATTACTAAATGCTCCACCTAAAAAAGTATCTAAAAGACCGAATATACCGGATGTGTTAGCTTGTAATTGATTAGGATCAACACCAGGCAAAACAACAAAAGAACCAAGTCTAAAAATAGCTATAAAGAATATAGTATTAAGAATTCTCACTCTTAAATCCTCTATAGCAAAAATGTTCTTTAACGTTGTTATAAACTTCTTCATACCTCCTACTAATTAAAGAGCAACAGTTTTACCGCCTGCTTTTTCTATTGATGATGTTGCAGTTCCAGAGAAAGCATGAGCATGAATCTCAATAGCTTTACTGATTTCACCTCTGCCCAAAACCTTAACCTTATCGTTCTTCTGAACAAGACCATGCGCTTTGAAGAAATCAAAGTTCATAACAGTCTCACTAGTTGACTCAGCAAGAGCCTGAATTACATCTAAATTGATAGCTTTATATTCAACACGGTTAATGTTTTTAAAGCCAAACTTAGGAACACGTCTCTGAAGTGGCATCTGACCACCTTCAAATCCGGCTTTCTGTGAATAACCAGAACGAGATTTAGCACCTTTATGTCCACGAGTAGAAGTACCACCTCTACCTGAACCAGTACCTCTACCTATTCTCTTTCTAGTCTTTACAGAACCTTCTGCAGGTTTTAAAGAATGTAAGTACATGATTATTGTTCTTTTACTTCTACTAAATGCTGGACTTTCTTTATCATACCAGCGATCTGAGGAGTATACTCAACAGATACTGATTTGCTTATCTTGCCTAAGCCTAAAGCTTGAATAGTGCGCTTTTGAGACTGAGGCTTATCGATAATGCTCTTAACTTGAGTGATAGTTACTTTAGCCATTTCAATTATCCGTTGAATACTTTCTGTAAATTAACACCGCGCTGCTGAGCTACTGCCAAAGGATCACGCATCTTTGAAAGAGCATCAAAAGTAGCCTTTACCACGTTATGTGGGTTAGATGATCCTTTTGATTTACAAAGTACGTCTTTGATACCTGCACTTTCTAAAACTGCACGCATTGCACCACCAGCGATAACACCAGTACCTGGAGCTGCAGGCTTAACCAATACAAAACCTCCAGAGTATTTACCTTCGATTGCATGAGGAACAGTATTATGATACACAGGAACCTTTACAAGATTCTTTTTAGCATCATCAATACCTTTAGCAATTGCGTCAGTTACTTCATTGGCTTTACCAAGACCATAACCTACAACACCATTCCCATCACCAACTACCACGATGGCAGCGAAGCTAAATCTTCTACCACCTTTAACAACCTTGGCTACACGGTTAATGGCTACTACTCGCTCTTTTAGCTCGATTTCGCTTGCCTTTACGCTACGTATATTATTCTTCAACATATTATTTAGAATTTAAGGCCTGCTTCACGAGCGCCTTCTGCCAATGATTTTACTTTACCGTGATAAAGGTAACCGTTACGATCGAATACTACTTCAGAGATTCCCTTAGCTAATGCTAACTCAGCAATAGAAGTTCCAACTTTACCTGCAGTTTCGATGTTAGCTTTTGCATCATCAAGTTTAACTGAAGAGGCAGCCGCTAGTGTCACACCAGTAGTATCATCAACTAACTGCGCATAAATAGCTTTGTTGCTACGGAACACAGTTAATCTAGGCCTTTCAGAAGTACCAGAAATTTTATTTCTGATACCTTTCTTAATTCTAAGTCTTCTGCTTATTTTATTAGTCGACATGATGATGATTATTTAGAAGCTGTCTTACCAGCTTTTCTTCTGATAACTTCACCTACGAAACGAATACCCTTACCTTTATAAGGCTCAACCTTACGCAGTGATCTGATTTTAGCAGCAACCTGTCCGATTAACTGCTTGTCATTACTTTCAAGAGTTACGATCGGGTTTTTACCTTTTTCTGTAACAGCAGTAGCAGAAACTTCTACTGGCAGGCTCATATAGATATTATGAGAATAGCCAAGAGACATCTCTAAAGTATTACCTTGTACAGATGCCTTATAACCAACACCAACAAACTCTAACTGCTCCTTGTAGCCCTCACTAACGCCTACTACCATATTATTGATAAGTGATCTGTAAAGACCGTGCATAGCTTTATGACGCTTCTGCTCAGTTGGACGATCCACAATAATAGTGTTTTCATCCTGCTTTACAATCATATCTTTATCAAGTGTAGTAGAAAGCTCACCTTTAGGGCCTTTAATTGTTACTACATTGTTATCACCGATGGTAACTTGTGTATTGCTAGGCAGGGTGATTGGCAATTTTCCTATACGTGACATTGTCTATCCTCCTATTAATATACATAACATAACACCTCGCCACCTATATTCAGTGACTTAGCCTCTTTCTCTGTCATAACACCCTTAGATGTAGACAAAATAGCCACCCCAAGTCCGTTTAATACTCTAGGCAGGTTTTCACTGCCAGCGTATTTACGAAGCCCTGGTTTGCTTACCCTCTCCAGTTTCACAATAGCAGATTGCTTAGTGTTAGGGTTATACTTTAGAGCTATCTTAATAGTGCCTTGTACGCCTGAGTCATCAAATTTATAACTTTGAATGTACCCTTTATCGTACAATACTTTAGTGATCTCTTGTTTAATCTTGCTAGATGGTATCTCAACTATTCTGTGGCTAGCTTTTATAGCATTACGCACTCTAGTTAAATAATCTGCTATTGGATCTGTGTTCATTATGAATGAATGTAATAATGAATGCTTTATCTAAGCGAGGGGCAAAGATAGTAATATCTTTTTAAGATTCTTAGTATGAATCTTAAAAAATTACCAGCTCGCTTTTGTAACACCAGGAATTTTTCCCATAACCGCCAGCTCTCTGAAAACTACGCGAGAAATACCGAACTTTCTCATGTATCCTCTCGGTCTGCCTGACAATTTGCAACGGTTATGTAATCTTACAGGAGATGCATTACGCGGCAACTTGTCAAGTGCCTCATAATCACCTTTGGCTTTTAGTTCAGCTCTTTTTGCAGCGTATTTGGCTACAAGTTTTTCTCTTTTAAGCTCTCTAGCTTTTACTGCTTCTCTTGCCATGGTTATTTCTTTATATTAGCGAATGGCATACCAAATGCTTTCAGCAGTTCGTAGCTCTCTTCGTCTGTGTTAGCTGTTGTAACAAATGTGATATCCATACCAGAGATAGCTTTAATTTTATCAATGCTAATCTCAGGGAAGATGATCTGCTCTTTAACTCCTAAGGTATAGTTACCACGGCCGTCAAAGCCTTTCTCGTTCACACCTCTAAAGTCACGAACACGTGGCAGAGCAACAGTCAGAAGACGATCTAAGAATTCATACATTCTCTCACCTCGCAATGTAACACGAGCGCCAATTGGCATACCTTCACGAAGCTTAAAGTTTGAAACTGACTTCTTAGCAATCGTAGGTACTGCCTTCTGACCTGTGATAGTTGAAAGCTCATCCACACCGATATCTACCAATTTTTTATCAGCAACGGCTGCGCCGATACCTTTATTGATAGAGATCTTAGTGATCTTTGGCACCTGCATGATGTTCTTATACTGGAACTTCTCTTTCAAGGCAGGTACTACCTCGTTTTGATATTTCTCTTTTAATCTTGCAGTTGCCATCTTAGATTACCTCTCCTGTCTTTTTAGAATAACGCTCTGTTTTACCTTCGCTGTTTTTTCTTCTAGCTGTTTTTGATGCCTCACCTGTTTTAGTGTCAACAAGCATAACATTGCTAGCATGAATAGGAGCTTCTACTTTGTTGATACCTCCCTGTGGGTTCTGAGCACTAGGTTTCTGGTGCTTAGTAACCATATTAAGGCCTTCAATAGTTACTCTCTGCGAATCTATCTTAACAGCGATTATGCGGCCAGTCTTGCCGCGCTCGTCACCGGCTATCACTTTAACTGTATCGCCAGTTTTTACATGAAGTTTTTTCTTATTCATTTTAATCTGAATTTGTAGTTATAGAACTTCAGGCGCTAACGAAACAATTTTCATGAATTGCTTTTCACGAAGTTCACGTGCAACCGGGCCAAAAATACGAGTACCACGAGGCTCGTTGTTTGCGTTTAAAAGAACAGCTGCATTATCGTCGAAACGAATATACGACCCGTCTTTTCTTCTAACCTCTTTCTTAGTTCTTACAATAACTGCTTTAGAAACAGTTCCTTTCTTAACGTTACCAGAAGAAAGGGCAGACTTTACAGTCACAACGATTCTGTCGCCAACAGACGCATACTTTTTACCAGTACCGCCTAATACACGGATGCAAAGAACTTCTTTAGCACCGCTGTTATCAGCTACACTTAGTCTTGATTCCTGCTGTATCATTTTATTTAGCCCTTTCTATAATTTCTACTAAACGCCATTTCTTATTCTTGCTAAGCGGACGTGTTTCCTGAATGCGTACCACATCTCCGATGTTGCAATCGTTGTTCTCGTCGTGAGCCATGAACTTGTTAGACTTGCTAACAAACTTACCATACATTGGGTGCTTCATTCTGCTCTCCACAAGTACAGTAATTGATTTGTCCATCTTATTGCTAACAACCTTACCGCTTCTTTCTTTTCTTAGGTTTCTCTCCATGATCTTAATCAGTCTTAAGAGTTAGCTTCAATTTCACGACGACGAACTTCTGTACTTAATCTGGCGATTAAACGCTTCGTATCGCGGATTCTCATTGGGTTCTCCAGGGGAGATATAGCATGTGCAAAACGCATGGTTTGCAGGTTAGCCTTCTCAGTGTTGAGCTTTTCTTGCAGTTCTTCGGCAGATAAAGCTGTTATCTCTGAATTTTTCATTTTATTTCTCAACGTAATCTCTACGTACTACAAACTTTGTTTTAACTGGCAGTTTCTGAGCAGCAAGTCTTAAAGACTCTTTTGCTACTTCTAGAGGTACACCATCAGATTCAAACATGATTGTACCTGGCTTAACCACTGCTACCCAATATTCAGGAGAACCTTTACCCTTACCCATACGAACCTCTGCAGGCTTCTTCGTAATAGGTTTGTCAGGGAAAATACGGATCCAAACTTGACCCTCACGTTTCATTGCTCTTGTCATGGCGATACGTGCTGCCTCAATCTGACGAGACGTAATCCATGTTGATTCAAGAGACTTGATAGCGAAAGAACCAAACGCAATAGAGCTGCCTCTGTGAGCCAGACCCTTTACGCGGCCTTTCTGCATTTTTCTATATTTAGTCCTTCTAGGCTGTAACATTTTCTAAAACTTATAATGTTAACACTTTATTATTGACGACGCTTACGCTTCGGTGCACCTTCGCCCTTTTTGTTGCGTGGGCCACCACCGCGTCTGTCACCAGAAGCAGAACCAGGTCCTTTGCTCTCTAAGCCAGCATTCGGAGTAAGATCTTTCTTACCGTATACTTCGCCTTTAAAGATCCAAACTTTGATGCCTAGTTTGCCATAAACTGTCTGTGCTTCAGATAATGCATAATCAATATCTGCACGCAAAGTATGAAGTGGCGTTCTACCTTCTTTGTAGTGTTCAGTTCTCGCCATTTCAGCGCCGCCGAGACGACCTGAAACTTGTACTTTGATACCTTCAGCACCTACACGTAGCGCAGAAGCAATAGCTTGCTTCATGGCACGGCGGAAAGAGATACGTGCCTGCAGCTGTTGTGCGATCGACTCACCAACCAATTTGGCATCAAGCTCAGGACGCTTAATTTCAAAGATATTGATTTGTATATCTTTGTTAGTAAGTTTCTTAAGCTCTTCTTTGATTTTATCTACTTCCTGGCCGCCTTTACCAATAACTACACCTGGTCTCGCAGTGTTTACTGTTATAGTAATGCGCTTAAGCGTTCTTTCGATTATAATTTTAGAAATACCGCCTTTAGGAATACGAGCTAATATGTATTTTCTAATTTTCTCGTCTTCGATCAGCTTTTCAGCGAAATCTTTGCCGCCATACCAGTTAGAATCCCAACCTTTGATAACACCTAGTCGAAAACCTATCGGATTAACTTTCTGTCCCATAATTCTTACTTGTTGGCTTTTTTAGATTTCTTAGACTGCTGCTTCTCAAGTTGCTCCTCTGTCATGCTGTCTATTACCAGCGTAACGTGGTTTGATCTTTTTCTGATTCTATAACCACGGCCCTGAGGGGCAGGACGGAGACGCTTTAACATTTTACCTTCATCAACAAAAATTGTCTTGATGTAAAGGTTTGCATCCTCGATGCGAGCATCCTCATTCTTCTGCTGCCAGTTAGCTAATGCCGATAGAACAAGCTTTTCAACTTTGGCTGCACCAGCATTGGCTTCAAATTTCAGAATACCAAGAGCTTTTGATACGCTTTTGCCGCGTACCAAGTCCGCTACCATCCTCATTTTACGAGGAGAAGTAGGAACATTTTTAAGTTTTGCTACTGCTTCCATTATTAACGCTTGCCTTTATCTTTCTTAGCAATATGACCTCTAAAGTTTCTTGTCGGAGCAAATTCACCAAGTTTATGACCTACCATGTTTTCAGTAACATATACAGGGATAAATTTATTACCGTTATGAACTGCAAAAGTATGACCTACGAAATCTGGAGAGATCATTGATCTACGAGACCAAGTCTTGATAACAGACTTTTTACCAGCCTCATTCATTACAGTTACTTTCTTTTCGAGCCTAAAGTCAATATAAGGCCCTTTTTTTAATGATCTAGCCATTTACTTTTTCTTTCCTCTATTAACTATAAGCTTTTCAGAATACTTATTCTTATTTCTCGTCTTAAGACCTTTTGCATACAAGCCTTTACGTGAACGTGGGTGACCGCCTGAAGATTTACCTTCACCACCGCCCATAGGGTGATCGACTGGGTTCATCGCTACACCACGAACGCGAGGACGTCTGCCTAACCATCTCTTTCGGCCAGCCTTACCAAGCTTCACATTCATGTGTTCAGCGTTAGAAACTGTACCTACAGTGGCAGAACAATTAACAAGAACCATTCTTAGTTCGCCTGAAGGAAGTTTTATTGTGGCATAACGACCTTCACGAGCCACTAACTGAGCATAAGAGCCTGCACTTCGTGCAAGTGTAGCACCAGCGCCTGGCTGCAGCTCTATGTTGTGGATAATTGTACCTAGAGGAATATCAGAAAGAGGTAAGCAGTTACCAACTTCTGGAGCTATACCAGGGCCTGAATTTACTACAGTACCAACCTGTAGTCCTGCCGGAGCGATGATATAGGTTTTCTCTCCATCAGAGTAGTGAAGCAGCGCAATGCGAGCTGTTCTGTTCGGATCGTATTCAATTGTCTTCACTGTAGCTGGAACACCATGCTTAGTGCGCTTGAAGTCAATTACCCTGTACTTTCTCTTATGACCACCACCCATATAGCGCATGGTCATTCTACCTGAATTGTTACGTCCACCAGATTTTGAAAGGGGTGCCAACAAAGATTTCTCAGGAGTAGATGATGTTATTTCATCAAAAGCAGGGGCTACTCTAAATCTTTGACCTGGTGTTATTGGTCTTAACTTTTTTAAAGCCATTTTAACTTAATTATATGCCGCTGTAAAAGTCTATTACTTCACCCTCTTTTAGGGTTACAATTGCTTTCTTGATCAGAGAGGTACGGCCAGTTACAGCTCCAGACTTAGTATATTTAGTCTTTTTCTTTCCGATTGAACGCATCGTAGCAACTCTATCTACCGATACGCCATACATCTTTTCAACTGCCTTCTTGATCTCTACTTTATTGGCATTTTTCTCTACCTCAAAAGCGTATTTACCAACCTCGTTCAAGGCAGCGTACTTCTCTGTAATAATTGGTCTTTTCAGAACGTTCATTATTTCGCGCTAAAGAGGTTTTCTAATTCATTTACAGATTGCTCAACAAGAAGAAGTTTCTCAGTGTTCAGCAAGTCATAAGTATTAACATCACTTACTGTTGAAACTTTTACCTTCGGCAGGTTTCTTCCAGAAAGAACAATGTTTTTGTCTACAGCAGGAAGAACGATTAATGTCTTTCCTGTAAACTGCAGGTTGTTCAGTATACCTCTGAATTCTTTCGTTTTCGGTGCATCCATTGAGAAAGACTCAACTAATGCTACACGATTATCACGAGCTAATAGAGAAAGTGCTGAAAGACGAGCTACACGCTTCAACTTCTTATTAAGTTTAAAGCTATAGTTTCTTGGTTTTGGACCAAATACACGGCCGCCACCAACAAACAAAGGTGACTTAATGCTACCTGCACGGGCACCACCTGTACCTTTTTGCTTCTTGATTTTCTTTGTAGAACCAGCAATCTCGTTACGCTCCTTTGACTTGTGCGTACCTTGTCTTTGGTTAGCCAAGTACTGCTTTACGTCAAGATACATGGCATGCTCATTTGGCTCAATACCAAAAATAGCATCAGAAAGAGTAACCTTTCTGCCTGTATCTTCACCTTTAATATTTAATACAGAGAGCTCCATTTTATTTCTCAATTAACACGTAAGAATTTCTGGCACCAGGAACAGAGCCACTAACAACAATAAGGTTTTTTTCAGCAATGATGCGCAACACAGTCAGGTTTTGAATCTTAACTCTGTTACCACCCATTCTGCCAGCCATTCGCATTCCTTTAAATACTCTTGACGGCCAAGAACAGGCACCGATTGAACCTGGGTGTCTTGCTCTGTTATGTTGGCCGTGCGTCTGACCGCCAACACCGGCAAAGTTGTGGCGCTTTACAACACCCTGAAAACCTTTACCTTTTGATGTACCTACTACATCCACGAATTCGCCTTCTACAAATAGGTTAGCATCTACTGTGTCACCCAGGTTATAAGAAACTCCTTCCACATCAAATTCTGCTACTTTTTTCTTAGGAGCAGTTTTAGCTTTTTCATAGTGACCAGCTTCCGCCTTAGTAACTCTTTTGAGTTTTTTGTCACCATAGCCAATCTGCACTGCAGCGTAGCCGTCATTCTCAACCGTCTTCACCTGAGTAACTACACACGGACCTGCTTGAATAAGCGTAACTGGTGTGTATTTACCATCTGCTGTGAAGAGGCTTGTCATTCCGATTTTTTTACCGATAATTCCAGGCATTCAACTTTTGTTTAGAGATGGATACAATAATTTATTGCCCCCTATTTTCGCTAAGGGAGTGCAAAGTTAACAAAAAATTAAGCTTCTTTTCAAACTTTCTCTAAAATATTTATTCTCAAGTAGGTATAAAAAAAGAGGAGAACAAACGTTCTCCTCTTTTCTCTATTTATTCAGATGTTATCAAACCTTGATTTCAACATCTACACCACTTGGCAATTCAAGTTTCATCAGAGCATCTACTGTTTTAGAGCTAGTAGAGTAAATATCTACTAGTCTTTTATAAGTGCAAAGCTGGAACTGCTCGCGTGACTTCTTGTTCACGTGCGGTGAACGAAGAACTGTGAATTTATCCTTTTCAGTTGGAAGAGGAATTGGGCCACTAACAATGGCTCCAGTTGCTTTTACAGCTTTTACGATCTTCTCTGATGACTTATCAACCAGATTGTGATCGTAAGATTTAAGCTTTATTCTAATTTTCTGATTCATCTTATACTACTATTTAGCTGCTGTTCCTTTAATTTTGGCAATGATAGCATCTGCTAAGTTCTGCGGCACCTGCTCATAGTGATCGAACGTTAATGAAGCAGTAGCTCTACCAGAAGTAATTGTACGAAGGTCAGTTACGTAGCCAAAAAGTTCTGAAAGTGGAACATCAGCTTTAACAACTGTAGAAGTACCTTTAGTATCCATGCCTTTCATAATACCTCTTCTTCTGTTCAAGTCGCCTGTTACCGGACCAGTATATTCATCTGGCGTAACTACATCAACTGCCATGATTGGCTCAAGAAGCTTAGGAGCACACTGCTTACCTGCCTCTTTAAAACCTTGACGTGCAGCTAGTTCAAAAGAAAGTGAGTCAGAGTCAACATCGTGGAATGAACCGTGGAATAGGCGCACCTTCATTGAATCAATAGGGAAGCCAGCCAAAATACCGTTCTTCATGGCTTCTTCAAAACCTTTCTGAACAGCAGGTATGAATTCTCTTGGAATTACACCACCTACAATGCCATTTACGAATTCAAGTCCTTGTTTACCATCCTCACGTGGTCCCATCTCAAATACGATATCGGCAAACTTACCGCGACCACCTGACTGCTTCTTGAATACCTCACGGTGCTCAATAGTCTTTGTGATAGTCTCTTTGTATGCTACCTGTGGAGCACCTTGGTTTAGTTCAACCTTAAACTCACGTTTCATACGGTCGATGATGATCTCCAAGTGAAGCTCACCCATACCACGAAGAATTGTCTGACCAGTTTCTTCATCAGTATTAACCTGTAGTGTTGGGTCTTCTTCAATAAGCTTGGCAATTGCCATACCCATTTTATCAGAGTCAGCTTGAGATTTTGGCTCAATAGCGTATCCAATAACTGGCTCAGGGAATTCCATTGATTCCAATACGATCTTTGCATTTTGGTCGCAAAGTGTATCGCCAGTTTTGATGTCTTTAAAGCCTACTACTGCAGCAATATCACCCGCTGCCAGTTTATCAATTTGATTCTGCTTATTAGCGTGCATCTGGAAGATACGTGAAATACGTTCTTTGTTTCCAGAGCGGGTATTGAAGATATAAGAACCTGATTCTAATACGCCTGAGTATGCGCGCACGAAACAAAGGCGTCCTACATATGGGTCAGTTGCAATCTTGAAGGCAAGACCTGCAAATGGCTCAGTAACACTTGGCTTACGAGTAACCTCAGCTCCTGTGTCTGGGTTTGTACCTTTGATGTTATCTCTGTCAAGTGGAGAAGGAATCAATGCCATTACATAATCAAGCATTGTCTGTACGCCTTTGTTCTTAAATGAAGAACCGCAAAGCATAGGAACAATAGCCATATCAATGGTAGCAGCTCGAAGAGCCGCAATGATTTCAGCTTCTGTGATTGAGTTTGGATCCTCGAAGTATTTTTCCATCAAGGTTTCGTCATACTCAGCCACAGCTTCTAGAAGCTTCTCTCTGTATTCTTCAGCTTCCTCAACCATATCATCTGGAATAGGAACTTCAGTAAAGGTCATGCCTTTATCATCTTCATTCCAGATAATTCCACGGTTGTTCACTAAGTCAACAACACCTCTGAAGTTATCTTCAGAACCGATTGGCAACTGAAGTGCTACTGCATTGCTGCCTAGCATTTCCTTTACCTGCTTACAAACAGCAAGGAAGTCAGCACCTGAACGGTCCATTTTGTTTACGAAGCCGATACGTGCTACTTTGTAGTTATCAGCTAGGCGCCAGTTAGTCTCTGACTGTGGTTCAACACCATCTACAGCAGAGAAAAGGAATACTAGACCATCTAATACACGCAGGGAACGGTTTACCTCTACAGTAAAGTCAACGTGACCTGGAGTATCAATGATGTTAATATGATAGTTGTCGCCTCTGTAAGGCCAGCTAACTGTTGTAGCGGCAGAAGTGATTGTAATACCACGCTCCTGCTCTTGCTCCATCCAGTCCATGGTTGCTGCACCATCATGCACCTCACCAATTTTGTGGCTTACACCAGCATAGTATAGAATACGCTCAGTTGTTGTTGTTTTACCAGCATCAATGTGCGCAGCTATACCTATATTTCTTGTGTATTTAAGGTCGCGATTGTTCATAATTAAAATCTAAAGTGAGAGAATGCTTTGTTCGCTTCTGCCATTCTGTGCGTATCGTCTTTTTTCTTAACGGCAGCACCTTCACCTTTAGCAGCTGCGATAATTTCACCTGCTAATCTGTCTTTCATTGTCTTCTCACCTCTCTTGCGAGAATAGGAAATCATCCACTTGATTCCTAGAGATACTCTGCGGTCCGGACGAACCTCAGTCGGCACTTGGAAAGTAGCACCCCCTACCCTACGGCTTTTAACTTCTACAGACGGCATGATATTATTCAGTGCCTTCTTCCAAGTTTCAAGACCGTTTTCTTTGGTTCTTTGCTCTACTAGATCTACAGCGTCATAGAAGATTCCATAAGCAACACTTTTCTTTCCGTCTTCCATCAGGTAGTTAACGAAACGCGTTACTAATGTCTCTTTGTATTTTGGATCTGGTAGGAGAATTCTACTTTTCGGCTTTGCTTTTCTCATTGTATTATTACTCTATCGGTTATTTCTTTTTACCCTTGCCTGCAGCTGCAGCTGGTTGTCCTGGCTTAGGTCTCTTAGCGCCATACTTAGAGCGAGACTGAAGACGGCCGTTTACACCAGCTGTATCCAGAGCTCCACGTACAATGTGATAACGCACACCTGGAAGGTCTTTTACTCTACCGCCTCTGATAAGCACAATTGAGTGCTCCTGAAGGTTGTGGCCTTCACCTGGGATGTAGGCGTTTACTTCTTTGCCGTTTGTAAGTCTTACTCTGGCTACTTTACGCATTGCAGAGTTAGGCTTCTTAGGCGTAGTAGTATATACTCTTGTACATACACCACGGCGCTGTGGGCATGAATCTAAGGCAGGAGACTTTGACTTAAAAGTCAATTTTTCTCTGCCTTTTCTTACTAATTGCTGTATAGTAGGCATTTACTAGCTGTTAATTATAGATTTTTCCACTTTAAATTTTGGTCTGCAAAGGTATAAAATTCACTTTGCATTTTCAAAATTTTAATTCATTAATTCTCTGCACCTTAGGCCTCTCCCACCGTACCTCCGAAGTTCATTGGGAAAGAAGGAGTGTCCTGAGACTGCTTGATTTCGCCAAAGCTGGCTTCAAATTTATTAACGTTATCTGCCAAAGCAGCCAAAAATCTTTTGGCATGCTCTGGAGTGATAACAATTCTTGATTTGACTTTAGCTTTTGGCAAGCCTGGCATCAACCTTATAAAATCAATCACAAATTCGCTGCTGGAATGAGCAATCATAGCAAGATTTGCATACTCACCCTCAGCTACCTCTTCAGATAGCTCTATGTTGATCTGATTTTGTTTTTGCAGATTATCTGCCATGGCTATTATTTATTTTGTAATTCCTGCTGCTTTGTTTTCGTCGTCGTTTTTTTCGACTCAACAAGTGCATCATACTCGTCTTGGCTTCCTACAATCAGGTTCTGATATTCTCTCAATCCAGTACCTGCTGGAATTAGATGCCCTACGATTACGTTCTCTTTCAGGCCCAACAGTTCATCTGCTTTACCTCTTATAGCCGCTTCACTCAGTACTTTTGTAGTTTCCTGGAATGAGGCTGCTGAAATAAAGCTTTGTGTACCTAAGGATGCCTGTGTTATACCTTGTAGTGTTGGACGAGAAACTGCCGGCTGTGCATCACGCACTGTAACTAGTTTCATATCACGACGCTTCAGGCTGGAGTTCTCATCACGTAAACGACGTGGCGTTACTATCATGCCTGGCTTTAGGTTTGCAGAGTCTCCGGCTTCTTCAACAACTTTCATGTCGATTATATGGTCGTTCTCTTCCATGAAGCTAACCTTATCAACAGTCTGGTTTTCAAGGAAGCTTGTGTCACCTGCATCAACCACCACTACTTTCTGCATCATCTGACGAACTACAACTTCAATGTGCTTGTCGTTGATCTTCACACCCTGCAGACGGTATACTTCCTGAATCTCATTTACCAAGTACTCTTGTACTGCACCCGGTCCCTGTATATTCAAAATATCTGTCGGTGTTATAGCACCATCAGATAATGGCATACCTGCGCGAATAAAGTCGTTATCCTGAACCAGGATGTGCTTGGAAAGCGGTACCATGTACTTCTTCTTCACACCATCCTTAGACTCTATGAAAATTTCACGGTTACCACGCTTCACGTTACCATAGGTTACTACACCGTCAATCTCAGACACAACGGCTGGGTTTGATGGGTTACGAGCCTCAAATAATTCTGTAACTCGTGGAAGACCGCCTGTAATGTCTCTTGTCTTACCAATAGCACGCGGAATCTTCACCAGGATTTGACCTGCTTTAATTTTTTCTCCGTTTTCTACTGTAAGGTGAGCACCTACTGGGATGTTATAACCTTTAGACTCTCCGTTTTTCGGATTAACAATAATCGCCGGGTTCTGTGTTTTATCTTTAGTATCGATAATAACTTTCTCACGGTAACCTGTTTGCTCATCCGATTCCTCACGGTATGTAATACCTTCAATTATCGATTCGTATGTGATATCACCGTCGAACTCTGAAAGTATAACCGCGTTATATGGATCCCAGTTACATAGTACTGCACCCTTCTCTACAACCTGACCTTCGTTAACGTGTAAGAATGAACCGTATGGTACGTGGTTGCTGATCAGTAACTTTCCTGTGTTAGGGTCTACTACTTTCACCTCACCTGAACGTCCCATTACCACTTTAACAGGCTCACCTTCGTTATTGACAGTGTCTAGTGAACGAACATCCTCAAACTCAATCTTACCGCCAAATTTAGCAAGTATGGTTGCTTCTACAGCGATGTTAGATGCTGTACCACCTACGTGGAATGTACGGAGCGTAAGCTGTGTACCAGGCTCACCGATAGATTGTGCGGCAATAACACCAACTGCTTCACCTTTCTGCACCATAAATCCTGTCGCCAGGTTACGGCCATAACACTTAGCACAGATACCACGCTTAGACTCACATGTAAGAACTGAGCGTATTTCTACAGCTTCTATCGCCGTGTTCTCTATGTCACGAGCAACATCCTCTGTAATCTCTGTACCTGACTCTACAATCAGGTTATTTGTAATCGGATCATATACATCATGTACTGCTACACGACCAAGTATACGCTCTGACAATGACTCTACAATATCTTCATTGTCTTTTAATGCGCTTACCTCCAGACCACGAAGTGTACCGCAATCTTCTTCATTTACGATAACGTCTTGTGACACGTCTACCAATCGACGAGTCAGGTAACCAGCATCGGCAGTCTTAAGGGCTGTATCGGCTAGACCTTTACGAGCACCGTGAGTAGAGATAAAGTACTCGATTACATCCAGACCTTCCTTAAAGTTAGAAAGGATTGGGTTCTCAATAATCTCACCTACTGACCCTTGTAAGGATTTCTGAGGCTTAGCCATCAGACCTCTCATACCACCTAACTGACGAATCTGCTCTCTAGAACCACGGGCACCAGAGTGCATCATCATGAAGATTGAGTTAAAGCCCTGATCCTCATTTTCCAGACGGCGCATCAGAGTTTCTGTAATCTGGTTGTTGATACGAGTCCAGATATCAATTACCTGGTTGTAACGCTCGTTATCTGTGATAAGACCCATAGAGTAGTTCTGCCATACAGCATCTACATCTTTCTTAGCCTGCTCAACCAATATCTCTTTCTCTGCAGGAATATTGATATCACCCAGACCCATTGACAAACCACCTTTGTAGGCTGACTGGAAACCAAGTGTTTTAATATCATCTAAGAATTGGGCAGTACGAGCCATACCTGTTTCTTTGAATACTCTTGAGATTACCTGCTGAAGTTTTTTCTTTGTAAGAAGTTCATCAAGGTAGCCTACTGCCTCTGGTACAAACTGGTTGAAGAGTACACGACCGGCAACTGTTTCGATGAGTTTCATCTCCAGTTCGCCTTGCTCATTCTTCACCTTTGTTCTTACCTTAATGTAAGCGTGCTTAGAGATTCTCTTTTCGTTGATGGCAATTACAACTTCCTCCGCAGAGTAGAAGCTCATACCTTCACCTTCGATCTTCTCGTTTTCTGTACTACGCTTTCCTTTAGATACATAGTATAAACCAAGTACCATGTCCTGAGATGGTACCGCGATTGGGGCACCGTTAGCAGGGTTAAGGATGTTGTGCGAAGCCAGCATTAGCATAGAGGCCTCCAGTACAGCAGCAGGTCCTAATGGAACGTGCACCGCCATCTGGTCACCGTCAAAGTCGGCGTTGAATGCCGTACATACCAGTGGGTGTAACTGAATCGCCTTACCTTCGATCAGCTTAGGCTGGAAGGCTTGGATACCAAGTCTGTGTAGTGTAGGAGCACGGTTAAGGAGTACTGGATGGCCTTTTAGCACATTTTCCAAGATATCCCAAACAACTGGGTCCTTACGGTCTACAATCTTCTTGGCTGACTTTACAGTCTTAACAATTCCTCTTTCGATCAGCTTGCGGATGATGAACGGCTTGAAAAGCTCAGCTGCCATGTTCTTTGGCAGACCGCACTCATGCAGCTTCAGTTCAGGGCCAACCACAATTACTGAACGGCCAGAGTAGTCAACACGCTTACCAAGCAAGTTCTGACGGAAACGTCCCTGCTTACCTTTTAGCATGTCAGAAAGCGACTTCAGCGCACGGTTACCCTCTGCACGAACAGCGTTCACTTTACGTGAATTGTCAAACAGAGAGTCTACTGCTTCCTGCAGCATTCGCTTCTCGTTACGAAGGATTACCTCTGGAGCTTTAATCTCAATCAGACGCTTCAGACGGTTATTACGGATAATTACCCGTCTGTAAAGGTCATTTAAGTCAGATGTAGCGAAACGGCCACCATCCAACGGAACTAGAGGACGAAGTTCTGGTGGAATAACCGGAACCATGCGGATGATCATCCATTCTGGTCTGTTCTCAATACGAGTTGTTGCGTCACGGAATGCTTCTACTACACGCAGGCGCTTCAATGCTTCAGCTTTACGCTGCTGCGAAGTCTCGTGTGCGGCCGCGTGGCGCAGCTCATAGGAAAGATCATCCAGGTTGATACGCTCCAGCAGCATTTGCAGCGCCTCGGCACCCATCTTCGCAATAAATTTGTTCGGGTCGTTGTTGTCCAGAACTTGATTCTCGCGCGGCAGTTTATCTACCATGTCCAGGTATTCATCCTCAGTCAGGAAGTCCAGCGTGTTTACACCGTCTTCTGCAAGTATGCCTGGCTGAATAACTACATATCTTTCATAATAGATGATCTGGTCAAGCTTCTTGGTTGGTAAGCCTAACAGATAACCTATTTTGTTTGGTAGGGATTTGAAGTACCAGATGTGCGCAACAGGAACAACCAACTCAATGTGGCCCATACGCTCGCGGCGCACTTTTTTCTCAGTCACCTCTACACCGCAACGGTCGCAGATGATGCCTTTGTATCTGATTCTTTTATACTTTCCGCAGTGGCATTCCCAGTCCTTCACGGGTCCGAATATTCTTTCGCAGAACAGACCACCCATCTCAGGCTTATAGGTTCTATAGTTTATGGTCTCAGGTTTTACTACCTCCCCGTTGGAACGCTCCAGAATTGACTCCGGTGAAGCCAAGCTGATCGTTACCTTTGAGAAGTCCTGAGTTAGCTTTTTGTTTTTCGCAAATGCCATATTATTAGAATAATGTCGATACAATGAATATGCCTTACAGCTTAACCAGTATAAGTATGCAAAGCGCTTTGGCTTATGCCGCAGCGCTTTGCTTTATACTTTCTACTCCAGTGTTATCTCCAGAGCCAAGCCTCTTAACTCATGAATCAGAACGTTGAATGATTCCGGTATATTTGGCTTAGGCAGTACGTCGCCTTTCACGATAGCCTCGTAAGCTTTCGCGCGGCCTATCACGTCATCTGACTTCACTGTAAGAATCTCTTGCAGTACGTTTGAAGCACCGAAGGCTTCCAGCGCCCACACCTCCATCTCACCAAAACGCTGGCCACCGAACTGGGCTTTACCGCCCAATGGCTGCTGCGTGATGAGAGAGTATGGTCCGATAGAACGGGCGTGCATCTTATCATCAACCAAGTGACCTAGTTTCAGCATGTAGATCACACCCACTGTTACTGGCTGGTCAAATCTGTCGCCTGATAAACCATCGAACAGGTATGTTCTACCGAAACGTGGCAACCCTGCTTCAGCAAGCTCAGCTGATACCTGCTCTTCAGTAGCACCGTCAAAGATTGGCGTTGCATACTTGCGGCCCATCTTCAGACCTGCCCATCCAAGTACAGTCTCGTAGATCTGTCCGATGTTCATTCGGGAAGGTACACCAAGTGGGTTAAGCACGATGTCCATTGGAGTTCCATCCTCTAGGAATGGCATGTCCTCATCACGAACGATACGCGCCACGATACCTTTGTTACCGTGACGGCCCGCCATCTTATCACCTACTTTCAGCTTACGCTTCTTAGCAATGTATACTTTGGCGAGCTGTACAATACCTGCGGGTAACTCATCTCCTACTTCAAGGGTAAAACGCTCACGCTTGAAGTGTGCTGATACTATGTTACGGCGCTTGTTGTAGTTCTTCACAAGCTCAACCAGCATGCTGTTTGCTTTGTCGTCAGCAGTCCAGTTTTCCAAGATGAGGTCTTTGAACATGTTCACCTCTTCCGGAACAGCGTAGTTGCTCTCGTCCTTGTAAGGATTTTTTTCAGGGAAAAGAGCCTCTGTGATATTTCTGCGAGAGAATTTAGATCCTTTAGTTAGGATTTCATCGCCAAACTTGTGACGGATACCCTGTGAAGTTTTACCTTCCAGCAGATCCACCAGCTTATCTACCATTACATTTTTAATGGCAGTAAGCTCTTTAGAGTATTTTACCTTCAGCTCCTCAACCTCTTTCTTAGATTTGGCACGAAGGTTCTTATCTTTCTTAGGACGAGAGAATAGTTTGGTTTCGATAACCACACCATTCAATGATGGAGGCGCCTTAAGGGATGCGTCTTTCACATCTCCAGCTTTATCACCAAAGATCGCTCTCAGCAGTTTCTCCTCAGGGGTTGGATCAGTTTCTCCTTTTGGAGTAATCTTACCAATTAATATATCTCCTTCACGAACCTCTGCACCAATGCGAATGATACCATTCTCATCTAAGTTACGAACAGCCTCCTCACTTACGTTTGGAATTTCAGAAGTCAACTCCTCTTCACCACGCTTCGTCTCACGAACTTCTAGCTCAAACTCCTCGATGTGGATTGAAGTGAAAATATCATCACGTACAACACGCTCAGATATTACAATAGCATCCTCGAAGTTATAACCTTGCCATGGCATGAACGCCACTTGCATGTTTCTTCCGATTGCCAGCTCACCATCGTTAGTTGCATAGCCCTCGCAAAGAGGTTCACCTTTTGTAACGCGCTGTCCTTTTTTTACAAGAGGAGTCAGGTTAATACAAGTATCCTGGTTTGTTCTTCTGAATTTAACCAGCTTGTAAGTTACATACTCAGCATCAAATGAAACCAGCTTCTCCTCATCAGACAGATCATACTTTACAACGATCTTGTTAGCGTCTACAAAGTCAATTTCACCGTCGCCTTCAGCAATAACCAGTGCTCTTGAGTCAATAGCGGCTCTTCTTTCAAGGCCAGTACCTACAATAGGGGCTTCAGGCTTTAAAAGAGGAACTGCCTGACGTTGCATGTTTGACCCCATTAGGGCACGGTTGGCATCGTCATGCTCTAAGAACGGAATAAGAGAGGCTGCTACCGAAACAATCTGGTTCGGAGCAATGTCCATATAAGTATAAGTATTCGGCTCTTCAACCGGGAAGTCACCTTCAAAACGGCCTTTTACTCTTTCATTGATAAAGTTACCTTCATCATCAATCAGTGCATTAGCCTGTGCTATGTGATGCGTATCTTCTTCCTCTGCTGTCAAATATTCTACAGAGCCATCCACAACCACTTTACCTTCCACCACTTTTCTGTATGGTGTTTCAATAAAGCCCATGTGGTTAACACGTGCGTGTACACAAAGTGAAGAAATAAGACCAATGTTTGGACCCTCTGGAGTCTCAATAGTACATAGTCGGCCGTAGTGTGTATAGTGAACGTCACGAACTTCAAAACCAGCACGCTCTCTTGAAAGACCACCTGGCCCAAGAGCAGATACACGACGCTTATGCGTCACTTCTGCAAGCGGGTTCGTCTGGTCCATGAACTGAGAAAGCTGGTTAGTTCCGAAGAACGAGTTGATTACAGAAGACAATGTACGCGCGTTGATTAGATCAACTGGCTTAAAGTCTTCATTATCACGCACATTCATACGCTCTTTGATAGTACGGGCCATACGGGCCAGGCCTACTCCAAACTGCGCATACAGCTGCTCACCCACAGTTCTTACACGGCGATTGCTCAAGTGGTCAATATCATCCACAACAGCTTTAGAGTTGATCAAACCTATCAGGTATTTTACAATAAGGACGATATCCTCATTCGTCAGTACCTTAGCTTCCCAGTTTGAATCAAGACCTAGCTTTTTATTGATTCTGTAACGTCCAACTTCTCCAAGGTCATAGCGCTTATCAGAGAAGAACAGCTTCTGAATAATATCACGAGCTGTCTCAACGTCTGGCGCTTCTGTGTTACGCAGTTGGCGATATATCTGCTCTACAGCTTCTTGCTCTGAGTTAGAGTTGTCCTTCTGTAGCGTATTATATATAATTGCGTAATCTGCTATATTAACATTCTCGCGGTGCAGAATTATAGACTGCACACCTGAGTCGAGTATAATATCTATATCTTCTGGGGTTATTTCAGAGTCACGCTCCAGAATAACCTCATTTCTATCTATTGATACTACTTCTCCTGTATCCTCATCCACGAAGTCTTCAGTCCATGTTCTTAGAACACGGGCAGCAAGTCTACGGCCGATAGAGTTCTTTAAAGTGTTTTTATCTGCAGGAACTTCCTCTGAAAGACCGAACAGGTCTAGAATATCTTTATCTGTACCATAACCAATAGCACGGAGTAGTGTAGTAACCGGGAATTTCTTCTTCCGATCGATGTAAGCATACATTACGTTATTCACGTCTGTCGCAAACTCAACCCAAGAACCTTTAAAAGGTATAATTCTGGCAGAATAAAGCTTTGTTCCGTTTGTATGCTTGCTTTGTGCAAAGAATACGCCAGGTGAGCGGTGCAACTGAGACACAATAACACGTTCAGCTCCATTGATAACAAAGGAGCCTTTTTCTGTCATGTATGGGATGTTGCCTAAGAATACCTCCTGCTCAATAGTTTCAAAATCCTCGTTATCCTCATCATTACAGATCAGGCGAAGTTTTGCTTTTAGAGGAACAGAATAGGTAAGGCCCCTGTCAATACTTTCATCAACAGAGTATTTTGGAGGATCTATATGATAATCGATAAACTCCAGTACGAAGTTTTCACGTGAATCTGAGATAGGAAAGTTTTCGGCAAACACCTTAAACAATCCTTCCTGCGCTCTATTCTCAGCTGGTGTCTCCAGCTGAAAGAAGTCCTGGAATGACTGTACCTGAACATCCAAAAAGTCAGGATAATCAATCACCGACTTTATAGAGGCAAAATTGATTCTATCTGTCGTTTTATTCTTAGCCAAAGCCTTGGAATTTTACGTTTATAATCATTTACGAGCACACAGAGTCCAAAACAGCTGTGGGCAAAAAAAAGATCCAATTTTATTTGAATCTATATACAAACAGGAAAAGACCTGACGAATTTGCCAGGTCTACCTGTTCTCAGTATGTTGATAAAGCGGGATTATTTTACCTCCACTTCAGCACCAGCTTCTTCCAAAGATTTCTTCAGTGAATCTGCTTCGTCCTTCGCTACACCTTCCTTCAAAGTTTTAGGAGCACCGTCAACTAGCTCTTTAGCCTCTTTCAGGCCAAGTCCAGTAAGCTCTTTTACAAGCTTAACTACTGCTAGTTTCTGAGCACCAGCTGCCTTAAGGACTACGTCAAAAGAAGTTTTCTCTTCTGCAGCAGCTCCTCCTTCAGCGGCACCACCACCAGCCATCATAACTGGAGCAGCAGCAGCAGGCTCAATGCCATACTCATCCTTAAGAATCGTAGCTAGTTCGTTAACTTCTTTAACAGTCAAGTTTACTAACTGCTCAGCGAATGCTTTCAAATCTGCCATTTTTATAGAAATTAAAAGTTACTTATTGATTACGTTTTTAAATTATTCTTTTTCTGATAAAGTTTTCAAGATACCCGCCAGCTTTCCTCCGCTGCTCTGCAGTGCAGAAACAACATTCTTAGCAGGTGACTGAAGAAGACCAATGATATCGCCGATAAGCTCATCCTTAGACTTGATTTCAGACAGCATCTTCAGTTGCTCATCGCCAATAAATATACCACTGTCGATGAATGCACCTTTTAATTGAGGAAGGGTACTCCCTTTCTTTCTGAAATCCTGAATCAGTTTCGCTGGTGCATTGCCTGATTCTTTAGAGAACAGGATACCGGAAGCGCCCTTTAAAACATCATCAAGCGCAGAAGTATCAGCTTCTAAAGTATCAAGCGCTTTTTTAATAAGTGTATTTTTGTACACTCTGTATTCGATACCACGATCGAATGCCATTCTTCTGAACGCGTTGATGCCAGCTACAGTCATTGTTGAGGCATCAGTAATATAGAAGTAGTTTGTATTGGCTAACTTCTCGCTCAGGTCTTTTACAATTATCTCTTTTTCTTCCCTGGTCATGTTCTTAGATAGTTGCGTTCTTGTCAACGATTACGGCCGGGCTCATTGTGCTAGACAATGTAATGCTCTTGATGTAAGTACCTTTAGCTGAAGATGGCTTCAGACGGTTAAGCGTCTGAATTACTTCGTTTGCATTGGCAGCAAGCTGCTCTGCAGAGAAGGAAACTTTACCAACACTCGTGTGGATGATACCAAACTTATCAACTTTGAAGTCGATTTTACCAGCTTTTACTTCTTTAACTGCTTTGGCTACATCCTGAGTAACTGTACCCGACTTAGGGTTTGGCATTAGGTTACGAGGACCTAATATTCTACCCAAACGACCTACCTTAGCCATAACTGCAGGCATGGTGATAATCACATCAACATCTGTCCAGCCTTTTTCGATCTTCTGAATGTAATCATCAAGACCAACAAAGTCAGCGCCAGCGTCTTTTGCTTCCTGCTCTTTATCTGGAGTTACCAGAGCAAGTACCTTTACTTCTTTACCAGTTCCGTGAGGCAGTGTAACGATACCACGAACCATTTGGTCGGCCTTACGTGGATCTACGCCCAAACGTACATCAATATCAACAGAGGCATCAAATTTTGTGAAGGTAATGTCCTTTACAACTGAGGCGGCATCTGTCAGAGAATACTCTTTTGCTAGATCGGCTTTGGCTAAAGCCGCTTTTCTATTTTTCGAAATCTTTGCCATTTTCCTTCAACTTGTTATTCGTTCCACGGAGCTGTACCAGACACTGTGATACCCATGCTTCTTGCTGTTCCTGCCACTTGTTTCATTGCAGATTCCAGTTTGAAAGCGTTCAGGTCAGGCATCTTCGTCTCTGCGATTTCTCTTACTTGATCCCATGTAACTGAACCAACTTTGTTACGGTTAGGCTCTTTAGAACCGCTCTTTATCTTAGCGGCATCCATTAGCAACACTGGAGCAGGTGGAGTCTTAACAACGAAGTCAAATGACTTGTCTGCATAAATTGTAATCAAAACTGGTAACACCTGGCCTGCCTTATCTTGAGTTCTAGCATTAAACTGCTTACAGAACTCCATGATGTTAAGACCCTTAGAACCAAGTGCAGGTCCAACCGGTGGCGATGGGTTCGCGGCACCTCCCTTTATCTGAAGCTTCAGATAACCTTTTATTTCCTTTGCCATTATATGTATTTACTACGATTCTTTTTCTACTTGCATGTAGTTCAGCTCAACTGGTGTGTTTCTTCCGAAAATTTTCACCATAACGTTAAGCTTTTTACGCTCTTCGAATACTTCCTCTACTGTGCCTGAGAAACCACTGAATGGACCATCCATTACTTTCACAATCTCTCCCACTACAAATGGAGTATCCAGCACCTCTGCCTGCTCTTCAGCCTCATCTACAGTACCCAAAATTCTGTTTACTTCAGATTGTCTCAAAGGAACTGGCTTCTTAGCAGGTGAACCTTTCTCATCAGTTCCTAAAAACCCGATAACTCCAGGAGTGCTAATTATAATATGCTCTGCCTCACCATGTGAAAGGTCTGCGTGAACAAGTACGTATCCTGGAAAGAAGCTACGCTCTCTGATTCTTTTCTTACCTCCACGCATCTCGTAAACTTTCTCTGCAGGTATTAATACCTGAGGAACATATTCATCAAGATTGTGACGCATGATTTCATTCTCCAGGTAAGCCTTGGCTTTTTTCTCCTGACCACTAACGGCGCGAACTACATACCACTTTAAATCAGCCATGTATATCTAATTTAAAACTGGTTGTAAAACCAAGTCAGTACTGTATCGAACCCAAAGTCCATAGCACCAACCACTAAAGCAAAGATCAAAGACCCTATCAACACCAATACAGAACTGCTCTGCAATTCCGAATATGTTGGCCAAGAGACTCTATCCTTCATCTCTTCAACAGTGTCGTTAATATAGGTTCTAATATTGCTCATCGCTTCGCTTACCAGATAGTTAAAAATTGCACGGGTGGAGAGACTCGAACTCCCAGCCAATGGTTTTGGAGACCACTACTCTACCAATTGAGCTACACCCGTAAAAAAATGCACGCCAATTTTTTATTGGAGTGCAAATTTATTCATAAGTTTTATGAAAACAAACCCGATCTCGAAAAAACTTTCAAGATCGGGCTCGATTCATATTATTAGTCAAGGATTTCAGTTACCTGACCGGCACCTACTGTTCTACCACCCTCACGGATAGCGAAGCGTAGACCTTTCTCCATCGCTACAGCGTTAATTAGGTTAACCTCGATAGTGATGTTATCACCAGGCATAACCATTTCTACGCCTTCTGGAAGCATGATCTCGCCAGTAACGTCTGTGGTTCTGAAGTAGAACTGTGGACGGTACTTGTTAAAGAATGGAGTGTGACGTCCACCTTCTTCTTTAGAAAGAACGTAAACCTCTGCTTTGAATTTAGTGTGAGGCTTAACTGAACCTGGCTTACAGATAACCATACCACGACGGATATCAGTTTTCTCAATACCACGAAGAAGTAGACCTACGTTGTCACCAGCTTCACCTCTATCAAGGATCTTACGGAACATCTCAACACCAGTAACTACTGACTTCAGGTTCTCAGCACCCATACCCAGGATCTCAACCTGCTCACCAGAGTTGATCACACCACGCTCGATACGGCCTGTAGCAACAGTACCACGACCAGTGATAGAGAACACGTCCTCAACTGGCATCAGGAATGGAAGGTCAATCAGACGCTCTGGAAGTGGAATCCAAGAGTCAACAGCAGACATCAATTCTTCGATAGTGCTTACCCATTTCGCATCGCCGTTCAAGCCACCAAGAGCTGAACCTTGAATTACTGGGATGTTATCGCCGTCGAAGTCATAGAAAGAAAGCAGTTCGCGGATTTCCATTTCAACAAGCTCAAGAAGCTCTGGGTCATCCACCATATCTACTTTGTTCATGAATACTACAAGCTGAGGTACACCTACCTGGCGAGCAAGAAGGATGTGCTCACGCGTCTGTGGCATTGGGCCATCAGTAGCAGCAACCACAAGGATAGCACCGTCCATCTGGGCAGCACCAGTAACCATGTTCTTCACGTAGTCAGCGTGACCTGGGCAGTCAACGTGTGCATAGTGACGGTTTTCTGTAGCGTATTCTACGTGTGATGTATTAATAGTAATACCTCTTTCTTTTTCTTCAGGAGCGTTGTCGATTGAAGAGAAGTCACGAAGTGAAGCAAGACCTTTGCTAGCCAAAACTGTAGTGATAGCAGCAGTCAAAGTTGTTTTGCCGTGGTCAACGTGACCGATAGTACCGATATTTACGTGCGGTTTGGAACGGTCAAATGTTTCTTTAGCCATTGTATGATATTAAATTAAGGTTAAAACGTTTAAGTTTATGTCGCGCTTTTAAATATACACGTAACGGACTGTGAGCCAACGATGGGAATTGAACCCACGACCCCTTCCTTACCAAGGAAGTACTCTACCCCTGAGCTACGTCGGCTTTTAAATCCACCAGAAAACTACAACCCTATTTACACTAAAAAGGAAGCTCATCTGCATGAATTTCCTTCTCCAGTCCTTATTAGCAAATATGTTTTCTGACTTAAATGAGCGGGAGACGAGGGTCGAACTCGCGGCCTATAGCTTGGAAGGCTATCGCTCTACCAACTGAGCTACTCCCGCTTATGTTTTAATTAAAAGAACTTTGAGCAGGTGAATGTTATTACAAAATTCACCTGCTCATTCGTTCAATCTTCTAGTGTGGGGAGAGCAGGATTCGAACCTGCGAAGTCGTAAGACAACGGAGTTACAGTCCGTCCCATTTGGCCGCTCTGGAATCTCCCCGAAACTAATTCTACATTAAATTAGCAGAACTTTCCTCCTTAGACTTTTACCGCTTGCGCCATGTTTTTCGTTCTAAGGAGATGCAAAATTAAACCCTTTTTGTTGTAAGTCAAATATTCATGCAAAAAAATATCAAAAATTTTTGCGAAGCCTATCTTCCATACATTTCCAACAGCCGCTCATCCTTCTCATTTAGCCTAATTTGCTGCATCAGACCTTCTACCTCCGGCTTTTCTGACATCACCATAAGTGCTTGATAAGCAGAGGCGCGCACATAGTATAACTGATTGTTTTGTGCTATATCCCCCAACATGGCGATTACTTCAGGCGTGTTAGTTTGGTTGTTGCTGGCCAGGTATGCTCCAAGGCTCTGCAAAAGGTAATATAATTCTCCGCCGCCGGCATTTTTTACTTTTTGCATAAACCAGTCATACTTTTCCGGCCCTGCCTGCACAGCATAAATTGTAGCAAGCGCCAGCACAATCTCTTCATTTGACTCATTTTCGAACTGGGCCATCTTTTGCACTGCATCAGCTGCTCCGGTACCGGCGTACGCCAGTATGGCTGCCGCAGATACCTGGTAAGAACTGTCGTTCATCGCCTGCTTAAATAGGTTCTGGTACTTTTCTCCACCCCAACCTGCTAGCGCAAGTATGGCTTCGGCACGGACAGATCCTTTTTTATCTTTTGTAGCCATTTCTTTTATGGTTGGCTCCAGCGAACTAACCTGCCCTTCCTTCAGTCTGCTGAGCACACCCAGAGCGGTGCTGCGAACCGCCCAGTAATCATCCCGCAGTGCCTCTTTATACATGTTCTGTACCTGTGGCCTTGCTGCCTGCTCCTGAAGCTCAGACAAAGCTTCCAGTTTAGGCGCTAATTGGTTTGTGTTCCGGAACTGAAACAGCAATTCCTGCTCTGTTTTTTCATGCTCTACTACCCCGAGCAGTTGCTGCTCCGCATCGAATAGCACCAACTGCGGCTGAGAAGCTACATCAAAAGCAAAGCTCTGCTCGGCCTTATCCAGCACAATTGGATATAGCTGTTTCCGTCCATCAGCCCAGACAGCAATTTGCAAGGGCAGGCGATAAACAGGCGCATAAGTAGTATCCTGTACTTGGCGCACATGAAGCTGCAGCTGTCCTTTCGCATAGCTTTGCGAGACACGCAGTTCCGGGTGGCCGGGCTTCATGAACCATTGATCGAAGAACCACATCAAATCTTTGCCTGTTACATCTTCGAAAGCCATACGCAGTTCCGCAACCTCCACATCGCTATACTTGTTGCGAGTTAAGTATAGGTTTAGTGATGCCCACCAGGCTTCGTCGCCAACAAGTTTGCGCAGCATGTGCAGCACGCGGCCTCCTTTAGCATAGGAGTGGCTGTCGAACATATCCTCACGGTCGTGGTAGTAATACCGAATGAGCGGCTCCCGCTTTGTTTCGGCCTCGTCTAAGTACTGCCCCAGCTCATCTAGGTTCAGGTATGCTGCCTCATCGGCGCCATACTTATGCTCTGCCCACAAATATTCTGAGTAGTTGGCAAAGGCTTCGTTCAGCGGCAGGTTAGCCCACGACTCGGTAGTAACCAGGTCGCCGAACCATTGGTGGAAAAGCTCATGCGCAATAATTCCGTCCCAGCTTTTATCCAGCAGCTCCCGCTCGTTTAGCTGCAGGTCTTCCATAAAGGTTGAAGCCGAAGTGTTCTCCATCGCCCCTGACACGAAATCGCGTACCACCACCTGAGAGTATTTCGCCCACGGGTAGTCCACACCTAGTTTCTGTGAGAAGAACTCCATCATCTCTGGTGTGTTTCCGAAAATCTTTTTAGCCGTTTTCTCATACTCCGGCTCCACGAAATAATTCACCTCCAGGTCTCGCCACTTATCTTTCACCACAGCATACTCCCCTATGGCCAGCATAGCTAAGTATGGCGCATGCGGTTTTTCCTGCTTCCAGTAGTCTGTTTTAGTACCGTCAGCGTTTTGGCGCGAGTACACGAAAGTACCGTTAGATAATGTGGTGTATTTAGGATCAACCCTGATATATACATCCTGCGTCATGCGCTCGTTAGGAGCATCAAAAGTGGGAAACCAGGCGGAGCTAGCTTCCGTCTCGCCCTGGGTCCAGATCTGCTGCGGCTTATCTGGGTTCTCACCCAACGGGTTTATAAAGTATAGACCTTTGTCCTCGGTAATGGCATCAGAGCCGCCCGTAACAAGCTCATTAGGCTTGGCGGTGTAATCTATCTCAATTTTATACTCTTCGTTGCGGGTATACTCTTTGCCCAGATCTATGGTGAGCTTTTGGCCATCATACTTATACTCCAGCGGTGTGCCGTCGTAACCCTGCATCAGGTGCACGCTGTGGATGTCCATGCCTTTGGCATCGAGTACAAGCTGGTTCTGCGGATAAAAGTATGGTTTAAGCGTAAGTTCAGCCAGGCCATGCAGGTACTGCTTTTCCCAGTCAAAGCTGATGCGGAGGGTGGTGTGCAGCAGGTCGTGCTCTTTGGTGCGCGATGGGTTGAATTTATACTTCTTGGGTGCCCAAACAGGTACTTCGTTGGCAAGAGCAGGTGCTGTTTTGCCAACAATTACATTTTCTGAGCCTGACCCGGCAGACCCAGCTTGCGGCTTATTTACGTTGCACCCGCCGGCAAAAGCCATGGCAGCAGCAAGGCCAACTATACTCAGAAACTTATGATTCATGCGATGAAAGTTTTAATTTTGAGGTGAAGTTCTAAAATACTCTGAGAAAACACTAACTTTAAGGTCGAAACCACACGAAAAGAAGATGCTCCAGGTAAAAACCGGTAACGGCAAAACATGGCAGGTTGATATCCAAAAAGATTCTATACTTCTCAACAACGCCCCCTTCGACTGGGACATCTCCCCTATCGGACCCAATACCTTTCATATTATTAAAGGCAGCCGCTCCTTTACAGCAGAGGTTGTATCAGCTGATTATCAGGAAAAGACTTTTACGTTCAAGATAAACGGCGCCATCCAAACCGTGAGCGTTAAAGACCGCTTTGATCTGCTGCTGGATAAGCTAGGCATGAGCAACGCCAACGCCAATAAGGTAAACGACGTTAAAGCGCCCATGTCAGGGCTTATACTTGACATTAAAGTGCAGCCGGGCCAGGAGGTTAAGAAAGGTGATCCGATTATGATCCTAGAGGCCATGAAGATGGAAAACATCCTCAAATCGCCGGGAGACGGCGTGGTAAAGGAAGTGAAGGTGCAGGTAAGGCAGAACGTAGAAAAGAATCAGGTATTGATCCTTTTTCAATAGACTTTTGTTAGCGAAAGCGGCTGCCACGGTAGCCGCTTAATTGTGTAAAAAGAATTCATAACCTATACAGATAGTTTACCGTGAAGTATAAACGAATTTTGCTGAAGCTGAGTGGCGAGGCACTAATGGGCGAGCAGCAGTATGGCATAGACTCAAACAGACTACTGCAGTATGCCCAAGAGATTAAAGAGGTAGCCGCCCTAGGTGTAGAGGTGGCCGTAGTGATTGGCGGAGGCAACATTTTCAGGGGTGTGCAGGCCGAGCAGGTTGGCCTTGACCGAGTGCAGGGTGACTATATGGGTATGCTGGCAACTGTAATAAACAGCATGGCTTTGCAAAGCGCTCTCGAAAAACTGGGTGTCTATACCCGCCTGCTGTCTGGAATCAACATCCAGCAGGTGTGTGAACCTTATATCCGGCGCCGTGCGGTGCGCCACCTGGAGAAAGGCCGCGTAGTGATTTTTGGAGCCGGAACCGGTAACCCATACTTCACCACAGATTCTGCCGCATCGCTTAGAGCCATCGAGATTGAGGCTGATGTGGTACTGAAAGGCACCCGCGTAGACGGAATTTACTCGGCAGACCCTGAGAAAGACCCTGACGCGATTTTCTACAGAAACATCTCATTTAAAGATGTATTTGAGAAAGGCCTGAATGTAATGGACATGACCGCCTTTACGCTTTGTAAGGAAAATGGCCTGCCGATTATCGTGTTCGATATGAATACAGCAGGTAACCTGAAGCGATTGGTTGAAGGCGAGCAGGTGGGTACGCTGGTAAGTATGGATGACTTAGGCGACACGCTGAAGAAAACGGTAGATGAAATGCAGTCAGACACTAAATCTGACAATTAATAATTTATTATTTTTGACCAGAAATATTTCAGAACTCAATAAGTAAACCGATATGACGGAAGAAATTCAGTTTTACCTAAGCGAGGCGGAGGAGTCTATGCAGAAGGCGGTGCAGCACACCGGCAACGAACTGTCTAAAATCAGAGCTGGCAAAGCTTCGCCTGCCATGGTGGAGCACCTGCGCGTAGATTATTACGGCAATCCAACTCCTATCTCTCAGGTGGCAAACATTGCCGCACCAGATGCCCGCACGCTACTTATCAAGCCATGGGAAAAGAACATGCTGGGTGAGATCAACAAGGCTATCAAGAACAGCGACCTGGGCCTGAACCCGCAGCAGGAAGCAGATGCCGTACGCCTTGCAATTCCAGCCCTGACCGAGGAGCGCCGCCGTGACCTGGTGAAGCAGGTGAAAAATGAAACCGAGAATGGCAAGATCAGCATCCGTAACATCCGCAAAGATGTAAACGATAGCCTGAAGAAGCTACAGAAGGAAGGCACTGCAGAAGACGCTGTACGCGACGCTGAGGGAAAAGTACAGAAACTGACAGATGCCTACATCGTGAAGATGGACGAGCTGCTTTCTAAGAAAGAAGCTGAGATCATGACTATCTAAGCTTACAAAAAGATACATTAGAATAACAAAAAAGCCCTTCGATAAAGATCGAAGGGCTTTTTTGTTATTCTAATGTATGATAGCGCTCATGATATGAAAGCAGTTACTGATATAGCTTCTTGGCTGCTATGTACTCCGCCACAGTATCCGGCACTAAATACTTTATACTTTTCTCCTCATGAATGCACTGCCGTATAAAAGTGGCTGAAATATCAAGTACAGGCGCTTTTACGAATGTAACGTTTGGCATGTCCGGAAGCTCTGTCGTAACGGAGCCGGAGCGCGGGTAAACGTATACTTTATGATACTGCAGTATACTTTCGTAGTTCTTCCACTTCGGAAACAGCGGCAGGTTGTCCTCCCCCATAATCAGCACAAACTCGTAGCTCGGGTATTTTTCCTGCAGGTAAGTGAGCGTATCTATGGTATAGCTCGGCTTGGGCATGCTAAACTCAATGTTAGATACGCCTAGGCTCGGGTTATCTGCTATCGCCAGGCTTACCATATGTAACCGGTCAAACTCGTGCAGCAGCGTGTTGCTGGGCTTAAACGGGTTCTGCGGCGACACCACCAGCCAGACTGTATCCAGGTCGGTGTTGGTGGCCATGAAGTTTGCGAGTATAAGATGCCCGATGTGGATGGGGTTAAAGGAGCCGAACAGCAGCCCTACTTTCATACAATCGCAGGTTCTGACTTCAGAAAATCGTTTACCAGTTTCTCTGCTTCTGAACAGGCCCGGTCCAGGTCATCGTTTACGATCACTTTATCAAACTGATCCTCAAAACCCATCTCAAATTTTGCTTTGAAGACCCGGCTGCTGATGCTGGAGGCCGAATCGGTGTTGCGGGCGGTCAGGCGCTTGGCCAGCTCATCAATAGACGGCGGCTTTACGAAAACAGCCAGTGCTCTTTCTTTGTAAAAATGCTTTATACTTAACCCTCCTTTTACGTCTACATCCAGTATTACATGCTTGCCGCTTTTCCAGATCCGCTCAATCTCAGATTTCAGCGTGCCGTAAAAAGCGCCTTCATATACTTCTTCCCACTCCACAAACTCATCGTTCGCGATTTTCTTCTTAAAATCTTCTGGAGTGATAAAGTAGTAGTCTTTACCGTTTTCTTCGGTGCGGCCGCGCTTATCGCGGGTGCAGGCCGAAATAGAGAAGCTTAACTGTGGATTTACACCTATCAGATGCTTTACAATAGTAGTTTTACCAGCACCGGATGGAGCCGAAAAGATAATGATTTTGCCTTGCATTAGGGGTTATAACGTTTCTTGAATCTTCGCTTTGATTGACTGTACTAAGCTTTTAGGTACAATCACGCGCTTCAGGTGGCCTGCTACGAGCCCTTTTAAGAGCTTCTGTTTCTGATGGTTTTCGAAACAGCTGACGCACTCTTCGATGTGGTGGTTAAAGTACAATTTCTCCTCTGAAGAGGCTTCACCGTCTATGATAAGGTCCAGCATGCCGGACACTTTTTCGCAATCCGCTTGTTTCACCTCATCAGGTGCTTTTGGATACGCTTCTGTAAATTTTGATTCCATCTTAGCTCAAACTCTTAAATTTCTTCCCTAACTGTTATATCCCATGCTTTTAGCATACTTTTCCAACTTCTCTTTCAAAGAGTTTCGGGCTCTGTGCAGTCTAGAGCGAACCGTACCAATTGGGATGTCCAGAATTTTGGCCATTTCCTCATATGTAAAGCCCTCCAGGTCACAAAGTATAATTACAGTCCTGAAATCTACAGGGAGTGTATTCAGAGCGCTTGCCACCTCATCCCCGATCAGATCCTGCACACTTTCTGTGCGCATATCGGTTGTGGAAGCCACGCCGCTCTCACCCTCTACGTCGTCGGTGTTGTAGTAACCCTCAACTTCGCTGTAATCTACTTTGGCAGGCTGTTTGCTCTTCTTCCGAAACTCGTTTATGAAAGAGTTCTTCAGGATTCGGAACAGCCATGCTTTTGCATTAGTTCCTTGCTCGAAATAGTCGAAAAAGCGATAGGCCTTCAGATAGGTCTCCTGCACCAGGTCGTTGGCGTCGTCTTCGTCTAAGGTGAGCCTGTAGGCAAAATTGTACAGAGGGTCCAGCACGGGCAGCAATTCTGCCTCGAACCGTGCGTCCTTTTCCTCCTTACTCAGTTGTTTACCTGTTTGATCGCTCATCTAATTTACTGGATTTTGTACTTTGGTGAAGTCCTCCATCGCGCGTTATACGCAAATATAGGAATTTTAATTACATACCACGCTTGGCGCTTCAGGGTTGCAGTAACACACGCAAACCTGTTTTTAATCGTTTTATACGTAGCAATTCTAAAGTTGCGTTCATTATCATGTATAAATTCAAGAGTTTCTACCCTTTAAATAGTATTAGGCAGGCTCAAAGGCATTTCATATATTAGAAGGCCTGTTTTGTACTTATACGCAAATGTGCAGCGGGTTTATCTTAAACTGTGCTCTAAATATATGCAACCCGATGAGAAGAAGTTATAAAGGAATCCCAATAAACACATCCAAAAACACCCACGAATCAGTCTTTAATTTATTCCCTCCTGATAAAGACGCAAAAATACTGGATATACCATCGGGTGCAGGGGCCTTTACACAACGCTTGAAAGACCACGGCTATAAGAATATTCTAAGTGTAGACGTAGTAAATGGGCTGCAGATAGAGCATGATCAGTTTATGCAAGGCGACATGACTAAGCCGCTCCCTATGGCGGAAAACTCTGTAGACGTGGTTGTTTGTATTGACGGTATTGAGCACATCAGTAAACAGTTTGACTTTACAAAAGAGGTGCACCGCATCTTAAAGCCCGGTGGCTATTTTATAGTTTCTACGCCTAACATCAGCTCTTACCACTCCAGGTTCAGGTGGCTTCTAACGGGGCATCATAACAAGTGCAAAACTCCTCTTGATGAGCAGCAGCCTAACCCGTCTCACCACATTGCGATGGTATCATACCCGGAGATGCGCTACCTCCTGCACTCTAGCAACTTCAGAATCGATAAGATCATGACGAACCAGGTTAAACCGGTCTCCTGGTTATACCTTCCGCTGGTGCCGCTATCGTACTTATCAACTAAAATAGTTTACCGGAAAGAGGAAAAGGACCCGAACCAGCAGGCGCGAAATAAAGAGATCGCAACCCAAATGCACTCCAAGGCCATACTTTTCGGTGAAACAATGATTGTGAGAGCTCAGAAGATGCCTTAGGTGCTGATTCGCACGCGCCCAAGTATAGTAATGTTTTATCCTCTACATTTGTATACTTAATACCGCTATCAAATAGCTGCTGCGTATTTGAGCCTGCCTCTACTGGCCTTGCATGAAAATCTACCGGCTTCCTAAGGAGGGGAATTTCTGCCTGATCAAAAAAAGTAGGCATGCGCATTTCTCATTTGATATTGGTATTAAGTCGTTACAAGCTGATTGTTTAGAAGTCAAAAGAAAAATGCGCGTATTACATCTCGTTTCAGAAAAAACATGGAGGGGCGGAGAGCAGCAGGTTGCTTACTTAATAGAGGAGCTTCAGCAGCAGGGAATAGAGAATTTTGTTTGTTGCCGAAAAGGATCTGCCTTTCATCGTTTCTGCCAGCAGCAGCACATACCACATCTTGCACTTCCGTTTGCAAACGAACTTGATGTAGTAACGGCACTCCGTGTAAAAACTTACAGCAAGCGAAACCAGGTGGACCTCATGCATGTGCACAGCGGGCATGCGCACGCCATTAGCGTGGTATCGCATGTGCTGGGTAATACGCTGCCTATTATTCTTAGCCGCCGCGTTGATTTTCCGGTAAAGAACAATGCGCTTTCACGCCTAAAGTATAACTACAAAGGAATAAAGCGTGTTGTCTGCGTTTCCGACAAGATTAAGGAAGTGGTTTCACAGAGCCTGCAGCACCCGGAACTTTGCGTTACAGTGCACAGCGGCATTGATTTAAGCAGGTTTGAGAGCAGCAGCAAATCAGGCGAGCTCCACCGCGAATTTAATTTGAACCCAGCCGCACCGCTTATCGGAAACGTGTCTGCCATCGCCCCTCACAAAGACTATTATACTTTTATTGATACCGCAGAGCTGTTGCTAAAACTGCACCCTAACGCCGTTTTCTTTATTATTGGGGATGGACCTCTGCGGCAGGAGATTCAGGCGTACGCGCAGCAAAAAGGCCTGCAAAAGCATATTATTTTTACTGGCTTCCGAAAGGACGTGCCGCAGATTTTGCCAGAGCTAGACGTAATGCTGGTTACATCCGAAACAGAGGGGCTTGGCACAACTATTCTGGATGCCTTTGCTTGCCGCGTACCTGTAGTTGCCACCATGGCGGGTGGTATTCCGGAAATCGTGCGAAATGAAATTACTGGTTTACTGGCACCTATTAAATCACCTGCCATACTTGCCGAAAAGGTGCACCAGGTGCTAACTAACCCGGCTATTCGGGACCGCATCACGCAAGGAGCTACGCAGCTAACGCAGGAGTTTTCTAAAAAGAACACAGCCTCGCGCACTTTAGCCGTTTATAAAGAAGTACTGCAGCAAGTATAAAAGTTACAGCTTATCTCCTTTTTGCTGCCTGTTATGCATATATAGTTTTACATACTTGTAATACACCGATACAGCAGATGAGACGGAAATAACAAACCCTTCAGGCCCATCCAAAAAACCGCGCTTTAAAACATAAGCTCTGAAAAAGCGAAAAAGAGGTTTTAAAATCACCATCGCCAGCGAAACTGTCTTCCCATCCCTGATCATGGCATTAGACGACGCATCGGTGAATTTATTTATCTGCCCCAGGTGCTGCGACACACTATAGTATGAGTAGTGCAACAGATCGCCCTTCAGGTGCTGCAGACTAGCTTCTTTGTTCAGAATTATCTTATCATGTGGGTTTTCGCCTCCCCAAACGGCCTTAGTTCGGTCGAACAGGCGTGTTTTTGTGTCAGGGTACCAGCCGGAGTGATGTATCCATTTGCCACAGTAGTTCGTCAGGCGGTTCATGCTGTAGGCATCGGCTTGCCAGTTGCTTTTAGCGGCAAGTATAGCCTGCTCTAACTTTGGGGTTAGCGCCTCGTCAGCGTCTAAGGATAAAACGTATGGAAACGAAGCCTGTGCCAGGGCGTAATTTTTCTGCTCAATATGCCCCTCAAAAGGATGCTCGGAGAAGTTAGCCCCGAAACTTAGGCAGATTTCCTTGGTACGGTCTGTTGAGAAGGAATCCACCACCACGATTTCATCAGCTACGTTTTTAACGGACTCCAGGCAGCGGGCAATGTTCCGCTCCTCGTTATAAGTGATGACTACAACAGAAACTTTGACAGGCATAATAACAATAGGCTTTGGTAAAAGAGGCAAATATCTTGATTCCTTTCTTGGTGCCAGCCTCAACCGGCACATTTATAAGGCAAAAGCAAAGGTATAAAATCTACGCCTGTTCCTCTCACCCACAAGAAAGGTACTGTTTACATGGAAGTTCTTTCATATCACCAATAAACTGTAACTCTTTCTGTCAGACTTTTTAGCTTCACTTGCGTAAGCATTTTATACTTTAGCCACCTTTGCTTTGGATATTGTAAAGACGACTCTCCATTTTAGGCTCATGACTAATACCTGTTAATGCACCTTTTACGCGCTATACTTTGTTTTTGTCTGCTTCTGGCTACCACTGCTGCCTCTGCACAGCAGTATAACATCCGTAGCTGGACGCTGGAGCAAGGGTTGCCGCAGTCGCAGGTGATGGCCATAGAGCAAGATGCTAAGGGCTACCTTTGGCTGGCCACCCGTGCGGGCCTCAGCCGCTTTAACGGCATTGATTTCCGCATTTACACCAAAAACAACGGCCTTAGCAGCCATAACATTTCCACACTTTACTCCGATAGCCGCCACCGCCTCTGGATTGGCACCACCGATGCAGGCCTGCAGCTGTTCGACGGCTCTTCCTTTGTGCAGTACGGCCCGCAGCAGGGGCTGGAGGCACAGTCTGTGTCAGGTATAGCCGAAGACAGTTCAGGTAAAGTATGGCTGGCAACAGACAAGGGCATATTTTACTTTAGCGCCACGCATGTTGTAAAGTATAAAGAGTTGCCCGAAATCAGCTACAGCGCCATCGCCTACACTCCCGCAGGAGATGTATGGGCAGGCAGCGAGGGCAACGGCATCTACAGAGTATCAGGCTCAGAAATCACTCACTACAGCACAGAAAACAGCGCCTTACCACACAACCAGATAACTGCCATTATTCCTGATGAGCACGGGCAAGTATGGATTGGCACCGCAAGCGGATTGGCGAAAGTAAGCGGCAATAGCTTAAGCACTGTAGATTTGCCCGGGCAGTTAGACAGCAGCCGCATTACCTGTTTCACCCACGATAGCTACCAAAACCTTTGGATTGGCCTGCAACGGGATGGCCTGCTTAAGTATGACGGCAAAAACTTCACGTACATTACCCGCCGCAGCGGCCTCCGCACCAGCCGCATCACAGCTCTAGACTCCGACAGAGAGGGCAATGTATGGATTGGCACAAATGGCTATGGCTTGCAGCAGCACACAGCTCCATGGTTTGTTCATTATTTTGACTTCGGGAACATCTCCGAGCCCCGCGTAACAGCAGTCGCCCAGGATAGCAATGGCACCGTGTGGTTTGGCACCGATGAAGGGGAACTGGCTCGCATGTCGGCCCAAGGCCCTGAATGGCAACCCACCCCGTGGCCGCATGGCGCCAGCATCTATAATTTTTTGTCGGTAGAGAATGAGCTGTGGGCGAGTACCAGCAACGGCATCTGGCGCTTAGGCAAGGGAGCGCCCAAACGTTATGCGGCGGCACAGGGCCTTCCTGCCCCCGATGTTTTACAGGCTGCCATGAGCACAGACGGAAATTTATACTTTGCCACGGCCGGTGGTGTGGTTACAATGCAGCAGGACTCCCTTATACTTGTCCCGTTTGAAGGTGGCAGCATCAACGCAAGATCCATTTTTAGAGACAGCAATGGCAACCTGTGGGTAGGCGCAGACCAGGGAATTTTTAAAGTAAAGCAAAACCAGCTTGTAAAACCGCAGGAACTGAACGGCCTTGACCTTACGGAGGTGCGCTCTATTACAGAAGACAAACAGGGGTATTTATACTTTGCAGCCTTCAACACAGGTTTACTGTTGCTCCACAACCAGAAGGCCAGCCTTTATACTTCGGCGGAAGGTTTGCCTAACGAATCCATCAAAAGCCTTTATGCCGATGATAAAGATAACTTATGGATAGCCACTAACCGGGAGCTGTTGAAAGTGCGTTTACCTTTGCTTCGCCAGCAAAACAAGTTCAGCTACAGGGCCTACACCAGCCCTAGCGGGTTTAGGGGGCAAGAGGTATGCGATAACGCTATCATGCAGGCAAAGGATGGCCATATGTGGTTTGGAACTACCAAAGGCCTCACGAAATACCTGCACCAACTGGACCGCCAGAAAGCCCCTTACCCGGAAATGCTGCTAACTGATGTGCTGCTCTACTCCAACCCTACCGATTGGCAGGCACTTGGCTATACTTTGGACAGCATCACGGGATTGCCGGCAAATTTGCGCCTGCCGCATACTCAAAACCACCTATCGTTTAACTTCCATGGCATCAGTTTATCGGACCCGGAACAAGTTATGTATAAGTTCAGGTTAAAAGGGTATGATGACACTTGGTCTCAGGTAACAGAACGCTCTTTTACAACTTACGCCAACCTAGACCCAGGCACTTATACCTTTGAACTACTGGCCCGCAACCACGATGGTTACTGGACTCCGGAGCCTCTCACTTACACTTTTTCCATAGTTCCCCCTATCTGGAGGCGCGAGTGGTTTATAGGTGTACTGCTGCTGGTGGCGGCTGGGGCCATTCTGAGTGTGGTTCGCCTGCGGGAACGCAGCCTGGTGAAAATGAACTCGCTGCTGGAGCTGAAAGTTGACCACCGTACGCGCTTGCTGGAGCGCCAGAACCGGGAAAAAGAGATACTGCTGCAGGAAATCCATCATAGGGTAAAAAACAACCTCCAGATTGTAATCAGTATGCTAAACCTACAGGCCCGCCACGTGCAGGACCCAACTGCACAGGAGGTAATGCAGGCGCTGCGTAGCCGTGTCCGATCCATGTCGCTGCTGCATGAGCGCCTTTACCGCCACAACGACCTGGAGCAAATTAACCTGGAAGAATATTTTTTAGAGGTTTGCGAGAGCCTTTATGCCTCGTATGGCGTAGATATGGACATAGTTGAGTTGGAATTGGATATACCTTATACCAAAATAGATCTGGACTCTGCTATCACTTTAGGTTTAATTGTTAACGAATTAGTATCCAATACTCTTAAATACGCGTTCCCTAAGGGTGAGCATGGTTTATTACGAATTATGCTGGTAAAGCATGACGAGGTACAATACACCCTCACTGTAAGTGACAATGGCCGTGGCCTACCTGAAGATTTTTTTCAAAAACAACAGACAGGACAGTCGTTTGGGCTGAAGCTTGTGCAGTCGCTGAGCCGAAAGCTTGATGGGAATATTAGCTTTTACAACAAACATGGCACAAAATCAATATTATATTTTGTTTTGCCATCATAAATTATTTTTTCACGTATTAACCTAATGCTATGACAAAACCTAAAATCCTTATATCGGAAGATGAGGTCATCATTGCGGAAGATCTTGCTGCAAGCCTGGAAGAGTTAGGTTACGAGACGTGTGCTATAGATACAGGAGAAGACACGATCGATATGATTCGGGCGACTCATCCCGACTTGGTGCTGCTGGATATCAATCTGCGAGGCGATGCCGACGGAGTGGATATTGGCTCGCGCATTCGCGAAGAGTTCGGTATCCCGTTTATCTACCTCACCGCCTATGCTGACCCTGCAACTATTGACCGCGCCAAAAAAACCGAACCTGACGGCTTCCTGGTGAAACCGTTTGATGAGAAGAGTCTTCGCTCTGCTATCGAGATTGCTTTATACAAGCATGACAGCAACCACAAAGACAGCAAACCGGCCAACGGTGCAAGCTTTAACCCCAAAGACAAAGAGATAGCCACAGACTATATCTTCGTGAAGGTAAAGCACCGCATTATTAAAGTGCACTACAGCGATATTCTCTGGGTGGAGGCCTATGACAACTATTCGTTTATAGTTACTGCCGATCAGAAATACCTGGTAAGCTCTACGCTGAAGGATATGGAACAAAAGCTGCCGTCGCAGAACTTTGTGCGGGTACACCGCTCCTACATTGCCAACCTGGATAAGATAGAGGCATTAGAAGAAAACTCTGTGGTGTTTTCTAAAGGAGAGATCCCAATCGGGAAGTCCTATAAAAAAGCACTGATGTCCAGATTCAACATTATATGAGGCACAGTTACTAGCCTCTGCCACTACTGCCCTAAAACAAAAAAGGCCAGTGCTTTGCAGCACTGGCCTCTCTGTCTTAACTGATATTACTTAGTATCTGTAATACTCTGGCTTGTATGGGCCTTCTACCTCCACGCCAATATAGCTGGCCTGGTCTGAAGACAGCTCATCCAGCTCCACACCAATTTTACCTAAGTGCAGGCGGGCTACTTTCTCATCCAGTTGCTTTGGCAAAGTATAAACTTTGTTTTCGTAAGCATCTGTGTTAGTCCAAAGCTCCAGCTGCGCCAGTGTTTGGTTAGAGAAGGAGTTAGACATTACAAACGATGGATGGCCAGTGGCACAACCAAGGTTTACCAAGCGGCCTTCAGCCAGCACAATGATATCATTGCCATCGATGTTGTACAGGTCTACCTGCGGCTTAATTACATCTTTGGTGTTGCCATACGTTTTGTTCAGCCAAGCCATATCAATTTCGTTATCGAAGTGGCCGATGTTACAAACGATGGCTTTATCTTTCATCAGGCGGAACTCACGCTCGCTGATGATGTCTTTGTTACCGGTTGCTGTAACCACGATGTCTGCTTCCTTCACGGCATCCACCATCTTCTTCACAGCAAAGCCGTCCATAGCGGCCTGCAGCGCGCAGATCGGGTCGATTTCAGTAACGATAACACGGGCACCTGCACCTCTCAACGAAGCGGCAGAGCCTTTTCCAACGTCACCATAACCAGCTACTACGGCTACTTTACCGGCCATCATTACATCAGTGGCACGACGGATAGCATCTACTAAAGACTCTTTACAGCCATACTTGTTATCAAACTTAGACTTAGTTACAGAGTCGTTCACGTTAATGGCTGGCATAGGAAGCGTACCGTTTTTCATGCGCTCGTACAGGCGGTGCACACCAGTGGTAGTCTCTTCAGAAAGGCCTTTAATGCCTCCTGCCAACTCCGGATACTTATCAAGCACCATGTTGGTAAGGTCACCACCGTCGTCCAGGATCATGTTCAGCGGCTGGCGGTCTTCTCCGAAGAAAAGCGTTTGCTCAATGCACCAGTCAAACTCCTCGGCAGTCATACCTTTCCAGGCATAAACAGAGATACCGGCAGCGGCAATGGCAGCAGCGGCATGATCTTGCGTAGAGAAAATATTGCACGAAGACCAGGTAACCTCGGCACCCAGTTCTACCAGTGTCTCGATCAGCACGGCAGTCTGAATAGTCATGTGCAGGCAGCCTGCAATGCGCGCTCCTGCTAACGGCTTGCTTGGCCCGAATTCCTCACGGATAGCCATCAAACCTGGCATTTCAGCCTCGGCTAGTCTAATCTCTTTGCGGCCCCAATCAGCCAGCGAAATATCTTTTACTTTGTATTTCAGATATGTCTCTACCATTTTTGTTTTGTCGTTTTTTCAATTAAAACACAAATTTACGCAATTTGTTGCAGTTCATCAATATTACCTGGCATACAGCACGTAAAGCACCGCGAGCCGCTAAAAAACAGCGCCTGCCATAATATGGCAGGCGCTGTCAGCTATAGGTAGTAAAGGAGGCTGCTTAATTATTCATGATCACTTCGGCTCCGAGTGTGTTTGTGTTACCGCTTGGCGGATTTAAGAAGCCTTTGGCAAAGACAGTGTAAATTTTACCAGCCTGCAACTCCAGTGTGGCAGTAACAGCGGCAACATCTGTACCTACAGGCTGTACCTCTACGGTATAACTACCGGCAGCTACAGGGGTGAAGGCAGTGGCTTCCTTAAACTCTAGGTCAGAGAACAGTTCCGGCCCACCTTGCACTACCACATCTACATCAGGGGCATCCGGCGAAAGGTGCACGAAACGTATGTGCGCCTGGCCACTTGCAGGCGCAGTCAGGTCGTCTATTAGCACAATCGGCATAATGCTTCCGAGCTCATCGGCAGCGAACACAGTATAGTTCATGTCGCTTTGCAGGGTCACATCGGCGTCAATAACAGGGCTGCCCAAACCGGCGCCGGCTGCGGTTACTTTAAAATTGCGCTCTCCCGCATCTACTTCCAGGTAACCCGTATTGTTTGGGTAGTTGAGAGCTGCGTTATTTACTTTCGTGTCGTCTACATAAAGGTCTACGCCAGGGGCGTCAGGAGAGGCGTGCACCACCATCACATTTGCCTGATCTATGATCAGGTCCACATCATCGTCGTCGTCATCGCAACTTGCCAGAAATAAAGTTGGCAACACTGCCAGCATCATAAGTCTCATCCAGTACTTCATAGCTAAATCATGTTAAAGTTTAAAATTTGTTTAATTACCTATGTAACTGATGGTTAATCATTTTGTTTAATATTTTTTTAATAATGTTAAACAAATAGCTTTCAAGTAGCCTCTGTTTAAATGAGTATATTTACCGGTGGTACAGAATTAAAGCAATTATGCGCGTATTTACACCCGAAGAGCAGGAATTTATACTTCAGCACCAGCAGCAGGATGTAGCCCAGCTAATACTACAGGCAAAGCGCTACCCGCAACTGCCAGTGCAGGAGCTGGCACAACAGATAAAAGCCCGTCAAAAAGCAGTGCAGAAGCTGCCAACATGGGTTCAGCATCCGCAGGCGGTGTTTCCGGTGGCACTGTCGGTAGAGCAGAGCTCTTCGGAGGTAACGGCGGCATACAAAGCAAGCCTGGTAAGCGGTAAGCTACTGGTCGATTTGACCGGAGGCTTTGGCGTAGATAGCTTCTATTTTGCCCGCAGCTTTGCGCAGGTGGTACACGTGGAACAAAACCAGGAGTTACAAGAAGTTGCCAAGTATAATTTTGAACTACTGCACGCCTCCAACATCCAAAGTATAAATGCCGCGGCCGAGGATTTTCTGAGCGCTTTTGAGGGCAAAGCCGATGTGTTATACTTAGACCCGGCCCGCCGCGGCAACCAAGACCAAAAACTGCACCTGCTGCAGGATTGTGAACCAGATGTGTTGCACCTGCTGCCGCTGCTTTTTCAAAAAGCAGATGCCATACTTCTGAAAACCTCGCCTATGCTGGATATTGAGCAGGCGCTGCAGGAACTGGCCCATGCCGTACAGGTATGGGTGGTGGCGCTGCAGAACGAGGTGAAGGAGGTTTTATACTTACTCAAGCCAAAGGCGCCAGCCCCTGCCGATGCGGCTCGTACGGCTGTAAACCTATTGCCCAACGCAGAACCGCAGCAGCTTACCTTCACACGCACCCAGGAGGATGCCGCCACGCCAAAGTATACCGACCCGCAGGAATTTGTGTACGAGCCAAACGCCGCCATACTTAAAGCAGGCGCTTACCGCTACCTGGGCCAGCACCTGCACCTGAACAAGCTACACCCTAATAGCCACCTGTATACTTCTGCACAGCTCCTGCCCCACTTCCCGGGCCGCAGCTTCCGGTGCCTGGGCGTGAGCCGCTACAACAAAAAGGAACTGCTGAAACGGCTGCCGCAGAATAAAGCGAATATAACCGTGCGCAACTTCCCTGACTCCGTGGCAGAAATAAGGCGCAAAACAGGTATAAAAGAAGGCGGCCATACTTACCTGTTCTTCACCACGGACATGCACCAGAAGCCCGTGGTGCTAATCTGCGAAAAGGCTTAGCTGCTGTCCTAGCCCCCTCAACAAGCTTACCAAGGGCACGTACAAAGTATGCGTCGTACAGGCGAAGTATGACTTTATGCCATTTGTAATTTTAACCTTAAAATTATGAAACAGGAGAAAGATGAAGACCAGCAGAACCCGAAAAGAATGAAGCAGGATGTGAATGAGACATCGCGCACCATGAAACCGGGCAAATCAGTAAAAAGCGGCAGCATCACCAACATCCGTACCGGAAAAGACACTGAGGAAAAAAGCGACAAGAAGTACTAGGGCAGCGTACCCCAACATGCGCTGCCAACTGCCGTACACTGTAGAAGCGCCTTTTACTAAAGGTGTTATGTTTCACCTCAAAACCTATGAGAACAGATGAAAGGAGAAAAAAACAAGAACTGGGAATTCCACGGCTTTGCAAGCAACCCGGAGAAATCTTTTGAAGCGGGAAAAAAAGGAAGCAGACTGGCTGTAGAAGCCTCCATCAGAAACAGCAACAACAACCCGCAGAACCCTAGCGCCCAAAGCAGAACTGCTTCTAAAACAAGCAACCAGAACAAGCCTACACAGGGCAAAGGCTGGCAAAGTATAAAAGCCGGTTCCGAAGAGGCTGGCAAAAAAAACCAAAGCCCTTCTGAAGAGTAGGCAGTTTAATTTAACCTATGAAAACAATGAAAGATCAAGATAAAAAAAAGCAGAACGACCTGACCGATAAGAGCAAAGGCAGCGATAAAGACATCAGCAACAGCCTGGAGCGCGACGTAACTGACACGAAACTCTCTGGCAAGCAGACGCCGCAAGGCCGCACCGACAACGAGCAGGACCGTGAAAGCAATAAGCGTAACAGCTAAACGTACACCATACTTAATTAAACAGCCACAGCACCCGATGCTGTGGCTGTTTTGCGTTACACATCTCTGCCAAATATGCTTATCTTACCTGCACTTTACTGCTAATCAAACTATGAGAAATTTGCTCCCGCTGCTGCTGCTGCTGCTGCTGCTTTGCCCGTTAACTGCTCCGGCACAGGCTCCTTTGGAGAAAACCGTAACCTTTATGCTGCACACGCCCGGCCTGCCAGATACGGCACAAGTATACATTACCGGCAATGCTCCAGAAATCGGTGATTGGAACCCGGCTAAAATCAAGATGGAGCGCACCGGCGCTGATACCTGGAAAAAAGAAATACTGCTGCGCGAGCCTGTGCACCTGGAGTATAAGTATACCCTCGGAAGCTGGGAGCAGGAGGCAGCCGACAGCACCGGCAGCCCCCTCAGCAACTTCACCGTGAAATTAGAGAGCAGCCTGCAGGTTAAAAACCAGGTAAGGCACTGGCGCAACGGCGGCAACACAGTGGTAAAAGGAGGTGTAACGGGCACTTTAGCACATCATAAAAGCATCGGCAGCGGCAAAACTATTCCTGCCCGCAACCTTGTGGTGTGGCTGCCGCCAAACTATGAGCAGGATAAAAAGAAACGTTACCCGGTGCTTTACATGCACGATGGCCAAAATCTTTTCGACCCTAAAACCAGCTCCTTCGGTGTGGACTGGCGCATAGACGAAACCGCTGACAGCCTGATTCGCGCAGGGGCCATGGCACCGATTATAATTGTGGGCATCAACAATACCGAGCATCGTATGCAGGAGTATGTGCCCGGAGAGAAGGGTGCGGCATACGTAAATTATATCATAAACACGGTAAAGCCTTTTATTGATAGCACCTATCGCACCAGGCCAGGCGCCAGGTATACGGCCACAGGCGGCTCATCGGCGGGCGGCACGATGGCTTTTATGCTGGGCTGGGAGCACCCGGAAGTCTTTTCAAAGGTTATTAGCATGTCGCCGGCGTTTAAAATACAGCAGATTGATTACGTGGATGATGTGCTGGCATACAAAGGAAAAAAGAAGCCGCTGTACTTTTACATTGATAACGGCGGCATAGAGCTGGAGGAGAAACTGCAGCCAGGTATAGACGAGATGCTGCAGGCGCTGAGGCAAAAAGGCTACCGGGAAGGCAAAGATTATACTTGGCTGAAGGAGCAAGAGGCTAAGCATTTCGAATCGGCTTGGGGTAAGCGCATGCCTCAGGCGCTCAAGTTGCTTTTTCCGGCAAAATAGTGCACCCGAAGATTATCCAAAATAATATAATACACTTAACCTATATACTTTTGCCTGCAGGCCATTTATAGCTATATTGCTCCTTCCTTTTTACTTAAAAACCTGTTATAATAAGCTATAGAAGCGTTGGCACATTTTACCATTAAATACCTGCACGAGGCCCCGCATCATTTCGACATCGTAGCCGACTGGATTTACCGGCAGTGGTGGCAGAAGCCGGGCAGTACCGCTGAGGTGGTGAAAGCGCCACTGCGTGAGCACCTGCAGGCGCAGCCACTGCCAATTACCCTAATTGCGCTGGATAGTGAGAAACCAGTAGGGGCGGTGCTGCTGATAGAAAGCGATGGCGTAGATGCGCTGCCCGACCTGAAACCTTGGCTGGCTGCGCTTTACGTACTGCCGGAATACCGCGGGCAAGGTGTGGGCAAGTTGCTGGTGCAGGGCCTGGAACAACATGCTTACCAAGCAGGCTTTCAGGATTTATACTTGGTTGCCACCGACAGAGTGAGCTTTTACTACGAATTAGGCTGGCGCGTGCACACAAAACTGGTAGGTGAAACCGGTATCACGATCATGCATAAAAACCTTGCTATAGCTTCCGATAAACCTGCCCGTTAATTTATTTTGATACTTCTTGCCTATCACTTCTAAGCATTACCTTGTAACAGGTGTAGTCTTTTCCAGCAGCAGCAAACTCCCCCCTAGCCCCTCACGGGAGGCAGGGTCGTTCCCCTGCCGCTTTACTTTTTCCTGCTAACCCACTTATTTCCCTTCACCCAAAACCGCCAAGGCAGCAAAGCATCTTCGCCTGCATAATCTATACCGATGCGGGGGCCGGTGGCTATACTTTCGGTAGGCAGCGTCAGGCCTTTATCTTCTATCCAGATTGTGTCGCCGGTCAGGTTGGCACCGTAAAGCTTTTTGTTGATGCCTAAGGCAATACTTAGCACGCCAGGGCCAGCAGTTAAATTTGGCTTTATACTTTGGAAGCCGCGCCGAAGCACCATTTCCTCTACTCCCACCTCCGGCTCAATGGCCCGCACCAGTACGGCGTCAGCTTTGTCTTTCTCATTCGTGATGATGTTAAACAGGTGATAAATGCCGTACACTAAGTATACATACGCCACGCCTCCCTCCTGATACATAATCTCGGTGCGTGTGGTGCGGCGGTTCAGGTGTGCATGGCAGGCTTTATCATTCTCTCCAGAATACGCTTCTGTCTCCACAATCATGCCGCCGGTCAGCATTCCGTCTATAGAAGTATACAGGTACTTGCCTAGCAGCTCCTGCGCCAGATGCACCACATTGGGTCGGGTATAAAATTCTTTGGGAAGTTTCAAGTTTCCTTATTTGTTATCAGTTAATCGTTATCGTGTCTACGCACATCCTACCGCTCTCTCCTAATTCCTGACTAATAATTCTTAATTCGTAATTATTAATTCGTAATTTCGCCCCCAGATTGGTGGCTGTAACTACTTCCGTGGTTATGGCCTTAAAAGGGAAGCAGGTGTGAATCCTGCGCTGTTCCCGCAACTGTCATCTTCTTAAAAAGGGTTAGCCAACACCTTAGCCACTGTGCCGCAAACGCTGCATGGGAAGGCGCGCTAACTGAAGAGAGCCAGGAGACCTGCCAGTCCGACACAAAATTTGTCGTATGCTTTCGGGTAAAAAGCTGGACGGCCACCGCCATATCATGCGTTTGCTGTTTCTGCCTTTCTGCCTTTGGCATGCTTCGGGATGTAAGCAACCTTGATTTTGGCAAAATTCTCTTTTCTGAAAGTATGGCTTTGCGCCTGCTTAAGCAGCCTGGCTCCTATGGCCGCCGCACAGCAGGACACTACACAGCACCAGCTACGTACCGTGCAGGTATTCGGCAAACCCGCCGAAGTATATGCCGCCGGTAGCCGCGTGGTGCAGGTAGATAGTGCCTACCTGAGCACCTACAGCTCCGGCACACTAGCTGAAGCGCTGCAGGCCCGTACCCCAATTTACTTTAAAAGCTATGGCGCCAGCGGCACCTCTACAGTAGCCTTTCGGGGCACCAACGCATCACAAACGGCTGTACTCTGGAATGGCCTGAACATTGCGCCCGCTACTTTAGGCCAATCAGACTTCTCAACTTTACCTTTAAGCGGCATTGGTGAGGTGGCGGTGCAGCATGGTGCTGCAGCGGCTACTTACGGTAGCGGAGCCATTGGTGGAGCAGTGCTTCTTAATTCTGCCAAGTATAAAACTGCTAGGTTAAGCGGCGATGTAAAGCTGGAGGCCGGTAGTTTTGGCAGGTACTTTGGCAGCGGCAGCGCAGGTTACAGCACCAAAAAGTTTAGCTTCGGAGTGAGTGCATACGGGCAGCTGGCAAAAAACGATTTCAAGTACAAAGACCTGACCCGCTTTGGCACCCCAGAAGTCCGGCAGGATAACGCACAGGTGGAGCAGCATGGCTTTACCAAAGACCTGAGTTGGCAAATTTCACCTCAAACACAGCTGGCTGTACATGGCTGGTACACGTTTTCGGACCGGGAACTGCAGCCTGCCATGGGCTCCGCTTATGCCGATGCACGGCAGCGGGACGAAAGCCTGCGCCTGATGGCCGAACTGCAGCACCAAAGCCGCTTTGGCCAGACCGACATTAAGTTGGCTTACTTCAACGAGTACCTGCATTACACCGACCTCAGCAACGATTCTAAATCCGAAGTAGATACCTACCAGCTGCAGGCGGAGCAGACATTTACCAGAGGCGAACGCTGGAGCCTGCGCGGCGGGCTTAACATGCAGCATTTTGTGGCAGATAATGATGGTTACGCCGCACAGCAGGATGAGAACCGCGCCTCTCTTTTCGCCCTTTTTCGCTACAACCCGGTGCAACCGCTGCAGCTCTCGCTGAACCTGCGGCAGGCATTGGTAGAGGGCTTCAACCCGCCGCCTACACCGGCACTGGGCTTTAACTGGAAATTCTTCAACAGCAATCAGCACCAGGTTTCTTTAAAAGGCAACGCCAGCGGCAGCTACAGGGTGCCCACGCTCAACGATCGGTTTTGGGCAGGCACCGGCAACCCGGACCTGAAGCCCGAGCAAGGCTGGAGCTATGAACTGGGCCTGCGCCACGTGCTGGTCCAAGGCAATACCTTCTTACTCGAAACGGAAGCCACGGCCTACCACATGCTTGTTGATGACTGGATTCAGTGGAGCCCGGGCAATACAGGTGCGTGGCGCCCGGTGAACCTGCAAAAGGTAGAAAGCAAAGGAATAGAACTCAGCACCACCGCCACCTCCACTTTAAGGGAGGTAAAGCTCAGCAGCACGGCTGGCTATACTTATACTTCGTCGGAGCAGGTGGAAGTGTACGAAGGAAACGGCGACGAAGGGAAGCAACTGATGTATGTGCCGCGCCACAAAGCTATACTTTCAGCAGAGGCAAACTATAGAAACTGGCGACTGCTGGGCAATCTTAACTACACCGGCCTGCGCTATACTTCCAACTCCGAAACCAACAACCTCGACAGCTTTATACTTCTAAACCTTGCCTTGAGCCGGAAACTGCAGTTGGGCCAGCACTCGCTGCTCCTCACGCTCCGCTCCGATAACATGACCAATGCCGCTTACCAGACAATGGCTTACCGGGCCATGCCGCCGCGCGGCTATACGTTCAGCTTACGCTTTATTATCCCTTAATTATATCCATACTTAAACCATAATGAGAAAACTTAACTATTTCCGCAGTTTCTTTTTGGCTGCTACATTAGCCATTACCTCACTAGGCTTTACCAGCTGCGATGACGACAACGACGGCCCTACCGGTGCTTATGCCGAAGAAGGCGTGTTTGTAGTAAACGAGGGTAACTTCCAAACGCCTAACGGGTCAGTCTCTTATTACAATACTAACACCAAAGAGGTACAGAATAACATCTTTGGCCGCTCGAACAACAACCGGCCACTTGGCGACGTGGTGCAGAGTATGGTCATCCACGGCGATCGCGCTTTTATAGTTGTTAACAACAGCAACAAGATAGAAGTAGTAAATGCGGGCACTTTTGCGTCAGTGGGTGTGGTAGAGGGCTTGGCGCTGCCCCGTTACTTTGTGGCGCTTAACAACGACAAAGGCTATGTAACGGAGTATGTAAACTTCGGGATAGGCCGTGTGTCTGTTATCGACCTGAACACTTATACGGTAACTAAAACGATACCTGTAGGGAAGCTGCCGGAGCAGATAGCACTTGCAGGCGGAAAGCTTTATGTAACCAACAGCGGCGATAACACGGTTTCGGTTATAAACACAGCGACCGATGCCGTGGAAACTTCTATTACGGTGGCAGACGCGCCAAACAGCTTGGCTATTGACCGCAACAATGTTCTTTGGGTACTGAGCAGCGGCAACAAATCTTACGATCCATACCCTGAGGTAGACGAAGCCAATAGCACTGCTGCCAGCCTTACAAAAATAAACACATCAAACAATACTGTAACGGGCACTATTACATTTCCCGAGGTAGCCGCTTCGGCAGGTAAGCTGGTTATGAATGGCAACAGAGATAAGCTTTATTTTATCTACAACGGCGGTGTTCATCAACTTGGCATTACAGCAAGCACCGTCAACTCTTCTCCCCTTATCAACCGTAGCTTCTACGGCCTGGGCGTAGACCCTGAGACCAGTTATATCTATGGCGGCGATGATAATGGCTTTGATGGCGACGGAACAGTATATGTTTACAACCCGGATGGCACACAGATAAGCACCTTTAAAGCAGGTATAGCCCCGAACGGGTTTCTATTCAACTAAGCTTCTGTAAAAACTGTAAACAGCAAAGCCTGCCTCGTAACCGAAGCAGGCTTTGCTGTTTATAAGTGTTTTAACTTTACTACTGCTGCTCTTCCTGCACATCTTCACGGTCTATGCCATCACCTGTGCCGTCTCCGGCATGTACGGCAGAGCCTTCTTCGTTACCGTCATAGTACTGCTCCATTGAGTCGCGCGCTGCTTCGTTGCTGTTCAGATCGCCTTCTTCCCCTACCATCTCGCCTTCATCCCGGATGTCGCTTCGCTCGGTGTTCGTCTCGCCAGGGTCGGTGCCGGTGCTACATGCCGCCATGCCAAAAGTTGCCGTTATGGCAGCAGCCAGTGCAAAAACTGTTGTTCTTATGTTTCGCCTATTCATTGTTCAATTTATTTCCAGTTAAACATGCATTATGATATACATTGCAGCTTACTCAAGCTACTAAATGTACGGCACGGCGCAGTTTATAGTTAAAAAGCACATCAGAAGGCAGGCATAACCGTACATCAGCATACAACTAAACTAAAACGTGCTATGGAAGAGAACACACAGAAACAACCCCCTAAAGAGAATACAAAAGATGATTCCTCGGATGTAGAGAAAGTGCGGAAAGATAGGCAAATGCCGCCTCCTGAACCGAAGCCAGAAAACGAGGGGCAACACTCTGAGCAGGAGCGTGAGGCGGAAAAAGGCCATGCCTGATTTTTAAATGTGCCTGCTACCGCCCTATCTTTGGCCGTAAGAAAATAATTTTATGCCGAAGCCGATTATAAAACCACAATTGCGCCGCCAACTGCTACTGCTTGCCGCTATTTGCCTGCTGCTGGCGCTGGCCCTGGAGTTGTATACTTTTGGCTTAAACTCAGACCTGCCGCTACGCTGGCTCCGTAGCTCCTTCGTAATTTTTATACTTGTATCGCTCACAGCGCTTGCCATAGTGCCAGGCGTAAACAAAGCTGTTGACAAGGTCCTGAAAAGATAGTGCTTAAGGTAAGCATACAGAAAATAAGAAAGCCTGCGGTTAATACACGCAGGCTTTTGCTTTTCTAGGGTGTTAGTTGGAAGTGGGAAGTTATAGATGAGTTACCGCCATATGATTGGCAGAGTCATGCTCCGCTAACAGCAGCAAATTGCTTTGTAAAGCCTGAGCCATTTGCAAAGGGTTATACTTACTTCTTTCTGTAGCCTGTAAAGCATGCTGTAGACAACAGTTTGTATTTGCTGCACGACTTGTGGGAACTACCTCTTCCTGCGGCTCTGCAGAAGAGATTATCATTTTCAGATTAGCGTTTTCCTGCCAATCCAGCGCAAAAATTGCAAGTATCAACAGGAGTGTGGTTAGCACCATCTGCAGGTTTTTCCGTGTGTTCATAGTACAGGGCGTTTGTGTGGTAGTGTAGAAGGGTAAACCCCTCAGTAGCAGTTGTATTTCAGTATTCAAATATAAATGCCCGAATTGTAAATAGCAAATATTTAATATTAATTATATTTTAAGTGTAATAATATTTTCTTCCAGGTTGATAAACATACAGGTAATGTAAGCTTCAGATGAACCCGCATCCCTGCCTGGGCTGTTGCATAGGCGGCGGCTCTTAAAGTCTGCGCCATTATCTGTACTTTTGTGCAGTGGCCTTGCTGCCGCCTATATATACTTTAAGCTGAATTATACTTTGGAGAAGAAGCCTACTATACTGCTCATTACGCCACCGCTCACACAATTAAACACTCCCTATCCTGCCACAGCCTACCTCAAAGGTTTTTTGAAAAGCCGCGGCTACAGCGTTACACAGGCCGATTTAGGCATTGAACTGGTGCTGCGGATGTTCTCACGCAAAGGCCTTCAGCGTATTTTTGATGCCGTGGAGCAAGGCAACTACGAGCTTTCTGACAACAGCCTGCGCATCCTGCACCTGAAGCGCGACTACCTCAATACCATTGAGCCCGTCATCCGGTTTCTGCAGAACAAAGACCACACACTGGCGCAGCAGATCAGCTACAGTCGCTTTCTGCCCGAGGCCTCGCGCTTTGATCAGGTAGAGGATATCGACTGGGCTTTCGGTAGTATGGGCATCACTGACAGAGCCCGGTACCTGGCCACTTTATACTTGGAAGACCTCGGGGATTTGATTAAAGAAACCATATCGCCATACTTTGCCTTCAGCCGCTACGCTGATAAACTGGCCATGTCAGCCACCTCGTTCGACCCGCTGGAGGAGGCGCTGCAGGAGGAGCCGAGCCTGATAGATTTGATGTTGTTGGAGCTGCTGGAGGAGCACCTACAAAAAGCACAGCCAGATGTGGTGGGCTTTTCCATACCTTTTCCGGGCAACTTATATGGCGGCCTCCGGATGGCGAAATACATCAAAACACATTCTCCAAGTATAAAAACAGCTATGGGAGGCGGCTACCCGAACACCGAGCTGCGCAGTTTGCGTGAGCCGCGCCTGTTTAAGTACATAGATTTTGTAACGCTGGATGACGGCGAAGGCCCTTGGCTAAAGCTGCTGGAGCACCTGCAGGGCCAGCGGGAGGCGGAGCAGCTGCAGCGCACTTTTATGCTTGCCCATGGCGAGGTAAAGTATATAAATGGCAGCACAGATGCTGACATTCCGCACACGGAGGTAGGCACGCCCGACTATAGCGACCTGAAACTGCCTGATTATCTCTCGGTGATTGATGTGATAAACCCGATGCACCGCCTCTGGAGCGATGGCCGCTGGAACAAACTTACCATTGCCCACGGCTGCTACTGGAAGCGCTGCTCCTTCTGCGACATCACTCTGGATTATATAAACCGCTACGATGTGGCACCGGCCACTTTACTGGTAGACCGCATTGAGCAGATAATAGCCCAAACCGGCCAGACTGGATTCCATTTTGTAGACGAAGCCGCTCCTCCTGCCCCACTCCGCGACATGGCTATTGAGCTGATTCGCCGAGGTGTGAAAATCAGTTGGTGGGGCAACATCCGTTTTGAGAAAACCTTTACGCCGGACCTTTGCCGCCTACTGGCCGCTTCAGGCTGCATTGCTGTGTCGGGTGGTTTGGAAGTGGCGTCAGATAGGCTGCTGCAGCTCATGGCCAAGGGTGTAAGTATAGCCCAGGTGGCCCGCGTTACCGACAGTTTTACCCAGGCCGGTATTATGGTGCACGCCTACCTCATGTATGGCTTCCCGACACAAACCGCCCAGGAGACAATAGATTCGTTGGAGGTGGTGCGGCAGCTGTTTCTGAATAACGTGATCCAATCAGGTTACTGGCACCGTTTCAGCATGACGGCGCACAGCCCAGTGGGCAAGGAGCCGGAGAAGTATGGCGTAGTAAAGGTTGGCCCTCTAGAAGGCGACTTTGCAAATAACGACCTGTGGCACGAAGACCCGAAAGGCACCGACCATAGTTTGTTTGGCGAAGGGCTGGCCAAGGCGCTCTATAATTACATGCACGGCATCGGCCTGGAGGAGAAACTCTCGTTCTGGTTTGATTTTAAAGTGCCGCGCACCACAGAGAAACCTAACTCGATTGCCGAGGCTATCTCTGCCCCGCACCGCCCCGACGGCTCCCGCCCTAATGCGCGCGTGCTCTGGCTGGGCAACACCCCGGCCATCGATTTTACTATAATTGCCCAGAAAGGCCAGACCATTGAGCGCTGCCTGCTCACATTCTTTGAGAAAGGCGAGGACTTTGAGGTAAAAACTACCGCTATTATTGGTCAGTGGCTGTTTGATGTGCTGCAGAAAATTACGCCAGATAACCCGGAAGCTGTTACGCTGAAGCAGCTGGAGGCGAGTTTTCCGACGGAGGCGCACCTAAACTTTGCTGAGTTTCTGAGTTCGCCGAGCTGGTTTGAGCTAAGGGAGAAAGGACTGTTGTTGCTGTAAAGTATAAACCCGAAGCCTTTCCAGGCTTCGGGTTTATACTTTATACTTACTTGCCAGAGTTTGCCTGAGGCACTTTGTATTCAATGCCAAATCTTTTCATGTAATCCGCCAGGGGTTCCAATCCCATTTCCTCCCGGCGCTTGTCTACATTGGCTTCGTCTTCTATAGTATGAAGTTCGTACTGCCCCGTCTCATTGTTCATCTTTAGCTGACTACCATAAAGTTGAGGCTGGCCGTTGTTCATGCGCACCCTGTCCTCCATCAGCGCCACCTGGCTTTTTGCGGCCTCGCCTTTGTCTGCTGCCTCTCGCAACATGGGCAGGTATTTTTCCATTGTTTCTTTATCTGAGTGCTGGATAACAAGAAAGGCAGCCGAGCTAGCTTCTGACCCTACCAGACTTTTACCAGGCCATCCGTGCTCCTCAAGTATGGCAACCACCGCTTTTTTGTTCTCTAAATCTATTGTTCGCATCTCCTTCCACAGCGCCTGCATTTCCGGCGAGTCTGGACTGTACTTCTCCTGAGCAGGGCCGATCTTTCTCCTTATCCCTTGGTCAGTTTCATAAATTTGTTCTAGCTGCGCTTTTAACGGCTTGTTATAGTTGGCCTCAAGTACAGCCACTTTCTTCTCCAGGTCTTGAACCAATGCGTCCCACCTTTTATCTCCGTGGAGGCTGTTCAGATCAGTGTCTTGCTTTAGATGGCTTAAATTAATGTAGCCTTTATCTACCGCTTGTTCTAAGTTGGCAAAAGCCTTGTTTTTGTTTCCGGCCAAAGCCCAGGAGCAGGCAGCATTGTAGTAATCCGTAGTACTGCCTTTACCTTTTGCAAAAGCTTTCTCATACATTTCGCCAGAGGCTTTGTACTCTTCTGCATCATACTTGGCACTAGCCTCGCCAATACTTTGGGCAGATCCGGCTACAGCCATACTGGCAATTAAAAGCGCAGTTAAGAAAGTTGTCTTCATAGCATTATACTTTTGATGAGTTTGAATATAGCAATTTCATACTTTAAAAACTAAAAGTATAGTTGCTAAATTTTTCAACTTTTATACCTGTAGCTTTTGCCTGCCTTTAAGAAAACACGATGCCTCTTTTAAAATGAATGGGCGCCGCTGCGGCAGTAAGGACATACAAAATTCTTCAAAAATAATTTCCCCTTGATGCAACCTCAGCGTCTGTTTCGGCATCTTATTATCGGAAGCCGGCACTACAACTGCCAGCTTTCAGACTACTACCACTATCTACTACTTAGTAAAACTATGAAGAGAACCTGGCCCTGCTCCTGCCTCCTTGTGAGGCAGCGGCAGGAAAACCAGGAACAGCAAAGTACCTAATACCCTATTTCTACATAAAAGACAGGCACCTCAGCAAAAGCCAAGGTGCCTGTCTTGTTTTTAGGCGGTTTTGTATCTATACAGGACTCTGTGGCATCTGCCCATATGTGAGTTTGTGGCCTTGCTGCCCGTGGAGGTATCTGCAGTAGCAGCCGGTTTGCCAAAGTTACAGGCTGTGATATGTATAAAAACTTTTCAGCATGAGGTTGTAGTTTAAATATGAATGAGCAGATATGTGTAAATTAACGAAAAGGCAGCTACTTTACAGTAACTGCCTTTTTATTTGAGCAAGTTAATCTCTCTTTGTTTTTAATAGCTTCCGAAGATCGGCCAGTTCATCCCTATACTTGGCGGCCTGCAGGAAGTCGAGGTCTTTGGCGGCGGCTTCCATCTGCTTCTCTGTTTTCTTGATCAGCTTCTCCAGCTCGTCGCGCTTCATGGTCTGGATAATCGGCTCGGCAGCGATAGACACTTCTTCAGGCCCGGCATACATCTTCACTTCCTTCTTCTTGGAATCAGCAACAGAGGTCTGCCCATGGATTTCGTCACTCGTTTTAAGGATAGTACGCGGGGTAATGCCGTGCTCTTCGTTATAGGCCATCTGCGTGGCGCGGCGGCGGTTTGTCTCGTCAATGGCGCGCTGCATGGAACCGGTCATACGGTCGGCGTACATAATTACCTTGCCCTTTTCGTTACGTGCGGCGCGGCCCATGGTCTGTATCAGGGAGCGCTGGTCGCGCAGGAAGCCTTCTTTATCGGCGTCAAGTATAGCTACCAGGCTTACCTCCGGCAAATCGAGCCCCTCCCGCAGCAGGTTCACCCCGATCAGGACATCAATTATACCTAAGCGCAATTCACGCAGTATCTCCACCCTGTCCAGCGATTTTACTTCGGAGTGCAGGTACTTTACTTTAATGTTGAGTCGCTCCAGGTACTTGGTCAGTTCCTCAGACATACGCTTTGTCAGGGTAGTTACCAGTACACGTGCTCCTTCTTTTACGCGCTCATCTATTTCATCCAGCAGGTCGTCTACCTGGTTTGTACTTGGCCTCACCTCAATTACCGGATCCAGCAAGCCTGTTGGGCGGATGATCTGCTCTACTATTACACCCTCTGATTTCTGTATCTCATAATCGCCGGGCGTGGCGCTCACAAATACTACCTGGTGCATCAGGCTCTCGAATTCATTAAACGTGAGTGGCCGGTTATCCATGGCGGCAGGCAAACGGAAGCCATACTCCACCAAGGCCACTTTCCTGGATCTGTCGCCGCCCCACATGGCCCGCACCTGCGGCACCGTTACGTGGCTCTCGTCTATCACCATCATAAAATCATCCGGGAAATAATCGAGCAGACAGAAAGGACGCGCACCTGGGGAGCGCCGGTCGAAGTAGCGGGAGTAGTTCTCGATGCCGGAGCAGTAACCAAGCTCGCGTATCATTTCCAGGTCAAACTCTGTTCGCTCTTTAATGCGCTTCGCCTCTGCCGGCCGGTCTTCTTTCAGGAAATAATCGTGCTGCGCCACCATGTCATACTGTATCTCCGAGATAGCCTGCTGCAGCGTATCCTTACCCGTCACAAAGAGGTTGGCCGGGTAAAGTGTCACGGCTTTCTCGTCTGAGAGTTTTTTGCCGGATTGCGGGTCTATGCGGTGTATCTGCTCCAACTCATCGCCGAAGAAGTATAAACGGTAGGCGAAGTCTGCGTAAGCCGGATAAATATCTACTGTATCGCCTTTTACCCGGAATGTTCCACGTGTGAACTCGGCTTCGGTGCGGCTGTAAAGTATCTGCACAAAAGTATAAAGCAGGTTATTGCGGCTGTAGCGCTGCCCCGGCGCCAAGTGGATCACATTTTTGCCAAACTCCTCCGGGTTACCGATACCATAGATACATGACACTGATGCCACCACAATTACATCGCGACGCCCTGAGAGCAGCGCCGATGTGGTATGCAGGCGCAGTTTCTCGATTTCCTCGTTAATTTGCAGGTCTTTTTCGATGAACACATCCGAAGAGGCGATGTAGGCTTCGGGCTGGTAATAGTCGTAGTAGGAGATAAAGTACTCCACTGCGTTTTCCGGAAAAAACTGCTTAAATTCACCGTACAGCTGCGCGGCAAGTGTTTTATTGTGGCAAAGCACCAATGTAGGCTTGCCTGTATTTTTGATAACGTTAGCCATGGTAAACGTTTTGCCGGTGCCTGTAGCTCCCAGCAAAACCTGTACAGGCTCTCCTTTATTTATGCCTTCTGTAAGTTGTGCAATTGCCTTGGGCTGGTCGCCGGTCGGCTGAAACTCTGATGTCAGTTTGAAATCCATTCGCTTAATTTACGGATGAGTAAAGATAAACTATAACATGTAAAATACATGGTAAGTTTGCCTTCTGGCCAATTTATACCTGCTGTACGGTGGCCGTTTTAAAAAGCTAAAAACAAAGAAAAAGCCTGCTGCAGAACAACAGGCTTAGTGCTTATATTACAGAAAATCTTTTACGTGTTGGGTGCTCTGATTACAGGCAATCCCAGGCTGCCGCATTCAGATCACACCACAGGTAAAACCTGTTAAAGCATAACACTTTTTAAGCGCTGTTGGTTACTTGTAAGTATAAAAAAAACAGCCCGGCTGAAAGGCCAGGCTGCTCTGATACTAGGTTTATTTAACCCGCTATTCGTTCACTATAGTTGGGTTTAGCTGCCAAATGTCGTCATAGTGCAGGGAGCCGCTGTTGCCGAGGCCAACATAGCCGTAGTCGCCGATGCCGAAGCCTATTGCTCCCACTCTTATGCCTCCTTTAAAACTGCCAAGCTGTGTCCAGGTGTCGCTGGCCGGGTCAAATTTCCAGACGTCATTTAACGATGCGCCGTTGGTGCCGCCCACTACATAGCCATTGTTTTGGATAGAAAAAGTAGCCGCATACGTGCGAGGCGCTGGATAATCTTCATCCGGGCGCTGCTCATTTGTCAGCGTTTTCAGTGTTCTCCATTGGCTTGTTGCCGGATCAAACTCCAGCAGGTCCGTCTGGTATACATTGTTGTTCTGGCCACCGCCTACATAGCCTTTGCCGTTTACGGTGAAGGCGAAACCATTCAGACGCTTAGCTCCTATCAAGCCTACTTGCTCTGTCCAGGTGGCAGTGGCAGGATCATACTTCCAGAAATCTTTCTGATAATTACCGTCAAAGCCGGCACCTATGTAACCTGCGTTGCTGAACGACATGGCGATAGCACCGTAACGGGCAGTGGCCGGAAAATCTGCTATCTGTGTCCAGGTGTTGGCTGCAGGGTCATACTCGTAAAAATCGTTCAGGTAGCCAGTGCCGTCATAGCCGGTCCCAATGTAGCCTTTGCCGTTGGCGGAAAAGCCTACTGCCGCACTACGGGCCGCTCCCGGAAAGTCTGCTTTTTTTACCCAGTTGTTTGTGGCGGCATCAAACATCCAAAAGTCGTTCAGGCGTTTGGAGCCGTCGTGGCCGGTACCCACGTATGCCTTTCCGTCTATTACAAATGATACTGAACTGCTGCGGGCTACTCCGGCGAAGTCTGACTGTTTCTGCCACTCTCCCAGCAGTACCTCATCATCACTGTCGCTTTCGCAGGAAGACAGTATGCCCACCGATAGCAGCAAAGCCATCAGCATAAACAGGCGTGTGTTTTTAAAAGGGATTTTCATAGTTGTAGATTATTGGATAGTAGTATAATAGATGCGGAGACTGATATTCTTTATGTTTTTGTTCTGCGCTCCCACCACCAAGCGACTGGCACCGTTTCTAAAATCTGTCTCAGCCGGCGCCAAGTATAAAGGCTGATCTATGCGACCCTCTCTTGTCAACTTATCGATCAGGTACTCGGTAATAGAGAATTCATAACGTCCGTCTGTGGCTGTTTCGCTAGATTTGATAAAGCTTGAGGTAAGAGGAATTCCATCTGTGTTATACTCTATAACCAGCGGTGAGTAAAGTACATTGCTGGTGCTTGTTTCGTATAAGCCAACCGAAGACGGCACCGGGAAAGGATATGTGGTAGTTGTGCCTCTGAATGGCTCTACCACTAGGGTTACTTTGTTGATGAACTCCGGCTTCAGTTTTTCCTTCAGTTTCTCCAGGTAAGGTATTTCCAGCTTAATCACCAGGCCTGTTCCTGACTGCGCCACGCTTATGTCGTTGGTAGCAGTTGCTGGCAGCTCTCCACTATCTTTTAGCCCTTGCAGCGGTGAACCTGTAAAGTCGCCTTCTACCTTATTGTATTGCAGACTTGAGTTGATCAGCGGGAAATCATAGCTTTTCACTGTTCTGGTGCCGCCAGATGCAGCAGGCTCAGAATAATAAAGGCGCACCATAGCACCAGCTGTAGAGAAACCTAGCACGGCGTTGCCGGCTGTAGCTTCAATACCCAGGCCTTTGAAGTATGCGACAAAGTTCTGGGTATCTTTTATTTTATCGTCGCTCGCTTTTTTCAGGTCGAACCACTGCTGCCCCAGCGCATTGCTGAGGTCAATAGCCAGTGTGTCTTTTCTAACCGGCCTTGGCGCAAACGTATACGTTCCTACTGCTTCAGGCTTAACAGTAGCCTTACTTACATTGTAAAATCCTGAATTCTGATAAAAGAATGAATACGGCTCCTCGTTTGGCATAGTAGGCGGCAAACCGCGCGCTGTCAGCGTAGAGCTAAGCTCATTTACACGAAGCGTTATGTTTTGTGTAGTATCGCCGTAGTAGTAACCTGATGTTGGCAAGATCAGCTTCAGCGAATCGTAAGTAGCGCCCTCTGCAGGAGCAGCCAGTGAGCTACCTGGGCCTACCTGAAAATAAGTAGAAGCGTGCAGCATTCCGGTTTGCGGCGTAGTATACTGGCCTACCAGCATGTTGCTTCTACCGGAGTTAGCCACCGAATCCACCATCACGGTAGATACATTAATAGTAAGCGTGTCGGTAAACGTGCCGGACACGTTATCCTCTACCAACTCCAGCCCCAGCTCATTCGGGTCCTCACAAGAGGCCAGCATGAACACGGTGCCTAAGCAGCAAAGTAGTTTAAGAAATCTTTTTCTGGAAGTTGATTTTGTTGGGAATGACATATAATGACCTTAAAAACAGGTTTTCTTCAAATTAACTGCGATGCTTCTGTAGATTTTGCCTCACCTGATTTTGAAGAGAAACAGTGTGTATATATTCTTTACTAAATTATAGCCACAAAGCCACAATTTATTCAGCCTCAAATATAACACTATATTTTCTTCAACAGAAAGATATTACCTTCTGTAAACTCTTAACCGCTCCGATTATTGCACAACCAGCGGCCTAGATCACCTCATTTAAAAATATTTTTAGAGAAGGTTTCTTCGGCACATTAAGGTATACAAAAAGCCTGCCTGGCAGACCTCCTGCATTCACTCACCTTAACAGGTAATCACAGTATACTTAATTGGAAATTCTTTTATAGTTCTGCCTCAGAACCTCCGCACACAGACATCACTTTTACCACCGGGTACATCATAAAATTGGCTGTGCAGCGTGGGCCATCGGAGCCGTTCAGTTGCAGGCGCAGGCTCACCTTCATGCCTACCTGTTTATACTTGTCGGGCAGGTTGTTTGTGGTAACGTAGCCTCCGTGCAGCTGCCCCACGTATGTCCCGGTTTTACCCGCCACTTCCTCAGAATCATCCTTCAGCTTAAGTATATACCAGCCCGGCTGGCAGTCCTGAGCCACTACCTCAGCGGTGGTGCAGGTTGGCATGGGCGCCGTTTTGGCACAACCTGATGCCAGCAGTGCCAGGCAAAGGTATAGCAGGGTTAGGTAGCTTAGGCTTTTCATAAGGGTTGCGCTGTTGGTAAAGTGTTTTCAATTGCCTGGCAGGTTAGCTTTGCTTTCTGCAGGCATGTTTCATAGCTCAGAATATGGCACCAGAATTAAAGTATGGCCAAGAGTAGAACGGCCAGCAACAGATACCAACCGTACAGGTTTTCGCGCGCAGCGAAGGCGCATAACTCCAACAGGTTCAACAGTGGTTTCATAGTACCAGGCTTTTATCTTCTACACTTTTATGACCCCAAAGTATACCTGCGCGTTGCAAGTCCGTCTAAAATAAAAATCTTATTTGCGGCCGGAGCCTAAGTCATAGTTCAGGGCCATGTTGATGCCCATTGTATAAGGCTTGCCCTGTGGTGCTTGCGCCTTCTCCGGCGAGGAAAGCATGGTATCAAAATACGCCCTGTATTCCGGACCTACAGTTACCGATACATTGTTGGAAAGACGCTTGCCTACGCCGGCAGTTACGTTGCCAGACCACTGCAGCTTGCGGAACGGCGAGTTCTCGTCGCCAAGCTCGTAGTCTATGTCGCGCACTTCTGCGGAGGATGCAAGTATGGATGTTTGCAGCAGAATATTGGCTGCCACGCCGCCGCCTGCAAACCAAAACCAATCTTTGCCCATTTTACCTTCGTACTGTACCCCTACCGGAACAGTAAGGTGGCGGTAGCGGTAAGTTACATCAAACTCGTTGGTTCTGGCTACGCTGAGTGAGTCAGAGGCGTAGTTGCTGCTAAGAGACGGAACAAAGATGGTAGTTGCCCCCGGTGTCTCGGCTTTCTGGGCCCCTGGTTTACGCCAGAACTGCTGAATCACATAGCTTGATTTAGAACGGGCAGTATTCTGTGTAAAGCCCAGGCCACTCAGCAGCTTCCACTTCTTACCCAGCTTTAAACCGGCTTTTGCTTCTACCCCGAAAGAGAACCCCGGCTCCACTTCCTCTTTGTGCTCCTCAGTGGCCTCATCCATCATTCTGGCCGACTGCTGCATGGCAGTAGGGGGTGCAAACGAGGCAAAGCTGCTAACCGGGCCCATACGCTGGGTTGGCATGCCGATATTCTGTTCAAAATAGCTCGGGGCGTAAGCCATCCCCACAGACCACCTGCCGGCAGCTGCCTCTTTATGATCAGACTCTATGGCACCAGCGGAAGCCAATGCATTTTGCTCAGATCTATACATTTGCTGCACCGCATCCTGCTCCGCCTTCAGCTGCTTCATACGGCTCATCACAATCTCGTTCAGCTTCCTGAAATCGTCCGTGACTTCTGGGGCTGTTTGGGCAAAAGCAGGTGTGCCGGCAGATACAAAGCCCGAGGAGTTAACCGACCTATCTGTAAAGGCACGGTGCATACTTTCGAGTCTGGAAAACATACTTCGCACGTTCATTGCCTCTCTGCTGGCCTGGTTGTTTTTAGTCGCGGCTCCATACTTAGCAGCCGGTAAACTGTGCCAAGCACTTGGGTCTGAAGTGGCCGTAACGCTGGCAACAACCGGCACCTCTAGCTGCACCTGGTTTGCCATACTGTTGGCTTCTGGCACTGTTTTGCTGCTCTTGGCTGCTCTGGCTATACTTGCACGGATTGGCTCCTGCTGCTCTGCCGCCTCCAGTTTTAGTGGCTGCACCGCTTCTTGCATGGCTTCGGCAATGGCCTTGTCATTAGTTGAGGCTTCGTGAGGTGTTACTGCCTGGGGTGTGGCGGCAATAGCTTCGTTTTGCTGCTGTACTTGCGCCATCGGTGCTGCGGCAGGCCCGCTGAAATAGTAAGCTGCAAAACCACCGGCTACCAGCAGCAGCGTTACGCAGGCCGCGGCCAACTGTTTGTAAAACAGCATTCCCCGTTTGTACTGCCCGTTTTCCTGCACTGTCAGGCTATGGTCTATGCGGGCCCAAAGATCTGCGGACGGTGAAGCCTCAGCGTCCTGCATGCGGCGGCGGAACTCATCTTCCAGGCCTCCGCGCTTATTATTAGTTGCTGATGACATGTTCCTTAAGTTTTTTTTCCTGGCGCAGCAGCATACTTTGCAGTATAGCTCTTGCACGCGAATATTGTGATTTTGAGGTCCCTTCTGATATGCCCAGCATCTCGCCGATTTCTTTGTGGTTGTAGCCCTCTATGGCGTAGAGGTTAAAAACCATACGATAGCGGGGCGCCAGGCTCTGGATCATTCCCAAAAGCTCGTCCATCGTGTAGCCGCTCAGATTAACGTCATCAGAGCTAAGATTGGCCACCTCTTCCGCCTCGTGCGATACGGTCAGCAATTGTTTGCTGCGCAGGTGCTTCAGGGCTGTGTTGATCATGATGCGGCGAACCCAGAACTCCAGTGGGCAATCCTTTTTAAAGTTTTGGATATTGTTGAATACTTTTATGAAAGCATCCTGCATAATATCCTCCGCCTCAAAGGTTGTGGGGGCATAACGCAGGCAGACCACCATCATCTTTTTAGAGTACAGGTCATAGAGCAGGCGCTGCATATCGCGTTTCCCCGCGATGCACCCTTCTATGAGCTTATCCTCCTCTGACTTTGATTTTGTAAAAAGCTTCAAATATGGCCTGCTTTACGTTTGTTTTCTTCTATGATTCCTGGCAGGCACTTAAGGTTGCAAGCAGGTTGAAATATTTTTGTGGAACGATGGTTTGCACCTCGTGCGCATTTCCCCAAACCTATCCTCTTATTGGTAAAGGTATAAAATTACAATGATCAATGCTGCAGCAAAGGCAACTGCTTTTATTACAGGTGCACCCACTTGCTATGGCAACTGCTGCAGCCAGGAGAAAAGCTTTACAAAGAGATAAGTATGGTGGAGTTACCTGATAATTTTCTAGGGAAGAAAACAGGCAAATTATATCGACAGCGGCAAAGCTAGAAGCATGAAATGGGTTTGTTGAGGGAATGATACTCAGCCCAAATAAGGAGCTTAGTTATAGCTAGCCAGTTTGGCACATTTGGCACAGGAGATTTATAAAAAGGAAAGCCTCCCAGGGATGAGAGGCTTTCTTCTTTCGCAGCAAGCTTGTAGTGTTGTAAATCATCTTAAACCTCGCTCAAAAGATCTTTATACTGTAATATAGTTGAGTCAAGTAGGTATCGTCTGCCATTGCTTCCGCGTGTATAAGCACGACATCTAGGTAAAGCAAACGTGCTATACTCCTTAAACGCATATAACACAAGGCAAAGTTGCACTACAACAGGCTTTTTTCGCTTAAACAATTGTATAGATTAATATTCTAAATTCCAAATATTCCAGGAAGCCTCTGCTTGTGCGCGAAGCATAGGAATACCATTCATAGCTTTGGCGCCCTGAGCGGCACATTGCTGCAAAAACAGCGTCTGCTCCGGATTGTATACTAGATCGTAACAGTAATGCCGCTGATTTATACTTTTATACGGCAGCTCCGGCGCCTCTTGCACTTGCGGGTACATACCCAAAGGTGTAGTATTGATGATCAGGTTATACGCTTGCAGCAGTTCCGGTGTCAGCTGGGCATAACTCACCTGCCCTTCGGCCGCTGACCTGGATACCCGCAGGTACGGGATGTGCAAAGCATCCAGTGCAGCCCAAACAGCTTTGGCTGCACCGCCTGTGCCCAGCACTAGCGCCTGCCCGTGTTCCTGCTGCGGGTAAAACTCTTCCAGCGTACTTTTAAACCCAATATAATCTGTGTTGTAGCCTTTGGTTTTTCCGTCACTGATTTTAATGGTGTTAACAGCTCCGATTGTAGCAGCCGCTTTATCCAGATCATCTAACAGCGCCACTACCTGCTCTTTATAGGGCACGGTTACGTTCAGGCCCACCAGTTCCGGCTCCTGCTGCAGTAGCTTTGGAACCCCCTGCACTTTGGGTAGCTCATACAGCTCATAACCAGCATCGGCTATTCCCTCTCGCTCAAATTTTTCTGTGAAGTATTTTTTGGAGAAGGAGTGCCCAAGTTTTTTACCGATGAGTCCGAATTTGCGCATGGTCAGAAAAGCGTAGAATCTATACTTGTGTTGTGCTATCGTCAGTGAAACGGTCTATCAAATACACGAGCAGAAAGCCGAAAATAGCCAGCACTACACCATATAGCAAGTATGGCTCCTGCCCTGTTATAGCCTCGTAGTTGCCTGGCAACACGTTTTCCTGCACCAGTGGCTTTACCTCTCCGTGGCGGTCGGTGTAGGTCTCGATAGTTTCTTTCCAGGGCCATACTTTATTTAGAGACCCAACCATGAAGCCTGTAAGCAGCGCGACAGTTACGTTGTGAAACCGCTTCAGCATAAAATTCAGCACATGCGAAAAAGCCAGAATACCGGTTACGCAGCCTAACCCGAACACGGCAATCACATCCAAGCGCAGCTCTTTAAGCGAAAGCATGATAAACTCATACTTCGCCAACAGCACAAGTATAAAACTGCCTGATATTCCGGGCAAAATCATGGCACAAATAGCTATTGCCCCAGACATAAATATAAACCAGTAAGCCTCCGGGGTAAAGCCAGGAGTAGCCACTGTTATGTAAAAGGCGATAGCTACACCGGCCAAACCAGCCAGCAGCACCCCCAACGTCCAGCGGCTAATTTTTTTTCCAACCACCAACGCCGACGCTACGATTAAGCCAAAAAAGAAGGACCAAAGCATCTCCGGGAAATTTGCCAGCAGATACAGGATCAGCCTGGACAGCGATGCGAAAGACAAGCCTATGCCTGCCAACAGCACCACCAGGAAGTTGCCGTTGATGTGCCTCCAAAAGCCTTTCAGGTTAAAGCGCAGCAACAGTTTCAGGGCCTCGCCGTTTACCGAGCGGATAGAGCCCAATAGCTCTTCATAAATTCCGGTGATAAAAGCGATGGTGCCACCCGACACACCCGGCACCACATCTGCGGCGCCCATGCCCACGCCTTTAGAAAACAGCAGCAGGTACTCTCGTAAAGTTCTTCTTTTCATAAAAAATGATACAGCTATACGTATGCGGCTACGGCTGAAAAACAAAATTGCCCGTGCGGCCACACCGACGGGCAATTTATACTTTTGTGTTTATACTTTAACCTTCTAGCAAGGTTTTTCCATGTTCAGGAAGGAGTCAAATGTATCGCCGCGCAATCCCAGACGGATTGTTTCCAGCGGAATGACTTCGTTTGGCGCAATATTCCCTAAGTTTACATTTGTGCCCAGCAGCTTGATAAACCATACTTGCTGCGCTTTCTGAGGAGCTTCCCAAAGGATTTTCTCAAACGGAATCTGGGTCAGGATCTCTTCCACCAGACCGCTACGCACCTCGCCGGTAGAGCGGAACAGGCCCACATTACCGCCTTCGCGGGCTTCACCGATTACTTTCCAAGCGCCGGCTTCCAGCTCTGCCTTCATTAGCTTGATCCACATGTAAGGCGGGATGATTTTCTCGGCATCCTTAGACCCCACCTCCGACAGCACCGTTACCTGCTCTGCCAGTTGGGAGATATATTCGCACTTTTTGTCGTGAGGCATCTCCAGCGATCCGTCAGATACTTCCGCGAAAGTCATTTCATACTTATCCAGCACACGGCGGTAGTCATCGAACTGGTTGCGCACAATAAAGGCCTCAAACAAGGTACCCCCAAAATAAGTAGGGATGCCAGCGGCCTTGTATACTTGCAGCTTCTCTTTCAGGTTAGGCGTCACGTAAGACGTGCCCCAGCCCAGCTTTACAATGTCAACATAATCTCCGGCTACTTCCAGAAAATCCTCCACCTCACGAATGCTGAGGCCTTTGTCCATGGCCATAGTAAAGCCTCGTTCGCGCGGTTTTGCGTCACGCTCCGGGATGCTATTAAGGGTATAGTTCATCTGATTTTATTTGCGGTACTGATCAATTAATCGGGCTAATGCACGCTGCGATTCCAGCTCAGGAAAGAACTCAAACAGCAGCTTGTGCTTGTCGAAGTCCAAAATTAATGCATTTTCCAGATAATTATAAGCCTCGCGGTATTTTCCTGCAGAAAGCATGTAAGCACAGGCCCTATAATATAGCTCTGCCTCCTTAGGCTGCAGTTCTATGGCGTTTAAAATAATATCTGTGGCCTGCTCAAAATTGCCCTGCTCAAAAAGTATGATAGACCAGTTGAGGTAAATATTCTTATCGTCCGGGCGGATTTCAGAGGCACGCTCGTAGCTTTCCAGCGCCGACACCACATGCCCCACCTGATATTCTGCCGCTGCCAATGCCACCCAGTAATCCGCTCCATCATCGTAAAGCTCCACCGCTTTTTTAAAAAAGTGCACCGCCTCGTACCATTTGCCCTGGGCATCAAGTATAACGCCAATGCCAAACCAGGCTTCATCCATTTCAGGGTCCAGGTCCACAGATTTTTGGTAGTAGCGCCGCGACAGGTCCCACTGCTGCAGTTTCTCGTAGCACTCACCAATGTTGCAGTAGATCTCTGCATTCGGCTCCCCATGCTCAATCATGGCATTGAAAGCCTCAATGGCTTTGGTATACTCGCCCATGTACACCAGCGCGTTAGCCATGTTATTGTAGGCTGTAATAAAATCAGGGCGGATAATAGTGGCATAGTCGTAGGCCGAGATAGCTTTGTCGTAGGCGCCCATCTTATTATACACGTTGCCCAGGTTAAACCAAGCTACATAAGAATAAGGGTCATCGTCTACGAACTTGTGGAAGAACGGCACAATCTCGCTCACAGTATTCGTGATATCGAGGCAGTAAAGGATCTCCTGCATCGCCGCCTCGTTCTCCGGGTTCAGCTCCACGCACTTTTTATAGTATTTAACTGCCGAGGCAAGCTTGCCCCAGGTTTGGTAAGCTAAGGCGATGTTAAAGTAGATATCGTCGCGGTCATCGGCGTAGGCCAGGGCTTTTTTAAAGTAATCAATGGCATCCCGAAACTCGCCGCGCTGGGTATAAATTATGCCGCGAGTCAGCTGCACGTCAGCGTTCTCTGGCTCTACCTCTGCCACTTTGTTGATTATTTCGAGGGCTTCCTCGAAGCTGCCGGACATGGCCAACAGCTGCGCCTTGTCTATCTGCAGCTCTGTGGAAAAAGGATACTGCACCAACGCAGAGTTGCAAGCGGCTAAAGCCTTCTTATACTCAAAGTTTGCAGTATAATGATCTATGATATACTCAAAATCTGTGAGGTCAAAAAAAGCGGTTTCATTGCTCCCGAGCATGCGCTCGAAACGCTGTATAAGTTCCAGCTCTTCGCTGTGTTCATCAAAGTTCTCTTTCATCTCCAGTATCCAACAAGCCGTATCAAAACAGCCTTTTCCTTACTACATTTTAACCCTGCAAATAGTTTATTTAACCCGCTGCAGGCTATTATTGGCCATCTGTTGCAGCAACTCTCGGCAAACCCAATCCACTGATTCAGAAACAGGCCTGAACTCAAACCCTATTGCCTTCCGAATTTTATCGTTGCTGAAGAAGTGTGTTTTTTTGGATACCCGCGCCGTGTCTTTGGTGATAAGCGGCCGACGGCCGGTAAGCCAAGAGCGCACATGCTCCAGCCGCCACACCACCTCCGCCAATAGCGCCGGCACCCTTACGCTGGGAGCTTTCTTGCTGAAGCAGTTTGCCGTATTCTCAAAAAACGATTTATAGCTCATCTGCTCGGCATTCAAAATAAACCTTTCTCCTGATATTTCCGAGAAGGTGAGCTGCAGCATAGCCTCTACCACATCGCGCACATCCACAAAGTTGGCTTCGCCACCAGTATAGAAAGGCCGCTCGTTATAAACATACTTGAAAAGCTGCGTGCTGCTGCGGCTCCAGTCGGCGGGGCCAAGTATAATTGAGGGATTCACAATAACGGCATTTAGTCCTTCGGCTACCCCGCGCCATACTTCCAACTCTCCAAAGTATTTAGAGCTGGCATAGGCAGACAGGTCCGCGGCAGGGTCCCACTTGGCCTTTTCTGTCAGCTGCTCCACATTTTTTGGCCGCCCGACGGCTGCTATGGAGCTGACGTGGCACAGTTTTATACTTCCGGCCTCCAGACAGGCATCCACTATGTTGGCCGTGCCTTCAATATTTATCTGCTTCAGCAGTTCCTCATCCTGCGGCGCATAAGAAACGAGGCCGGCACTATGGAAAACATACTTCACATCGGTCAGAGCATCGCGCAGCAGTGCCGGGTCTAAAATATCGCCCTGTAGCCACTGCACTTTTTCGGCACCGGCTACGGCAGGAATTTCGTTGCGGTAAAGCGCCTTTACCTGGTGCCCTTGCCGCAAAAGTTCCGGAATCAGAAAACTGCCGATCAGGCCACTGCCGCCCGTTACAAATACCATGGTTTGTGGAAGTATAAAGTATGAAGTGAATTATAATTGCCTGTTGCGCAGCGGCAAGGCCAGTGCTTTAACCAGGTGCTTTGAGCTAAGGACCTTATGTAACGAGGCAATGTGCTTCAGCCCGTGTGTGTCAGTTCCCAAAAAATCCACGAAGCCTTGCTCTATCAGCCGCTCCGCCACCTCTTTTGCCCCCGACGAATAATAGCCTACCAATGAGTTGAGGTTGGGCTGAAACATTACGCCTAGCTCCCGCAACGCAATTAGCTCCTCATACTTGCCATAAAAGTAAGTATAGCGCTCAGGGTGCGCCAGCACCGGTTGGTACCCTTTAGAGCGCATCTTAAAAATAGTTTCGCGCAGGTTTAGGGGCTCGTTGAGGAAAGATGTTTCAAACAGCAGATAGTTTTGACCGAACGTAAGCAGTTCCTCATCTCTGTCCAGCTTATCTAGCAGGCCTTCGTCCAGATAATATTCTGCCGCGCACTCCAGTTCCATTTCTATACCTGCCTCTTCTACCGCCTGTCGGAGCAAAGCAAGCTTTCCTCGTATAATTTCAGGCGTGTTTTTGTAGAAGTCGCTCATGATGTGCGGCGTCATGACCAGCTTGCGGTAACCCAGCTCTTTCATGCCCCTCACCAGTTCCAGTGATTGCTCCAGGCTATCGGACCCATCGTCTATGCCCGGCAGGATATGCGAGTGCATATCTACGCCGAGTTCGCTCAACGAGACCTCCAGCACGGGATCACTCCCCCCAAACAGGTTCTTCAAAAACTGTATCATCTAACCAACATTGATTCCTGTGGCCCTGCTGCAAAGGGCAGCACAGCAAACAAACTTCAAAATAACAGAAATTAAAATCAGTGTCAAAATAAAGCTGCCCTGTCGCATCCCCCTCTTTTACATACGCTTAAAACTATATTACTGATTGGTGCTTTGCCCTTATTTATATAGCTTTGTAAACAACCGATAATGCAATATCGTTACAGAAGCTACATATCACCTTAATTGAACCCAGACTATACATGGAATTAAAAACAACTGAAAACCAGCGCATGATTGCGGACATGGTCCGTGATTTCGGCGCAAAGCACATTAAACCCAAGATGATGGAGTGGGACGAGTCACAGGAGTTTCCGGTGGAGGTCTTCAAAAAGCTTGGAGAACTAGGCCTGATGGGTGTGCTCGTGCCTACAGAGTATGGCGGCTCAGGCTTTGGTTATCTGGAGTACGTTACCGCTATCGCAGAGCTTTCTAAAATTGATGGCTCTATTGGCCTTTCTATGGCGGCGCACAACTCGCTTTGCACAGGCCACATCCTGCAATTCGGCAACGAAGAGCAGAAAAAGAAATACCTGCCTAAGCTAGCTACTGCCGAGTGGATAGGTGCCTGGGGACTGACGGAGCCAAACACAGGCTCGGATGCTGGCAACATGCGCACTGTAGCTGTACAGGACGGCGATTACTGGGTAATCAACGGAGCCAAAAACTTTATCACACACGGTAAATCCGGAAACGTGGCTGTTGTGATTGTACGCACCGGCGAGGTAGGCGACTCCCACGGTATGACGGCTTTCGTGATAGAGAAAGGCACTGAAGGCTTTAGCGCCGGCCGCAAAGAAGACAAACTGGGCATGCGTGCCTCTGAGACTACAGAACTTATCTTCCAGGACTGCCGTGTGCACAAAGACCAGATTCTGGGCGAGGTAGGTGAAGGATTCGTGCAGGCTATGAAAGTATTGGACGGCGGCCGTATTTCTATCGCAGCCTTATCCTTAGGTATTGCACAAGGAGCTTTCGAGGCAGCTTTGGCCTACTCTAAAGAGCGCCACCAGTTTAACAAACCAATCTCTGCTTTTCAAGGTATTGCCTTTAAGCTAGCAGACATGGCTACAGAGATCGAAGCGGCATCGCTGCTTACTTACCAGGCTGCTGATATGAAGAACCGTGGCCTGAACGTAAATAAAGAATCTGCCATGGCGAAGCTTTATGCCTCAGAAGTATCGGTAAGAGTGGCTAATGAGGGGGTACAGATTTTTGGCGGCTACGGCTTTACCAAAGACTACCCTGCCGAAAAATATTACCGCGATGCCAAGCTTTGCACCATAGGCGAGGGAACAAGTGAGATACAGAAGCTTGTTATCTCAAGAGCTATGTTAAAGTAAAAGTGTGCGGGAGAGGCTAAAAAGCGGCTTCTCCCCTACTTTTTAAAATAAAACACCCTTGGCTGATAAATAATTAGCCAATAAGTTGATTTTTAAGTGTAAGGTTGCTTAAATTTGCAACCCTAAATCCAAAGAGAAGCGAGGAATAATATGATCATTGTAAACGTAAAAGATAACGAGTCTGTAGACCGTGCTCTGAAGAGATTCAAGAAGAAATTTGAGAGAACTGGAGTTTTGAAAGAACTGCGCTCAAGAGCTTATTTTGAGAAGCCATCTATTTCAAAAAGAAAGCAAAAAGAGAGAGCTGTGTACAAGCAGCAGATGTTTGCTGACCAAAACTACTAGTATATCTAGCAAGATATTTTATTTTTCCATAAATTAGGGTACCTGACTGAATAAATCGGGCACCTTAATTTATGGATTTATTTTTTAAGTACTTACAGTACGAAAAGCGGTATAGCCCGCATACCCTTACCTCTTATCATACCGATCTGGGGCAGTTTGCCGATTACCTGAAAGAGGTATACCAGATTACCGATGCCGCCGAGGCAGACCATACCATTATCCGCTCCTGGATACTTACCCTCGTGCAGAATAACATCAAGCCGCGTTCTATAAACCGGAAGATTGCCTGCCTGCGCTCCTACTATAAATTCTTACTGGCACAAGAGCGCGTAAAAGCGAACCCTATGCTGCGCATTAAAGCACCTAAGGCTACTAAAAAGCTTCCGGGCTTTGTGCAGGAGGAGCCATTTAATAACCTGCTCGATAGCTTCACTTTTGAGGATAATTTTGAGGGCCAGCGCGACAGGCTGATTTTGGAGTTTCTGTACGGCACCGGCATAAGGCTTGCTGAACTGGTAAATATTGCGCCCTCAGACATTGAAACCAGAGCCAAAACTGTTCGTGTGTTAGGCAAAGGCAACAAGGAGCGCATAGTGCCGCTAAACGACTCACTGCTGCTGGCGCTGGATGCTTACCAAACTGAAAAAAAGCGTTTTTTTGGCGATAACAATTCCGTAAAGTTGCTCGTTACTAATAAAGAACGGCCCCTTTACCCGAAGTTTGTTTATCGTGTCGTAAAAAAATACATCAGTTTGATAACCACTTCCGAACACAATAGCCCTCACGTGCTGCGACACTCCTTCGCGACCCACTTACTTAATAAGGGGGCAGACCTTAACGCTATAAAAGACTTACTTGGGCATGCCAGTCTGGCAGCCACACAAGTATACACACACAATTCCATTGAGCAACTCAAGTCAATCTTCGAGAAAGCTCACCCAAAAGCATAATAAGTTCAACTTTAAATTGTAAAGCGTATGAAGCTACAGATGCATTCCATCCATTTCGAGGCAGACCAACAATTGGCAGACTTCGTTCAGCAGAAGGTAGACAAACTCGAAACATTTTATGATCGCATAGTGGAAGGCGAAGTGTTTCTCAAACATAACAACAAGGACGGTATAGATAACAAAACCGTTGAGATTAAGCTGTTTGTGCCAGGGTCTACGCTATTCTCCCAGGAGGATGCCGCATCTTTTGAAGCCGCCGCCGACGCTGCCGTAGAGGCTATGCGCCGCCAGCTGAAGCGCTTTAAAGAGAAGCAAATGGCTCATTAACTTATACTTTATACTTACTTACTGCTTGTATGAAGCACAAAAACAGCGCAGCCTGCTAAACTTAATTAGCAGGCTGCGCTGTTTTTGTGCTTCATCAAGTCGACTTATACTTATAAACCAAACTCAGCTTTAATTTTATCAACGTAATCGAGCTTCTCCCAAGTAAAAGTTTCAAACTCTTTTACTTCTTTATGGCCATTCTTGGAAATCTCTACAGACTTCACACCCGGTGTTCTGCCCATGTGTCCGTAAGCGGCTGTTTCAGAGAAAATAGGATTCTGCAGGCCGAAGCGCTGCACGATAGCGTAAGGTCGCATATCAAACAGCTTATTTACCTTCTCAGCAATTTCTCCATCGCTCATCAGGTTGCCGCTCGCGTCTTTTACTTTGGTAGAGCCGTAAGTAGTAACATATAGGCCAACTGGTTTGGCTACACCAATCGCATAAGCTACCTGCACCAGCGCCTGGCTGGCAACACCTGCAGCTACAAGGTTTTTGGCAATATGGCGTGCCGCATAAGCCGCTGAGCGGTCTACTTTAGAGGAATCCTTTCCGGAGAAAGCACCCCCGCCGTGAGCTCCTTTACCACCATAGGTATCTACTATGATTTTACGCCCAGTTAAGCCAGTGTCGCCGTGTGGGCCTCCTATCACAAATTTACCGGTAGGGTTAATGTGATAGATAATATCCGAGTTGAACAGTTTCTGAGTACGCTCCGGTAGCTGCTTCAGCACCCGTGGCATCAGGATATTGCTCACATCCTCTTTAATCATGTCTACCATCCGGCGCTCGGCTTCGTTCTTAGCCTCATTGCTGTCGCTTTCCGCCTTCACAAACTCATCATGCTGCGTAGAGATTACGATAGTATCTATCTTCTCCGGCACGTGATTGTCGCTGTAGCGGATGGTAACCTGAGACTTTGCATCCGGGCGCAGGTAGGTCATCTCTTTGCCCTCTTTGCGGATGGCGGCAAGCTCCTGCAGCAGCAGGTGCGAAATGCTCAGTGCCAACGGCATGTAGTTGTCTGTCTCGTCTGTAGCATAGCCAAACATCATCCCCTGGTCGCCTGCACCCTGATCCTCTGGATTGGCACGCTCAACGCCCTGGTTGATATCGGCAGATTGCTCATGGATGGCCGAGATAACTCCGCAGGCATCCGCATCAAACATATATTCTGACTTTGTATACCCAATACGCTTGATCACCTCGCGGGCAACTTTCTGCACGTCTACGTAAGCTTCAGTCTTCACTTCTCCGCTCAGCACCACCAAACCTGTGGTTACTAGTGTTTCGCAGGCTACTTTTGATTGTGGGTCTTGCTTCAGGAACTCGTCTAGAAGCGCATCCGAAATCTGGTCTGCTACTTTATCTGGGTGCCCTTCTGACACAGACTCAGATGTAAATAAATAAGGCATTTTTTCTGTGGGTTTAGGTACAAAGTATAAACCGGTTGCCCCCCTTGGCAACGGGTACAAAGCTAAGACAAATCTGCCATACTTGAAACTGAATATCAGGCTTGCACAAAGGTGTGTAGTGATTTGTACACAAAAGGTTGCGGCTGCAAGGCCCTGCCAGAGATAAGAGACGCACCAAAGGCAACACAACCTTTTAAAATTATGCTCCGTTCATCTACAAAAAATTGTAACTTTTGATATAACCCTTTATGAAACGCATACTATCTATACTTTGCCTTTTAACTTTTCTAACAGGCAGCACCTACGCACAGGATGACTCCCCTTACAAAACTAGCTTTAAAGTTGATGCCCCTATTATTGCCGCAGGCATGGGCTTAAGCGCTTATGGCCTATCTCTGATGCAGGATAAAAGCGGACTTTCGGAAGAGCAGATCATAGCCCTCTCGAAAAATGACGTGAATGGATTTGACAGGTTTTCAGCGGGATACGACTCAGAAAATGCTAAGAAGATAAGCGATTTTCCGTTTTATGGTTCTTTCGCCACGCCATTTCTGATGCTACTCAATGACAATGTAGGCAATAAGGCCGGACAGGTTTTGGTGCTGTATGTAGAGACAATGGCCGTAACAGGTGCGCTCTTTACCATGACTAACGGTAATGTGGAGCGCACACGTCCGCTTGTTTACAGCAGCGAAGTTGATATTTCGGAAAAAAATGACGCCAACGCCCGTAACTCTTTTTACGCTGGCCATACAGCCGCCACTGCAAGTGCCACTTTCTTTGCAGCCAAAATCTTTCACGATTTCAACCCTGACTCAAGAGCCAGACCTTATGTGTGGGCGGCCGCAGCAGCTGTACCGGCAGCCGTAGGATACCTGCGCCTGAAAGCCGGCAAGCACTTCCTGAGCGATAACCTGTTAGGCTATGCTATGGGTGCTGCCGCTGGTATACTGGTGCCGCAGCTCCACAAAAAGGCAAACAAGCGCAATATTAGCCTGGTGCCGGTATCCGGCAAGTATTTTAACGGAGCGTTGATGACCTATACATTCTAAACATGAGACTGCTGCTTTGGCTACTGTTATTACCATGTGCTGTATGGGGGCAGGCTTCAACAAGTTCCTCCCCTTACAGTACAAACTGGCTCCGCGACGGCGGCATTGCAGTGGGTGCGATTGGAGCTACAGTGGCAGGCAACATATTGATTGAAAACAAAGATAGGTTAACGGAGGCTGATTTAATGGGTTTAAGCCAGTCTGATGTAAATAGCTTTGACCGGTTCGCGGCTGGCAATTACAGCACCAGCGCCGAGACAATAAGTGACTTTCCTTTTTACGGTTCTTTCCTGGCGCCTCTCCTCTTACTTATGGACCCAGACATTAAGAAAAATGCCCCACAAGTATACTTGCTGTACGGGCAGGCTTTATCTTTAGCAGGTGGCATGTATAGCATGACAGCAGGGTTGTCTAGGCGTAAGCGCCCATATGTTTATGCTCCTGATGCCCCTGTCGAAATTAAAACAGATAAACAGGCCACTAATTCTTTTTACGCAGGCCATACAGCCGCCACAGCTACAGCCACTTTCTTTCTTGCCAAAGTATACCACGATTTTAATCCTGATTCGCCTGCTCGCCCATACATTTGGGCCGCTGCCGCCGCTGTGCCAGCTGCTGTAGGTTTCTTGCGTTTAAAGGCTGGCAAGCACTTCCTCAGCGATAATATTGTTGGCTATGCTGTGGGCACAACTATTGGCATTCTGGTGCCGGAGCTGCATAGGAGAGCTAAAAACAAAAATATTGGACTGGTGCCAGTATCGAGCAGATACTTTAATGGGGCACAGCTTACTTATAATTTCTGAAATGAGCTGTCATTTTGTTAATCAACTTTTCAGTTTATGGTGCTTAAGGTGTGTCTCGTCCTGAAGTAAGTTGACGATTTTGAGACGAAGTTACTTTTTAATTAAAGACCTCCAATGCCTAGTGTTGGAGGTCTTCTTTTTCCACGGTTTCACCTCGAGTTCCTGCTGCCGGTGCATCTGCTCGGGCGTCAGGTAATGGCACGAAAGGTGGGGCCTGAGGTTGTTATAAATGCCCACCGACTCCCGGATCACCTGCACAGCCTCCAGGTGGTGGGCAAAGCCCCTTTCCAACTCAAACTCATACTTCAGAGTGCCATTGACCCGTCGGCCGCCGCGTTCTGGTATGGGTCGTACTTCTCCGTCATGCTCGGCTTTATCTGCGCTGCAGCCAGCAGTTGCTGGTACTCCTGTGAGCAGTACTGCAGCCCCCGCTCCCGAAGGATGGAGAAGAGCCTGTCCCGTCCCATCCCGAGCTGCCCCTGCAGCAGGTAAAACAGTTTACGGGTGCCCAGGCGCGGCATCTGAAGGCGGATCTGCTGCACCAGTTCCACGGCCCGGCCAGCCAACTCCTTTTGTTCCAGGGCCCTTGCCTGCCGCTGGTAATAGGCTTGTCTGCTGTGGCCAAGCAGCCGGCAGGCTAGTGAAAAGCTTATCTGCCCTTGCTGGCGGAGCTGCTCGACGGCTTGGCCGCAGGCTTTTTTCGGATCTGGATTCCCATCTGCCCCTCGGCCACGTCGATGATGGTGTCCAGCAGCCTGACCTTGAGCTCGGCCTCGCTGGCTCTTTTCTCAGCTGCGGCCAGTAAGGCCTCGAGCTCCTTGATGCGTTGGTTGGGTGTCTGGAGCATAGCGACTGGGTTGAAGTCCCAAGATAGTCTGCCGTGCTTTCGGAGCCAAACCAAAACGGTGCTTTTCCCCTGGATGCCGTACTTTTTATGGACCTGTTTGTAGGTCAAATCCCCCTGCTCGACCTCGGCTACCACGGCCAATTAAAAGCCAGGGGTGTAGTCACACTGGGTGCGGCTGCTTTTTTTCTCTGTCGCGTTTTCCATATAAAGGTTGTTTTTAGTGTCAACCAATTTCAGGACGGGACAGTGAAAATAAAAAAGGCGGCGCAGAAATTCTGCGCCGCCTTTTTTATTTCACCTTTACTGATTAATAACCTGGGTTGTTAGGCAGTAAAAGCTCATTTCTGTCAATTGCACTTTGAGGGATTGGGTACAACTGGTCATTAGCAGTTCTACCTTTAGCCTCTAAGAATACAGTCGCCAAAGACTTCTGAGGGTTTGTCTCAGATGGAGTTCTCTTCATGTCAGTCCATCTAGTTCCTTCAAAAGCAAGCTCCACTCTTCTTTCTTGAATAATGTCATAAAGATCTACTGAAGTCAGGGCACCCAGACCTCTGTTAGTTCTTACAGCATTTATTCTTTCCAGCACAACTGGGTCAGCAGTGTTGCCAGAGATCTGGAATTGCGCCTCAGCAGAAATCAAGTACATTTCAGCAATTCTCAGGATATACATTGGCACAGCTCCATTACCGGTTGGGTCTTGAAACTTCTTAGTATAGAACCCTGAGGCAGCTGTAGGAGCAGGTATCTCTACAATAGAGGCAGCCTTTCTTTCATCGCCTTCCTCGTAAGCTTCTACTAACGATGGGTCAACTGGAAGCTCCGCTCGGCCTGAGCCTGGCATTGTTGGGTGCTGCAGGAAATAATCCAGAGAGTTCTCAGCCTCTGTAGCTGTATAGTTCAGCTTGAAGATATGCTCTGAAGACTCATACGGTGCCGTAAACATCGATGCGTAATCAGACGTCAACGCAAATTCTCCTGAGTTAATTACTTCATCAGCATACTGCTTTGCCAACGCCCACTCACCTCTAATTAGGTACACACGCGCTAACAGGGCCTTCGCTGCCTGAATAGAGGCAAACTTGCTGTTAGTGAATTCAGCTCCATTGGCAAGGCTAGCTTCAAGATCGCTAATGATCTGGGCATATACCTCATCTTGGCTGTTTCTTGGAACCTTGGTGATATCTCTGTCATTCACGATTGGAACGCCTCCGAAAAGAGTCACCAAACGATAGTAGCCATAGGCACGCAGGAAGTACGCCTGACCTAAAAGAGGCTGCTTAACATTATCAGGAATGCTAGTGTTATTATTTAGGATCTCAAGCAGATCGTTGGCACGCTGAATAACAACATAAGGACCGTTAAAATACCTTGATACCAGTACATTGTTAGTTAAGATAGTATTGTCATTAACCTCACCGTGCTGAAAGAAGGTAGCTCTGTAACGTAGGTTGTCAGCAGATAAGTCTTCTGTGGCATAGCTAAGGTAATAGAAGCTTGTATTACCATTTTGCAGCGCATCGTAGATGCCTCGCAGTAATTTTGGAGCATCCTCAGCTCCCACCACCTCAGGCGATAGCTGAGCTACTGGCTCTACATTTAGCTTTTCTTCGCAGGAAGATGCTAACGTCAGCGTAGCTCCTAATAAAATAGATGTTAAAAATTTATAGTTCATTGTCTGAATTATCTTATAAGCCAATATTTACACCAACAGTATAGGTTTTGAACTGAGGAATAGCTCCCTGATCCACACCAGCGTTGCTAACATCAAAAGATGTAGATGCCTCAGGATCAAAACCGCTATAATCAGTAAAGGTCAGTATGTTCTGGCCTGTTACATATATTCTGGCGCTGCTAAGTTTTACTTTAGAAACCAAGTTTGTAGGCAAGTTGTAGCCTAACGTGATGTTCTTTAACCTTAAGTAGCTACCATCTTCTAGGTATCTAGAAGAACGTTGATTGTTAGTGATACCAGCTGATCCGGCTACAATTCTTGGATAGTCTGCATTAGGGTTCTCAGGCGTCCATCTTCCCTCGTATGCATCTCTGAACACATTGGTAGGAGCACCTGCAGCTGAAGCATTCGCACCTAAGCTGGTAGCACCACCTGTGCCCTCTGCATTCATGTTGTACACATCGTTACCATATGAGTACTGGAAGAACACATTCAGGTCAAAGTTTTTATAGCTCAGGTTGTTGGTGATACCACCGTAAAAGTCTGCCAGAGGGTTACCTAAGAACTGTCTGTCTAAACTGTTGATTTTACCGTCTTCGTTGATGTCTTCATACATCATGTCTCCCGTCTCTGGATCTACTCCTAGGGATTTGATAAGGAAGAATGCACCTAAAGGCTGTCCAACTGCTGTTCTTGTTACAAAGCTACCGTCAATTGGCTGATCTTCGAACAGGTTTTTAACTTCGTTCTTGTAAGTAGACAAGTTCAAAGTAGTATTCCATATAAAGTCGCCTTTGAAGTTGTGAGTAGTTAAAGCAAAGTCGAAGCCTCTGCCTTCTATATTACCAATGTTCTCCAAAATTGAGTTAAAGCCAGTTGTAGTTGGGATTGGTCTGAACAACAGCAGGTCTTTTGTCTTTTTCTGGTAGTAATCAGCAGAAAGATCGATTCTGTTGTTGAACAAAGACACCTCAAATCCAGCGTCGAACTGTGCTGTAGTTTCCCACTTCAGGTTAGGGCTACCGATTACGCTAAGCGCAAATCCAGGCTGATCGTTGTAGTTAAAGCCACCTCCGATTAGTCTTCTAGATTGGAAGTTACCGATACCCTCTTGGTTACCTGTTTCACCGTAGCTAGATCTGATTTTCAAGAAGCTAATTACATCGTTGTTGCTCAAGAAGTCTTCTTCAGAAACAATCCATCCTGCTGAAACAGCTGGGAAGTAACCAAATCTGCCATCCACTGGAATTTTAGAAGATCCATCTCTTCTAATGGAAGCACCTAACAGGTACTTGTTCTCCCAAGCCATGTTTACTCTGGCAAGCATAGATTCGATTCTGAATACAGTGCGGCTTGCAGTACCACCAGATATTTGAGCAGCAGAAGTAATGTAAGGTGTTAAGTCAGATGGGAAGTTGTTGCCATCTACACGGTTGTTCTCTCTGTTGTTCCACTGGAACTCGTACACTGCAGTCGCATCTACGTTTAATCTCTCGTCAAAGAAGTCCTTGCCGTAAGATAGTGTTTGCGTTGTCAGGATGTTTTGCGTCTGAACATATCCTGAAGAAGCTGAGCCGTTAGAACCCTGACCTGAAAGAGAGTTTGTTGGGTTGTAAGTTCTTTGGTCAAGGTAGGTAAGGTCCACACCCACTGATGAACGGAACTTCAAGCCTGGCAGCACTTTGACTTCAGCGAAAGAGCTGTTGAAAAGGTTTGTCAGGTTAACATAGTTGTCAGACAGGAACATCTGAACAGGGTTGTTGAAGTCATTGATAGCGTAAGTACCATCCTCATTGAAGATAGGCTGGTCTGGTCTTGCCATCGTAGCTCTCGGGAACGGAGAGAAAATGCTGTTATCCACAGGCGTCTCATCTCGCTGAGTTCTAGAAATCGCAAGGTTAGAGCCAATTTTGATGTTATCTGTAACATCATGTGTTACGTTTGTTCTTACAGAGTAACGCTCGAACTCACCTCTCTTCAATGCACCATCCTGCTGGAAGTAGTTCAGGGAAGTATAGAACTGAGTTTTCTGGTTGCCCGCTGAGGCAATAGACAGGTTTATACTGTTTACTCTAGAGTTGTCATTCAGAACCTCGTCAACCCAATCCACATCATGCTCTGGGTTATTGATTTGCTCCTGAGTGAACAGAGGAGTTAAGCCGATGCTTTGGCGAGCTTCGTTATACATAGATCTGTATTCAGAAGCGTTAAGCACGTCTTTCTTCTTTGTAAGCGACTGGAAACCAGTGTAAGTCGACAAGTTAATTCTAGACTTGTTACCCTTACCTGATTTAGTAGTAATGATTACAACACCGTTTGAACCTCTTGAACCGTAGATAGCGGCGGCAGCGGCATCTTTCAATACCTCCACAGATTCGATATCCTCTGGGTTAAGGTTAGCAAGCGGAGAGATACCGGCACCTACAGTGCTTGGTGTCACGTTGTTGTTGCTAGGCAAAATCACACCATCCACTACGTACAGTGGATCGTTTCCGGCCTCAAGAGATGCTCTACCTCTTACGTTTACTGAAATAGGAGCACCAGGACGGCCAGAGCCAGACGTAATTTGCACACCAGCTACACGGCCTTGCAGAGCCTGCGCAACGTTAGGAACTGGTTGCTCAGCAATTTCTTTTGACTCTACACGCGAAATAGCAGATGTAACTCTTGCCTTGCTTTGAGTACCATAGCCCACCACTACTACCTCTTCAAGAAGCTTAGTATCGCTCTCAAGGGCAACATTGATTTCTGCGGCATTGCCAATTGGCTTCTCAACAGACAAATAGCCAATGAAACGGTAAACTAATGTAGTAGCATTGCTAGGAACATTAATCGTGTAACTGCCATCAAAGCTTGTAGTGGTACCTACCGTAGTTCCTTTTACAAGGACGGCTACGCCAGGCAACCCTTCTCCGTTGCTCTGATCAGTTACCTTACCTGAAATAGTTTGATTCTGCGCCCATGCTTGGCTAACAAGCGTTAGGAACATCACCAAACCAAATAATAGAACTTTTCTCATAAAGTTAGATTAGATTGATTGGTAAAATAGTTATTAGTTGTTTCTCAAATATAACTCTATGTCATAACACATTCCCTATATGTCAAAAAAAAAATGCCCGAATGGTTAAACTAAGATCATTTTTGAACGTAAAAACAGGATTCGGCAAACTTTAAATCCTTATTTTATAACATCTTACAAACAAAACCACTCTTCTTATATTTTTTCAATTTTGTTGTGAAACAGCCAGAAATACATGCTAACAAGTAGCACCCATCTAGTTAAAGCCTTCTGCTGGAACTGGCGTACAGCAGAATTGCCCACTCCTGTAAATTGCTGCAAATTTTTAGACGAAACAAATATTTAGTTTACAATATACTTATACTTTTGCACTTGCCTAAAAGCAAGAAGGCGTGTAGCACTTTCGCACCACACGCCTTCTTCACAAAGAAAAGCCTATGCCTTATTTCTTCTCTTTCAGGTTCTCCTCAAACAGTTTGTATATCCGCTTATACTCATCTGTCCAGCTGGTTGGCTCTGTAAAACCGTGATCCTCTACAGGGTAAACAGCCAACTCCCAGTTATCCTTACCCAACTCTATCAGGCGCTGTGTGAGGCGCACCACATCCTGGAAGTGCACATTGGTATCTACCATACCATGGCAGATTAGCAAAGCCCCCTGCAGCCCTTCTGCATAGTAGATAGGTGAGCTCTTTGCATAGGCTGTGCTGTCCGTATATGGAGTGTTAAGAATGTTGGAAGTATAGCCGTGGTTGTAATGTGCCCAATCCGTTACCGAGCGTAAGGCTGCACCCGCCGCAAACACATCCGGCTCGGTAAACATGGCCATCAAGGTGATGAAGCCGCCGTAAGAACCGCCGTAAATACCTATACGCTTTGGGTCTATGTTATACTTCTCTACCAGGTGCTTCGCTCCGTCCACATGGTCGCTAAGGTCTTTGCCGCCCATAAACTGGTAGATGCCAGTACGCACATCGCGGCCATAGCCTGCGCTGCCACGGTAATCAATATCCAATACGGTATAGCCCTGGTCTGCCAGGAAGTTGTGGAACATGTACTCGCGGAAGTAGGAGCTCCACCACTTATGCGCGTTTTGCAGGTAACCAGCACCATGCACAAATATAACAGCAGGTCCGTTTTGCTGCGGGTTTTCAGGCTGATACAAGCGGGCATACACATCTGCGCCGTCTTCCGCCCTAAAGGTAATTACCTCCGGCTCACGCCAGTCATAAGACTTAAACTCTTCGGTTAGGGAGTTGGTGACCTGCTTTGGTTTAGCATTCTTCTTGTTGTCCATCACAAACAGTTCCCATGGCCTGTTGCTGTAGGAAGACCGTATGGCCAGGTGCTTTTCGTCTGGTGACAGTTCCACCTCGTGGGCTCCAGATGTGCTTGTTAGCTGAACCAGCTCGCCACCGTTTACCGGCATGCGGTAGAAGTACTTCTCGCCCGGATGCACCTTATTGGCTGTGAAGTAGAAGTTTTTCTTGTCGTCAGACATGCGTACATCAGACACCTCAAACTTACCGCTGGTAAGGGCCTTCTTTTTACCGCCTTTTATATTAACTGCATACAGATGCGAGTACCCGCTTTCTTCAGAATGAAACCAAACGCTCTCGTTGTCTGGCATCCAGCCGATGTCGCCGGGGCCGTAGCTAATGCCGGGGCCGTTAATCCAAGCCTCATCTCGCTGGCGGTCCAGCAGCGTAAGCTTGGCAGTGACCGGGTCCAGCTTTAAAATCCAACGGTCTTTGTTATCGGCAGAGCGGGCAACCACCACAGCGTGCTTGCCATTATCTGACCAGTAAGGCCCAAACAGAGCTGTAGCGCGCAGCTCAGGCTTTTTGGTTTTGCTATCTGCTGCACTGGCTGCGGCACTTGCCTTCGCCTCCTGCTGCAGCAGGTAAGCCGGCTGGTCGTAAATACCTTCCACGTCGTTCATCAGCACGGCATAAGCAGTATCGCGCTGCGTATCGTAGACAAAGAACTCGTAGCTGTTCTGCGCGTCGCCTACTTTGGTTCTGGTCTTAATGTCCTCTGTGTAACCCGACTCGGTTACAAAGTCTGGGACGATGGTGACGTTAGCATTTTTAGGGCGAGAGATGAGCTGGTAAGTAATAAAGCGCTCGTTGGGCCCCAACGTGGCGTTATTCACTATCTTCTCCTCCACATAGATTTCCTTCGGGCGGTTAGGGCTGTCCAGTTTCTGCTGCTTTTCGGCGGCCTCTTTGTCTTCTTTGCGCTCGCGCATGATCTGGAGCAATGTCAGCTGCTGCTCCTTCAGCCAGTCGCGTTGTGCGTTTTTACCTTCTTCTGCCTGCTTGCGGCCTTTTTTAAAGTCTGTCAGCTGCATTGTCTGTCCGCTACCGATGCTCCAGGCAAAAAGGTTGCTGTCTTTCGTGTATACTATCTTCTGCTCGTTGTGGCTAAAAGTCGGGCTGCTTTCGCGCTCCACGGTATTGGTTACCTGCTGCGCCTTGCCAGATTTTGTATCATACAGATAAATATCGCCGTTCTTCTCATACACCTTTTTAGTTTCCGCACGGTTATACACGCCGCGCTGGGCAGGCAAGTTGCGGCGCTCCTTGGCGGTTACTTTCTGCAGGTTTTTACCGTCTGCATTTACACTGTACAGCGAGTCCTGGCGGTTTCCGTCCGGGTTCCAGTTAAAGTATATCTTCTTACCGTCTTCAGACCAAAATACATTACTTGGAGAAGTGCCGATCCATTTCGGGTCGCGCATGATTTTCTCCACGCTCAGGTCTGTTTTATCGTTTTGCGCTACCAGGGCGTTACTACCCCCCAGCAGCAGGAAAGCCATAAGGGCTACGGCCTTTTGTTTCAATTGCATGGTTAATGTATTAGGTTTAGATAGATTAGTTAAGGATTAGCTTCCAAATTAAAGTATAAACATGAAGTTAACAAAAAGCCTCCCCTAAGAACTTGTATCTTAGGGGAGGCAGACTGGATCTTAATACTTTAAGATTTCTTCTTTTTGCCGAAATCCATACTTGGGTGCTGCTCGTCGTGCGGGGTTATACTTTGATAAAACTTGGCAAAGCTCAGCAGCTCCGCCTCCCCAAACAGTTTACCCATAAACGTGATGGTTGTTGGCATACCGTTCTTCTGAAAGCCGTTTGGCACCACCACGCACGGATGGCCCGTCAAGTTGGTTACCACCAGGTTTTTGCTAGCGAAGGAAGGGCTGATGTAAACATCCACATCCTTCAGTGTCTCCTGCATCTGCTGCACTAGCAAAGTCCTCACGCGTTGTGCCTGCAGGTACTCCACGGCAGGTATAAAACGGGCGGAACGGAAGGTGTTAGGCCAGGCGTTTTTGTGCTGCGCCACCAGCAGGCTGTCGCGGCCGCTGCGGGTAAGCTCATCAAAAGCGACGGCTCCCTCCACAGAGATCGTCATTGTCAGTTCACGGGCTGGCAGGTCTGGCAGTGAGATCGGCACCAGCTCCACACCTGCTTTTTGCAGGGCATCGAGTGTAGCCTTATCATTTTCTGCAAAGCCGTATTCTTTCGCAAAATCATCCTTCAGATACCCCACACGGAGCTTCTTCGGATTTATACTTTGGTTGTAGTTAAATGGCGCATCATACACCGACTGGTCTTTTCCGTCCGGGCCATAAATGGCGTTAAATACGATAGCGCAGTCTTCTGCGGAGCGGGCAATCGGGCCAATCTTATCCATAGACCAGCTTAGAGCCATAGCACCGTGGCGGCTTACGCGGCCGAAGGTTGGGCGCAGGCCTGTTGTTCCGGTAGCCGTAGACGGCGACACGATAGATCCAAGGGTTTCGGTGCCGATGGCATAAGGCAGCAAGCCCGCCGCCACTGCCGCCGCCGACCCCGCTGACGAACCGCTGGAGCCTTTGGTTATATCCCAGGGAGAGCGTGTTTTACCACCATACCAGACATCGCCCATAGCCAGGGCACCTAAGGTAGTTTTAGCTACCAATACGCCGCCGGCATCCTGCAGGCGCTTCACTACAGTGGCATCTTCGTCTATCACTTGATCTTTGTAAGGCATGGCGCCCCATGTGGTTTTATACTTGCGCGTTGATAGCAGGTCTTTTACACCGAACGGTATGCCGTGCAGCACGCCTTTATACTTGCCAGCCTTTATCTCTTTGTCTGCCTGCCTTGCCTGCTGCAGCGCAAGCTCCTCGGTTAAGGAGGTGATGCACTCCAGCGTAGGCCCATACTTCTTCAGGCGCTCCAGGTAGAATTTGGTGAGCTCCTCCGAAGTTATCTGTTGCGTACGCACCAGTTCTGCCAGTTGCGTAACAGTATAAAATGCCAGTTCTTCGCGTTTTCTCGGCATCTTTACATTCTGCGGACGCTCCGCCTCAAAAGCTGCTTTTTGTGTCTCAAAAGTATAGCCTACCGGAATCGGGTTGAACACCAGCGCCGGCGGCACATGGTTGGGCAGTTTTTGCTGCCGTATTACCTCATAGTTCTGCTTTAGCTCTTCCAGCTCCGAAATAGTGGAGTCTAGCTGCGCATCCGTAAAATTGAGCCCGATAAGCTTCTGCGCATCCTGCAGCACCTCTACAGTAATCTTATCATCTGCCATTTTGGAGACAAAAGCTCCGGAGACAAAGCATGCTGCCCCAAGCAGGGCTATAGTTTTGTTTTTCATTTATAAGTTAGTTTTGAGCTTTCTAAGATAGGGATTTTATGGCACCTTCTCCAACTGATTTTGCTCAAAGGATGCTTATGAAAACATAGTGCAAAAAGGCTCCTGTAAATTTTACAGGAGCCTTTCTTACTGATACTTTATAGGCAATAATAGCCCATTTTATACTTAGTGGAATGGCAATACTGCCGAGGAGGTTTTATTCTCAACAAGCACCTTGTTAAGGTTTACATCTATAACTACTGTTTTTGCAGCTGTATTATATGTAAACTGATCTATCACTTCATCTTTAGGAATGAATGCAGGAACAAAGGCTTGCGTTTGCTCAGGTGTAATTTGAGAGTTACTCAATGCCTCAATCTCAGAGACAGGAAACTTTATACCTAATTCCACCATTCTCCTTCCTTCCGCAATAAATATTTCCTGCCGCATGAGGTACAGGGTTTCAAGGGCTGCATCCTCAGTAGAAAGCGTATCTACCCCAGCCGCTGTAACCGATGTACCAGAAACAGAAGGAACGGTTACTGCTCCAGCCTGGCGATTAAGCATCAAATTGAATTATCCTCAAGTAATTTGGATTGAGTGCAACAGCATCATCGGCATATTTTTGGGCGTCACCACTGTCGCCTAGCCTATAGTAAGCACGTGCCAAGGCAATACTGTAACTTGCTTTTCTGTCGTTAATCGTTGTAAAGACAGAACTTTTCTTGAAATCCTCAATCGTCAAGTTTACACCGGCTTCCGGCGTCAAGGCAGGCCCATTCGGTTCAGCAGGCAGCGCCACGAACAGTTCTCCTGCTAGAAGCTCTGCGTAACCTTTAAAGAAGTATAGCTCCGCCTCTTGGTCTGCAGTAGTGTTTTCGTCTGCTGGCAAAACTCTGATAAGTCCGTAAACGGCAGACTCTCTTAAATTTGCTATGGCAAACTGCGCTGCATTTATGTCAGAGTCTTTGAACTGAATATCTAGTTTATCGAGGCTTTGGTTAAAGAAGGCTTTAGTGTTGCCATAATTATCAGAGGCTATTTCTGAACCACCTGATCTAATCTCACAGTTGGAATTTTTCGCAGCTCCTCAGCCATAATTACATCAACTGTGGTCGAGTCGCTTCTTTTGGAAACCTCCTGCGTGACTAATTTATGTGTCATAACATTCGCCTGTGGCTATAAACAGGTAGCACCAGATGAAAAAACGAGTAACTTGCGCTAACATTTAATATACTCCTCACATGAACAGAAAACTATACTTATTACTGGCACTACTGCTGGTATTTACACAATTACAACCAGCACAGGCTGGCGGCCCGAAAGATGAAAACGCACTGCTGTGGAAGATATCGGGCAAAGGCTTGAAAAAGCCATCCTACATTTATGGCACTATTCACGCTGTTTGCCCAGACAAAATGATGATTTCTGAGGCGTTGCAAAGCACCGTAACCCAGACAGAGCAGCTATCGCTGGAGCTGGACATGGACGACCCAAACATGATGACGCAGATTATGCAAAGCGCCATGCTGCCGGAGGGCCAGTCGCTGAAAGCTATGCTGGATGAGGAGGAATACTCAGCTCTTGCCACCTATTTTAAAGCAAGCTATGGCATAGACCTGATACAGCTGGACAACATGAAGCCTTTTATGCTGTACACGATGCTCCTGCCAATGCTGACCGAGTGCAAACCGGAGTCTTATGAGCAGAAGCTGATGGAACTGGCCCACGCTCAACAGAAGGAAGTTTTAGGTATAGAAACCGTTAAGGAGCAAATGTCAGCTGTGGATAAGCTGCCGAACGAGTTATACATTGATATGCTGGTGCGTACCGTAGGCGACATTACAAAGTCCAAAGCTGATTACCGCGAGATGGTGGAGCTGTACATGGACCAGGATATAAAAGGACTGCAGGAGCTGATGAAGCGTGATTACACCAAAGACGATTACAAGAAATTTAACGATGCGTTTTTGGTTCAGCGCAACAAAAACTGGATACCTGTAATGGAGCAGATGGCTAAAACAAAATCGACTCTATTTGCGGTTGGCGCAGCGCACCTGGCAGGAGAGCACGGTGTGGTAGCGCTGCTGCGCAAGCAAGGCTATAAGGTAACGCCTGTTGCAAAGTAGCAGCCCCTGATCAAGAGCAAGTATAAACAAGTATAAAAGGGAGGTGCCTCAGATGTGGCGCCTCCCTTTTATTTTTGATAAAGTATAAGTATGGCTTTTAGTAAGCCAAAGCGCCTAGTAAGTATAAAACTCAGCCGTTTTTACCTGCCGTAGCGTAGCATTGCCATTACTTTGTCTGCTTCCTTTACGTTGTATTCATATGCAAGCCGCTTGTGGTTTATTAGGTCCACGATAGTACCGACCAGGCACAAGCCTCCTGTAAAGAAATATAGCAACCCCAACCCGATCTGCCCGGTAAGGAACCGCTGAATACCAGCCACACCGAAGAAGCCAACTATAGTAGTAACGAGAATCATCATGGGCTCTCTGCGCCGGGAGCGGTAAACGCTTGCAAACTGCTGCGCCTCGCCCTCCGTCATCGGCTGAACCAGCGTCTGCACATATCCCATTTCGTCCGGCTCCAGGTCCGGCATCAGGTGAAGTATACTTGCCATATAGTTTTATTTTGTTGAGTTTGATACACGATGTGAGTTGTGAAAGTATAAAAGCTGGCCGCAACGCCACAGCAGCAGCAGTATAGCAGGAACTGCCAATGGGTGCGCCGCCCAGGATGCCTGCCACTCGCACCGTACCAAATAGGCTATGCTATGCCCCAACCCGCAGCCTGGGCACCCTGCTTCCAGCATCCAGCTAAACGGACAGAAACTAAAAAGATGCTCTTTGTGCGGATCCATGAGCGCTAACAGCAGGAGCCCCGTCATCCATAGCAGCACCTCTAGCGGCAACCTAGCTTGTACCTGCCGCCAATAGGCTCTAATGTTGAGATTGTTGCTCATGTTAACTTTGCTCTCTATAGCCGCACTACTCTATTAGAGATTAAAATAAGACAAAAATCTGATAATCAAAAGCTATGGGCAAAATTACTGACTCCTCCCCTCACTATATTTTAAAGAATTGCGCACAACTAAAAGAAGAAAGCCTTGACTTTGCTAAAATATGAGGCATAAAAAAAAGCCCCACAGAATGGAGCTTTTTTAAGCTTACTATATGACGTTCACAGTTATTCTTGTTCTGATTCGGCGGCTCCGCCTTTTTCATTCATTCTTACCACACCTTCCTGTCCTTCTGCGTTGGTTAATTTAACCTCGTATACCACTTCGGTGTTGGCAGCGCCCTCTTCCGGGGCAACTTTATAAATTTCGCCTACAGTCCAGTCTTTGTACACATCGCTTTTAAGTGCGTTTTGTACTGCTTCTGGCAGTTGGTCCTGAGTTACTAACTCGCGGTTGCCCTGCTCCTGTACTTGCTCTGTCTGCTGACCCTGGTTTTGAGTCTGAGCGTTGGCGTTGATTGAAGTTAATCCTAGTATGGCTATTGCGGCTGCAAAAAATGTTGCTTTTTTCATGTTCTATTATTAGTGTTCTAATGTCTAAGTTGATTAACCCTAGTAACAGAACCGTGCCAAAGTCATAAAACCGCTTAAAACGCACACTGCAAGCACCTTATCAATAACTGCATAAATATGCAAGTTGTAGAATGTTTCTGGCAAACTGTACCCACAATCTACATTTTGTAGAAAAACTCCACACCACACATTGCTACTCCTTAGAGTTTTAAATATAAGGCTGTTTTCTGAACTACCTGCCATACTAACCAAACCGGTTGCTTAAAGTATAATAGAGACGACCACATAAACTTCTTTAAAAATGGAATGCAACGTAGGATTAGTTGAGCAAAAAGCGCGCGTACTGGCAGGATTGGCAATGGTAGGTGTAGGCGCTTATTACAATTTCAAGCCGCTGGCAGTTATAGGTATGGTTCCGATTCTGACAGGTATGCTGCGCTGGTGCCCTATTAATGCAGCTACAGGTTACAACGGTTGTAAAAATACATCTGACGAGTATGGCAAGTAGAGCTGCCGCAACGCTGCAAAAACCGGTGCTGGTATATGATGGCAACTGCAGCTTCTGCAGGTATTGGGTAGATAGATGGAAGGATAAAACGGGTAATAAGATAAAGTATGTTCCTTTTCAGGCAGTTCCTGACAGCTTTTATGGCGTTACCCATGCAGAATTCAGCAAGTCAGTCTATCTAATTACTCAGTACGGCCAGCGCCTGCACGGGGCTAAAGCAGTGGCCGTACTCCTGCAACTAAGTGGCTTCAGCACCTGGAGCTGGCTTTACCACCGTGTGCCGCTGGCAGGCTTCGCTGCAGAAGCAGGATACCGCTTGGTGGCTGACCATCGCGACTTATTCTACAGAATAACTAAACTGGTTTTTAAGAGCGAGAACTGATAAAGCTTCTTATTAACCAGCTATTAAGCATGAAGATGACCAGACTATGCGCAAGATCGTTTTATACATAGCCGCCAGCTTAGACGGATACATTGCCCGCCCCAATGGCGACACAAGCTGGCTTGAAGAAGAGAAGTATACTTTAGAAGGCGAAGACTTTGGCTACAGCGATTTTCTGAAAAGTATAGACACCACGCTTATGGGCCACAGCACTTATCAGGTTATACTTGCCTTCGGTACGCCTTTCCCCTATGCCGGCAAAAAAAACTACGTTTTTAGCCGCACCAGCCACCTCGACACCGAGCATGTAAAGTTTATACAGAAAGACGTTGTTTCCTTTGTGCAGCAGCTGAAGCAACAGCAGGGCCAAAATATATGGCTTATTGGCGGTAGCCAGATTAACACGCTCCTGCATAATGCGGGCTTGATTGATGAGGTACTGCTTACTTATATTCCGGTTATACTTGGCAGCGGCATTCCGCGGCTGGCGCCCAGGAGAGGCCATTAACATTAATGAATAGCAAAAGCTTTGATAACGGTTTTGTGCGGCTGAGACTGAAAGCGGTGTAGCACAAAAAAAACAGCCGCCGCCGCTACATACTTTTATGTGCGGCCGCTGCTGCTGTTCATATTGTTCCAGGTGAACGTCTTCTGCTTTTGTGAGGTAATTACTTAACCTGCAATAGGTCTGTCGTTAAGATCGCAGCTTGGGTAAACTATACTTTGGTTCTGCTGCTTCTCCAGCCTGTGCTTCCGAAGTATACGCTCTTCGTCTAACATCTCCTGGTTTACTGCATCAGTAAACTGTCTGGTAAATCCCAGGCTATCGTCTACTGAACTTAAATTGTAGTTCCAAGTATCTGAAATTGATCCTGTAGAACTTCTTCTATGCCGTTTCATATCATACGCTCCTTTCAATTAATGCTCCCGTAAAACCCGGTCACTAGTTATAAAAAATTCAATAAAATACTTTTAATGTATAATTAAGTATACGTTAAAACAGCCAAAAAGTGCTAAAGCAGCTAATATTTTAATGCAATTTTTTCAAGCAAGCAGTATAATATCACGAAATGAAAAAGTGGTTTTAAAACATTAAAAACAAACCATTTATCAACTATCCACAGAGGCTACACGACAAATAAAGGAATAACATCTACAAACTAGCGGATTATCTCTGTACAATTTAAAAGGCCCGTCTGGAACAACATCCGGACGGGCCATCTACTATTTGCTAATAAGCGTAAATTATTTCTTTTTCTTGGCTTTGGATTTTGCCTTCTTAGCTTTGGCAGCCTTTATTTTTTCATCTGTTTCCTCGGCCTCCTTTATCAGAGCCTTCCAGTCATACTTGGCGGCGGCACTAAAATCAAGGGTTGCTTCATAATCTTCCTTCTCTACCTCCATCACCTTAATATCTTTAGTAAGGTATTTCTGGATCTCGTCAAGTATAGGTTTCTCTTCAGGTGCGCAGAAACTAACGGCAATACCTTTTTCTGTGCCACGGCCCGTACGGCCCACACGGTGCACGTAATTCTCCGGCTGCTCTGGCAGGTCGTAATTCACCACGTACTCCACTTGCGGTATGTCTATGCCGCGGGCGCTTACGTCAGTTGCAATCAGCAGCTTCACCTCCCCGCTCTTAAACTTGCGCATCACATCAATCCGGTCCTTCTGCTCTTTGCCGCCATGTATGCTGATGGCCTCGATGCCCACGCGCTCCATAGCCGCTACCACACGCTCGGCACGTACTTTAGTGCGCACAAAGGCTAATATCTTCTTATCTGCATTCTGCTTTACCACCCGCTCCAGGAAGAAACGCTTGTCGTCCATCTCCACAAACATCACGGAGTGGTCTACATTCTTGGCTACAGGGTCTTTAGGCGAAATCTGGATACGCACCGGCTTGTTTACCAGCGAATAGGCCAGTTCTTTGATTTTCTCGTTGATGGTGGCGGAGAAAAAGAGCGTCTGGCGCTGCCGCGGCAGTTTGGTGATCAGCTGGCGGATGTCATGTATAAAGCCCAGGTCCAGCATGTGGTCGGCCTCATCCAGAATCAGGGTCTCTACACGGTGCAGGTGAATATGCCCTTGGCTAACCAGGTCGAACAGGCGGCCAGGCGTTGCCACAAGTATGTCAATCCCGTCTTCCAGCTTGGCAATCTGCGGCCCCTGCTCCACGCCTCCGTACACGCAAAACGTTTGCACACGCGTCCCACGGCCAATCTCGTTAAAAACAGTGGTTATCTGCAGCGCCAGCTCCCGCGTCGGCACCATCACCACGCACTTAATGCCATCGCCACGCTTGCGGTTTTTGCTAAACTGCAGCCTGTCGAGCACCGGAATAGCGAAAGCCGCTGTCTTACCTGTGCCCGTTTGGGCAATCGCCAGCACATCCTCTCCTTTCATAATCGGCGGAATGGCTTTAAATTGGATATCGGTAGGCTTCTTGAAGCCCAACTTGCTCAGGCTTTTCTTTATCTCGTCGGATATGCGGTAATCTTCAAACTTCATGGTGATGCGGGTTATACTTGGTTACTGCCTATACTTACGGTCTAACCAATAGGCAAAGGTAAGCTTAATTGTTGATTGTTCCTTTGTGTAAAACCTGAAGGTCTCTTAAGCAGCTTTGCCCTTATTATTCAGTTTATACTTCTGCACTTATTTTCGTCAGTTTAAAAAAAAATAAAAGTATTATAAACATTTTTGATAGTATTGCTATTGTAAATGAAAGTTGATGTATTTTTGCTGACTTACCTGAATAGAGAGTAGGCAAATGATAACAGGAACATAATTCTAAATGCCAGGCACCATGATCAACTTAAAGATCAAACTGAAGCACAAGCTACCGGCTTTTCTTATATTGCGGCACTGGGTCTGTCTATGTTCTTCGGCTCTCTTGCAGCCCCGCAACCTGCATGCCTTGCGCATGCATTGTGCTGGAGGCACTTCCATGGCAACAAACTTTAACACTTCGTTTGCTAACTGAAGTGAAGGATGAGCAGTACATAGAGACTGCAGCCTTGCTGAGGCAGACGATTTTTACAGCAGTAAACCAAGACAACAAGTAAAAACAATACTTATTCTTTATGGGCTCTTCTTCAAGAGATACTAAACTTACCCCCGTGCAGCGCTTCCTGAACCTTCTGTCGATAGAGCGCCGGGAGATTCTGTATATGTATGTGTATGCCATTGCCGCTGGCCTTATAAGCCTGATGCTCCCTTTGGGAATTCAGAGCATCATCGGCTTTGTGTCGAGCGGGCAAGTAACTACATCGGTGGTTGTACTGATAAGCCTGATCGTGCTAGCGCTGCTGATAGTGGGCGGACTGCAGGTGATGCAGCTGTGGCTGGTAGAGTTTATTCAGCAGCGCCTGTTTGCGCGCACAGCTTCTGAGTTTGCCTACCGTATTCCGCGCTTCCAGCCGGAGGCACTGCTCCAGTATAACCCGCCGGAGCTCATGAACCGATTTTTTGATGTGGTAACGCTGCAGAAGGGCTTAGCCAAATTACTTGTTGATTTCTCCACCGCCGTTATACAAATCGTTTTCGGCTTGATTCTGCTGTCCTTTTACCATCCATACTTTATCGTGTTTGGCTTTATACTGGTGCTGGTGCTGATATTTATCATCTGGGCAACAGCCGGCAAAGGGATCGACACAAGTATAAGGGAGTCTAAGTATAAGTATAAGCTGGTGGCGTGGCTGGAGGAAATGGCCCGCTCCCTGAGCACCTTTAAACTGGTAGGCCATACTAATTTGCCCATGGACCGCACCAACAACTATGTAAAGAGCTACCTGGATGTGCGCCGGCAGCACTTTAAAGTTTTAATGACGCAGTACTACAGCTTCGTGGGTTTTAAAACAGTTATTACCGGTGGCTTGCTGGTGCTGGGCTGTATTCTGGTGGTGCAGCGGGAGATTAACATTGGCCAGTTTGTCGCCTCCGAAATCGTCATTATCCTTATCATGACGGCTGTTGAAAAGATCATCATCAAACTGGACACGGTGTATGATGTAATGACCAGCCTTGATAAAATCGGCCAGGTAACTGATTTACCGATAGAGGAGGTAAAAGGCATTAAACTGGATGAGATGCCGCTTGTCGGCGGACTCGGCATACAGGCTCAAAACCTTAGCTATAGATTTCGGGATACTGAAAAGGTAGCGCTGCAGGGCCTCAGCTTCACCATTCAGCCTTCGGAGCGTGTTTGCCTGGCGGGCTTCAACAGCTCAGGCAAAAGCTCGCTTATAAGTCTGCTTCTCGGGCTACTGCCGTCTTACAGCGGCAGCTTGTCCTACAACGGCATTTCGATGCACGACCTGCACAAGGGCAGCCTGCGCAGTTTAATCGGCGATAACATTTCTACAGAGCAGGTATTTGATGGCACCTTGCTGGAAAATATTACGCTGGGCCGCGACCTGCCGATGCAGGACATCCTGTGGGCCATAGAGCTGACCGGCCTCACACAGTTTGTCCATACTTTGCCGGATGGCATGCATGCCTACCTTACCGGCGGCAGCATGCGCCTGCCGGGCAGCGTAGCCCGCAAAATAGTGCTGGCGCGCAGCCTGGTGCAGCGCCCTAAGTTTTTAATTATTGATAATTTGTGGGCAGGTATGGCCAAGAAAGACAAGATGAACTTCCTGCACTTACTAACTAGCCCGCAGTTTGACTGGACCATGCTCATTGTATCGAACGACAGGGAAGTAATGCAGCTTTGCGACCGCACGCTCCTGCTGCAGGACGGGCAACTGGTGGCAAATGGCAGCTATGACCAGCTAAAGAACCTGGAGATAATGCAGGAATTAACAGAAGTAATCAGCTAAAGTATGGCTACCGAATTAAAAGTTTTTGATAACACAGAGAAGCAGCAACTGGATGTAATGTCGGAGGTGCGGACGCCAAGGCTTGGCCGCGCACTTACCTACTGGATCGGGGCCATTTTCCTGATTATGGCGCTGTCCCTGTTCCTCCCCTGGACCCAGAACATCCGCTCACAAGGTGTACTGACGGCACTCACCCCGCAGGACAGGCCGCAGACGGTAGAGGCAACTATAGCCGGCCGCATAGAGGAGTGGCACGTGATGGAAGGGGCTGTTGTAAAGAAGGGAGACACCATTGCAAGCCTTTCCGAGATCAAAGAGAAATACATGGACCCTAACCTGCTGGCCCGCCTTGAGGAGCAGGTGGAAGCCAAACAGGGTGCCGTGGCGGCAAACGAAGCAAAAGCTCAGGCTATGCAAGAGCAAATACAAGCTTTGCGTGAGGGGCTTGCCTTCAGCCTGCAGAAGGCTCGCAACAAAGTACAGCAAATGCGCCTGAAGCTCCAAAGCGACAGCATGGATTTGGTGGCGCAGCGCACAGAGCTTGCCATTGCAGCATCGCAGTTTGAGCGTCAGGAAAACCTGTATGAGCAGGGACTAAAATCGCTGACGGAGCTGGAGCAGCGCAGGTTAAAGCTACAGGAGGCGCAGGCAAAGCTTATATCCTTGCAAAACAAAGTAGGCGCTACCCGCGCCGAGCTTCAGAATGCACGCACTGAGCTAAACTCGCTACAGGCAGAATATGCCGATAAAATTGCCAAGGCAGAGGCCGAGTTAAGCGCCACCCGCTCTTATATTTATACTACTCAGGCCGATGTTTCCAAGCTGCAAAACGAGTACACCAGCACGCAGGTCAGGAGCCAGTACTATCAGATTGTGGCGCCACAGGACGGTTATCTGGTACAGACACTAAAAGCAGGTATAGGTGAGACGATAAAAGAAGGCGAACCTCTGGCCACTATTATGCCCCAAAACCCAGACCTGGCTGCTGAGCTGTATATCGATGCCCTTGACTTGCCGCTGATTCAGGCTGGAGATGAGGTACGTCTGGAGTTTGAGGGATGGCCAACGCTGGTGTTCTCTGGCTGGCCGGGCGCTAGCTTTGGCACATTTGGCGGCAAGGTTGCTGTAATAGATAACACAGGCACGAACGGCAAATACCGCATGTTGGTGGTGCCAGACCCGGAAAAGGAACCTTGGCCAGATGCCTTGCGGGTTGGGTCTGGTGTGTACGGCTGGGCCATGCTGAACACAGTGCCGATCTGGTATGAGCTGTGGCGCCAGCTTAACAATTTCCCGCCAGACTATACAGAAGAAGAAAAAAACGCAACAACAGACACTAAAAAGACAGCAAAAGCCTCTTACTAGGGTTACTAAAACTAATGCGCATCAAAATCAACATAAGATCATTTACAGTTTTCTTCGCCCTATTTATACTTGGTACGCTACGTGCAGGTGCTCAGGGGCAGGATACTGTACAGAAAGTGCTGACGCTGCAGGAGTTTCATAGTATAGTGCTGCAGCACCACCCAGTGGCCTCGCAGGCGGCGCTGCTTACGGAACAGGCGCGGCAGGAGCTGCGCATTGCCCGCGGCTCCCTCGACCCGGTTATCTCCAGCAAAGTATATCGCAAGGAGTTTGGCGGCAAAGAATACTATAACCTCTGGAGCAACACGCTGCGTGTGCCGCTGTGGTTTGGCCCCGAGCTGCGGGCTGGGTTTGACAAAAACCAAGGCACTTACCTAAACCCGGCAGATAAAACACCTTCCGATGGCCTGAGCTCCGTAGGCATCTCGGTGCCGCTGGGGCAAGGTTTGTTTATAGATGCGCGCCGCGCCACTATACGGCAGGCACGCCTGATGCAGGACATTGCCGAGGCAGAACGCATTAAATTAATCAACAAGCTGCTGCTACAGGCCACTAAAGATTACTGGGACTGGCTGCTATACTTCCGCCAGGTGCAGCTTTACGAGGAGTCACTGGAGCTGGCCAATTTTCGGCTGCAGGCGGTTCGTATCCGTGTGCGGGAAGGCGACCTGGCCGCCATTGACACCGTGGAGGCTTTAACGGAAGTACAATCGCGACAGGTACTGCTGCAGGAGGCGTTGCTGGGCTACAACAATGCCCGCCTGATGGTGGCCACACACTTATGGGCCGAGGATGAAACGCCACTGGAGCTGCAGGAGCAAACTATACCCGCCCTCACCGGCAGCGAAATTGTCTCGCTGGCTCAGGACGAGCTGCAGCAGCTACTGCAAATGGCTAAAGCAAACCACCCCGAACTGCGCAAACTAAGCCTAAAGGGAGAACAGCTGCAAATTGAACAGCGCCTGGCTGCAGATAAGCTCAAACCAAAACTCAACGCAGAGTATAACCTGCTGCAAAGCGATTTTTATATGAGGCCGGAGGCGATAGACCGGGACTTTATGGGCGAAAACTATAAACTGGGCCTCAGCTTTAGCCTGCCGCTTTTCCTGCGGCAGGAACGGGGCAAACTACAGCTTACGAAGGCAAAGCAGCAGGCAAACAGCCTGGAACTGACCCAGACGGCACGGGAGGTGGAGAACAGCATTTTAGCGGCGTACAACGAGTGGCTGGCGCTGGAAGAACAGATACGGCTACAGCAGCAGATGGTGGAGAACGCAAATACGCTCCGAAACGGGGAAGTTGTTCGTTTCCAAAACGGTGAGAGCTCGCTGTTCCTGGTAAACTCCCGCGAAATGAAGCTAATGGAGGCACAGGTAAAGCTGTATAATTTACGGGCAAAGTATGCCAAGGCCCGCACTTTCCTCTACTGGTCGGCAGGAAGTATAGAGACGGAGTAAGTATAGCTGCTCATATAATTTCAGAAGCGTTTGGTCATTCAGTTGGTTATACTTCCGGAGTCATAGAAAGCTGCCGACGGCCTCGTCTTTTGAAGCAGATAAAGATATGATAAAACAGATATATGCTTATCTTTACTCTATGATGCCAGAGTACGTGAAGCTGTAAACAGTTTTACCTATCCCGGTTCTGGAGTCAATCAACGCGCTTTTTATACTTCTATACTTTAACTTACATGAAACGATTTTACATTTTTGTGCTTGCGCTGCTGGTAAGCTGCACATCGGTTTTCGCTCAGGATAACGCCAAAACTAAAGATATTAAGGCGCTGCTAAGCCTTACAAAAGCCGGGGAGCTTGGCCTTTCTGCCATCAAAACCAACCTGGATGCTATGCGCAAAACAAACAGCTCCCTGCCTGCCGAAGTATGGGATGAGTTTGAAAAAGCTTTCACCGTGGAAGACATTGTAAACCTGGCGACACCTGTATACGACAAGCACTTTACACACCAGGAAATCAAGGACATGATTGCCCTGTACAAAACTCCGCTCGGCCAGAAAATGCTCGAAAAAACTCCTTTGGTTATGCAAGAGTCGATGCAAAAAGGCCAGCAGTATGGCCAGGAAGTAGCTATGCGTGTATTACAGCGGATGCAGGCAGAAGGCAAACTCCCGCAAAACTAATCTTTACAATCAGAAACAGATCAGGCGCTAACTTCTATACTCTAGAGATTGGCGCCTGATCTGTTTTAAGTCTAAAGCCGATTAGCCCTTTCTGCCAAACAGCTGCTGCACCGATGCTGCTATCTCTGTAAAACCGCTGCCACCGGTGCCGTAAGTATCGTAGGCGAACTTGAGGATGATGCCGCTTACCACCACTAAAAACAGCACCCGCACAAATCCTACACCGCGCTTCAGGGCTGTGCGCGTACCCAGCTGAGAGCCTAGTATACTGCACACCGCCATCGGCACGGCTACCTCGTATAGCACATGCCCGCTCCAGGCAAAGTATAGCAGCGCCGATAAGTTGGTGGCCACATTCACTACTTTTGCCGCCGCCGAGGCTGCCAGAAAATTAAAGCCGAAAAGGCCGATGAAGATAAATATGAGAAAGCTGCCCGTTCCCGGTCCAAAAAAGCCATCGTAAAAGCCGATTGCCGCCCCAATAGCCAAACCGTACAGCCGTTCCTTCGACTCGGTAAGTTTAGGCGCGTGCAGCGAGCCAAAGTCTTTTTTGATGAACGTATAAATGGCCACCAGCACCAGCAGCAACAGTATAAGCGGCTTCAGCAAACTGGCATCGAGGTGGCTCAGGGCGCGGGCTCCCAGAAAAGAAAACACAAAAGCCATTAGCGCCGCCGGAAGTATGGCCATGTAATTAATCCTGACGCTGCGCACATACTTTACCATCGCGGCTGTAGTGCCTGCAATGCCGGCAAACTTGCCTGTGCCGAATATGGTAGGCAGCGGCACACCCGGCAAAAAGATCAGCAGGGCCGGCAACTGTATCAGCCCGCCCCCTCCTACCACCGAATCTATAAAGCCCGCCATAAACGCAAACAGGCACAGGTAAAAGATGTCTTCCATGAAGGTATAGAGCCTTTAAAGTATAATTCTAACCTTAAAAAGTGGCGCAAGATACACTGCAGACACCTTACCTGATTCGCAGAGGCTAAAAATTAATCTTGTTGATTTTTCGAAGCCTGATGGCACTTCTGAGCGCCAGGTGCTGTTTCATTCTTGCACATCCATAAGACCTCACCCGTGATTCAAAAATTTTTAGTTTATACTTTACTGCTCGGCACTCTGCTGGGCCACACCTCCTGCGAGAAAGAAGCCACTGCCGCTACACCTGCCACAACAGAGGCACCGGCTGCCAAAGATCTGTATGTGTCTTCGGAGTTACTTCTGAGCGTGCCGCAGGAGATGCTACAGCAAATTGCCGCCTCAGAGGGCTACAGCAGCTATGGCAATCAGATTAAGTATGGCGTTTCTGTTTACAGGCTCATTTATACAACAACCTACCAAGGCCGCGATATCCAGGCTTCCGGATTGGTGTGCGTGCCGCAGAATATGGAAGTGCCCGCCCCGGTTATAAGCGCCCAGCACGGTACCATTTTTACGGAAAAAGAAGCGCCTTCTAATTTTGAAGGGATGTCTGGCTTTGAGCTTTTTGCCTCGGCAGGTTATGTTACGCTTATACCCGATTATATTGGCTTTGGAGCCTCTAAAGACCTGTTTCACCCTTATTACGACCAGAAGCACTCTGCCCTTGCCGTAGTGGACTTAATCAAAGCGGCTAAATCGTTTTACAAGCAGCAGCAGGTGCCGGTTAGCGACAAGCTGTTTTTGGTGGGCTACTCTGAAGGCGGCTATGTAACACTGGCTGCACAGAAAGAAATCGAGACAAACCCGGAGCACGGACTGCAGGTTACGGCCTCGGCGGCAGGCGCAGGTGGCTACGACCTGGTGGAGATGCTCGGCGGCATTAAAACAGGGCAATCTTACGCTTACCCGGCTTACCTGGCCTATGTGCTGCAGTCTTACAACATTACCAACGGGTGGAACAGAGCGCTTTCAGAATTTTTTCAGGAGCCATACGCCAGCAGGTTGCCCGGCTTGTTCGACGGTAACAAAAGCGGAAGCGCCATTAACCGTGAGCTTACCACAAATCCTAACAATCTTTTCAACCAGAAGTTTTATGCTGATCTGCAGCAAGACGAAGCAGAGCAGGTGCTAAAGCAGGCACTGTATGCCAACAGCTTTTATGACTGGGCACCGCAAAGCCCGACCCGTCTCTACCACGGCACCACCGATAACATTGTGCCACTCAACAACTCACAGAAAACCTATGAGCGCTTTAAGGCGGGCGGCGCCAAGCAGCTTGAGTTTATACCTATAGCGGGCAAAGGACACGGCTCCGCTTTTGTACCTATGCTGCACTCGCTGGTGCCTTGGCTTCAGGAGTTCTAGAGAAAATTTCGCAGCTGGTTAAGCTTGAACTGTAGGCTTGAGACAAAAGCTATTTCCTTATACTTCGTGATGCTCTTAGAAAGATTCTGCGGCTTTTACAACAGTGTAAGTACGAAAACTGTGGATAACCTCGCTTATCAACAAAGTTGCTAACATTTTTAGCCGGTTTTCTAAATAATTTAGCGCGACATCCTCATAAATCAGAACCTGCCGCTTACTACTACTTTCTCCTTGTGCTCGCTTTTTTCTCCGTTCAGCCCAAATAACTCTATGTAGAAGAGGTAGTAACCGATATTGGCCTTTGTACCGTCTTCGCGGAGGCCGTCCCAGCGGAAAAAGCCGTTTGCTTCCAGCAACTCGTTTCTGACTAATTTGCGTATTTCGCGGCCCTGCGCATCGTAAACGGTTATGTTGGCAACGAGGCCGGTTTTATCGGTGTGGTAGTTAATGGTGGCATAGTCTTCATAACCGTCGCCGTCCGGAGAAAATGCTTTTGGAGCAACCTCAAACACCTGCTGCGCCGCCACCCCCACCTGCGACTGCGAGTTTCTGTACCCTGGCGTAGCAAAAACCGTGGTGGCCGCCGAGTGGAAATTACCGGCTATACTTGGCCCCTCCAGCCGCAGCCGCTCCAAAGAAACGCCATTTACATCGTCTATCAACTCAAAGTGCATGTCCTCATCATAACTAAATTTGTCTGCCACCACACCATCTGGCTGCAGCACCACCACTGTTCCGGCATCATCGGGGTAGCTGGGTAGGCTGCTCATCTTTATAAAAGTCTCCTGCCGGGCTATCGGGTAATTCTGCTTGATATTGTCCGGGTCGGAGGTGAGGACAACGTATTGCCCCGTTGCCAGCACATAATTGGCTGTGGTTATACTTCGGATGTTGCTGATGGAATCGCTGGAGGTGTTGGCTAGTTTCCAGTCTTTCAGGTTGAGGTATTTTTCGCTTCGGTTTACCAGCTCTACAAAGTCTGCGCCGCCGGTGCGCGGGTTAAACAGCACCTCGTTAATTACCACATCGCCGGGTGCAGGCGCAGATGGCAGGGCAAAAGTATACGTTAAGGGTTGTGGATTGCTGTTGCCGCTGCAGTCTGTTATACTTGCGGCGCTTAAAGTATACTCCTGCCGCTCCTGCAGCTGGCCGTTAAGTATAAGTATGGCTTCTGTAAAAAGCGGTCCCTGCACCTGCACGCTATTTATACTTATACTTGGGCTGATGCTGTAGTTTGCCATACTGGCGGCCTGTATGCTATCGAGGCGCTCGTTAAAGCGGAGCAAAATCCTGTCCGGGGCAATGGCAGTGGCTTCTGTAAGTATGGGCGGCGTATTATCTGGGTTGGCAGCGGCTACAGCGTTTGGCTGGGCAGGCGTTCCGCCGCGCGGGTCTACAGAGGCTGTCCAGTTGTCCGTACCTGCGCAGGGGTTGTTTACGTCAATCATCTCCAGACTCCAGCCACCGTCTTTTTTGCTGCTGTTTTTGTACCAGGCATCACTGTAATTTAGGGCGTAAATAAGTTTGCCATTAGGCTGGTGCAGCTGCAGCAGCTCGCCGCTGTTGTTCAGGCTCGGAAAGTTGCTGATGCCAATTATTTTGCCGTATTCGCTAAAGTTTGCTACCTGGCTGTTAGGCACCACCACGGCATACTCCTGCGGCAGCAGTTGCACATCCGGGAAGGTGGCGATGGAGGTGGCATCGGAGTAGCGGATACCCTGCAGCTTCAGCACTTTGCTAGTAGGGTTGTAGAGCTCGATGTACTCCTGCGCCGGCAAGCCTACAGCCGGACTCTCATCGGCCATGATCTCGGTGATGAGCAGTTCGTTATAGTTGGGCAGCACGGCAGGCGGCGTAAAGGTAAAACTGCGCACAATTGGGTTTAGCTGGCTGTTACCGAAAAGATCCTGCACATTGGTTATACGTAACTCATTGCCGCCACTCCTGAAACTCTGGCTAAACACCAGCCGCACCCTATCCGGCTCCACCAGCTCGGCAATAAGCGGATTTATACTTCCGTTTAAAGTATAATTGCCGAGTGTTTGCGCCTGTTCCGGCTGCAGCGGCTCGTTAAACTGCAGCGTCAGTTCCTGCGGGTTTACAGTCAGCAGCTCCTGCAGCACCGGCGGCTGCGCATCTTGTATGCTGAAGTCATCGAAGTAGAATTTCTGGCTGTTGGCCGAGCTATACTTTAGCAACACGCCAAAATATGCTGAGCGGGTATAAGTGGCGTCGGTGGCAGTGCCTTGGCTCACGTAGTTTTGCCCAGTGCCGCTCAGGTCTATGCTGAGCTCCCACTCGTGGTTTATACTTCGGGTTACCCGCACGCGCACTAGGTTATTGCTGGTTGCCACAGTTTTGTCTTGTCCGTTGATGAGTATGGTGCCGCTTTTTCCGGAGTCCTTGCGGTAGAGGCTCACCTCGTCGGCGGTATTACCGATGCGCACAAAGTAGCCGCTGGTGTTTATACTTTTCAGGTCTTCGGAGTTCGAGACAAGGTATACATCAGCGTAGTTGCTGGATGAGGTTGCCAGTTTCAGGTTAGCCCAGAACTCCCAAGTGGTGCCCACTGCTGCCTGCGAGGGCGTAACCAATTGTAAAGTAGTACCCGTTACGGCCGGGCCGCTGCTCTGCAGCTGGCTCTGCGGATTAACAACAAAGCTTTGTGTATCGCCGGACCAAGCGGGGTTTTGGGTGAAGTTGCCGTCAGAGAAACTTTCGTTGAGTTGGCTTTGAGCCATGAACGGAACCAGCAGCAGAAGAAGGAGTAAAGTTTGTTTCATAGGATGAATTGTGGTGAAAACTTACGAAATTGCAACCGTATGCCGGATAGTGCCAGCAGCGAGAAGTACAGGCAAAAGTCTCCGGTTTCGGCTAAGTGCGCACATTTTAAAATCTAATCCCAATGCAGCCTCTTTGTAAATTTTAGAACTTTTACGGGAGCAGGAGGCGTTAGTTAGGCACTTGGGGCGGGTGAATGATTGATTGGGCGAATGAGTGAGCCTTATACTTTGTCTAATTCTGAAAACTGTCATCCCAAACGATTAACAATTTAACAATCAGCCATTAAACAATTAAAATAAACCCTTAAATGAAAGTAGCAGTTGTAGGCGCCACCGGATTGGTAGGCGGCGAGATTTTGAAAGTACTGGCGGAGCGCGACTTCCCGGTAACAGAGTTATTGTTGGTTGCTTCTGAGCGGTCTGTTGGCAAACAGATGGCGTTTAAGGATAAACAGATAAAAGTTATCGGGATGCAGGACGCGATTGCGGCTGCCCCGCAAATTGCCATTTTCTCGGCCGGCGGAAGCACTGCTACGGAGTGGGCTCCCAAGTTTGCCGAAGTAGGCACAGTGGTGGTAGATAACTCCTCGGCCTGGCGCATGGACCCAACCAAAAAGCTGGTGGTGCCAGAGATTAACGCCAAAGAACTGACGAAGGAGGATAAGATTATTGCTAACCCGAACTGCTCTACCATCCAAATGGTAGTGGCCCTGAACAAGCTGCACGAGCAGCTGCGCATAAAGCGCATTGTGGTGAGCACCTACCAATCGGTAACGGGCACGGGCAAAAACGCGGTGGACCAACTTATGAACGAGCGTGCCGGCAAAGAAGGCGACATGGCTTACCCTTACCCTATCGACTTGAACGTGCTGCCGCACATTGATGTGTTCCAGGATAACGGCTATACGAAAGAGGAGATGAAGATGATCTTGGAGACCAAGAAGATCATGAGCGACGACTCGATTCGGGTAACGGCTACGGCGGTGCGCATACCTGTGATGGGCGGCCACTCGGAGTCGGTGAACGTGGAGTTTGAGAAAGACTTTACCCTGGACGAAGTATACCGCATCCTGAACGAAACGGAAGGCGTGCTAGTGGTTGATGACGTTAAAAACCTGCAATACCCAATGCCGAAGGATGCCCACGGCAAGGACGAGGTACTGGTTGGCCGCGTGCGTTTAGACGAAACTCAGCCACGCACCCTGAACATGTGGATCGTAGCCGATAACTTGCGCAAAGGCGCTGCCACCAATGCCGTGCAAATTGCCGAGTACCTGGTGAAGCACGAGCTGGTGTAGGTTTTTTTGCGACATACGAAGCACGTAGCACGACAAAGTATAACTTGTTACTCTTCCGGTCTTCCCAGTCCGGAAGCTATTTGACGGGGACTTTTTAGTCCCCGTTTTTTATTTGCGGGGAGCGATAATTAGGAAGTTTTCTTATGGTTAGTTTTGGACTAGATAGTGTGAAACGGTGGAATACCTTTAGAAAGTATAATCTATCTTAAACATTAGTATCAAATGTTTATCTTGTAGAATAGATAACCTTAACCTCTATGGCTAAAAACCCATTTTATGTTTATGCTTTAAAAGACCCAAGATGTAAGCCTGCTAGGCCATTTTATATTGGTAAGGGTACGGGGAACAGAGCATGGGAACATCAGCTTAACATTGATGATTCTGAAAAAGGTCGGTTGATCAGTGATATCCAGAGTTCGGGTTATAAGGTGATTCACACTATCATTTCAGATGATTTAACAGAGGAGCAGGCTTTAAAAATAGAAGCTGAACTTATAGCTGCATTTGGAATTATAAGTCAAGGAGGTTTGCTAACCAATAGAATTAAGCCAAACCCTGATAATATTTCTTCCAGAGTTAAATTAAATATTCCTGGTGGCTGCTATGAACGAGCCCAAATGGGTTTAAATCTATTAAAATCAGCTATAGTTGAGTTCGCCAAGGCCAACCCTGAAGGAATAAAGAACTCAGATGCTGCAAAGTATCTTGGTTTACAGTCTGACTATGGTGGAGGATCCAAAGACTACTTAAGCTATAGCATTTTAGGTTTACTTATGAAAGAAGGTAAACTTGAACGTACAGGTAGGGGAAAACACAAATCAATAACGGACTAAAGATGAAGTAGCAAAAAGCCCGCTCCTTCGGATTTGTAAGCCGAAGGTTAATAACAAGCGGATTTGCAATCCGCGTTTTGCAGCGAGAATACCTTTCATCAAACCTTCGGAATGCCAGTCCGAAACTGCAGCTCTACTAACCATGCTCATCCATACTGAAAGGCTTATACTTATACCCTTCACCTTAGAAGTTACCAACACGCTACTATCCGGCGACACAAGTATACTTATAAAGCTTGGCTTGCATCTTACGCCCTACTGGCCCGATCAGGAGGCAATCGACACATTCCCGAAAATCATCACTAACCTGAACCTGGTGCAGGAGCCAACTGGGTTTGAGTCGTATATGGTGGTGCACCGCGAAAGTATGACGGTAATTGGAGATGCGGGCTTTAAAGGTTTGCCCAATGCCGAGGGCGAAGTGGATATCGGATACGCCATTATAGCGCAGGCGCAAAACAGAGGCTACGCCCAGGAAACTGCCAAGGGCCTTATAAATTGGGCATTCCAGCAGCCAGCAGTAAAAGCAGTTACAGCAAGATGCTTGTTAGATAATGCGCCATCTGCCAGGGTGCTCGTAAAACTAGGGATGCAGCAGGTTAGCACCACGGAAGAATTTATCCGCTGGAAACTACTTAACCCAAACTTACAGCCAAGTATAAGCAGCTAAATAAAATGCGAAAGCCGGCGTTTAACCGGCTTATACTTATTCTGCGTCTCCTGCAGGGCACTTGTACTCCATCAGCAACCGGATATTTTCCACGCACTGCACAGGTATGAAAGTATAAATCTCCTGATCATCGTTGCAGTACTTAAAGCTGGCGAACTCTGAGCGGCTCTTCGGGTAAATCCATTTATCGCCCTCACAACCGTACACAAACAGCGGAAAATCGTTGTAAGAGTAGTCCGTGTAAGATACTACTTCCTCGCCCTTTACAAACAGCAGGCGGCGGTAATTTTCCGGCACTTCATCTCCCTCCCACTTAAAACCAATCACATCGCTGATGGCTTTCTCGTCTTCGTTGGGCTGAAAATAATACATGATGTCCCAGTCAAACTCAGTCAGGCTAGCCATTTGTACGGTTTTAAAACCACCGGCTCCGGTTTCTCCCTCTGTTACAGCGGCTTTCAGTTTCTCGTTCAGGGCAGTGTTGCTGCCATTGCAGCCAGCCAGCCAGAGCAGCGCCAGCAATGGCCAGATATATCGTTTCATCAAATCAATTGTACTTATACTTTATACAGCTTAATATACAGCTTTAGGCTATACCTTACAAACCCGAATGGCCTTAGCAATGCTAAAAAGCCAGCTGCCATACTTTGGTAGCTAGCGCTTGTAATCTTCCGCCAGCTCCTCCTCCCTCGACTGCCGCCCAAAAACTTTGGCCAGCCACTTAGGCAGAAAAACAGAACCCAGCACCAGGTACGGATAGTACGTGATCAATCGGTACAGCACCACTACCACGCTTGCAAAGCCTCCCAAAAACAACCCGAAGAAACTCGGGAAGGCCATTTCCACAATACCCGCCCCGCCCGGCGTAATAGCTATCAGCATCACAATCCAGAAGATAAGGTTGCGGGAAATGATCAGCAGGTGCTCGCTAAACGTTACGTCCACAAAGGCGGCGATAAGGCAGTTGAGCAAAAAGTAGCGGGCGCTCCAGACAAACATGGTAGAGAGTGTGGCGCGGGCCCAATAATTAAAATCCTTGCCCCTGAGCTGCTCTGATGCCCACACAATCTCGTTGCCATGCTGAAACGCGTTGACGCGCCACTTCCGCAGAAAACCGATAGAGGTTATCCGCAGCAACAGCCACTTGAAAGCGCGCGGACGCACGAACAGCGCATAAATCATCACGAAAGTATAAACCGCTATTAGCCCGTAGCTGATGTAAAACGCCGACTGCAGCTTGGCCACGTCCGACGGTTCGAGATTGAAAGTAGGGAAAACCTGCCCCTGCGAAAGCAAAAGGGCGATGGGCGCGGCCACAATAAAGAACATATTATCCAGCACGGCCGTCAGCATAACATAAGCCAGCGACTTACCCAGCGGTATGCCTTCTTTGTTTAGGATGATAGTGGCTACGGTAGTGCCTCCCACCACAGACGGCGTAACGGCTGAGGCAAACTCCCAAAGCATAATGACATCCAGGCTGTTGCGCCAAGTCAGAAATTTATCGGTAAGTGAGCGGATGCGGTACATATATCCTGCATCCCGGATCACCAGCACGACCAAAGCCGCTGCCAGCCACCAGACATTAGCCTGGGCTATGCCTTTCAACTCGCTCAGCTTATCGTCTTTAACAAAAAGCCAGGCAGTGGCGGCTAAGCCCAGCAGCACTGGAATCAGCACCTTTACCGGGCTAAAGCTCTTAAGTATAGTTTTTTTGTTCTGATCCATCTAAAGGGTGGTGATGCACCCTGCGGAGGGTACACGTAAAGCTATGAACAATTTCAGGAACTACGCCTATAATCTAAACGAGTTGATCATGCAGCTACTCTACCAGCAGCTGTGTGACCTGGGTGGCCTGTCCCTCTGCCTCTAAAATAAAAAAGTCGTTGAAACCGTCGCCCACTTCCAACCCGATCAGGTTGAGCTGCAGCATGTCCAGAATTGCCAAGAAGTTAAAGATCATACCGATCTTATCCGGAAACTCCTCAATCAGTTTAGAGAAAGCCAGGCGGTTGCGCTGCTGCACCATGTTTAGGATAATATCGCGCTGCCCGTCTATGGTGTACGGATACTGGATAACCGTATGCTTTGGCTTGTTCTGCTCTTGCTCAAAGCGGGTCATTACCTTCTCAAATACACGCATGATTTTGTAAAGGCTTAGGTCCTGCAGCTCGTACTCGAAGTGGTTGGCATTGGCTATCTGCTGCAGTTCGTGGTGTATGTTACCGCGGCTCTCCTGCGCCAGGCGCTGGTCTTCCATTAACGACAGGTCCGGCACAGCGCTTTTATACTTTTTATACTCCAGCAGGTGCTGCACCAGCTCCTCGCGCGGGTCTATCTCGTTGCCCTCCTCGTCCTTTTCCACACGCGGCAGCAGCATTTTAGCCTTAATGCGCATCAAAGTGGCGGCGGTAAGTATAAAATCGCTGGCTACCTCTATGTTCAGCTGCTCCAGCTCCTGCAGGTAGCCCACAAACTCAGTTGTAATCCGGAAAATCGGAATGTCATGTATGTCAAGCTCATCACGCTCAATAAAGAAAAGCAGCAGGTCAAACGGACCCTCAAACAACGGTAATCTTATCTCGAAACTCACCTTATCAACTCATTTAGGGCGCAAGCGGCTGCGCAGGTGGCAAAAATAAACATTTTCAGCGGATTGCATACGTCCGGCTTCAGTGCTTCAACCTAAACGGCTAGGGCATGGTTCACAACTATTTAACAGCGGCAAGGTATACAGCAAAACATTAGGCTGGGGCAGCAGCGGCATTTTTGGGCTATTGTGGCTCCTTTGCTTTTACAGCTATACATATACTTTTCTCTATATATTTCGTACAGGTGTTCTGTCATATTAAGTGGCCGCTTGTGTTTTATTATTTATTAACTTTACGATTTGGAGGAAAAGGCACCGTGGGTGCTTTTTAAACTTTAGCCCAGTATTTTTGTTAGGGTTCTATAAGGACAATTCTATGATAATCAAATCCGGAGAGCTGCTTGGCTCCATCAACTCGCCTGCCGAACTACGGAACCTGAAGCCGGAGCAACTGCTGCAGGTAACGCAGGAGCTGAGGCAGTATATCATCGATGTTGTGTCTATCCATGGCGGGCACTTTGGCGCAAGCCTTGGCGTGGTGGAGCTTACTACAGCGCTGCATTATGTGTTTAATACGCCTTACGACCAGTTGGTGTGGGATGTGGGCCATCAGGCTTACGGCCACAAAATACTAACGGGCCGCCGCGATGTGTTTCATACCAACCGCAAGCATGGCGGTATCTCCGGGTTCCCAAAACGCAAGGAAAGCGAGTACGATACCTTTGGCGTGGGCCACTCCAGCACCTCCATTTCGGCGGCGCTCGGTATGGCGGTTGCCTCCAAGTATAAAGGCGAGGAGCAGCGCCAGCACATTGCCGTTATCGGCGATGGTGCCATGACGGGCGGTATGGCTTTCGAGGCCCTGAACCACGGTGGCGTAGCCAATGCCAACCTGCTCGTGGTCCTAAACGACAACTGCATGAGCATTGACCCGAATGTGGGCGCACTCAAAGAATATTTAACAGATATCACCACCTCCCGCACCTATAACAAGATGCGCGATGAGATATGGAAGATACTGGGCAAAATCAGCAAGTTTGGCCCGGATGCCCGCACCATTGTTTCTAAGATTGAAGGTGGCGTAAAAGCGGCCATCCTGAAGCAGAGCAACCTGTTTGAGGGGCTTAACTTCCGCTACTTTGGCCCGATAGACGGCCACGATGTTAACCACCTGGTATCGGTGATGGAAGACCTGAAGCATATTCCGGGGCCTAAGATTCTGCATTGCCTTACCACCAAAGGCAAAGGCTTTGCCCTGGCCGAAAAAGACCAGACTAAATGGCACGCGCCGGGCCTGTTCGATAAAATTACCGGAGAGATTTACAAAACAGTTCCAGATAAGCCGCAGCCACCCAAGTACCAGGACGTATTTGGCCATACTATTGTTGAGCTGGCCGAGCAGAACCCGAAGATTATGGGTGTAACGCCTGCCATGCCTTCCGGTTGCTCGCTTAACATCATGATGAAAGCCATGCCTGACCGCGCCTTTGATGTGGGCATTGCCGAGCAGCATGCCGTTACCTTCTCCGCTGGTTTGGCCACGCAGGGGCTGGTGCCGTTCTGCAACATCTACAGCACATTTATGCAGCGCGCCTACGACCAGGTGCTGCACGATGTGTGCCTCCAGAACCTGAACGTGGTTTTCTGCCTGGATAGAGCAGGTTTTGCCGGCGCCGATGGCCCAACGCACCATGGCGCTTACGATATCGCCTACATGCGCTGCATCCCGAACATGGTGGTGGCCGCCCCCATGAACGAGCAGGAGCTGCGCAACATGATGTACACCGCCTCTCAGGAGGATATGGGGCCGTTCACGATCCGTTACCCGCGCGGCGAGGGCGTTATGCCGCAGTGGCGCACGCCGCTGGCGCTGCAACAGGTGGGCAAGGGCCGCACCATTCAGGAGGGCGAAGAGCTAGCCATACTTACCTTTGGGCATGTGGGCAACTACGCGGTAGATATCTGCCAGAAGCTGGAGCAGGACGGTATTACGCCTGGCCACTACGATATGCGTTACGCCAAGCCGCTGGATGCCGAGCTACTGCACCACATCTTTGCGAAGTATGATAAAGTGATTACCGTGGAAGATGGCTGCCTGCAGGGCGGTTTCGGAAGCGCGGTGCTTGAGTTTATGGTCGATAACGGCTATACGGCTCAGGTAAAGCGCCTTGGTATTCCGGATGCAATCTTTGAGCACGGCTCTCAGCTACAGCTGCAGCACGAAGCTGGTTTTGCTCCGCAGGATATCGAAAACGCCGTGCGTGAACTAGTTGGCGCAACCATGAAAGTATAAATCACTAGATGTTAGACGCTAGATATTAGCAAAGGCCCCACAGGTTTTATACTTGCGGGGCCTTCTTGTTTTCGTCTGAATCAGGATTTACAGGATGCTTGGATAAACAGGAATTCTGAATAAGAAGCTAAATATTTATTTTGATATCGTATAGGGCTTTATACAGTTGGATGCTATCATATTTAAAATAATTGACTGCGCCATGAGAGTTCACAGCACTTTAGGCAATGGCTTTTAGGAAGCAATGTATCAGCGATAGAGTTAGACCAAAAACTATGTTTATGCTTACAAGAAGCCCGTAGGTCTCCTCATTAATCTTGGAGCAAGCAGTCTGCCGTACAAAAAGATTTTTAACAGCAGGCACAAAGGGTAATATCCAATTTTATACTTTTGAAGGTAATCCTGTTCATCCCTTAATCCTGTAAATCCTGATTCAGACAAATGCAAAACACCTACACCGACCACGGCTCTGGCGACACACTAGTTTTCCTGCACGGCTTCTGCGAGAGCAAGCAAGTATGGGCGGAGTTTACTAAGCCGCTGCAGCAGAAATTTCGCATCATCGCCCTGGATTTGCCCGGTTTCGGAGAGAATACTGAGAGCATCAGCAGCTATAGCATGGAAAGCATGGCTGATTACGTGAAGCACAAGCTGGAGGAACTGCGCGTGCACCGGTGCATTTTGGTGGGCCACTCCATGGGCGGTTATGTAAGTATGGCCTTTGCCGCAAAGTATGGAAGCATGCTGCAAGGCCTCTGCCTTTTCCACTCCTCCGCCCTCTCCGATACCGACGAGAAGAAAGAAAGCCGAAGCAAAAGTATAGATTATGTGGAGCGCCACGGTGTCATCAATTTTATAAACCCATTTGTAGAGCCGCTTTTCTACAAAGAAAACCGCGACTGGCTGAAGCAGGAAATTGAGCTGATGAAAGAGATTGGCCGCGCCACCCCGCAAGAGAGTGTTACCGGCGCACTTGCCGCCATGCGCGACCGCCCCGACCGCTCTGATGCACTCCGCAAAGCCAGGTTTCCGGTGCTGTTTATTTTCGGTAAAGAGGATGGTGCCGTACCGCTTGAAAAAGCGCTGGAGCAATGCCACCTGCCCGGCAATAGCATGGTATACTTCCTGGAGAAAACCGGCCACATGGGCATGTTTGAGCGCACCTACGAAACCCGCAAAGCCATCGAGAAATTCGCGGAAACGATCTTTGGATAAGTTAGAGGGCTTGGGAGGTGGAAAGTTGGAGAGTCCAGGTTTTATTACCGCAAGTTTAGCGCGAGCATTACTTGTGGTAACTCTATAAGGCAAGTTTGTAACTTGCGTTTTGCATCGGCAGCAAAGTATATGAAACGATCGCTTGCTTTAAAGAATGATTTCGGAAGCTATTACAGGTTTTGCTTTTCAAAGCAATGCAGTTGGAAACTGCTGGCCATATATAACCACAAGTTACTTACAGGCTAAACTTGCGGCATACCCAAATTAATTCACTCCTTCCCCACCTTTCTAACTTCCTGACTTTTTAATTTTTTAACCTCATCACCTCTCTATCTCCCTAACTCTCAACCTTCCTAAACTGCTCCGGGGTCTTGCCGCTGTGCTTCTTGAAAAAGCGTGAGAAGTATGAGTTATCGTCGAAGTGCAGTTTGTAGGCTATTTCTTTGATAGACATGGTAGAATGCAGCAGCAGGCGCTGAGCCTCCACCATCACACGGTCGTGGATAAGTTGGCTGGCTGTTTTGCCTACTGTGGTTTTGCAGAGTACGTTCAGGTGGTTAGGCGTGATGTGCAGCATATCAGCGTAGTCCTTTACTTCGCGTTTATGCAGGAAGTGGGTATTCAGCTGCAGCTCGAACTCGTTTACTTTAGCCAAGGCCCCTGGAGCCTTGCCCTGAAATGCCTCTGAGCGGTAAAGACGGGCTGCGTTTTCGAGGAGGATGTGCAGAAAGGACAGCAGCACCTCGTTACGGTGCGGCAACTGGGCATCATACTCCCGGTACATACATCCCATTAAATCAGTCCAGAATTTATCTTTAGGCAAGGAAAGCAGCGGTTTGTGCTGCTGGCTATGGAAGAACGGATACTGATACAAGCGCTGCGGATGGTGCTGCAGAAAGAAGTTGGCCTCAAAAAACACGGAAATGCCGGTAATGTCCGCCGACAGGTTCCAACTGTGCACCTGGCCCGGCGTTAAAAAGAACAGCTGCGGTGGCTCGATCTGGTGCGTCACGAAATCGATGGTATGCGTGCCGGAGCCACCGGTCACCATCATGACCAGGTAAAAGGTATGGCTATGCGGCTTGTCGATATTCTCGAAACGCTGCACCAGTGTTTCCAGCCGGGTCATGAAGAATACGTTATCGCGGCTCGCTGCTCCCTGCTGGAACTCCTCAATGCAATACACCGGAAATTGTTTCTGTTTCATAGGCTGCTCTCCTGTGGCACTAAGGTACAACTATACTTGCAAAGCTGCCAAAGCACCACCTTGCGCCACTACACATGCAAAAGAAATGTATCTTTAACGCCTAGTTCTACACCTCCCCGCTTATGACACAGACTGCCATACTTTCGCCTGCGCCAGTGCGCATTCTGCCAACCATTGTGCTCTCCCAATTTGCGGGAACATCGTTGTGGTTTGCTGGTAATGCCGTGCTGCCGGAGCTGCAGGCGTCGCTGGGTTTGCAGCAGGGCGCGCTTAGCCTGCTCACCTCGGCAGTGCAGTTCGGGTTTATACTTGGTACGCTCTGTTTCGCCTTTTTCTCACTGGCAGACAGGATATCGCCGCGCCTTCTTTTTTTGCTGTGCGCACTGCTGGGCGCCCTTGCAAATGCCTTCATTCTGGTATCTGCCACAAGTATAACCGGTGTGCTGCTTTTGCGTGGCCTCACAGGCTTTTTGCTGGCAGGCATTTACCCGGTAGGCATGAAGATAGCGGCCAGTTGGTACAGCGGCAACCTGGGTAAGGCTATTGGTTATTTGGTGGGGGCTTTGGTGCTAGGCACAGCTTTTCCGCATTTGCTACGAGGGCTAGGGGCAGCGCTTCCCTGGCAAAGTATGCTACTGGCCATAAGTATACTTTCGGCGGCGGGCGGCTTACTGATGTACCTGCTCGTGCCGGATGGCCCATACTTGGCAAAAGGGGCGGGTTTTAAGATAAGCAACATGTTGCAGGTGTTTAAAGTGCGGGAGTTTAGGGCAGCGGCTTTCGGATACTTTGGGCATATGTGGGAGTTGTATACGCTGTGGGCTTTTGTGCCTTTTATACTGGCTTACGCTTACCCGGAGTGGCAGCAGGGGCAGCTATCAATAGGAAGTTTTATAGTGATTGCAGCCGGAGCGGTTGGCTGCGTTGGTGGCGGCTATGCTTCGCAGCGCTGGGGCAGTGCCCGGGTGGCTTTTGTGCAGTTGCTGCTCTCAGGGCTCTGCTGTGTACTTAGTATCTGGATTTTACAGGAGCCTTCTATGCTCCTGCCTTTTCTGTTGTCTTGGGGTGTAGTAGTGGCCGGAGATTCGCCGCAGTTCTCAGCGTTAACGGCACGTACGGCACCGCCGCAGTTGGTTGGCACTGCCCTAACAGTGGTTACTTCCATCGGCTTTGCCATCACCATCATCAGCATACAGCTAACAGGTTACCTGCTGACTTCCCTGCCTGTTCAGGCTGTTTTTATACTTCTGGTTATCGGGCCGTTAATGGGTTTGCTGAGCATGCGCAGGTTGCTGCAAAAATAAAGTGGCGGCAACCTGCTTTACGCAAGTTGCCGCCACTATCGAAACCATTAGGTTATACTTTAAAACTACAGAATAGTTACTCTTTTACCTCCAGCTCCAGGGTAGTACCATCAGGGGCTTTCAGGTCCATTTCGTCATCGTCTAGCTTTAGTACCTCAAAGGTCTGGGTTACGTCTTCATCTTCAAACTGCAGGGTAATGCGCTTGGCGGTTTGGTCGAAAGACCAGGTGCCTGTTTGCAGCATGCCGTTCCCACCCATCGCGAAGCGTCCATCAGCATAAAACTGCATACTCTGCGCTTCTTCGGTATCTGTTAAGTCCTGCTCCTGTCCCGAGGCATCCTTTTCTTCGTCTACTACCCAGGTTTTATTATCTGCCCCGGATATCATGTTTTCTGAGCCGACTTCTTCTGTGCCGCCGCAGCTGGTAAAAAATATAGTAAGCAACACGGCAAACAGCGGTGCCACGCTTTTATGTATCTTTTTCATTTTTTTCGGTTTGGTTATACTGAGCCTAGGTTTACGTCCTGCCCCCGCATCTCGTTGCAATTGGCCCATAACAACTAAGTGATTCTGCCAGCGTATCTTATAAGAGTGCAGCCGCAATTCATACTATCTGCGCTGCTATAAGTAAAACAAAATCAGACTTAAAAACACTAGAATATGGGACTGTTAGATTTTTTTAAGAAGGGTAAGGAAGAGCCTGCTAAACCAGCCAGCAATATTTCGTCCAAGAACGTGCAAACGCCTAAAGGCACGCAGCCGGTTAGTAAAGGAGCCGATGTTACCTCGCGCACGCCCGGACAGCCTGGCCAGGGGTTTTATAGCCCAAGCGACATGAACAAGACGACAGACGCCGGCCCGAACCAGGACGTGTATACCGTGCAGAGCGGCGACTCGCTATCTAAAATTGCCAAGAAGCACTACGGCAACGCCAACGACTGGACCAAGATTTACAAGGCTAACAAAGATAAAATTGGTGATAACCCGGACTTGATCCGCCCCGGCCAGCGCTTTGTGATACCGAGAGATTAAAAATACCTGTTTGTGTTAAGGTAGAACATCCAGCCTCCTTTCTGAGGGTGGATGTTTGTTTTTTATACTTGCTGTTGTTTATACTTCTATAGCTGCCCTGCCTCCCTAAATTTGAATCAAGCTATACTTGCTGGTTCCTGTTCATCCATAGCTATACCACTTGCTTGTTTCACCTCTGGCTTTGGCTCCTCTAGGCGGGGGTAGGGGCCCTCTTTAAGTGAGGCCTCGACTTCGGGCATCGCGCTGGGAGCTTTTCTTTGCTCGCTGTCGCTTTGCAATCCCTACGGGACCGAAAAACTCCAAAGGCGCTCTTTTTCATGGGCCCCTACCCCCACCCAAGGACTGGGATCAGTTTTATATAGCTACCGCTGACGGAGCTTCTACAGAATTCCCCTCCTTAGACTACCGAGAACGCTAGTTCGAAGGTAGCGAGCGTAGCTCTGAGGGGTTAGGGGTGGTTGGATAACTAGGGCTGATGCAACTGGCCCCGGCCCTCCCTGTTATTAAAGGAAGGCCGAAGAGGGGTGAAAACTCCCCTCCTTAGACTAGAAGCTATCTCAAAAATACCTCAGGTTAGCTAATTCTGCTTTGAGATCATCATGAAAAGTAGCTTTAAAGGTACGTACTTTAGGAGTACAGTTGATCGCACTTATTGTACTTTTTATTTTTGATATAGCTTCTAGTGAAAATGGGAGTTCGAAGCGAGGGCAGCTCTGAGGGCCGGGGTGGTTGGAATTAGTATCGCAGAAAATCCTGTACATCTAACCCAATCTAATAAACCTGATTTTGAAAAACAAAAAAGCCCACCAGGCATTACACCAGGCGGGCTTCTCAATCAATAAGTATTCTTTTGGAGCTTAGAAACGCTCGTCAGCAGCGAAAAAGAAGTCTCCTTCAATCTGTGCGTTCTCATCAGAGTCAGAGCCGTGCACCGCGTTAGCCTCGATAGACTTAGCGTATACCTTACGAATTGTACCTTCTGCAGCATCAGCTGGGTTGGTAGCACCGATCAGTGTGCGGAAGTCTTCCACTGCGTTGTCTTTCTCCAAGATCATCGCCACAATCGGGCCAGAAGACATGTATTTTACAAGGTCGCCGTAGAACGGACGCTCTTTGTGCACTTCGTAAAACTTGCCTGCGCGCTCCTCAGACAGTTTTGTCTTTTTCATCGCCACAATACGGAAGCCGCCCTCCTCAATCATTTTGGCAATGCCGCCAATATGGTTTTCTGCTACCGCATCTGGCTTAATCATGGTGAATGTCTTGTTCCCGGCCATGTTCTCTTTTTACTTTATCGTTTATAATGTCTACTTTAGCCAGCAAAAGTAGCGCATTTCGGGCAATATTGGTATACTTTTCCGCTAACTTTAGTGAAAGGCAGGCAAGGCTCGGCAAGCGCTGTGCCCACAGTAAAACCAGCCACTGTTGCTTTAAAGATATTTTATTCAGAAATTCGCGCCTTATATCCTTATTAATCAGAGGATTTATACTTACCCTATGTATGATATCAATGCTCTGCAAGAGCTTCTGAGAGAGCCTAAAGAGGTGATGATCACCACTCACCACAAACCGGACGCGGATGCGTTGGGTTCATCGCTTGGTCTGGCTGGCTATCTTAAAAAGAAAGGACACCGCGTAACCGTTGTTACGCCGTCAGACTACCCAAGCTTCCTGAACTGGATGGAGGGCAACGACGACGTACTTGTTTACTCGGCTAAAAACGATGCCTTGGTGCAGCGTATTATCAATGAGTCGCAGGTGATTTTTTGCCTTGACTTTAACAACCTCTCGCGTATTAACGAGATGGGCGAATACATCCGGCAGGCCAAAGGCACCAAAGTACTGGTAGACCACCACCTGCAGCCGGAGGACTTCGCTGACCTTAATTTTGCCAACACTAGTGCCGCTGCCACCGCCGAAATTGTGTATGACCTGATAAAAGATTTAGGCGACGGCAACCTGATAGACACTGGAATTGGCGAGTGCCTGTACGCGGGCATTATGACCGACACCGGATCCTTCCGCCACCCGAGCACTTCTAAAAACGTGCACCTAATTATTGCAGACCTCCTGCACATCGGCGTAAAGACTTCCGATATTCACCGCCTGATCTACGACAGCTCCTCAGAACTGCGCCTGCGTTTTCTGGGCTATGCCCTCAAGGACAAGCTGGTGGTGCTGCGCGAGTACAACACGGCCTATATTGCCATCACGGCCGAAGAGTTGAAAGCCTACGACTCCAGAACAGGTGACACAGAGGGACTTGTAAATTATGCACTCTCTATTGAAGGCATCGTTTTTGCAGCGCTTATCATCGACCGGTCTCAGGCTGTTAAAATGTCGTTCCGTTCAGTTGGTGATTTCTCTGCCAATGAGTTTGCCCGCACGAACTTTAACGGAGGAGGTCATAAAAACGCAGCCGGCGGCATGTCTATGGACTCGCTGGAGAACACGGTTGCCAAATTCGAGAGTCTGCTGCCGCTCTACAAAGACAAGCTGCAGCACGCCACAGTCAGATAAAACCTTACATCAAACCATACTAAATGCTATCTAGAACTAAATTTTTGCTGCCGGTACTGGCCGGGGCATTGGTGTTGCAGGCATGCGACAAAAACAACGATCAGTTTTATACTACGGCTGATGGCCTGGAGTATAAAATCTTTGGACAAAACGAAAAAGGCGAGTACGAGAATAAAGGCGAGTTAGCCCCTGAAGACTCTAGCGGTGCAAAAATCGGTGAGTTTGTGGCGTTCCACTGGCAGATCATCAACTCTGAGGACTCTGTGTTTGTAGACACCCGCAACAACCCGCCAAACTTGCCAATGGTTATTCCGATTATGGAGCCAACCATGAAAGGCGGTTTAGAGAGCGCTGTTATGATGCTTTCTGCCGGCGATAGCGGCGTGTTTAAAATGAACGCAGACACTGTGTTTGCCAACATCTTCAGACGTCCGTTGCCTCCGCACATTAAGGCGGGCACCGACCTTACTTTCAGAATCAAAAATGAGCGTGTAATGAACCAGGCGGAGGCGCAGACCTACCAGCAGGAACTGATGCAGCGCTACATGGAGGAATCTAAAGTACGTGCCGAAAAGCAGATTAAGGTAGACGACGAGAAGATTCAGGAGTACGTGAAGGAGCAAAACCTGGAGAACGTGCAGAAAACTGAGTCTGGTGTTTACTATGTGGTAACAGAGAAGGGCAAAGGCGAAAAACCATCTCCTGGCGACGAAGTGGCTGTACATTACAAAGGCACCCGCTTGGATGGCAAGGAATTCGATTCTTCTTACAACAACCCAATGTCTGGTGGCGAGCCGATCCGTTTCCCGATTGGCCAACAACGTGTTATTCAGGGTTGGGATGACGCTATAACGCAACTAAACGAAGGCAGCAAGGCTATTCTGCTTATTCCGTCGCCGCTGGCTTACGGGGAGCAGGCGCCAAGCCCTGAGATTCCGGCTAACTCTATCCTGCGTTTCGACGTGGAGCTGGTTGACGTGCAGAAACAAGCAAATCAGTAAGCGTACAACGCATGACTTCTATACTTAAAGGCAACAACGGAAGCCGCCTGCTGCAGGCGCTTCTGCTGCTTTTTGTTACGCTTGGCTTTGCCGCCTGCAAAGATGACACCACTCCTCAGAAAGAGAAGGACGACAAGCAGATTCAGCAGTACTTCCAGGCCAACGGCATTGACCCCGCCACGGTAACCAAAACCAGCAGCGGTTTATACTATCAGCTTATAGAAGAAGGCACTGGCGATAAGGTGTTTCCGGGAGACAAGGTGTCTGTACATTACGTAGGTACTTTCCTGAACGGCACAAAATTCGATTCAAGCCGTGACCGCAATGCACCTTTCAATTTTACAGTTGGAGTTAGAGGAGTTATTGCAGGGTGGGACGAGGGTTTGCCATACATGAGAGCCGGCGAGACAGCTCGCCTTTATATTCCTTCTCATTTGGGTTATGGCCCTTACGGTTCTGGATCAATCCCAGGAAACTCACCGCTTCTTTTTGAGATTGAGGTACTGGAGATTCTGCCGTAGCCATACTTACATACTAAAAACACAAAAGCCGCCGGTTATACTTACTGGCGGCTTTTTTTATACTTCTGAAGCTATACTTTTATACTTCTGCTACTCGGCCAGCACCTCCGAAAGTATGGCCAGCGACTTTATATCGCCCAGCTTATCCACATGCAGCTGATAGTAACGAATGAGGATGTCGAGCAGTTCGCGGCGCACTTTGCCGTTGGGGATGGTAGCGTAATCCGGCTCCTGCAGCAGCTGATCGAAGTATGCTTCGTGGGCTTGCATGGCCATTACGGTAGGCGCAGAGGTAGCAGACTGCGCGTTAGCCGAGAAAGCTACCTGCTCCACCACCTCGGCCCCGGAACTCGGGCCAAAGCCTAAATGGAAGCTCAGTTGCAGCAGAAACACCAGGTGGAAATTCTCAAAGCCACGATCCATCTCGTCAAAAGTAGTGATGGCGCTGTACAGGAAATGGAACAGCGGCAAATTCTCCTCCTCCTCTTTCACTGTGCGCGACACTACCTCCGACAGAAACAACACTATGCTGCTCTTGCGGATATCAAAAGGAATTGAGACAAAAGAGTAGTCCGTTTTAAACTCTGAGATGCGGGACAGCCCGCCGCGGTGCGATACATACACCACCATATCCAGCAGCGTAAAAGGCTGAAACAGCGCAATGCGGGAGCCATTGCCTTTTTTGCGCACGCCGTTTACGATGTACGACTGCACACCCAGCGCCTCTGTATAGATTTTAGTGATAATGGACGTCTCCCTATACTTTATATTGTTGAGAACGACTCCTCTTGTCTTGACTAACATTTACTCCAGTACGGCTATTTTACTGATACAGGTTTGGCTGCCATCCTCGCTGGCGCTCATTACCAGGTACACACCGGCCTTTACGCGCTTTCCATTGTAATCGCGGGTGTCCCAGGCGAATGTGCCGCCGGTGGCCTTTCCTTTGTATACTAACGTGCCCGCTACATCGGTGATGCGTACATCGGCATTGTTTGGCAAACCGGCAATACCTACCTCACCGTAAAAATCAGCACGGACAGGGTTAGGAAAAACCACCGCACACTCCGGCTTGCCTTCGGTAATGGTGGCGCTGGAGCGGAAAGAGGCCACGCCAGCATCGGTTGCCACAAACACTTCTCCGGTCTGGTGCTCTACCCCCACCGACTGCACTCTGTTGGAAGGCAAAGGGCTATTTTGGGTGGTAAAGTGGTGGAGCTGCTCATCTCCGTCCGGGCCAAATAGCCAGAGGCCATTGTCCGTGCCGATCCATTTTCGGTTGGCTCCGTCTATGGCTATACTTCGCACCACCTGCCCGTCCAGCAGGGGCCTGCCGTCTATTATGGGTATGCGCGCGTCGTAACGTGCAGACTCAAATACCAAGGCCGGGTTATAATAAATACCTATGCCACTGGCTGTGCCCACCCAAATATCGCCGTTCAAATCTTTGGCCATACTGTAAACCGTGCCGTTCGGGAGCCCTCCGTTGCCTTCGCCCACCGCCAGGTTGCGGGTGCGGTTCTGCTGCTCATCGTACACCACCAGTCCGCTTCGGGAGTTGCCGCTTCGGGATATAGATAGCCACTTTTGCCCAAAATCATCCAGTACAAGATTTGTCAGATTGCTGGCATCAGGAATGTTGTTCAGGTTATAAGACTGCCAAGTTCTATCAGGGCTTAGCCTGTGCAAGCCGGGTTTATTGGGCTGCCTGTTCGGGTTCACGACCCAAACATTGCCTTCAAAATCCACGGCTACATCTGTAACTCTAACTTGTTCGGTAGCGGCAGTTGGCAGCAGTGGGCTGTTCTGTGCATTGTACAGTGTGCCTTTCTCCGGTCCCTCCCACTCCAAAAGTCCACTGCCATAGCTGGCCAGGTACAGTTTATCGGTGGTTAGGTTGAGCATGGCGCTTACCAGATCCTGCCCCGCCACAAAAGAAGGCTGCGGAAACAACGTGCGGTTATAGTTTTGCCATTCGCCGTTTTGAAAAGTATAAAAGCCGTTCCAGCTGCCGTTGGGCTGATAAGCATCGCTGTAGCCGCCGCTCAGTACGTATACTTTACCGCCATAAGTATAAATCCGGAAGCTGTCGCTGGTATAAGGTCCAGCAGGCGCAAAGGCTGCTGCTTCCGTGTTAGTTAGGTTGAGTTTTACCAGGCCCTTTGCCATGTCGGCTAGCCATACTTCTCCTTTGGTTGTGGCTATGGCCTCCTGCGGCTGCGTGAGCAAAGCATGATCTAAAGTATAAACCTGCCCATTGATATCCTGCACCAACACTCCCTCCGAAGAAACTATACTTAAGTGCGCATCCGAGGCATTTATACTTTCTACAGCCGCTCCGGCAGCCAAAGCAGTTTCGGTCCAGTTTCCGTTGCGCAAAGTATAAACGCCGCTGTTGGCGCCGGCATACAACTGTCCCCGAAAGGCCGCCAGGCTGGCAACAGCCGCCGGGTCAGGTAAACCGCCGCTCTCGTTTCTCCAGCTCCTGAAATCCTGCAGGTTGGCTCCTGAAAGAGGCGCGGAAAGTATGCCGAGACTGGTGGCCAGGTAAATTTTATCTTCTAGTATGGCTACATCAGTGGCGTTTATACTTTCACCGTTGGGGCCGAGGCTGCTGTAAGTGCCTTTCACCTCGCGCTTCTGCAGGTCTAGCACCACCACCCCGAAACTGGTAGCCAGGTAAGCCAGCTTGTTATAAGTATAAATGCGGTTAATTTTCTTTTCGCCGGTGATGCTTTTGCGGAAGATGTCGTTGATGGCGTAGATACCGTTGTCTTGCAGCAAATCTACTTTGGTGTTGTGGTAGGCAATTACAAGTGTGCTGGCACCTTCGCTAAAGGCTATATCGCTGATTTGCTGCTCGCTCAGGCCGTCAACTTTAGAAATCGTTTCGGTGGTGTTGAACTCCTGATCGTAATAAAACAGCCCGCGTTCGGCAGCCAGGTATACTTTGCCAGGGGCCACGGCTACGGCTCTGCCCTGCTGGTAGGGTACATGCAATTGCCAGCCACCAAGCGGCACCTGGCTTTGCGCCTGCGCCACCATAGCCGCACTGCACCAGCACAGCCATACCAGCAGCAGGTACGGCAGGCGTTGTATGCTATTGGCTGGCTTGGCTCTCATGTATCTTAAGTATAAATCAGTTGCTCTTTTGCTTCATGCCTTCGGTAAAGCAATGGCGGCAGCGGGCTTCGTAAGAATCCGTTTCTCCTAACAGCACCTGCTTCTCGTCGGCGGCGTTTCTAAAGGAGTAGTTGGCAATATCTCCGCACTGCACACACACGGCATGCACCTTGGTTACGTACTCTGCCACGGCCATTAGCGCAGGCATCGGGCCGAAAGGCTTGCCGAGGTAATCCATGTCCAGGCCGGCGGCTATGACGCGTACGCCGCTGTTGGCAAGCTTTACGCATACTTCGGCCAGTCCTTCGTCAAAAAACTGGGCTTCGTCTATGCCCACCACATCGCAGCTTCCGCCTAGCAGCAGCATATCCTGGGCAAAGTCTATGGGTGTAGAACGGATAGCATTGGCATTATGAGACACAACGTCCTCTTCGTGGTAACGCTTATCTACAGTCGGCTTAAAAATCTCGATCTTTTGCTTGGCGATCTTGGCACGGTTCAACCTCCTGATCAGTTCTTCGGTTTTACCCGAAAACATGGATCCGCAGATCACCTCAACCCAACCCTTTCTGTTAGCGTGGCTTTTGTTGCCTACGCGTGGCTCAATAAACATTTATACTTTATGTGCTAATGTGGTAATTCTATATTATGCCGCCGCCACTGGGCAGGGGGATAATGGTTAGACTGTTAAATGGCTAATTAACTTTCTAACCTCCAAACTTTTTAACTTCTAACTACTATAGCTCATGTGAGGCAGCTTGGTTTGCTCCGGCACCTTTCCTGTAATTTCGCCGCCGGTTAATGTACACTGGCAGGTCAGTCTTTCGTTATCCTTCAAGCGGCCTTTGTCGCGGTAGCGGATTTCGGCAGCCGTAAGCGGCCCTGTATGCTCCATCCCCTGCAAAACAATGATGCGGCAGGAGGTGCAGCGGCCTTTGCCTCCGCAGGCGTGCATCCAGTCGGTGCCCTGGGCCTGCAGCGCTTTCAGCAGTGTCTGCCCTTCGGTTACCGCTACTTCAAGGTTCGCCAGGTTTTGCACCTTCAACTTCGGCATAATTTTATAACTTTACAGGAGAAAGCGACAGCAATGGAAGACAAATATAATCAATTACACCTGGAACGGTACAGCAAAGAGCTGGCAAATGTGCTTTGCGACCGTCACTTTGCCTCTCACGACACTCTGAATGGCCCGCAGCTGATCAGTTTTACCCCCATTAAGCAGGTTAACCTGTTTGTGATTAAGGAGCTGCTGCTGAAGTGGCACCATGAGATGGCTAACTTGCGCAGCCCATACTTCGACTATGAGCACGAGGAAGTGAAGGAGGCGTTGGTAAATTTCATGAATGTGCTATCCCGCAAGATCCTGATGAAGCGCAATGCGTTTGAGCCGCTGCTGCAGAAGGCCATCTACGACACCTTTCTGGTGGTGTTGGCACCGATAGTTACTTTCGAGGAGAAGTTCCTGCGCATACAGGAGGAAATTACGCTGCCCAAGCTGCAGGAAAACCTGAAGTATATCGACATAGACAAGCCGCTGTTTGCCGGTTTTATAGACACCCTCTCTCCTAGCAGCCGCGACCGTGAGTATATATTGAGCCGTTTTAAGCTTTACGTAAACGCTAACCAGCAGCAGCGCACACCGCTGCACAGGCTGGTGGAGCAATTTAATACGCTGCTGCCTATAACAGAGGCTGAGGTAATGGAGCAGGCCTCGGCCCCAAGACCGTCTTTCCTCGATAAGCCTGTAGCCAAGCCAGCCCCGGCTGCTCCGGTGCAGGAAAAGGATGTGGTAGCCCCGATACACACGGCACAGCGCGAAGCCGCTGCTCCTGTGGCACGACCTGCCATGTACAAGCATGAGGAAGACGAACTGGAAGAAGCCGCCGCTAACGTGCGCCCTACCCTGAACGATAATTTCCGCAAGGCTGCCACCTCGTCTTTGGCTGACGCTCATAGCAACCGCAAAATCGATTCGCTGAAAAATTCTATTTCTATCAATCAGCGCTTCAGCTTTATAAACGAGCTTTTTGATGGCGACAACCTGACCTACTACCAAACTATCCAGACGCTGGATAACTTTGGAGATGCAGGGTCTGCGACGCAGTATGTGAGCAGCACCCTGGCCAACAAGTATGACTGGAGCAAAAAACAGGACCATGTAAACAAGCTGCTCCGCCTGATTGAGCGCAAATTCGCCTAAACTGCTAAGATATAATGCATAACGGGAGCCGCTGCCAACACAGCGGCTCCTGCTATTTTAGGGCTTCTATGTTTTAGGGATACAACACCTCCTGCATTATCAAATAAAATTTAGGGAACAGAACTAAAAGTGCGCCCACAGGCATTGCAAATAAAGGCACGAAATACTAATTATGCATTTTGCATGACATTCAGTGTTTGGTCTCTGCCGCCCTTTTAACATAGCAAAGGCGGGCAAAAGTAGCAGCAGCCTGACACAAACAGAGTTTTAACCCGTAACAACTAAAAAGTAACCTGATTATCAGCCATGAGAGACGATTTTGACTACGATGATGACTTGGCCTTCAACGATTTCGACGACGAGGAGGAGGATGATGACTTCGGAATAACATTTGAGGAGGATTTGTACCTGATGATACGGGAGAAACTCCGCGACACCATTCAGGAGTATAAAACCCAATACCCTGCGCTGAAAAAGCTGGAGAGCGCCGTGAGCGCATTTAAGGTGAATGCCAAAAATACCGACGATGCCAAGTTTTACCCGCTGGCGGCAAAGCTGCTGAGTGAGCACATCAAGCCGCTTGCCCAAGAGTCGGAGGAGGTTCAGGAGATTTATGACAACATGCAAACCGACATTGCCCGCTTTAAAAATCAGCGTGCGCATGGTTACGAAGGAGAATTATACCTGACGAATTAATACCGCCAGCAGGAACTATAAAAGCCAGCCTAGACTGTTTAAACCAGTTCAGACTGGTTTTTTTTCGATCTGCCACCAACTGCTTAGCAATATATTAAAAATACCAATACAACTATATATACCTGTAAAACAATCATTTACATATATCCTTTAGCTGTTTATCCGTATAATAGTCCAATACATCAAATTCATAGACAAAAAAATTATATATTTGCGCAATAATATTGATGCAACCCTTTAAAGGTTTTCGGGATCATACTAGTACGAAACTGAAAATTGAAAGCTGTGATACTTACATTACTACGCAACCCGTTATCTATTAACAAACTTAATACTCCGGCTCAAATGGCGACAACAAAGCTACAAACTGGAGAGCAGTACCTTATCCAAACGGTGGATAAGCGAATAGCCCTCACCACTCACAGGCTTATACAGCAGCGGCACCCGCTGTCGTTGCACAGCAATAAAGCTGTAAGGCTGGAGGATATAGCTGCCTGGGAGGTAAAACCTACCGGCTCTCAGCTATACCTTGGCTTAGGCATGCTTACTGCTCTGCTCGTATACTTCAACGATTCTTTTTTCCTGCTTAGCGGCTTCTTTATCGCGCTATACTTTATGACGCGCAGCCAGAAAGTGCATGTCATCACTGCGCAAGGCCACTCTATGGTACTGCCTCTGGATGTGGAGGAGAAGCACATTAACAGCTTAATAGAAATGGTGAGGCAGGCGCAGCAGAACCGCCTTGATAAACTGGGCCAGCAAAAGCCCGTTTACAGCAAAGCCAAGCCAGCCACAGTGGAGGCTGAGCCAAACACTATGGTGGCCGCCTAACAGACTTACCACTCCAAAACATAGAAGCACCAGTTAAGGTGCTTTTTTTGTTTTACGGCCTGCCCAGGCAATATACTGGCACCACAACCGTATTATCCCTATATTTAGGCGCCTGATAGCTGCCACAAAGGCCCTGCTACAGGCGCTTTGATTTATTTGGATAACGTGAACGCATATCAACTAAAAATAAAACAGGTATTTAGCGAGGTAAGCAAGGTGGTGGTGGGCCAGTCATATATGGTAAACCGCCTGCTGATCGGCCTTTTTACCGGAGGCCACATTCTGCTGGAGGGCGTACCCGGGCTAGCAAAAACACTCACTATTAACTCACTATCTAAGGCGCTGCACCTTGATTTCCAGCGCATGCAGTTTACCCCAGACCTGCTGCCCTCAGACCTGATCGGCACGATGATCTATAACCAGAACGCCTCTGTGTTTGAGGTGAAGAAGGGGCCGATCTTCGCCAACCTTATACTTGCCGACGAAGTGAACCGCTCCCCGGCCAAGGTGCAGTCGGCGCTGCTGGAGGCGATGCAGGAGAAGCAGGTAACCATTGGCGAGACCACTTATAAACTGGACCTGCCCTTTCTGGTACTGGCCACCCAAAACCCCGTGGAGCATGAAGGAACCTACCCCCTACCCGAGGCGCAGGTAGACCGCTTTATGATGAAAGTATACATTGACTACCCTAAAAAGGAAGACGAGCTGGAAATCATGCGCCGCATGGCCAACATGAGCTTCACTGATACGGTGGTAAAAGTGCTGTCTAAGGAGGATATATTCGCTATCCGCAGCGAGATAAACCAGGTACAGATTTCTGAAACCCTGGAGAAGTATATTATTGAGCTGGTGTTTGCCACCCGCCGCCCAGCCGAGTACGACCTGCTGGAGTTTGCGCCATATATTCAGTTCGGAGTGTCGCCGAGGGCAAGTATAGCCCTGAACCGGGCCGCCAAAGCCGTGGCTTATTTCGACAACCGCGACTACGTGCTGCCTGAGGACATAAAGGAAGTGGCTTATGATGTAATGAACCACCGCATTATACTTAACTACGAAGCAGAGGCAGACGGCATCCGGACAAAAGACTTTATAGACGCTATTCTGCGCAAGGTACCGATCAGCTAAGGCTGCATATAAAACGCTACTGAGCATTACCACGTAACATTTAACTCCCGCTGCAGCCAATTGCAGCGGGAGTTTTTTTGTACCTATACTTTGATAAAACTATGTGGAGAGGTCTTTTAAAACTATACTTCCTGAGGAAGCTCTTTGGAGGCAGAGGGGGCGGCGGCGGCAAAGGTGGCTGCGGCTGTATGGGCATGGTAGCGCTTATAGCCATTGTAGTGGTAGCGTTTCTGCTCCTGCGCTCCTGCGGCGGCGATGCGCCAACCTCCACGTTCTGATCTGCTGATGATGCTATAAAATAAAGAAACCCGCCTTCCGGCGGGTTCTCGCAGAGCGGGAGACTAAGCCGTCTGCTGCTGATTGCCACGATGTTTCTCACCCATACATGTGCAACCAGTAATGTAAGCCTTCTAATAATTTGTGTTCTGAGGGTTGAAATTAGCCCAGCCTGCAGTCCAGTCAGTAGCTCCGAAAGCACCCACAAAATCAGTTTGATCGAAGAAGCTGTCAAGGCCTGAGAAGCTTGGCTGCATAGAAGTGCTGGCTTTAACAAAGCTAGGAGTAGCATTATAAGCGCCGCCAATGTTCAGTGTAGAGGCATCGCCCTCCACCGCATTGCTTCTAGTGGCATCGTTAAACCACGTCGCTACATCAAAAGTGCTGCCGTCAGCCACTGTTAATGCTTTGCCAGACGGAATACCGGCTATAATTGTGTTCTTGATCATGAACTCACCTGCAGTAGCGTTCTGCTCTGTTGGAGCACCATCAAGCAGTAAGCCAGTTGGCCAGCCCATCACAATAGAGTTGTGCAGTTTTGTTTTGTTGTTGCGGCGCAGGTGCAGCGCGCGCTTAAAGTTAGAGTTAACTGTGGCCGCAGTGTTTGTGCCAAGCGGCCCGAAAAGCGTTACGTTAGAGTATGTTGGGGCAGTAGTAGGAGTAGCAGTTGTGCCCTGGCTGTTGTTGTCTGACTCAAAGCCATTAGAACCAGACGCATCCGCTACGTTAGGGTCAGAGATGCCTATCAGGTACTGCAGCTTGCCTGTGTAGCCGTTGTCTGTGTCAAACATATCATCTACAGTTTTGAAAGCGATCAGGTGCTTTGCGTTTACCGAACCACCAAACCACTCAAAAGAGTCGTCGCCGCAGTAAGATACCTGAATGTAATCCAGTGTAGTGCCAGAGCCAACACCGCCCATGGTTAAGCCATTGATCTCGTTATCCGGCTGAAACGCGATGCCTGGGTACTCAATGCGCACATACTTCAGCACACCTGAGTTGTCAGCGGCATCAGTACCACCGTAAGCGCGGTCAACACCTCCTTCAATCATAGCGTTTTCACCAAGGTTTACCGGGGCGTTACCAAGTATAATAATGCCGCCCCAATCGCCTGCTGCACGGGCTCCTGCTGGCTGAGCAGACGTAAACACGATAGGCTTAGCGGCAGTACCTTCTGCCATGATCTTAGCACTACGCTCAACAATCAGCGTACCTTTAGTGGATTTATCGCCCATAATAACGGTACCTGGCTCTATAGTAAGCGTAGCACCCTCCTTTACATATACAAAACCTTTCAGCAGATACTTAGTGCCCGCCTTCATGGTGAAATCTTGTTCTGTAGAGCCTGAAACAGCAGTCATGCCGTTTGCTTGCTCCGTCGTAAACTGCTCGCCTGTGGCAACAGGAGTGTCATCATCGTCATCGTTGCAGGCAACAAAAGAGACTGCAAGAAAAGCGATCAGCAATAGGTTAAATAGCTTTTTCATAATAATTGGTTTGGTTAATGTGTTTTAGTTGTTCTCTTTGGATTGTTAGAATTTGTAAGTAACACCAATGGTAGAGTATTGCCCTTTGCGGTACTCTCTGAAAGATTCATCTACCGAGGAAATGTCTCCATCATCGTCCGAATCCTGCATCAGGCGTGTTTTTTGGTTCAGCAGGTCTTGTATACCAGCTTTGATTTCGAAGTGCTCCCCAATTCCTTTAGTTAGAGAAAGGTCGATCTGGTGGCGCGGCATTTCATAAATGGTTGGCCTGAGGGCGCTGCCTGCCGCAAAGATGCGCCTGCCGATTACGTTGTAAAGCACATTAAACTGCAGCTGGCGGTCATCATCCTGATAGTACAAGCCTGTGTTAACCACGTAAGGCGACTGGCCCACCATGGCACGCTCGCCCGGCTGGAAAGCAGCGTATGCCTCTGTCAGTTCTACCTCGCTCTGCACCAGGGCAGCGTTTAGCACTACCGTCAGGTTTTGCACAAAGCGCGACTCCGACAGGTCGAGCAGCGACTTACGAACCTCTGCTTCTAAACCGTAGCTATAGGCGCTCTTCGCATTTTCGAAAGTGATGGAGTTGGCACCAGATGTATTCATGAAAACGGTTTCTATCGGCTTGTTAAAGTATTTGTAAAAGCCACCGAAGGATATGAGCTCCGTTGGGTTAGGATAGAACTCGTAGCGCAAATCACCATTGTAGATCGTAGCCACGTCCAGGTTGGGGTTACCTGTCACTTCCAGGAGGTTCACGAAATCATAGTATGGCGCCGGGGCAATCTCACGGAACTCAGGGCGATTTACACTTACGCTACCACCGGCACGCAACATGGCTCTTGGCGAAAGGTTGTATGTAAAATTTGCTGAAGGCAGCACACTTAACACCGGATTGTCTCTGTTGATTGGCCTGCCATCGAAGCCCAGCGTAGACAACTCCTGGTTGTTATGCTCTACACGCACACCACCCGAAACTGACAGCTTCTGGCTAAGCGGCGCAGAACCGCCCACATATCCAGCAATATTTAGATTAGAGGCCTCATAGTTGTTCTGTGGGTTAAAATCCTCCAACAATCTCCAACCTGTTGATGCGTTTATGTTTTCAGGAGCAAAGATTTCTTCAAGCGGCAAGTATGGAATGTTCTGATCAAAGCTATCGTTGCTGGCCGGCGCAAAGGAGAAGAAGCGGGAAGTATAGTCGCGTTTCTTACGCTCCACATAAAAACCGGCTCTTACTTTCGGGGCGTTCTCGGCAGTAGAGTCTGCGGTTTCGAAGCGGTGCTCAAACTGGCTACTTGCCGTCAGGCCGTGCTCGTTCAGGTCAGAGTAAAAGCGGCCTGCATCGCGCAGTGTCGGGATTGGCTGATACAGCAGTCGGTATACGCCATCATTGTCATCGTCGGCGGTACGGAAGCGGCGGTAGTCTGGCTCATTACGGTTCGTGAAGTTATAGCCACCCATCCAGGTTACTGTCGATTTGTTGTCGTTCAGGTCATGGGTGCCCTGTAGTTGACCAGAGTAAATTGTACGGCTCTCGTAACGCAGCGAGTAATTGCGCTGCAACTGGTTGCCGTTAGCATAGTCCACTCCTTCTCGCTCCAACACTTCATTGCTGCCCAACTGGTTAAACAAGTTTCTGAACTCGATCTTGTTATCATTGTTCAGCCTGGCAGACCAGTTGCTGATAACCCCAAGACGCACATTGTTTGTGTATACTTTGTCGTCAAAACGCTGCTGCCTTTCGCTCTTACCCAGCGACTCGTTGAAGGCGCCATACGTATCACGTGTTCCCTCTGCTATACTTTGTGTGTTGCTATAGGAGGCCGCCGACACAGTACTCATTCTGATAGAGCCAATATCGAAGCGGCGGTTCAGGCCAAGCGACAGGCGCAGGTCAGGCGTTGCCGTAGTGGATTTTGGTGCCCAGTTGTTAGGAAATTTACGTCCTGTGCCTACCAGCAGATCCTGGTTAGAAAAGCTGTTCAGGTTGGCAGGCACACCATCCGGGATAGCACGTTTGCCATTGTCAAACCCCAGAAAATCAGTACTGCTTTTGCTGTCGTGCAGGAAGTTGTTGAAAGTAGTGCCGGCGCGGTAAGAGCCCGATACACCTATTGTTGTCTTATCCTCGTCTACCACATTCTTGGTGTAGATCTTTATCACGCCCCCGCCAAACTCTCCTGGCAACTCCGGCGAGCCGTTTTTATAGATCATGATGCGGTCGATTACGCTTGTAGGCAGGATGTCGAAAGAGAAGGCTTTCTGATCCGGCTCTGTGCTTGGCGTCAGGGCATCGTTCAGCGTCACTGTGTTGTAGCGCTGGTTCATCCCCCTGATTACCACGTAACGGTCGTTAAGTATGGTTACGCCCGGTATACGCTTCACGGTCTCGGCTGCGTCGCGGTCCATTGACTTGGCAATTTGCTCACCTGCCACGCCGCTTACCACTACCTCGCTTTGGCGCATGGTCTGGAGCACGGCAGCCTCGGTGTTGGTCTGGCGGGTGCCTACAATCTCTACCGTCTGTATCTGAGTGGTGTTCTCTTCCAGCTGCACATTTAAAGTCTTTGTCTGGTTGGCGGCTACCTGCACTCCTGCCTGCTCATAAGGCTTATAAGATAGAAATGTAACCGACACATTATAAGTACCGGGCTCCAGTGGCAGCGCAAAGTTCCCTTCGTAGTCTGTTGTAGTTCCTTTAGAGGTGCCTTTCACAAACACTACAGCTCCGATTACCTCTTCGCCGGTAATCTTGTCAGTAACTTTACCTTTTACTATGCCCTGCTGGGCAAAACCGCAGACGGAGGATGTAAGCACGGTGAGAATTGTAAGTAGAAATTTCATGGAAGTACTGTTTATTAGTCTCGCTGCAAAAGTATGGCGGCTAGTTTAAGCCATTTTTAAGGCGGGGTTATGATACCGTTAAGTAAAGCGGGGATGTGTTAAGCAGCGGTTACGGTAGCTTTACCGCAGTTTTAACTGCATGTTACCGTAATATTAAGTATGCCTAATTTAACGTATAGGTGGTGCGTTCACCTCCACATGCACACCATTTATTGTTAATGTGCAGCTGTTTACACAAAACAGGGCGCAAAGCGGCAACCTTTAAATGTTAACATTAGCTTAACATTGCGGTAAAGCAGCAGTAACAGTAATACACTTATTTTGCACCAAGATTTCGGAAGCCACCGTTGCCGCCCCTGACTAAGGCGGTGCTAAGGCAAAAGAAAGAGTGGACCGGCAGCTGCAGCCTGACTAACTACAGCTGCCGGACAAGTATAAAACACTTTCTGTACTTAATTATCTAGAGCTAGAAAGCATACTTGTTCAGTTATATAGGTTAAAGTATATAACAGCCATTTAGCAAAGTAATTTTCTCACCAAACAAATAGTACCGTGTACAAAAAGCTGAGAGGCGCACTTGTTGTAGCGCTAGCATGCCTTGCCTTTAACACCGCAGAGGCACAAACTGTTAACAAAAGTAAATTTGGCAAGGGCCTGCAGTTTATAGCCGCCGACTCTTCCTTCAGCCTTAAGTTCAGCACTCGCTTTCAGATGTTGTACCAAGGTGCCATCAACAACAGCACCGATCAGCTGGACGATCGCTTTCTGATCCGTAGAGCCCGTCTTAAGTTTGAAGGCTTCGCTTACTCGCCTAAGCTAGAGTATAAAATAGAACTAGGCCTTAGTAACAGCGACATTGGCAACGACGATCCTGCCAGATTTAACAACGCCGACAATATTATTTTAGACGCGGTAGCCATGTGGAATTTTGCTCCAGGCTGGGAGCTGTGGGTAGGCCAGACCAAACTGCCCGGTAACCGTGAGCGAATCATCTCTTCTCAGAAAATGCAGTTCGTAGACCGAAGCTTACTAAACTCACGCTTTAACATTGACCGTGACGCGGGTCTGCAACTACACCACACCCATACAATGGGTACTGCCGTTGTCAGAGAGTCTGGCTCCATTTCTATGGGCGAGGGCCGCGACATTACGGTGAACAATGCAGGTGGCTACGATTATACTGCCAAAGTAGAGGTAATGCCTTTCGGTGAGTTTGAGGGAGGCGGTGCTTATGTAGGCAGCGATCTGGTACGCGAAGAGACACCTAAGTTAGCCATTGCAGCTGCATACAACTTTAACGATAATGCTTCTAGAGAAGGTGGTCAGTTAGGCGACTTTTTAGTAGATGAGCGCGACCTGCGTACGCTGTTTGTAGACTACATGTTCAAATATAGAGGTTTCTCTTCTATGGCAGAATACGCCAACAAAACAGCACCTGCCGGACCTGTGGTTTTAAGAAGCGATGATGGAGCTGTTGAGGAGACATTTGTAACCGGAAACGCTTTTAATATTCAGGCTGGTTACCTTTTCCCGAGCAACTGGGAAGTAGCAGGCCGCTACACAACTTACAACCCTGACAAAGCCACTAACTTAGGTTCACAAGAGCAGTATACGCTGGGTTTATCTAAATATATTGTGGGCCATAGCCTAAAGGTGCAGAGCGATGTAACGCTTCAGGACCAGCCTGGGCGGGAGAACGCTTACTTGTTCAGGCTGCAGATGGAAGTGGCCCTGTAAAGCCTGCCAACTGCACTTACATAACTACTTACATGGCATCTAAGTATAAAGCAAAAAATTACAGATGTCTGCTGAACGAATCACAAAAAACACTCAACCAAACCAAACACTGGCTTATGCTTAACTTAAAGCTTAACAATCTAAACGCCGCCATGCTGCTGGGCGCTACCATGCTCTTCAGTGCCTGCGGTGGTAATACAGAGAATGCTGAAGGCGGATCTGACCTTACAGGGAGCGTACAGATAGACGGGTCTTCTACGGTATACCCGATTACAGAGGCAGTGGCGGAAGAATACCGCGCAGAGGCTCCTGACGTGAAAGTAACAGTGGGCGTGTCTGGTTCAGGCAGCGGCTTCAAGAAATTTACAAGAGGCGACATCGACGTTACGAACGCATCTCGCGCCATCAATGCAGACGAGGCAGCAGTAGCCCAGGAGAACAACCTTTCTTTTCTAGAGCTTTCCGTGGCTTACGACGGCCTGACTGTAGTAGTACACCCTGAAAATGATTGGGTACAGGACATTACAGTGGCAGAGCTGAAGAAAATTTGGGAGCCTGCCGCACAAGGTACCATCAAAAAGTGGAACCAGATCCGCCCAGAGTGGCCTGACCGCGAGATTCACCTGTACGGACCGGGCGTAGAGTCCGGCACTTATGACTACTTTACGGAGGCCGTTGTAGGCAAGAGCCACTCCAGCCGCGGCGACTATACCGCCAGTGAGGATGACAACGTGCTGGTGCAGGGCGTATCTACAGACCCTAACGCCCTTGGCTTTTTCGGGTATGCCTATTATGAGGAAAACCAGAACAAACTGAAGGCTATTCCGGTGGATGACCAGGACGACAGCAATGGCGCAGGCGCTATTCTGCCTTCGCTGGAGACTGTGAAGGACGGATCTTACGCTCCGCTTTCCCGCCCGCTGTTTATCTATGTTCACTCTAAGGCGGTGGAGCGCCCGGAAGTAGTGGACTTTGTAAACTTCTACCTTGATAACGCCGGTGAACTGGCCGAGGAAGTTGGGTACATTCCGCTACCGGACAACCTGTATGAAGAGCAAAGGCAGAAGTTTGAGCAGTTTGTCTCAGGCTCTGGAGCCACAGCAAATCAGCAATAAACAAAGCAACCCTGATGCACAAGTATAACCGCTCACAAAAGCGGTTATACTTGTGCTCTATAAAATTAGCGGCACCTTGAAAGTATCCGAAAAAATTATCGAGGGCTTGTTGTGGTTATCAGCCGCAATCACAATCCTTGTTACCGTTGGTATCATTTGGGTTCTGCTTTCAGAGTCCATCAGTTTCTTTCAGGAGGTATCTTTAGTTGAGTTCCTAACCGAAAAGGAATGGACGCCTCTTTTTGCAGACAAGAAATTCGGTATAATGCCTTTGGTGGCGGGCACCCTGCTCACTACTTTTGTAGCCATTGCCGTGGCGCTGCCTATCGGTTTAACTATTGCTGTGTACCTGAACGAGTATGCACATGCCCGCATGAAGCAAGTAGTAAAGCCCCTGCTGGAAGTGCTAGCCACCATCCCAACGGTAGTGTACGGCTTCTTCGCCTTAACGGTAGTTACGCCTTTTCTGCAGCAGCTCATCCCTAACCTTGCCGGCTTCAACGCACTTTCGGCTGGTATTGTAATGGGTATCATGATCATCCCGATGATTTCTTCTCTGAGTGAAGATGCTATCAGCGCTGTGCCGCGCTCGTTGCGCGAGGCTGCGTATGGCATGGGCTCCACACGTTTGCAGACATCTTTTGGAGTAATGGTGCCGGCTGCCTCATCAGGCATTGTGGTATCGGTTATACTTGCCATCTCCAGAGCTGTGGGCGAAACCATGATTGTAGCCATTGCTGCCGGCCAGCAGCCACGCCTCACGCTAAACCCGCTCGTACCCATCGAAACCATCACCACCTACATTGTGCAGGTAAGTATGGGCGATGTGCCGCAGGGCTCGCTAGAGTATAAAACCATTTTTGCGGCAGGCATCACGCTCTTCGTCTTCACATTTGCGCTGAACAACCTCAGCTTCTGGATCAAAAAGAAATACCAGGAAAAGTATGACTAACTCTGACATCAACAGATTAAAGGATAAGGCCTTCCAGGTTTTCGGTGTTTTCTGCACCTTTATCGGCCTGGTAGTACTCGGTATTTTCCTGATAGACATTATTATTGAAGGTGTGCAGCGCCTGAACTGGGATTTCCTGGTTAACCTGCCCTCGCGCAGGGCAAGCCGTGCCGGCATACTTACGGCCTGGGTAGGTACCCTCTGGATCTTGGTTCTGACGACCATTATCGCGTTTCCGTTGGGTGTGGCAGCAGGTGTATACTTAGAGGAGTATGGCAAGAAAAATAAAATGGCTAACTTCCTGGAGATAAACATCGCTAACCTGGCCGGTGTGCCATCTATCATTTATGGTTTGCTGGGCCTAGAGATCTTTGTGCGCCAGATGCGCCTGGGCGGTAGCTTGCTGGCAGGTGCGCTCACGCTGTCGCTGCTTATACTTCCGATCATCATCGTAACCACACGAGAGGCTATAAAAGCTGTGCCGCGCAGCATCCGCGACGGCTCTTTTGCACTGGGCGCCTCTAAATGGCAAACGGTGTGGCACCAGGTGCTGCCGGCTTCCTTTGGAGGTATACTAACAGGCATTATCCTGGCGCTGTCCAGAGCGGTGGGCGAGGCGGCTCCGCTGATCGTGATTGGTGCTTTGGCTTACGTGCCTTTTACGCCAAGCACGCCGCTGGATGAGTTTACGGTGCTGCCGATCCAGATCTTTAACTGGACATCACGGCCGCAGGAGGCTTTCCTGACAAACGCCGCAGCCGCTATTATCGTGTTATTGGTTATCACTTTCCTGCTAAACGGCATTGCCGTATACTTGCGCAACAAGCAGCAGCGAAAAGTGAGGTGGTAAGGCTGGCTTGCACCTGCTGCCATTGGACTAGCCCCTGTACACATTATCTTTCGTTTTGAAAAAATGAGCAAAAAACAGAATAAACTGGAGGCCTTAAACCTCGACGCATACTACGGAGATTTTCACGCGCTGAAAGGTATAAACATCGCCATGGAAGAAAAAGCCGTGACGGCCTTTATCGGTCCTTCGGGCTGTGGCAAGTCTACCTTCCTGCGCACCTTTAACCGCATGAACGACTACATTGACGGTTTCAGGGTTGAGGGCCAGATCCTGCTGGATGGTAAGGATATTTACCAGAAGGAGGTGCGCGTAGATGAACTGCGGAAAGAGGTGGGCATGGTTTTCCAGAAGCCAAACCCTTTCCCGAAAAGCATCTTTGAGAATGTGGTGTACGGCCTTAAAATTCAGGGCATTAAAAAGAAATCGGTGCTGGAGGAAGCTGCCGAACAATCGTTGCGCAACGCCGCCCTCTGGGAGGAGGTGAAAGACAAACTGGACAAGTCTGCCCTGGCGCTGTCTGGCGGGCAGCAACAGCGCTTATGTATTGCGCGCGCGCTGGCTATCTCTCCGTCGGTGCTGCTGATGGATGAGCCGGCATCTGCCCTGGACCCTATCTCCACCGCCAAAATAGAGGAGCTGATTTACGAACTGAAGAACGACTACACCATCGTGATCGTGACGCACAACATGCAGCAGGCAGGCCGCGTAAGCGACTATACCGCCTTTTTCTACATGGGTGAGTTGGTAGAGTTCAATAAGACCAAAACGATGTTCACAAGTCCGAAGGATGAGCGCACGCAAAATTACATCACCGGGCGCTTCGGTTGATCAGCAACTCACTTTGTTTCTTATACTTGCAGATTCTCACCCGTAACCATAAAAGATAATGCCGCATATAGATATTGAACTTGAGCGTTTAAAAACCAAGCTCCTCGAGATGTGGGATTTGGTAGAGTATCAGTTACAGGCTGGCCGGGAAGCCATGATGACTGCCGACGCAGAGCTGGCCAAGCAGGTGATTAAGCGCGACCGTAAGGTAAACCAGTTTGATGTGAAGATAGACCGCATGTGCGAGAACTTCTTCGCCCTGTTTACTCCTGTGGCCGTAGACCTGCGCCTGGTGCTGGCCGTGCTCAAGATAAATGCCAACCTGGAGCGCATCGGCGATACGGCAGAAGGCATTGCACGCTTTGCCCAGAAACTAGATGAGCCTCTGGACCAGGAGCTGCTGGAGACCACTAAGGTTGTACCCATGTATGAAGCAGCACTGGCCATGTTTACAGATTGCCGTATCGCGTTCAAAAACAATGACCCGGTTCTTGCCAAGGAAGTTATAAAAAGCGATAAGGTGCTGAACAAGATTTACCGCAAGTCAGACAGCATTGTAACAAAGTACATGCAGAAGAACCCTGAAAAAATAGGAGACGCACTGGCGCTACTCTCTATTATAAAGAAGCTGGAGCGTGTCGGCGATCAGGTAACCAATATAGCCGAGGAAGTGATTTTCTACCGTGAGGCCAAGGTAATCAAGCACAGATCCGACAAAAAGAAAAAGAAGAGCAGCGGTAAGGACAAGGGCAAAGAAGTATAAGCTTTTCGATAATTAAGGTATGCGAAAGAGCATGGTCTATTCCGGGCCATGCTCTTTTTTTGTCTAAAGCAGGATTTACAGGATAACAGGATCTACAGGATTAAAAAAAGTGGGCAAGATTAGAACAGGTCGCAACCTATCCCTACAAAAAGCCCTTCAACTCCCAACTTTCTAACCTTCTAACGCTTTAACTTTCTAACTCAGATTACCTTTCCAAGATTTTGTGCCTTACCTTTGCGGTAAAATAAAAGAAAGTGCTGTTTAAAGAGATTTTATACCTGATCCGGAAAGACCTTGTGCTGGAGTGGCGGCAGAAATATGCGCTAAACGGTATGCTGCTGTATGTAGGCAGTGTGGTGTTTGTATGCTACCTCAGCTTTGGCATGCGCTCCAACTTACTGGTGGCGCCAGTCTGGAACGCTTTGCTCTGGATTATACTTCTGTTCACCTCCGTAAACGCTATCGCTAAAAGCTTTATGCAGGAGAACCGAGGCAGGCTGCTTTACTTTTACTCCATTGTCAGCCCACAGGGAATCATACTTGCCAAAATCATTTATAACACCCTGCTGATGCTGCTGCTTGCCATTATCTGCTTTGTGTTTTACGGATTTGTGCTGGGCAACCCGGTAGAGGATGTGCCGATGTTTCTGCTCTCGCTCCTGCTGGGGGCGCTGGGCTTCTCCACCTCCCTTACCATGATCTCCAGCATTGCCTCCAAGGCGGCCAACAGCAGCACACTGATGGCCGTGCTGAGCTTTCCGGTAATCGTGCCGATGCTGCTCATGCTGATGAAGATGTCTAAAAACGCCATGGATGGCCTCGAACGTAGCGCCAGCCTCGACGAACTGCTGACGCTGCTTGCCATAAACATGATCGTGGTAACTGTTTCTTACATCTTATTCCCGTACCTTTGGCGTTCGTAAAGTGGCCGGTACAGGAGCAGGAACCAGATGCTGTTATACTTGCAGCGCATAGAAACAGAACGAATTACAGTGTTTTTGTGTCTCTTGGTTAGATAGCAGCAGAGGCTCTTGTTACATGAGCCAGCAAATTATTTTGCTTCTGCATCCCAGATATTTAGTTGATAAAAATGAAGAAGAATTGGTGGAAAGTACTGGCAGTGGTGCTACTGGTTTTTACGGTAGTGGCCGGTATGCTTGCTGAAGTGCCGCGGTTGGCCATACTTAATGAAACCATCCGCAATCTGTTCTTTCACGTGCCGATGTGGTTTGGCATGATCCTGATCCTGCTGGTTTCGGTAGTTTACTCTATTAAATACCTGAGCGACCCTACCGTAAAAAACGATGTGATAGCTTTCGAGGCTGCCAAAGTAGGGATACTTTTTGGCGTGCTGGGCATTGTAACAGGTATGGAGTGGGCCAAATTTACTTGGGGCGAGTACTGGAGCAATGACCCGAAGCAGAACGCATCAGCCATTGGCTTGTTAATTTACTTCGCTTATCTGGTACTGCGCAGTTCGTTTAGCGAACAGCAGCAGCGCGCGCGCATCAGTGCCGTGTATAATATTTTTGCGTTTGCGGCGCTTATTCCGCTGCTGTTTATACTCCCGCGCCTCACCGACTCGCTGCACCCCGGCAACGGCGGCAACCCCGGCTTTAACACCTACGACATGGACAGCAGCCTGCGCATCATCTTTTACCCGGCCGTACTAGGCTGGACGCTGCTGGGAATTTGGATGGTGAACGTAAAATCAAGATTAGAAATACTGAGACAACGCTTATATGAAACTGTTTAGAATACTGGCCTTGTGGTGCTTTATACTTGGCGCCGCAGCAGGCTTGCAGCCGGCTCAAGCGCAGGCTGCCCAAACGGAGGTAGAGCTTTCGTCGGCTCCGCAACATGATGTGGAAATGGCAGACACCTTACGCCAGGATGGGAAAATTTACGTGGTGGTGATTGTGCTGCTATCGGTGCTGGCGGGCACTATTGCCTACTTGGTAACCATAGACCGAAAGGTAAGCCAACTGGAGAAACAACTGAAAGACAACCTGGTGAACAGGTAATAAATAAAGAGGTTTAAAGTAGCCTGCGCATTCAGCCAGCAGGGCTGAGATTTGCGTAGAAAGTTCATCTAAATTCAAGTTTATACTTTTTTACGATGAGCATCACCTTAAACCCTCGCTTATATGTTTCGCTGAGTCCGCTGGAGCACGTGAAACCGCACCCGATTAACGACGGCCGCTTCGACCCAGCCTTTGCTTACAAAGTATTGGGCGTTTACAATGCCAGCGAAACATCGGAGTGCTTCTTTATAATAAGCAACACCTACCACGAAATGTGGTTTATATCGCAGCGGCACCTGCGCACCTACAAACTTCTTGATTCAGATGATTTTTTCATCAGGCTGCAGGAAGGAGAGGGTAAAACAACTGAAAGCACAGCCTTTGAGGCCAAAGTGCTGCCCATTACTTAAAACGGCACCCGCTGACGGATTACCCCTTTGGTGTGTGCCTTTTTGAGCCTTTAAATAGTTTTTGCAGGATGGATTTAAAACGATTCGTCATGTGTTAGGCTAACAGAAAAAGAGTACCTATACTTTTACTAAGATGAAAAAGACACACATCATCGGGATTTTAGTGATTGCTGTAGCAATTGTTATCATCATGTCTTCGGTGGGCGATGCCAGCACGTATGTATCTTTCGGTGAGGCCATTGAGCGCGCCGAGGATGGCGACATGACCAAAGTACACGTAGTAGGCCGTCTTAAAAAAGATCCTCAGGGCCACATTGTTGAGATGAACTACGACCCGCTTGTGGACCCCAATTATTTTAGCTTTACGCTGGTAGATACCAACCGTGTAGAGCAGCGGGTAGTGTACTTCAACCCTAAACCGCAGGACTTCGAGCGCTCTGAGCAGGTCGTGATTACAGGCAACATGCAAAAAGATGTGTTTGTAGCCGACAAGATCCTGCTAAAATGCCCATCTAAGTATGTGGAGAAAGAAATCCAGCAAAACACAGCAAGCCTTTAATGTAGTTAGAAAGTTAAAAGGTTAAAGAGTTAGAAAATCAGCTCTTTAACCTTTTAACTCTTTAACCTTTTAACTCTATAACTTTCAAAGATGATTAACACGCTGATCGGGGATATTGGCCATACGAGTGTGATTGTGGCTTTTGTGGCGGCCATAGTATCCTCTTACGCATACTTTATGGCGTCGCGCGCCAACGTAGAACTCACCGGCGACGATAGCTGGCGCAAGCTGGCACGCGGGGCTTTTTACGTGCACGGAGCCGCCGTCATGATGATAATCTTCTCGCTGTTCAACATTATTCACGAGCATCGTTACGAATATTACTACGCCTGGAGCCACTCTTCCAACCACCTGCCGGTTCATTACATGATCTCCAGCTTCTGGGAAGGCCAGGAAGGATCGTTTCTGCTCTGGATATTCTGGCATGTAGTGCTGGGCGTGGTGCTGATTAACAGCAGCCGTAAAAACAAAGTATGGGAAGCTCCGGTAATGGGTGTTTTCGCCTTTGTGCAGCTCTTCCTTACATCCATGATTTTGGGTGTGGTGATTGGAGACCTGAAGATCGGCTCCTCTCCTTTTATTCTGATGCGCGACTTTATGCCGGATACGCCAGTGTTCGCCATGGACCCTGATTTTGTACCTGCCGATGGCACTGGCCTTAACCCGCTGCTACAGAACTACTGGATGGTGATTCACCCGCCAACGCTGTTCCTGGGTTTTGCAGCTACACTGGTGCCATTTGCCTTCGCTATAGCCGGCCTTTGGAAAGGTAAGTTTGCCGAGTGGATTAAGCCTGCCCTGCCGTGGTCGCATTTTGCGGCTGTGTCTTTGGGCATTGGCATTATGATGGGTGCTTACTGGGCGTATGAAACACTCAACTTTGGTGGCTACTGGAACTGGGACCCGGTGGAGAACGCCGTATACATTCCGTGGCTGGTGCTTGTGGGCGCTATCCATACAATGATTGCCTATAACCGTGGCAAGTCGGGTCTGAAAGCCTCTTTCATACTGGTGATCGCCTCTTTTATACTTATCCTTTACGCTACCTTCCTCACCCGAAGCGGCATTTTGGGTAATGCCTCTGTGCACTCATTTACGGACCTTGGCCTTTCCGGCCAGCTGTTTTCATACTTAGCGGCGCTTGCTGTGCTAGCGGTTGCGCTACTGGTATACCGCTGGAAAAGTATTCCGACTACTGATAAAGAATTGACCACTTACAGCGGCGAGTTTTGGGTGTTTATTGGGGCAGTTGTACTTTGTTTGGCTGCTTTCCAGGTATTGTTTACCACTTCTATTCCGGTTTACAACTCTTTTATGGGCTTTATCGGCATAGAGTCTAATGCAGCGCTGCCAGCTGATCAGATTGCACACTATACCAAGTTTCAGCTTTGGGGCGGTGTGGCAATTGCTATACTTACCGGCATCGGCCAATTACTGTGGTGGCGCAAAGGCGAGAAAGGCAGCTTTGTAGATGCGATTACTTTACCAGGCATGCTAACGCTGCTTTTCGCCAGCTTGATTATCGTGCTCTCCAAGCTCGGTATGCTGCACGAGACCATGGACAATCCTGTGTTTATTATCTTACTGGTAGCCGCCTTGTTTGCTGTGTTTGCTAACCTGAGCATCATCCTGAGCCTGCTGCACAAAAAGATATCGCTTTCGGGTGGTGCCGTGGCGCACATAGGCATAGCACTCATGCTGCTGGGCATACTGTTCTCATCAGGTTACGACAATATTATCTCCCAAAATACATCCGGCTTAGTTTACTCCCGTGAGTTTCCGGAAGATATTAACCGCGATAACGTACTGCTGTGGCGCAACACGCCCGTGGACATGGACAAGTATAGCGTAAGCTACCATGGCCAGTTTCAGGAAGTGACCGGCGTACCAGGTTACATAAACCGAGAGCTGCTCTTCCCTACCGCCGACCCGTATAAAACCATCGCGCGCGGCCAGATTAAGGCAGACGACAAAGTATACTTCGAGACCGGCGATACACTAGAGTTATACTCTCCGGAAAACACATACTACAAGGTAGAGTTTAAAGAGCGTGAAGGCGATAAGGTGTTTACCCTTTATCCGCGCGCGCAGGTAAACCCTAACATGGGCCTACTAGCTTCTCCGGATATTCAGCATTTTGCTAACATGGACCTTTATACCCACGTTTCTTCCATTCCTGACCCGAACGAGGAGAAAGACTGGGGCGAGCTGCAGGAGTATGATCTTGCCGTTGGAGACACTATTATCCTGAATGATTATGTGGCTGTGTTTAACGGTGTGGAGCAGATAAAGCAAGTGCCGGGCGTAACGCTGGAACCAGGCGATGTGGCCGTGCAAGCTGATCTGAAAATATACGGAGAGCGTAAAACTTACCACGCACACCCGGTGCTGATGATCAAGAACCAGATGATGGGCCGCGTACCGGAAGAAGTCGGTGATCTTGGCCTGCGCCTCACCTTCCTGAACATCGACACAGAAAATAACAAGTTTAAGATAGGTGTAAACGCTTCGCAAAAGGACTATGTGATTCTAAAAGCAATTGAAAAGCCTTTTGTAAACATCCTCTGGATAGGCACTATTGTTATGTCTATCGGTTTTGTGATGGCCATTGTGCGCCGCAAAGACGGTAGCGCAAAAGCCAAGCCAGCCGCTCCGAAAGAAAAGAGAAAAGCACAGGCAGCTTAATTGCAGCCGACCGTATTAAAAGCCTTTGCTGTTGTAGCAAAGGCTTTTTTGTTTTGCAGCCCGTACCGCTTAACTTGCCGTAGCAGCAAAGTATAAACAAGAAAGTATGAACATAGCTATAATTGGAGCAGGCAATGTGGGTTGGCATCTGGCACAGGCGCTGCAGTCGGCGGGGCATACCATAACCGCCGCTTACAGCCGCTCCGCCTCTCCCCGCGAAGAACTGGCTCAGCTTTTGCCTCACGCGCAACCTGTCGGCTCGCTTAATTTTCAATCCATTGCTGCTGACGTTGCCCTAATAGCCGTGCCTGACGCCGCACTTGCCTCTGTGGCCGCCGCTCTGCAGGTAAAACAGGGAACAGTGGTGGCACATACATCAGGGTCGCAGCCCTTGAGTATACTTAACACTGTAAAAGGCGCTACAACCGGTGTTTTTTATCCGCTCCAGACATTCTCTAAAACCAAAACAGTAGACTTTAAACAGGTGCCTATACTTTTAGAGGCCAGGGATGAGGAAACGCTTCAGCTGCTGCTGAGCCTGGCGCAAAGTATAAGCAGCACTGTGGAAGCCGTGGCATCAGGGGCCCGAAAGCAGCTGCACCTGGCAGCCGTGTTTGCCTGTAATTTCACCAATCATTTGCTGGGCATCAGCCGAGAACTGCTTGAGGAAGCCAACCTGCCCCACCACCTGCTGCAGCCGCTCTTGCAGGAAACTATTGCCAAGGCCATGCAGCAGCACCCGTACACGGTTCAAACCGGTCCCGCTATCCGTCACGACCAAAACGTGATTGAAGCGCACCTGCACATGCTGCAGCAGCAGCCTCAACTGCAGGAGCTTTACCGGCTGCTCACACAAAGTATACAGGCCGCTTCTAAAAACCATTAACCATTTATTCCAAATACCTGTTAAACTAAGCCAGCGTATAAGCCTTCTCGTATACTTTGATTCGGAAAGCTGGCTTTGTAACTTTGCACTTTAGTATAAAGACACAGACATGAAAGTTGTAAATATAACATTTAAGTTTGCCGACGGCTCACCGGATGAGACTCACCCGGCTGTTGAAGGCGAATCAGTGCTGGATGTAGCCCTTAACAACAGCATACAGCTGCAGCACAACTGCGGCGGCGTGTGTGGCTGCAGCACCTGCCACGTATACATAGAAGCCGGCATGGACGACCTGCCGGAGATCTCAGACAAAGAAGAAGACTATATTGACCGTGCTGTAGATCCGCGCATCAACTCCAGGCTAGGCTGCCAGTGCGTAGTGCAGGGCAATGAGGATGTTGTGGTTACTATTCCGGAGCAGGATTTTCTGGGCCATTAATTCATTAGATAAACAACAAACGGCATCTATCGGTAACAGGTAAATGCTGGATGATAAAGAGAAAGACAAAGTATGAGCTACGAGCCACCAATACACTGGAACGATTACGAAGACATTGCCATGGCGCTTTACGAGAAGTTCGGCGATGATTTTACAGAGTCTAAGATTTACCGCATCCGTTTCACCGAGCTGCTGGACTGGGTGCTGTCGCTGCCTAACTTTGAGGGCACCCGCGAGCAGGCTAACGAAGGACACCTGGAGCAAATCCAAGCGGCCTGGGTATACGAGTGGCGCGATAACCAGGATTAATTCATACCTGTATCTGCAAGTATAAATTCAGAATTTTCTATACTTTTAAAGGCTCTTTCAGCGGAAAGAGCCTTTTCAGTTTTTATAAAGTAACATAGAGCTGCCAGTTTAAAGCTCCTTCACCTATAAATCACTTATATGTCTATTACCCAAACTGACTTCAAAAGCATCAACACATTCGTTTTTGATGTAGATGGTGTGCTAACCGATGGTTTGCTTTACTGCTTTGCCGACGGCGAACAAGTTCGCGCTTTTAATATAAAAGACGGCTTTGCCATTAAGCACGCCATCAGCCAAGGCTATCGCGTTGCCATCATCTCAGGCAAAAACGAGCCCGGTGTGCGCCGCCGCCTCGAACAGCTGGGCATTGAAGACATTTATTTAGGCATTGATGAAAAAGTGGATACACTGGAGGATTACTTATACATGCAGGGCATTAATCCGGCCACGGTAGCTTACATGGGAGACGACATGCCGGACTATGAGGTAATGCAGCGCTGCGGTTTGCGCGCCTGCCCAGCCGATGCTGCCGAAGACATTAAAGCCATCTCTACATTTATCTCCACTAAAAATGGAGGCCGGGGAGCTGTTAGACAGCTTATTGAGACTATCATGAAAACACAGGACAACTGGTAGCTAAATTGGATTTATACTATTTTACCAATAAATAGAAGATTTTATTTAATAGACTATTGGATATATAGAAAATAATTTTTAGTTTACGACCAGTTTAATTACCATCAACAGTTCAATTTTTATGAAGACAGGAAAAGTAAAGTTCTTTATCGAATCAAAAGGTTTCGGCTTTATCACCGAAGACGACACTAACGAAGATTTCTTTGTACACGTTACCGGCCTAAACGGTCTGCAGATTGAGCAAAACGATCGCGTTGAGTTCGACACGGTAGAAGGCAAAAAAGGAATCAATGCAGTAAACGTGAAGAAGTTCTAAGCAAACATACTTTACATGCACAGGAAAAGCCCCTACTACAGGGGCTTTTTTTGTTGCCTGTTCGGTGTTGCGTCGTAATTTTGTAGCATCAAGCCACACCTGCACCCATACCGCCCGTGAAATACATCCTGACACTAATACGTGCCCGCAACTTGGTCATGATTGTACTGAGCCAGGCGCTGGTGCAGGCTTGCCTTTTGGCCCCGGGCCTGGAGTGGCACAGGCTGCTAGACACAAAATTCTGGGTGTTGGCGCTCTCTACTGTTTGCATAGCCGCCGCCGGCTACATCATCAACGACTACTACGATATCAAGATTGACGCCATCAATAAGCCGGAACGGCTACTGATAGGCCGCCGGATACGCAGGCGAAAGGCCATGTTTGCCCACTTGATTTTGTCAGGAGCGGGTTTGCTGTTGGGGTTGTTACTCTCTATACCTGTAGGGCTTATAAATCTGGGGGCTGTGCTGCTGCTCTGGGGCTATTCGGCACGGCTCAAGAAAATGCTGCTGATCGGAAATGTGGTGATTGCGCTGCTTTCGGCTTCTATGCTGCTGATAGTGGCTGTGTACGCAGACGAGCTTAACCGCATTACGCTTGGCTATGCCACCTTCGCGTTTCTGATTTCGCTTATCCGGGAGATTATCAAAGACATTGAGGATATGAAAGGCGACGCCTCCTTTGAGTGCCGCACACTGCCTATTGTAGCTGGTATGCGAGGCGCTAAACTGGTGCTTTACCCGTTGGTGGCGGTATTTCAGACTTTTGTTATCATTGTTATACTTCACCCTGCCTCCAGTCTGCTTTTTGATGGCTACATGGTGTTGCTTGTACTGCTGCCAAGTGTCTGGCTAATCGTAAAGCTGCTGCGCGCAGACCGCAAACGCGATTTTACGTACCTCAGCAACCTAAATAAGCTTATTATGTTTACCGGCATACTGTCTATGCTGCTGCTGTAAAATAAAAAGCCCGGGCGGCAGACCCAGGCTTTTTGTAATCAATAAGCAATTTTGTTGCGTTACCTTACAATCAGGCGACTTGATGCTACATCTTTTTCAGCCATTACTTTTACAAAGTAAGTGCCGCGGGCATACTGTTTGGTGTCAATCTCCACAATACCGTTTGCATTGCGTAGCTCAAGCACTTTGCGGCCTAAAATATCCACTACAGCAACATTTGCATTACGGATGCTGCCCAGGTTTACTCTTACTGCCCCCTCCGAAACGGTAGGGTAAACAGCTACGCGTGTGTTTCCGATCATATCATCAATGCCTGCCACTGTGCCAACCGTAATAGTTTCGGTTACTGTTGCTAAAGGGTTGCCATCAGCGCGGCGCAGGATCAGGTCATACTTATAAATACCGGGCGCTGAGAAATTGATTTTAAAGAACTCCTTGTAAGAATCCATCAGTTCCTCACCTCCTTCAGGCCCAACTACAGCAACGCTATCCTCAAAAGTTACTTCTGAGTACACTGCCTCATCTTCTGTTGTGGCTTCGCGGTTAGAGTTATAGAATAAGGTAAAGTTTTCGCTCTGAGCCGGGTTATGCAGCTTTATTTCCAGGTTTGCACTCTCGCCCACGCGGTCAAAAGAGTTTATTAGCACCTGCCACTGTATATCTGTTCCCACAGCCAAGTTTCCCTGTTCAGAGATCACATCAAGGGTACCGTTTATGGTAGGTTCTTTAGTCTGTGCACTGCTTAAACCTGTTGCCAGCACAAAGGCCATTACAGTCGCAATAACGTGTAGAGTTTTTTTCATTGTGAAAAATTTTAACTTTTCAATATTAGGTGTGATAATATGATTTTTAGAGATAGTATTAGCTTACATACGCAAAAGGCCTGCTTTTGCTTTCATTTTTTAATACTTTTTTTACTATATATCTTTTGCGGTTTGTAAGCGTTTATTGTTTTATCAAGGCAAGTATGTATATTTGATATTGTTACAGACTGGGAATAGCAATAAAAATGGACAAAGCGCAACAGCTGCTATTAGACTATAATTTGCGTAAAACTGGTTGCCGGCTGGAGGTACTGCACCAGCTTATGTGCAACGGCTTTGCACTCTCGCATGCAGATCTGGAAAGGCTTATCGGTGACAGTTATGACCGTGTAACGATTTACCGCACCCTGTATTCGTTTGAAAAGAACGGGCTGATACACAGCATAAAAGATGTAAGCGGCGCTATAAAGTTTGCGCTCTGTAAACACGACGCCTGCTCACAGCAAAAGCACCAAGACAACCACATACATTTCAACTGCTCCTCCTGCGGCCAAACCTTCTGCCTGAACGACGTGAATATTCCGCTTCTGGCGCTGCCACAAGGTTATATAGCCGATCGCCTGCATTTCTCAGCTGAGGGCATCTGCAAAGGTTGCAGCCAAGAAGTAAACGTTTGAGCAATACTTAAATACGCCTATGAAGCACCAGCAAAACAATGCCGAAGAGTTTCAGAAGTTGGTTACATCGCCGGTTAAGTTCCGCCTCTTCCTGCTGGCTAAATTACCGATGGCCTATTTGGCGGGCCTGCGCGTCGCCTCTCTCACCACAGAGCGCGCTACCGTTACCATACCTTACCAATACATCAATAAAAACCCGTTTAACTCCATTTACTTTGCCTGCTTAAGTATGGCGGCCGAGCTCTCCACGGGTGCGCTTTGCATGATGCATGTGTACAAATCCAAACCTGCCGTATCTATGCTGGTGGTGAACATGGAGGCTAACTTCACGAAGAAAGCGGTGGGCAAAATCTCCTTTACCTGCCAAGACGGCCAACAGATACAACAGGCTGTGGAGCAAACAAAAGCTACCGGAGAGGGTGTAACCGTGGTGGCAACAAGTATTGGTGTAGATGAGGGCGGAGATCAGGTAGCAGCATTCCGCTTTACCTGGTCATTAAAAGCGAGGCAGAAAGTATAGAACGGCGGGCAGCTAAAGACCATGCATTTGTTCGGTTTTGGCAACCTATACTTGTAACTTGCAGCCTAAACCATAGTACCCACGCATGAAATTCCGAGCTATCTGCACTGACATAGACGGCACCCTGCTCAACAGCGAGCGCCAGTTGTCGCAGCGCACCATTCATACTTTCAGGAACCTGGACAGAAGCGTGCCGGTAATTCTGGCCTCCTCACGCATGCCGAGCGCTATGCGCCACCTGCAGCAGGAGCTGAATATCCTACACCACCCGCTTATCTGCTTTAACGGCGGTTATGTAATTCATTTTGAGGATGATCAGGCCTCGCCTCTGCAACTGGATTCTGTACAGATTCAGTCGAGTATCTGCCAGATTATCCACGACTTTACCACGGGCACCGACATACACGTAAGCCTTTATGAGCAGGATAACTGGTACGCTCCTTCACTGGATTATTGGGCAGAGCGCGAGCAGCGCATAACGAAAGTCACTCCGAAGATTGCCGAACTGGCGCCTATACTTGATAAGTGGCACCAGGCAGAGACAGGCGCGCACAAGGTAATGTGCATGGGCCCCGCCGACGAGATAGATGCACTGCAGCAGGAACTGAATAGTAACTACGCCGATAAAGTACATGCTTATCGCTCTAAAGACACCTATTTAGAAATTGCGCCGCGTGCTATTTCCAAAGCCACAGCCCTGGAACTGCTGCTAAAAGAGCGTTTTGGCATAGCCATGCAAGAGGTAATGGCCTTCGGCGACAACTACAACGACATTCATATGCTGCAGGAAGCAGGCCTTGGCATAGCCGTGGGAAATGCCCGCGAAGAAGTAAGAGCCGTAGCCGACGAGATAACGCTTAAAAGTATAGAAGATGGTGTTGCCGTGGCTATTGAGAAGTACTGGAATTAACTTAGAAATAAGAAATAGAGGCATAGGACTTACCGGATACTGCTGTCTCTGGTTTGCTTTAACCTACAATTATCACATCCCCACAAATGAAAGACTATAAGAAATACTACATCATCCCCGCTGACCCCGAGGAAGTATATATTGCCCTGACAAACCCGCAGACCATACAGCTTTGGACAGGCGAGCCAGCAGAAATGTCTACAGAGCCTGGTTCAGAGTTTTCGCTTTGGGAAGGAAGCATAACCGGCAAAAACCTGGAGTTTGAAGAAAACAAGATGCTGGTGCAGCAGTGGTACTTCGGTGAGCAGGAAAAAGCTTCCATTGTTACCATTAAACTGCACCCCCACAAGTATGGCACCTCCGCCGAGCTACGCCACGCCAACATCCCAGACGAAGCTTACGAAGATATTACCGAAGGTTGGGACGAGGCATACTTTGCCTCTTTGATTGATTTCTACGAAGGCGAGTAAAGCGGTTTGTACTTGGCCAGCTTAAGTATAAACCGCTAGCTGCTGGATAACTACGGCTTGGTCACGACCAGCAGTAAACCCACCCCTGCCCCTCCCGAGAGGGGAATTTGGAACGATTTTACTGCTCTGCTCTGCATCACCGGGTCCAACCACCCCTGCCCCTCCTTGTCAAAGGAGGGGAACTCTGTTGAAGCTCTGTCAGCTGATCCCAGCCTTTGGGTTGAGCGCCTTTGGAGTTTTTCCGGTGACGAGCGCGAGCGAGGCAGCCCGAGGCACGAGGGCAGGAAAAGCTTCCAGCGCGATGCCCGAAGGCGAGGCCTCCCGGCCTTGAGGGAGCCAAAGCCAAAACTGAAACAAGCTGGTCGTAAAGCCAGGGATCAGCTGTAGCCAGTAAGTATAGCTTATTTCAAGTTGAGAAGAACAGCAGCCAACAAGAACAGCTATTCAAAGTATAAACCACGATTTTATACTTATACATTTATATCTACCCAAGAACATCCTATATTTGTAGCTTCATTACAACCCAATACCATTGGAACCCAAGAACAAGAAAAATATAGTTATTTTCGCTTCTGGATCGGGGAGCAATGCGCAGCGGCTGCTGGAGCATTTTGAGCACCACCCTGAAATTCGTGTGGCCGCCCTGTTCTCCAACAACCCGAAAGCGTATGCCCTTCAACGAGCCGAGACCTACCACGTCCCGGCTTTTTTATTTTCCAGGGATGAGTTTTATAACTCCGATAAAGTGGTGGAGCAGGTGCAGCAATTCAAGCCCGACTTGGTTGTGCTGGCCGGTTTCCTATGGCTGGTGCCGCAAAACTTTCTGCAAGCTTTCCCCGACAGCATCATTAACATACACCCTGCGCTGCTGCCAAAGTATGGCGGCAAAGGCATGCACGGCCTAAATGTGCATACTGCCGTGGTGCAGGCCGGCGACGACAAGTCGGGCATTACCATACACCGCGTCAATGAAGAGTACGATAAAGGCGAGTTTATACTTCAGGAGCATTGCCCTGTATACACTACCGATACCCCCGAGGAGCTTGCCGCGCGCGTGCTGCAGCTGGAACATAAATTTCTGCCCCTGGTGGTAGAGAAACTGATCCTGAAAAAGGAGCAACTTTAAAAATACGATAATCAACCCCATACATTCATTGCCCATGCAACCCGTTAAAATTAAATCCGCACTGATCTCGGTATATTACAAAGACCGCCTGGAACCACTCGTGGAGCTGCTTAAGCAACACGGCGTAACCATCTACTCTACCGGCGGCACGCAAACGTTTCTGGAAGAGCAGGGCGCCCAGGTAGTAGCCGTGGAAGACCTGACTGACTATCCATCTATTTTCGGTGGCCGCGTGAAAACCCTGCACCCAAAGGTGTTCGGAGGCATCCTGCATCGCCGCGACAACGATAGCGACCTTTCGGAGCGCGAGAAGTATGAAATTCCGCCGATTGACCTGGTAGTTGTGGACCTCTACCCGTTCGAGGAAACCGTGGCATCAGGCGCAGCAGAGGCAGACGTGATCGAGAAGATAGATATCGGTGGCATTTCCCTGATCCGTGCGGCGGCCAAAAACTTCAAGGATGTACTGATCGTGTCATCGCGCGAGCAGTATGACGAGGTGGTGGAGCTGCTGCAGGAGAAAGACGGCGCCACGGAGCTGGAAGACCGCAAGCGCTTTGCCGCCAAGGCCTTCAACGTTTCCTCGCACTACGATACGCATATCTTCAACTACATGAATGTCAACGAGGAGACTCCGGCATTTAAGCAGAGTGTGCAGCACAGCATGCCGCTTCGCTATGGCGAGAACCCGCACCAGAAAGGCACTTTCTATGGCAAGTTGGAAGACCTGTTTGAGCAACTTAACGGCAAGCAGCTCTCTTACAACAACCTGGTGGATGTGGACGCTGCCGTGGCTCTGGCCGCTGAGTTCGAGGAGCCTGTAGTTGCCATCCTGAAGCACACCAACGCCTGCGGATGCGCCACCGGCGACACGATGAAAGAGGCTTACCTGAATGCCCTTTCCTCTGACCCGGTATCGGCTTTCGGCGGTGTGATCATCGCGAACAGAACAATTGATATGGCCGTGGCCGAGGAGCTGAACAAGCTTTTCTTCGAAGTGCTGATTGCTCCTGAGTTTGACGCGGATGCACTGGAACTGCTGAAGACAAAGAAAAACCGCATCCTACTGAAGCAGAAATCAGTGGAGCTGCCAACCAAACTGTTCAAGACACTGCTGAACGGCGTGATTGAGCAGGACAAGGACCTGGCTACCGAGACGGAGGCTGACTTTAAAACCGCCACTAAGCGCCAGCCAACCGCCGAGGAGAAGAAGGCGCTAGTATTCGCCGCCAAAGTATGTAAACACACCAAATCCAACACCATTGTACTGGCAACGGACAAGATGATGTTCTCGAGCGGCGTAGGCCAAACCTCGCGTGTGGATGCCCTGCGCCAGGCTATCGAGAAGGCCAATAGCTTTGGGTTTGACGTGAGCCAGACGGTAATGGCTTCTGATGCGTTTTTCCCTTTCCCGGACTGCGTGGAGATAGCTGATAAAGCTGGCATTAAGGCTGTTGTGCAGCCAGGAGGTTCTATCAAAGACCAAGATTCAATTGACTACTGCGATGCCCATAACATTGCTATGGTGATGACAGGCGTGCGGCACTTTAAGCATTAATTTGCTGCACCATACGTTAGGTATCGCTAAAAATCCCCGGTTTCTGACGAGGCCGGGGATTTTTATGTTTTCTGAGCAGAGCCCAATTTAAGCCTATATATAGCGTTAACCAATCAATCAGCTGTGTGTGGAGCAGATTCTCAAAATAAATAAAATGTTTATTCGGGTAACAGAAGGCAACTTGCATTATTAATTCCACTGAATTTCACTAATTTTGCCGCAAGTTTTTGATTAGAAATATTGTATATTGAAAATATAACGGGCTACCGCACCCCTTTCATACTTCACCATGGGACTATTTAATTTTTTAACCAGCGATATAGCCATTGACCTTGGCACCGCCAATACCCTGATCATCCACAACGATAAAATTGTAGTAGACGAACCTTCCATCATCGCCGTGGACCGCACAACGGGCCGTGTACTTGCCATTGGCCGCAACGCCATGCAGATGCACGAGAAGACGCACGAGAACATCAAAACCATCCGACCGCTGAAGGATGGCGTGATCGCTGACTTCCACGCTGCTGAGGAAATGATTCGTGGCATGATTAAGATGATTGACACGGGCCGCCGCCTGTTCCAGCCATCGCACCGCATGGTTATCTGCATCCCGTCTGGTATTACGGAGGTTGAAAAACGTGCCGTACGTGACTCTGCGCAGCATGCCGGAGCCAAAGAAGTATGGATGATCCAGGAGCCGATGGCCGCAGCAATTGGTATCGGCATTGACGTGGAGCAACCGATTGGCTCCATGATCGTGGACATCGGGGGTGGTACCACGGAGATTGCCGTGGTTGCCCTATCCGGTATCGTTTGCGACCAGTCTATCCGCATTGCCGGTGACGTTTTCACTAAAGACATTCTGGATTACATGCGCCGCCAGCACAACCTGCTGATCGGGGAGCGCTCTGCTGAAAAGATCAAGATTGAGGTTGGCGCTGCGCTTACTGAGTTGGAGAACCCACCAGCCGACTATGAGATCCGTGGACGAGACTTGATGACGGGTATCCCGAAGGTGATAAAGGTAACGTACCAGGAAATTGCCATTGCGCTGGATAAGTCGGTGTCTAAGATTGAGGAGGCCGTACTGAAAGCGCTGGAAATTGCGCCGCCGGAGCTTTCCGCCGACATCTACGACAACGGCATTCACCTGACCGGTGGCGGAGCCTTACTAAGAGGCTTTGACAAGCGTTTGGCTGCTAAAACAAAGCTCCCTATCCACATTGCCGAAGATCCGCTAAGAGCGGTGGTGCGTGGCACGGGTGCAGCCATCAAGAACATAGAAGGATTTAAGAACGTCCTGCTAACCTAACAGGGCGAGATGCGGAATCTTTTTGCATTTATTTACCGGTTCCGTGCGTTCCTCGTGTTCCTGCTGCTGGAGGTATTGTGCATATTCCTGATCGTGCGTTACAACACGTATCAGGGCGCTGCCTTCTTTAACTCGGCCAACAGGTATGTGGGGCAGGTACTGGACTTCCAGAGCGGCATCACTGACTATTTCCGCCTGACGGACATTAACCAGACGCTGGCAAGCGAGAACGCAGCCCTGCGCCAGGAGCTAATGCAATTCCGTCTGGCCACGGAGATAGACAGTACTGCCACTTTGGATACCACCTACTTCGCCCCTACTGATAGTAGCCTGGCTCTGCCTTACCATTTAAAGGCTAGCCGTGTAATCAACAATTCGGTGCGGCGCATGAACAACTACCTGACGATTGCGAAAGGCACAGCTGATGGCATTCAGCCAGGCATGGGCGTAGTTTCCCCGCATGGCGTGGTGGGCCGCATTAAGACGGTATCGGAGCGTTACGCCACAGTTACTTCGCTGCTGCACTCTCAGATGCTGATATCAGCCAAACTCCAAAAGGATAATACCTTCGGCACCATTAAATGGCAGGGAGGAGACTACCGCACAGCGCTGCTAGACTACATTCCGCTGCACGTAAAGCCTGAGAAAGGCGACACCGTGGTAACAAGCGGCTTTAATACGGTATTCCCGGAGGGCATTATGGTAGGCACGATCAGCTCAATAGAGCAGGAGCCGGACAAAAGCTTTTATACCATAGGCGTTAAGCTGAGTGTGGATTTTGCGCAGCTGTCTTATGTGTATGTGGTGGAAAACACCTATAAGCAGGAGCGTGATAGCTTAGAACAAAACACAGGCATCATAACAGATGAACAATAGCTTTGGCTTAAATCATATCATCCAGTTTTTTTTGTTTGTAGCGCTGCAGGTGCTGCTCATGGATAACCTAGCCCTCTACAGTATGGGCTTCTGCTTTATCTATGTGGCCTTCTTGCTATACTTACCCCTGACTATCAACAGAGTATGGCTGCTGGTTCTAGGCTTTGCAGTGGGTTTTACAGTAGATGTGTTTTACGATACCATGGGCATACATGCCGCAGCAAGCGTGCTTCTGGCTTTTTTAAGGCCGCATGTATTGAACCTTCTGACGCCGCGCGATGGTTACGACAGCAGCGATGCGGTAAATATACACGTGATGGGCACACGCTGGTTTCTTACCTACGCCTTCACGCTGATTCTGCTTCACCATATGGCTGTCTTCTTTCTGGAGACGATTAATTTCCAGACGGCTCTTTACACTATGGCGAAGACCTTGCTCAGCACCCTGTTTACAGGTATCGTTGTGGTTATCATACAGCTTCTGTTCTTCTCACCTAAGCGAGAGCGAATAGATTACCGATGAAGTACTTAGAAAACAGAAAATACGTAATTCAGGGCATATTTCTGGTGGTGGGCATTGTGTTCGCCATCCGGCTCTTCTATATCCAGGTTGTGGACAGTAGTTACAAGCAAGCTGCCGAGACCAACGCCATCAAATCCATCATCCAATATCCTTTCCGGGGGCTGATCTATGACCGCGAGGGCAAGCTTTTAGTCCAGAACACACCTGTATACGACCTGATGGTTGTTCCGAAGGATGTAAAGGATTTGGATACCCTGCGGCTGGCCGAACTGGTAAAACTACCGCTGGAAGACGTACGGGCACGTCTTAAAAAAGCCCGGTCCTTCTCTTATGTGCAGCCTTCGCCTTTTTACCAGAAGCTCAGCACACAGGAGTTTGCTTACATTCAGAATAACCTGATTGATTTTCCCGGCTTCTACATTAACGCTCGTACTGCGCGCGGCTATCCGCACCAAAGTTTAGGGCACGCGCTGGGTTATATTGCCGAGATCAGCCCAAAGCAATTGGAAGACAGCATTTACAGAGGCTACCGCCCCGGCGACTATATTGGCAAAGCTGGCATAGAGTTGGAGTATGAAAAGTATTTGATGGGCCAGCGCGGCGTAAAGTATAAAATGGTGAACGTGCGCGGCGTGGAGAAAGGCTCTTTCCGCGAGGGTGCCTTTGATACCTTGGCAGTGGCCGGCGAAAACCTTATAAGCACCATCGACCTGGACCTGCAGGCCTACGGTGAGCACCTGATGAATGGCGCCAAAGGAAGTATAGTAGCTATTGAGCCATCTACCGGTGAGATTTTAGCCTACGTTTCAGCCCCTTTCTACGATCCGAACCTGTTTACCGGAAAAGACTACGGCAAAAACTACATGGCCCTGCTCCAGGACTCTAATAAAACCATGTTCAACCGTCCCATCATGGCAGACCAGAACCCGCCGGGTTCTATCTTTAAACTGACGCAGGCGCTGATTGCACTGGAAGAAGGTGTTATTTCCCCAAATACTACTTTCGCCTGCAACAAATCACTTGTAAACTGCCACCAGCACCCATCCCCGCTTAACCTGTACGGGGCAGTGCAGCACTCCTGCAACCCGTGGTTTTACCAGGCATACAAGGCACTCATTAACCAAGGAAAGTCTGCTAACACCTTTACCGATACCGCTATTGGCTTGAAAGAATGGCGTGAGAAGGTGCTGAGCTTCGGCTTTGGCCAGCAGCTGGGCATTGATATACCTGGCGAGAAAAAAGGCATTGTAGCCTCTACTGACCTCTATGACCGGGTTTATGGCAAAAACCGCTGGAAGTACTCTACTATTTACTCGCTCAGCATAGGACAGGGAGAGCTTGGCGTTACGCCGCTGCAAATGGCAAACTTCATGTCTGTTGTCGCTAACAGAGGCTACTACATTACGCCGCATATTATCCGCTCGGTGGGCAATGACGGCAAGCCGCTGAAGGAGTACCAGGAAAAGCATTATGCCGCTGTAAGTCCGCAGCACTTTGAGCCAATTATTGCAGGTATGTCGGAAGTTGTGCGCGCAGGTACAGGCCGCAGAGCCAACCTGCAAAAAGTAGGTATTGAAGTATGCGGCAAAACCGGTACTGCACAGAACCCGCAGGGCCCGGACCATGCCGTGTTTGTAGCTTTCGCACCAAAGGACAATCCTAAAATTGCCATCGCTGTTTACGTGGAGCACGGCAAGTGGGGAGGCCAATCTGCGGCTCCTATTGCAGGCCTGATGATTGAGCAATACCTGACAGATACTGTTACCATTAAGGAGCAGGAGAAATGGGTGCTGAGCAGAGAGTACCTCAACATCAAATCAAAGTAAGGTTATGGAGAAAGTACTCGGACAATCGTTGACAAGCGCTACACCCCACAGCCGCCGCAGTTCTAGCTTTATCACCCCGCACCTAGATTGGGTAACCGTGTTGCTATACTTCCTGCTGGTTGCCTTAGGTTGGATGAATATCTACGCCGCCGTTTATAGCCCTGACAATGTGATCAACATTTTCAGCATGGATATAAACTCCGGCAAGCAGCTAGCCTGGATTGGGGCTTCTTTTCTGTTGATCATCGTGCTGCTTGTAGTAGACCATAAGGTGTATGAACATTTGGCCTATCCCATATATGGTTTTATTATCCTGTTGCTGCTGGTCACGCTGGTAGTAGCAAAACCCATTGCTGGCTCGCGCTCGTGGCTGGATTTGGGTGGCGGTATACGCCTACAGCCAGCCGAACTGGCAAAATTTGCTACTGCGCTGGCGGCCTCCAGGTTTCTGGGAAGTGTAAACCTGCGGCAGCAGAATTTTAAAGACCAGATGATATTGGCCGCCATCACCTTCGTGCCACCGATTATTATTGTGCTGCAAAACGAGACAGGCTCTGCCTTGGTGTTTGCTGCTTTTATACTTGCTTATTTCCGCGAAGGCATGTCGCCACTTATACTTATTATTGGCGGGTCTGCAGCGGCCATTTTTATACTTACGCTGCTGGTGCCAAAGCTCTACCTTATTGCTGCCGTTACTATTCTGATGGCGCTGGCCACCTGGATGGATTATCGCCTGCTACGGCGCTTTAAGGTTATGATTGGGCTTTGGATAGTGGTGGTCGGCATGATCTTCAGCGTAGATTTTTTTGTGAATGATGTACTGCAGCCGCACCAGCAGAACCGTATTAAGGCGCTTATCAACCCGGAGGCAGACCCGTTGGGCTATGGCTGGAATGTTACGCAGTCTAAGATCGCGATTGGGTCTGGCGGCTTCTGGGGCAAAGGCTTTTTGGAGGGCACTCAAACGAAGTTCGACTTTGTGCCGGAGCAAAGTACAGACTTTATCTTCTGCACTATCGGAGAGGAACATGGTTGGGTGGGCAGCACCGTTCTTATAGGAATATTCCTGCTGCTCCTGATCCGGATTGTAGGCATTGCCGAGCGGCAAAAGTCCGTCTTTGCCCGAACCTATGGCTATTGCGTAGCCTCTATCATATTCTTCCATTTCTTAGTGAACGTCGGGATGACCATTGGTCTGGCGCCGGTGGTAGGTATTCCTCTGCCATTCTTCAGCTACGGCGGCTCCTCACTGTGGTCTTTCACAATCCTGCTGTTTATACTTTTAGCAATAGACGCTAACAGAGCAAAGGATTTGGCGAGGTAAATTCTGATTTAAGATAAGCTCGATAAGTGTGTAGTTATACTTACCAAGAGATAATAAACACAAGAGATAATAGACAGCTAAAGGGCTGTAAGTTAATAACTTACAGCCCTTTAGCTGTTTTAATTAGTACCAGGAGCGGGAATCGAACGCGATTGCCCGAAGGTCTTAAACCTTAAAAGGCCCTTTACAGGATTTATTTTATGTTTGTTTAATTTGAATACAGATAGATTTTACCAGCTACTGACTCGAAAACTGACGCAAGATATAGTGACGCAGATACTGACGCAGGCTTATTCTAACCATAGCTTTGCTTATCAAAGCTTGCCATTACTCGATAACATCTCAATGTATGAAACCTCACTAAATGTACAATCGAAATATTTCTCCATTTTATCAGGATCATCGAAGCACAGCTGCTTCTTTATGCTCGACATTAAGCTCTTACCATAGTCGCGCCCGTCGTGGCTAAGGAATGTATTGACACGAGTCTTTTTCCCATCAACCATAAGCACAAAGTGTTTATGATGCTTTCTAGCCTTTTGTCTCTCAAACCCTTTTTTCTCTAATACCTTTTCAATATCGGAAGCACTTCTAATTTTCACCTTGTCCCTCCTTCCTCAACTCGGTGGACTAATGACATAAGCATGTCTTTTAATTGCTTTGCACCCTCAGTTAGATTTACATCTTCCTCTAATGCATAAGACTCATATAAGCTAATGAAAGTAAAGTTGAATGCTTCTTCAGCATCTTCTCGTGTTTCTCCCCACACAGCAATTTCAAGAGGCTCATATATGAATTGTAAACCCTCCTCATCTACCTGTACCGTTACCTCAATTTTTTCATTAAGGATAATTGTCATCTCCCCAGGCAAGGAAATTCGTTCTGGGAAATAAGGAAGTTCATCCATAGGCACATTTGTAAATGCAATAACTTTACGAATGCTCTTCTTACTGAAGATTTGGTCAGAAGATTCATCAACCTCAAAATAGGCTCTCATGAATTTTGTCTTAGGCTCCTCTGATTTAACCTTCTCCCTAGATGGTGTTATTTCTGATATTATAGTTACAGGAAGATCTCTTAATAGATGTTCAATTCCATTACTACTTGGCTTGACGATTACACTATAATTCGGCGAGCTATGTATGCTTCGGAATATAGGGCTGTATATTGCTCTTCTTTCGTCTTCTGTAAATTTAGATTTGATTCGATTTCGACTTGTAGTAGATGCTAAATCTGAATACAGTACATCTTCTTTAAAATTTTGAAAGGTTTCCTTCTTCCAACTCAAGCCCTCACCTCTCATCAGTACATCATACTTACTTGCGGTTATATAGTCGGGAGCAAGAGCAGCACCAAAACTCTCATATTTGAGATCAACTATAAGCAGAGGGAATTGGTCATTTTCCATTTTCTTCACTTCTTTAGTTTGGGATGTAAAGTCATGTCGAAAAATCACCTCTGCATATCTTGCGTATGATTCTTGTAAACTACTTAACATCTTAATAAGTACATCAACTGCTACAGCATGATCTTGCCTAGCCTTGGGTACTATCCTTAAGAAGAAAGCCATTTCTCTAAGTTTGTCTAAATACTCGCTTTCCATCAATGTTGAATGATCTTATATTTTTAAGGTCCCTAATGTCTCTAAAACATCATCTAGTTTTGATTGTACAGATTCAATAACTAAAGATGTTTTAACAATTTCCCTTGAAAGTATAAAGTTATATACAGATAGCAAAATATTGTTAGTACTTTATCTGCTTCCTCCACTAAACATTGGTATGTAGACAAGTATTTTACTCTTGAAACTGGAGCGGGAATACCTACCCCGCTCTCATTCTGAAAAAAGTGGATCTAAAGGCCCCGTAGAGGCTTTTTGGAAGTATAAAAAAAGCGGTGCAGATTGCAAAAGGAGGTGATTTGAGTCACTGACGCAAAAACCTTGCGTCAGCAAAAAAGCCCTGTAACCTTTTGGTTTACAGGGCTTTTCATCGTACCAGGAGCGGGAATCGAACCCGCACGAGCTTGCGCTCACAAGATTTTAAGTCTTGCGTGTCTACCAGTTCCACCATCCCGGCAATCTTCAGGCTGATCCTGAAGAGGTGACTTTAAAAAACAAAGACGTTGCTTATCACAACGTCTCTTGTCTTCTTTTAAGCGAGCGGGAGACGGGATTCGAACCCGCGGCCTCGACCTTGGCAAGGTCGCGCTCTACCAACTGAGCTACTCCCGCTTTTGTTTTTTTATTTCGCTAAACCTCCGTAGTGATTTAGTGATGCAAAGATATAGACAAATTCTGAGATGTCAAGTCCCTCTCTAAAAAAAATTGCATCCAAGTGCTCTTCTTACTGATTATCAGGGAGAAAATTTTTCAAACTTTTTTAACAAGAATTTGTGCTGCCTGCCGCTGCACCTTCATCTGAATGTAAATTTATACTTCTTGAGCCGGAAAACAAGCAAATTTATACTTTAAGCACCAGCTTGCCGGGATCAGAAACACAAAAAAGCCGGTGCAGTTATACTTCAACGTATAGCCGCACCGGCAGAAAAATTTGCTCCAGGCTTTTTTAGCGCATGCCAGCCTTTTCTTTATCCTGAAGCAGCAGTTTTAACTCATTCAGTTTTAGCAGGGCCTCTACGGGCGTTATGGTGTTTATATCAAGCTGCTCCATTAGCTCCTTCACGCGCTCCAATTGCGGGTCGTGCAGCTCAAACATGCTTAGCTGGTAGTTACTCTTCGGCACCGCCTTCATTTTCTGCTGCGGGGCCTGCTCCGACACTTTCTCCTTCTCCAGGTGGTGCATGATCTCATCGGCGCGCAGCACCACATTGTTGGGCATACCGGCCATCTGTGCCACATGTATACCAAAGCTGTGCTCGCTGCCGCCCGGCACCAGTTTGCGCATAAACAGAATTTTGCCTCCTGCCTCGCGCACCGACACGTTATAGTTTTTCACGCGCGGCAGTTCCTCAGCCAGTTGGTTCAGCTCGTGGTAGTGCGTCGCGAAAAGGGTTTTGGCTTTAAACTTCGGGTGGTTGTGCAGGTGCTCCACAATGGCCCAGGCAATGGAAATGCCATCATACGTGCTGGTGCCGCGGCCAATCTCATCCATTAGCACCAGGCTGCGGTCCGAGAGGTTGTTGAGTATACTTGCCGTTTCAGTCATCTCCACCATAAACGTAGACTCGCCTTTCGACAAGTTATCCGAAGCGCCCACGCGGGTAAATATTTTATCTATGATGCCGATTTGCGCGGCCTCTGCCGGCACAAAGGAGCCGATCTGGGCCATCAATACCATTAGGGCCGTCTGACGTAGCAGAGCGCTTTTACCAGCCATGTTAGGGCCTGTAATAATGATCACCTGCTGCTCCTCGTTATCCAGGAAAATATCGTTTGGCACGTAAGTTTCGCCAAGCGGCAGCTGTTTCTCAATAACCGGATGGCGACCTTTTTTAATATGGAGGATGTGGCTGTCGTTGACCTCGGGCTTGACGTAGTTGCTGCTCAGGGCAATGCCGGCAAAAGCGCTCAGGCAATCAATCACACCGATAACTTTGGCGTTTTGCTGCACCTGCGCCACATAATCCATGGCATAAAGTACCAGCTCATTAAACAGACTAAACTCAATGGTATAAATGCGCTCCTCGGCATTCAGGATTTTCTCCTCGTAGGTCTTTAGCTCTTCGGTGATATAGCGCTCAGCGTTAACCAGGGTTTGCTTGCGTATCCAGGAGGCAGGCACTTTGTCTTTGTGCGCATGCGTCACCTCCAGGTAGTAACCAAAAACTTTGTTATAGGCGATTTTAAGCGAACTGATGCCTGTGTTCTTGATCTCGCGCTGCTGCAGCTGCGCCAGGTAATCTTTCCCCGAAAAAGCAATGGCACGCAGTTCATCTAGCTCCTCGTTCACGCCCTCGTTGATCATGTTGCCCTGGTTGGTAAGCATGGGCGGCTCCGGCTTCAGCACATTGCGGATTTCCTCGCGCAAGCCATCGCAGGGGGCCAGCTGATCGGCCAGTTTTACCAAGGCAGGGATATTGCTGGCAGCAAGTAGTTTTTTGATCGGAAGTATAGCTTCCAGCGCTTTAGCCAGTTGCACCAGCTCACGCGGGTTTACGCGGCGCACGGCCACTTTTGAAATCAGGCGCTCTAGGTCGCTGATCTGCTTCAGGTGCTGTACCAACTCATCCAGCAGCTCGCGGTGCTGTGTCAGGGCCTCTACAGTATCCAAGCGGCGGCGAATCTGGGTAACTTCCTTCAGCGGCAGCACTACCCATTTTTTAAGCAGGCGTGCCCCCATGGGCGTCACGGTTTGGTCGAGCACGTTGATCAGCGGAACGCCTTCCGGATGCTGCGGATACACCAGCTCGAGGTTGCGCACGGTAAAGCGGTCGAGCCATACATATTTATCTTCTTCCAGGCGGGAGATGGTGGCAATATGGATGATCTCGTTGTGCTGCGTTTCGGAGAGGTAGTGCAGGATGGTGCCCGCCGAAATAATGGCTTCGCTCATGCCTTCTATACCAAAACCTTTGAGCGAGGCCGTTCCGAACTGCCTTGTCAGCGATTCATAGGCGTAATCATACTTAAACACCCACTCCTCCAGAGCGTAGTACCGGAAATCGGGTCCATAGCGCTCGGTAAAGGTTTCTTTTTCGCGTTTGCAGAAAAGTACTTCGGCAGGTGCCAGGCTTTGCAGCAGCTTCCCGATGTAGTTTTTATCGCCCTGCGCTGTAATAAACTCACCCGTGGAAACATCTAGAAAAGACACGCCTGTTTCGGTTTTACCAAAGTGCACGGCGGCCAGGTAATTATTGCTGCGGCGCTCCAGCACCTGGTCGTTAAACGACACGCCGGGCGTTACGAGCTCGGTTACGCCTCGCTTCACGATGCCCTTTACCGTTTTCGGGTCTTCAAGCTGGTCGCAGATGGCTACGCGCTCACCGGCACGCACCAGTTTGGGCAGGTAGGTATCTAAAGAGTGATGCGGAAAGCCGGCCAGTGCCGTTTCCGAGGATGAGCCTGCACCGCGCTTAGTCAGCACAATATCCAGTATCTTACTGGCCTTGACGGCATCCTCGCCAAAGGTCTCGTAAAAATCCCCTACCCTAAACAGCAGCAGCGCCCCCGGATGCTTTGCCTTGATAGCGTTGTATTGCTTCATCAGCGGGGTTACTGTGCTTTTGCCTTCTCCTTTCATACTGTTCTATACTTTGCCGGATGCTGGTGCACCGCGATTTATACTTGTAACTGATGCTTGGGAATGAACTTCTACCCACCCCTGCCCCTCCCGGGAGGGATCTTATAATTTATCGGCTCTTTCGGCCTTATGCTCTTCCGGATTTGCAATCCGGAACTTTGTTGTCTGCGGATTTGCATTCCGCCTGCTTGCCAGTAGCTATAGCTTTTGCTATTGCGGATTACAAATCCGCGGATACTATACTTTCGGATTGCAAATCCGAAAGAGCGAGTTGGTTTCGGACACGGAAATCCGAAACAGCAGTACATTTATACTTTGTACCCTATTTATACTTCCTCCAATTCCTCCAACAATTTAACCATCCAACCATTTAACAATCAACAATCAGTTTGACTTTTGCCTAAAACAGCCTGACCTTTGCAGGAACGCTGGAAACACAAAGTCTAATGTCTGGCGTCTAATATCTAAACAATGCGAAAACTCTCGATGGATGACCTCAACCGTGAATCGGTTGAAGAATTCAAAAATAAGAAAAAAATACCGTTAGTCTTGGTGCTCGACAATGTGCGGAGCCTGAACAATGTGGGCTCTGTTTTCCGGACTGCCGACGCTTTTATGGCCGAAAAAGTATACCTATGCGGCATTACAGGCAAGCCACCACACCGCGACATAGAGAAAACTGCGCTGGGCGCTACCGAGTCTGTGGAGTGGGAGCATGTGCCGGATACCCTGGCGCTGGTGCAGGACCTGAAAGCCCAAGGATATAAAATCGGCTCGGTGGAGCAGGCTGAGAATAGTATAAAGCTTGATCAATTTCAGCCGGAGGCAGGCCAGAAGTATGCGCTGGTGCTAGGCAACGAGGTTTTTGGCGTGGAGCAGGAGGTCATTAACCATTCTGATTTTGTGCTGGAGATACCGCAGTTTGGCACCAAGCACTCGCTCAATATCTCGGTGGCTACCGGCGTGGTAGCCTGGGATTTTCTGAGCAAAACGCTGGCAAGCCAGTAAGTATAAATTACAGCAACTATATTATAACGGAGCGCCGGCACATGCTGGCGCTTTTTGTTTGCCCTTCCGAGCTATACTCGTCAGCAGTAATGCCTTAGCGACAAACTAGAGATTTTCGCAAAAATAACGCGCGGGTTTTAAACCTTCACCCTTCTTGATTGTCGCACTATACACAGGCTGCTTCACCTATAGCCCCGTAATCTGCTCCTAATATTTTGCAAGCGCCTTTGAGGGCGTACATTCTTATTGAACTATGATGAAAACTTATTTTACACTTCTGCAATACCTCCTGTTTTTACTTGCACCGCTTGCTGTTTTGGCACAGGACTCCGCTAGCAATACCAACGGAAAAGTAAGCGGCACCTTGCTGGAGGCTGGCACCAGCAAGCCCATAGGTTTTGCCAATGTAGTACTCCTCTCCGCCCCCGACTCCAGTTTAGTAACTGGCGCCACAACAGATATGGAAGGTGTTTTTATACTGGAGCGTATACCTGCAGGCCGGTACATGCTGCGAGCTTCTATGGTAGGCTATCCAACCAAGTTCATATCCGGTATCAGCATTACCGCCAGCAAGCCGGAGGCAGCATTGGGCAATATAATTCTAAGTGCTTCCTCTACTCAACTTAGCGAGGTAGAAGTAGTGGCGCAGCGGCAGATTGTAGCGTATGAGTTGGACAAGAAAGTAGTAAACGTCAGTCAGGATCTGGCTGCACAGAGCGGTTCTGTGGCCGAGGTGATGCAGAACCTGCCCTCTGTGGATGTGGACATAGACGGCAACGTAAGTATGCGCGGCAGCTCCAATGTTACCATACTTATAAACGGCAAGCGGTCGGCGCTGTCGGAGCTGACTATGGACCAGATACCTGCCAACATGATCGAAAGCATTGAGCTGATCACTAACCCTTCTTCCAAGTATAACCCGGAGGGTACGTCAGGCATTATCAATCTGGTGCTTAAAAAGGAGAAAAAACCGGGCTTAAACGGCTCTGCCTCTGTTACAGCAGGTACTTATGATAACTACAATAGCTCCCTGAACCTGAACTACCGCTATGATAAGTGGTCGTTAAACGGTGGCTATGATTTCAGGCAGCGCACGCGGCCCGGCACTCAGCGGAACAATACCACTAACTTTTACCTGAACGATGCCGGCCAGATAGACAGCACCAGCTACCGCCTGCAGGCGGGTGAGCGCAACAGCACTGACCTGTCCCACAACTTCCGCCTTGGCGCTGATTATTACCTCACGCCTAAGCACACGCTCTCAGCCTCGGCTTTGTACCGTTTTGGGCAAGATGAAAGCAATAACGATATACGTTACCGCTTTTTGGATGAGAACCGCCTGCTGCAAAGCATCCGCAACCGCAACACCAACGAGGTGGAGGACGAGAAAGCCTTTGACGTAACACTTGGTTACCGCCAGACTTTTGACCGCAAAGGGCAGGAGCTTACCGCTGACGTGATTTACAATGCTAATGTGGATGATGAGCGGAGCATTTTTGAGGAGAGCATAGTTGGTGCCGACACTGAGGCAGAGGTACAGGAGACACTAGTAGACGATCAGAATTACGAATTTGTGACCAAGGCCGATTACGTGCACCCTCTATCAGAAAACAGCCGCCTGGAGGCCGGTTTCAGAACTTCTTTTGAGCGGCTGGATGAAGACTCCCGCTTTTTTAATTTGAACAGTATAACCGGCGAGCCGGAGTTTGACTTAAACCAAAGTAACCACTTTGTATATGATGAGCAGGTATATTCGGTGTACACCAACTTCAGCAATAAGTATAAAAGTATAACTTACCAGATTGGTGTGCGGGCCGAGCAGACATTCACCAAATCAGATCAGCGCACCTCCAATGAGGTGTACAACAACGACTACTTCAGCCTGTTTCCTACCTTGTTTATCACCAACGATTTTGATGAGGATAATAAGATGCAGTTCAGCTACAGCCGCCGCATTAACAGACCCCGCAGCCGCTACCTGAATCCTTTTATTGACCGCTCCGACAGGTATAACTTATACTATGGCAACCCAAACCTGAACCCGGAATTCGTAAATTCGCTGGAGCTGGGGTATCTGCGTTATTGGGGGCAGGCATCTTTTAACGCCACGATGTTCTTCCGCCACACTACCGATGAGATCGAGCGCTTTAGAACAACCTCCACACTTCTTGTGGATGAGACCGGAGAGCCGGGCACCGAAACCACTTTTATAAACCTATCAGATAACAGGTCGTATGGCTTTGAGTTTGGCGCGAATTACCCGGTTACGGATTGGTGGAAGCTAAATGCCAGTTGGTCCGGATTCAGAACAGAATTAAACACCACCCAAGGCGACACCGAGCTCAGCAACGCGCAGTTTAGCTGGAACTCCAAACTCAACTCTAACATGACGGTGTGGAAGGATCTGGACATACAGCTGTCTGCATTTTACCGTGCTCCGCGCGCCGATATACAAGGCCGCATGGAGCAGATGTTCAGCGCAGACTTAGGCATGAAAAAAGACGTGCTGAAGAAGAACGGCACAATTTCTCTGCGCATCTCGGATTTGTTTAACACCCGGCAGTTTAACTTTCTGAGCTATGGCCCTGAGTTCAGGTCCGAGATCGAGAACCGCCGACAGAGCCGCATTATATACCTGGGCTTCACTTATCGCCTTAACAGCGACGACAACGACAGACGCAACCGCCGCAATGAGCAGCGCGAGCAAAACGGCGGCGACGAGGAGGATTTTTAATCAGCCAGAGCTACAGAAGTATAGTTTAGCTCCGGTTGCAAGGCACAAGCAGACACTTGCGCCAGAAGGGTTGTAGCTACACTTCTGGCGTTAGCTCCAGCTCCATTTTAATATTGGCGCGCTCATAGATGCTGGGCGGCATAGGCACTTCCACAAAACCGAGGCGTTCATACAGGTTTAAAGCCGTTTGCAAGCGGCGGTTCGATACCAGGTATACTTTGCTGGCACCTGCGCGACGCGCCCTGTCTATGGCAGCCTCTCCAAGCATCTTGCCTATTTTCATGCCTTGCATTTTAGGAGCCACAGCCATTTTAGCCAGTTCCAGCACACCGTCGCCATCGTTTATAAGGGCGCAGGTACCTACAGGCTCCCCGTTGAATAGCGCAATCAGGATATGCCCGCCCTTATTAATGATATAGCTCTGCGGGTCGCTCAGCGATTTGGTGTCAGCCTCTTCCATCACAAAATATTTTGAGATCCACTCGTGGTTGAGGTCGTAAAAAGCTTTAGCGTAAAAAATGTTAAAATCAACAATCTGTATTGCCGAAGGCGTGTTGTAATGCTGTGCCATGGTATGCTGAAAGTATAATCAGCGCAAAGGTAAAAATTTACCGCGACTGATAGAGCGCCTATACTTTATACTTCTGATGGCAGTATATACACTGTACCTGCCCCACAAAGTATGGATACAGACCTGACTATAATCCCGCTCTGGCTGCAGCTGGCCTATACCGCTTTTGTACTCTTGCTGCTACCTGTATACTGGCGGAACTATGGCCCAGGCAACTTTCTGTGGTTCTCGGATATTGCGCTTTTTGCGGTAGGCGTAGTACTATGGACGGGCTCAAAGCTCCTGCTAAGCATGATGGCTGTGGGCGTGCTTGCACTGGAGATAGCATGGAACGTAGACTATTTCTGGAGAATCGTTACCGGGCGGCAGCTGCTAGGGCTAAGTGCTTATATGTTTGATAAGCAGAAAAGCCTTTTTCTGCGGGGGCTGTCGCTGTTTCATGTGGCGCTGCCGGTGCTCATACTTTGGCTGCTATCCGTGTGGGGCTATCAGCCGGAGGCTATTTACTGGCAAACGGCTTTGGCCTGGGTTGTACTGCCGCTCACATATTTTCTCACTGACCCGCAGGAGAACATCAATTGGGTTTTCGGCCCCGGCAACAGGGCACAGCATACTATACCAGCCCACTTATACTTTGGGGCTGTTATGCTTTTCTTCCCAATTGGTGTTTACCTCCCCTCTCACCTCCTGCTCAACTGGATTTTTAATTAACTGACCAAAGTTACTGTATCAGGTTGCCACGCAGCTCACCGCTTGGGTATGTCGAGCTGTGGATGTTCACGTACCATAGGCCTGCCTTCAGATCATCTTCCTCATCCTGGGTTAGGGGCCGGGTGGAGCCGGATATTGTGCCGCTGGAGCCTTGGTTAAATCCTTCTTCAATATCAATTATAGGAGGAGCACTGGACTCCGGGTCTGCAGGCCCGTGAAAGTGCATGGCAGTGGTAGCAGCGTCTGAATCCCCTAGCTGCCAGGTAATGGTATAGTCTAGGGTATTGCTCAGCTCATTAAAAACGACATCCATCTCACCTGCCCCGGAGGTTGCAATAACTGGCCGCTCATTGGTTCCGAGTAGCGCTATGTCATTAAACTCTATGTCATCTGTAAGGTCAACGTCATCATCGTCGTCGTCGCAGGCCACACCCAGTCCGCTTAGCATGATCAGGCATACAACAAACAACTTACGGTAGTCTAGAATTCTCTTTTCCATAATAAAGTACTTAATAAGTAAAACTTACATATACTTATTTTACTGAGCCATACACCAGTTGTTAAGTTAGCCGGTCACTTTTCCGTAAGCTATCCAAAGCACTCCTCTAACGGCCATATTTGCACGGTAGGCACTCCGCCCAGAAACAGAGAAAGCGGGCATATTACCCGCTTTCTCACCTTAAACAAACACGTTTATACTTTAAATCTGAGCGACGCTGGCATCAGGCACTTTTACTTTGTCTTTTTTCTGAAGCCCGGATAGCACCTCTATGTTGATGCCGTCCGACAGTCCGGTTTTAATCATTCGCTTCTCGAAACGCTGCGGCGCTGTCTCCACCTCCACATACGGTTGCTCTTCCTCAAACTTGAGCATGCTTTCTTTTATAGCCAGAGTTCTATCGCGTTTGTCCAGCACAATATCAGCGTTGGCGCTGTAGCCGGCACGTATAAAGTCTTTCTCATCGAGCAGTACTTTGGCCCGAATCGGAAACTTTATAGAGCCTTCCTCATCCACGCCTTTGGGAGCGATGTACTCAAGCTTGGCATCGAACACACGGCCCTCAATCGCCCCGATGGTTAGCAGCAGGTCCATGTTCTCTCTCAGCTTGCCTACCTCCGACTCATCAATCTTGCCCTCAAAAATAAGGCTGCGCATATCGGCCACAGAGGCAATGGTGGTGCCCTCGTTAAAGTTGTTGCGCTCTATAATGGAGGTGCCTACCTTCACCGGCACATCTAGCAGCATGCCTTCTATGGTAGAGTAAACCAGGTTGGAGGATTGGCCGCGCTTGCGAGATGAGCCTTCGCGTACCAGCTGCAGGTTGCTCTCAGCGGCAGATAGCGCCTCCCGCTTCAGGCTGTAGTCGGCTTTATACTTGCGGAACTCCTGCTCCGGAATTACTTTCTCGGCATACAACTGCTCATAGCGCGCCAGCTCACGCTTAGCTTCCTCAAAGTTCAGTTTGGCAGTTTGCAGCTGGGTTTCGGCGTTGTTTACGTTTACCATGTTCGGCACAATGCGTATTTTGGCCAGTAGCTGCCCCTGCTTCACTACCTCACCCGTCTCCACGTACAGCTCCTCCACAATACCGGATACCTGCGATTTGACCTGCACCTCCTTGCGCGGTACAATAGAGCCTGTCGCCACGGTTTTCTTCACGATCTCTGTCTCGAAGGGAGCTTCTGTTTTGTATACAATAGGATCAGTGTTGGCTTTGTTGTAGAAGTAGTAGCCCAACCAGCCCGACAGGCCCAGAAATACCAGAATAAATAAACCTAGCAGAACCTTTTTCATAGTTAACATTATTTTAGCGTCTGTTTATACTTTGTTTACTCGTCTTTTAGCGCCACCACAGGATTTACTGCGGCTGCTTTTGTGGCAGGTATAAGGCCGGCCAGCGCACCCGTTACCACCAGCAGCACGGTGGCTGTAATGGCTATGCCGGGGTTAACCTCGGGCACACCGAAAAAGCCCGCCTGCACGTCAAACTTGCGCATCAGGTACTCTATCAGGGCGATAATTCCTGTACCGCCCAGCAGCCCCACATAGCCCGCCAGCCCCGTTATCATGATAGACTCCTGAATAATAAGGCTGACAATAGATAGCGGTGTGGCACCGAGGGCTTTGCGGATGCCGATCTCCTTTGTCCGCTCTTTCACCACTATCAGCATGATATTACCCACCCCGATGATACCCGCGATGATGGTGCCTATACTTACCAGCCAGCTAAAGCCGGCAATACCGGCAAACAGCCCCTGCACATCCTGAAACTCCTTCTCCACGTTGGCCGAACCGAAAGCCTTCAGGTCGGAGGGGGCTACCTGGTGGCGCTGCATCAGCAGGGTTTTAACCTTCTCTTCTATCACAGCGGCAGGAACGCCCGGCTTCGGCACCATGGCTAAAAAACCTACCTCATTTACCTGGTTAAAGGTCTGCTGCAGGGCCGTGTGCGGAATATAAATCACCTTAGCGTCTTCTACCACGTCCTCGCCTTTGCCCACCGGCTCAAAAGTGCCCACCACCTGAAAATAGCTCCCTTTAATGCTGATATACTTGCCCAACGGATTTTTCTCGTTCGGGAAAAGCACCTCCAGCACACGCGGCCCCACTACGGCCACCTTGCGTTTTTCCTGCATGTCGATACCGTTTACAAAGCGCCCGGTTTTAACAATTAGAGGCTTAACGAACAGTACTCCGGGCGTTTCGCCATTTACGGTAAAGGCTGAGCTTTTATTTTTGTAGTTCACAGTAAAGTCGCCCCGCAGCTGGTTGCTGGGTGCTATCACGCCTACCTCCGGAATCTTGGCTTTTATGGCGGCTACGTCGTCGTTGGTCATTTGTATGGTTCGGCCGGCCTTCAGCCCCATGTAGGGCACGCTGGTTCGTTGGGTCCAGATAAAAACCGCATTCTTGGCGATGTTAAATTCACTTGTGATGCCGTTTTCCAACCCTTTGCCCGCGCCCAGCAGCACCACCAGCATAAAGATGCCCCAAAACACGCCAAAGGCCGTAAGCGCCGTGCGGAGCTTATGCTTCTTTACCGTGTTATAGATCTCCGTCCATTTATCTATGTCGATCATGCTTTTATACTTTAGAATTTTGATTGAGTGAAAGAGCGAATGAATGAGTTGAAACTTAAATTATTAGCAGCTACAGGCTGGCAAGCATAAAAAGCATTTCTGCCTGAATCAGAAAACTCATACTTTTCAACCATCCAATATTAACTCATTCAAAATTCACTCACTCGCCATTTAATCTGCCCGAAGCGCCTCAATGGGTTTAATGTTTGCGGCTTTGAGGGCTGGCATTAAACCAGCAATAGCCCCTGACAGCACAAGCACCACCGTTGCCGACAGCGCCACACCCAGATCTACTTCCGGGTTAGCAAAAAATGGCAAATCTGCACCGGAAAGCAGGTGCTCCACCAGCGCCAGCAGTCCCGTACCGAACAGCAACCCCATATATCCGGAAAAAGCCGTTATCACCACCGACTCCTGCAAAATCAGGCTTACGATAGAGAACGGAGTTGCCCCTAAGGCTTTGCGGACACCAATTTCGCGGGTGCGCTCTTTTACAATGATGAGCATGATATTGCTCACCCCCACAATGCCTGCTATCAGGGTGCCGATGCCCACAATCCAAACAAAAATCCGGATGCCATTAAACAGGCCCTGAACTTTTAAGTATTCTGCTTCGGTGTTTTCCACGCCAATCGCCATGTCATCTGTTTCCGAAAACCTATGCCGCTGGGCCAGCAGCGCGCGCAGCTTATCTTCCATTTCTTTAGCCGGCACACCATCTGCAGCGGTAAGCAGCATCAGCTGCACCTGGTTTGGCTGGTTAAATGCGCTCTGCAGTGTCGAAAACGGAATGTAAGCGCGCTCCTCGCGGCGGCCGCTGTTGTTGCCACGCACTTTAAAAGTGCCCACTACTTTAAAATGGATGCCCCGAATATTCACATACTCCCCGATTGGGTTTTGCTCCCCAAACAGCACCTGCGCCACCTGATCGCCCAGTACGATCACTTTGCGTTTTTCGCGCTCATCTAACTCGTTCAGTATGCGGCCCCTGAAAGCGCGCTCGCCGTTCATCTCCATAAAGTCTGGGGCAGCGCCAAACACTTGGTATGAGCCGTTTTGCTTTTTGTAGTTGATGGTATACTCTCCCCACACGCGGTTGCGGGGTGCCATCATGTTCAGCTGTGACAGCTCCCGTTCAATAGCGCTCAGATCCTGGTTCGTAAACTTTATTTCACGGCCGGGCTTCATTCCTTTATGCGCCACAGCTGTTTTCCCGCTCCACACAAAAATGCTGTTCTTGGCACCGTCTCCGAAGCGGTTTATCACCCCGTTCTCCATCCCTTTGCCCGCGCCCAGCAGCAACACCAGCATAAAGATGCCCCAAAACACACCGAAGGCCGTCAGGAAGGTGCGCAGCTTGTTCTTGCGCATCGTACCCAGTATTTCCTGCCATTTATCTAAGTCGAACATTTTTATTGCTGGTTGATAATTATTGATTGCTGACCCGGAGAAGAACTTTACCGCTGTGCCACGCCTACAGCCGCCGCCTCGGCAGCTTCGTGCAAGCCATGATTATCGTTCACAATCAGGCCGTCTTTTAACCGGATGATGCGGTGGGTCTGGGCGGCTATGTCGTTCTCGTGCGTCACGATCACTACAGTCATGCCTTTGCCGTTTACCTCCTTAAAGATGTCCATTACCTCGTAGGATGTCTGGGTATCGAGGGCGCCGGTTGGCTCATCGGCAAGTATGAGTTTGGGTTGCGAGATAAGCGCCCGGGCTATGGCTACACGCTGCCGCTGCCCACCCGACATCTCGTTGGGCGAGTGCTCGGCCCACTCTTTTAGGCCCACCATTTCGAGATATTGCAGCGCCAGTTTATTGCGTTCACGGCGGCCCACTTTCTGGTAGTACAGCGGCAGCGCCACATTTTCCATGGCGTTTTTAAAGGACAGCAGGTTGAAGCTTTGGAACACAAAGCCTAAGAAGCGGTTGCGGTAATAGGCAGCCTTTGCCGCACTCAGGTTTTTGATGGATGTGCCTGCCAACGTATAACTGCCCTGGTCGTAATCATCCAGGATGCCCAGAATGTTGAGCAGCGTAGACTTGCCAGAGCCGGATGAGCCCATAATCGATACAAACTCCCCCTCCCGCACATGCATGTTAATACCTTTAAGCACATGCAGCTTGTTTTGCCCCACGGCATAGTACTTGTGTATATCCTGAAGCTGTATCATAGGCTAAAGATTTGATTAATAGACCTCTTATCTAATACGGTAGTCTGTTATGCAAGGTACTTTAAGTTATAAAAATTAACAGTTGCTTTATACTTACAACGATTTTATATCGACTTATCATGCATCTGTATCTACTAACTGGGCTTAACTGCAGCTCCATTTTAGTGAGCCGGCGGTTATGGCAAGTATAAAGTTAGCTAATGCCGCAGTGGCCGCTTGGTATAAATATAGATGCGAGTGATATTGGGTAGGTTGCCTGTAAATCCGGATTTATTTAAGATGCGCAGCAGTAACCTTAAAGTGCAACGGATGCGGAAATCCCGCGCCGTCGGAAAACGTACCATACATGTATGCCGCCGCCATTACCCGAGCCCATCCTGTTCCACCCACTAAAGCACCATTTAGGCTACATTCTGGGCTTTGTGCAGGAAAGTATAGACCTGCCGGAAGTGCAGCTGCAGAAAGCCCTGCGCACTATCGGAGGTTCGCAATTGGATCTGTATATTGGGCCGCTCACGGCACAGCAGCTCTCGGAAGAAGTGATTTTATACTTGCAGGAGCGGGATTTACTGCAGCCAGAGGCTTTCCGGGAGCACCTTGCGCCCAATGGCTACCGCACCTACACGCTTTCGGATAAATCGGTGTGGGCTATGCGCTGGGGTGTGCATGCCAACCGGCACGTGCACCTGCACCCCGGTCGCTATTCCCTGCATACGTTACGTGTTAAGGCCAATCATCTTAAAACAGCCATTGCTGTGGCTGTGGCAAGTATAAAGTATGGCCTACGTATAAACCTGGAACTGCTGAACCAGGTGCGGGCAGCTTGGCTGGCGCTGCCGCCGGTGCCTGAGTATACTGCTGCGGAGGGTTTGGGAAAGGTGATGCTGTTATTGCAGTCATCATAAAAAAAGGCCGCGCTACTTTTTAGAAAGTAGCGCGGCCAGAAAGATGTATGTTACATTTTTTATTGCGCCATGCGCTGCAGGGTAGCCAACGTTACGTGCTCGTTGTTAAATTTGGTATACTTAAAGTCATCGCTGCCTTTAAAGTTTGCGCCCTTAATGTTGAAGGATCTTTCGGCCTCAGCATATTTAAAGTTGGCAATGCCGTTAAACAACGCTTTCTCGAAATTCACGCCTCCGTTGAACTCAGCATACTTAAAGTTGGCCTCTCCCCTGAAATTAGCGCCTGCAAAACTTACGCGCTCCGGAAACTCAACATACTTAAAGTTAGCATCTCTATCAAAACGTACGTTGCTGAAGTTAGGGCCCTTGTCGAACTCGGCATACTTAAACAGTGCCTCCTCCGCAAAACGGCTGCTCATGAAATTGGCTTTGCCATCGAACTCGCTATACTTAAAGGCAGACTTCTTCTCAAAGTTACAGTTCTCGAAAACTACGTCTTTCTCAAAATTGGTATTGTATACTTCGTTGCTGCTGCTGAAAAGGCCGCCTTTCACTTCTTTGCTAACATAGGCCAGCACATCGCCTTTAAAGGTGCAGTTCACAAAAGTAAGTGGGGTCGTTACTGTGCTTACATACTCATTCGAGCCGATGTTGCCGCTGTTTTTACGCTCCATGTTCTTGAGCGTGGTCATATCAAGGTCGCCGTCGATAACGGCATTTTTGTAAGACACAGCCTCGCCTCGGTTTATCTTTTCTATAATATCAGAAGCTTTTACGCGTGTCTGGGCCCAGGCCATTAGGGGCAGCATGAGCATTACGAGTAGTACCTGTACTTTTTTCAGCATAGTTGTATGTGTTAAGGTTATAGGTTGCCGGAGGCGTTTGCTTAAAAGATGCAGCAAGTATGGGCAAGGTTGCCTGAGCCTCAGAAAAAAAGAATGCCTTTGCACCTTTCGCCTCAAAAAAGCAACTGGCACAAAGGCATTTAGCTTTATTCGGCTGCCGGAGGGGCGGGTGGCGCCGGTGCTTTGTGTAGTGGTTCTGTGCTTACAGAGGCATCCAAACCATAATATTTGGCGGTCCCCATTACCGCTGTGGCTCCCAGCAGTATCACGATGAACAGGCCCAGCAGAAGTTTATTACTTAGTTTCATGTAAATGCGCTTTAAAATGGTGAGATCAGTTAATTTATACTTGGACCCTCATACTTGGCAGCATACGCTTTCAAGTCCTCCAGCGACAGCCCCAGCAGTTTCATGGTTCTTAAAAACACCGGAAGCTCCTCCTCCACAAACTGCTCTTTTTTCAGGGCGATGGTTTTTTCGAGGCCATCATCGGCCAAAAAGTAGCCAATGCCGCGCTTGTTGTAGATAATGCCTTTGTCCTGCAGGTAGTTGAACGTGCGCATGGTGGTATTGGGGTTTACCTCAAACTCCACGGCCATATCGCGGATGGAAGGTATTTTGTCGCCGCTTAGCCATTCTCTCTTCAGGATGTTCTCGAAGAAGCGGTTGGCGATTTGTAGGTATATGGCTTGATTGTCTTTAAATTCCATCTTACACTTGCCTTTCTTTCAATTTAAAATACGATACCACCAGCAGGTACAGCGGCAGCACAAACCAGAACAGGAATGGGATAACTTCCTTGAAAAGGAATCTCATGGAGTCTCTAAATTCAACAGAGGTATTATCAGGGCCAAAATGCCTGCTTTCGCCGAAAAGAAGATACCCTACCCCGCCTGTATACATCCCTAATACTGTAAAGAGTATAAAAGCTGCCAGTAGGGTTTTCATGAAGTTATTCCCCTTGAATGTACAGGCTCCTAACAAAAAGATAGTCTGTAACACCATATAAGCGCTTATATCTCTGATATTCAGGAACAAATATTTCGATTGGAAAAAAGAAAAAACAGGTTCCCCGATTATAAGCGCGCTAATAGCCATGAGAATCGAAAAACAAATCCCTATTGCTACAACATATATTGGTGATGAGATTAACCAGGCTCCTATAAGTTTTTCAACTGTGGATACCGGAAGTGTGAGAAACATATAGCTCTTTTGGGGTGATTGCATCTCAGTGTATACTTTGCTCGAAAGTATAAATCCACAAACAAAAAAAACGATCCCAAACAAGTTAACGAGTATAGGAACGCTGCTGGCACCTTTGAAGTAAGGTAACAACACAGATGCAGCCAACAAAAATCCTGTTACTGCTACGATGCTAATCCATAGCGAATTAAGGTTCATGTATAGCTGCCGCTTTATAAAATGGCCCAGCCGTGTCAGGTCGAATTCAGTAGTCATAGTTTTATTTTGTACAAATGGTCGTCAACGATAGAATTATCTTTAATTATACTTTTCAGGAGTGCCTCCACGGGGTAAGTATAGTTCACCTGTTTGGTGGTAAGCAGCACGGCACACACGGCGGCAATTAGCGCCGTTAACAGGGTCCGCAGACTTCGGAGCATCCTGCCGGTGGCAAGCTGGTTTATACTTGCAGTGTCAGGTTTAGTATTCATACTTCAGGTTGGCGAAGGCCTCGTTAATGGCAGGCGCATTTTTCACGATGCCGTTAAACAGCAGCTCCATATCCACGCGGCTATCCACACCTGCTATGTTCTTCACGATGCCCGCTTTGCGGCCCTGCAACTCCTCTGTGTATAAAATCTCCTGATCCGGCACGCCTGCCAGGTTATACTCAAAAGCCAGTCGCTCAGAAATATGGGCAATGCTGTGGTTAAAGATGATGTTGCCTTGCTCCAGCACCACAATGTTATCGATCAGGTTTTCCAGGTCGCGCACCTGGTGGGTAGAGATGATGATGATCTTTTCCTCGTCCAGAGAGGCTGCCATAATCTTGCGGAACTGGCTTTTGGAAGGAATATCGAGGCCGTTGGTTGGCTCATCAAGTATGAGCACGCGGGCGTTGGTGGCCAGGCCAAAAGCAATAAGAAACTTCTTCTTCTGGCCATAAGATAGCGTGGAAAGCTTTGCATCGTCTGACAGCTCAAACTCTGCCAGATATGCTTCCAGTTGGTTTTGGCTGAACCTGGTATAGAAAACCGAATTGATCTTCACGAAAGTGGCCAGGCTAACCGGCGGCAGCTCAAATTCCTCCGGAATCATGTAGATATCCTGCAGCATGGCGGGCTTGCGCGCAGCGGCATGGTGGCCAAACACGGTGCACTGCCCGCTATCCGGGTACAGCAAACCAGAAATCAGCTTCAGCAACGACGATTTACCAGCGCCGTTCTTGCCCAGCAAACCATAGATAAAGCCAGGCTGCAGGTTTAGGTTCAGGTTCTCGAAGAGCTGCCGCTTCTTTTTGTACCTGAAATTAATGTGTGAAAGTTTAATCATAGTTTTATCGGCTTAGTGTATTAGATTACTAGTACACTACAAATGTAAAGGAGGTTTTCTGATTCGCAAGCGTTTAGCAAAAAATAATTTGGCTTCCCTCTAAAAAGTCTTGATAAACAAACAGCGCCACCCTTTTGGGGTGGCGCTGCCAGGTATAAATTAATGTAAGTGATTAGATAATAAGTATAAGCATAAATTTATCCTGTGCAGCTCAGAGGCTGCTACAACTTTAGCTTAATTGAGTTGACCCAAAGTGCTTGCCTGTCAAAATTTTTCAAAAAATTATTAAGCAGAAATGATTTGTTTATACTTACCCTGTCATGATAAGCTACTTCACCATTTAAAATGATTTTAACAGGTTCTTCAAGATTTACCATCACATTACTTATTAATACCTCCAGTTCTTTAACACGAGATGTATTAATGTAAAAAGTATTGTTCTGGTAGAATCCTGTCACAGCTGCACTTTTATCAATAGTACCATAATACGGCTCATCTACAAAAACCTTATCTATTTTGTTATAGCTGATGGTGTTCAGACCTTTATGCCATAAGCTTGCCTCTTGCGCTGCATTAAACTCATTGATTTTAAGCCAGTCGCACTGCTTATTATGTATATTATTAGTCTCCCAATAAACTTGCTTAGCAAAGGGGTTACGACTTATACCTTTCAAAAATTTAGTCGCTAACGGCAAATCTTTTAACAAGTGCTCATCATAATGCTCATAACCATGATATTCTTTGTAGAGCACAGGGCTTTTTATACTATCTAGAAGAGTTACAATTAGCCTTGCCTGCTCTACAGGCCTAATTACATCTTTATCAGAGTGCACTATGTATAGCGGCCTATTAGCAGTGTTTCTCAAATAGAAGTTATTTGCATGTATGTTAAAAATCATGGAGTTGTAAGCTATAAAACCGGCAAACAGTGTTGGTTTATATAACAGAAGGCCAACACATCCATCGGATCCATCAGAATGACCCAAGCCATAAATTTTAGAGTCATCAATATTTAACACCAATTTTAACTCCTCCACTATACTTGCAAGCGTATTATAGGTAAGGTTTTGGCTTGGTTTGAACCCATTCCTAACCCAGTCAAATTGCTTGGATCGATCGGCGTAGGGCCTCACTACAATAAAGTCTTGCTTTGTAAAGTATTGGAAGAAAATATCCTCTTCTGATGTACTTGAGTCAGGCTTTAGCGCAGCCGTAAAAGAACTACGCCCTACAGCACCGTGAAGCAGCAAGAGTAATGGGCTTTTTTTAGAGTTGGAGTAGCCCTTAGGTATAAATATCCTCACAGGCACCTGCCCAAATACAGAATCATTATAGAAATACAGATACTCTTGATCTACCTGCGGTATCTCTTGGTATTGCTTCCATTCAGAAAGCAATCGGAATGTCGAATCCGAGCCTATCAGCTTGTTGTTCTTAATAGCTTCTATAGCCTCTAAAGGCGCACGTGACTTGGGAGGAAGCACCATACTTTGCCCTAAAGCTAAATTTAGGGTTAAAGTATACACTAATAGAATTACAATCTTTTTCATAGCATCTGCAGTAAATAGGCTTAATTTTTATCTGCACAAGAGATGAAAATGATTTAGAATAGTTGCATATATAGCTCTATAAATATTATTATACTTTTTGAACTAGCTGAATTTTACTGATAGTTTTCTCAATTCAGCACGCATGATCCAGGCCTAGATATCCACTGAGAAAACAAACAGCGCCACCCTTTCGAGGTGGCGCTGCCAGGTATAAATTAATGTATGAAACGGCTTAGATATGCAAAGCGCGGTTTTCTGTGGCGGCTAAGCAAGCTTCTTTCATGGCTTCGGCATAGGTTGGGTGCGCATGGCTCATGCGGGCCACATCTTCAGCCGATGCACGGAACTCCATAGCTGTTACAGCCTCAGCAATCAGGTCAGCGATGCGTGGGCCGATCATGTGCACACCTAGGATCTCGTCTGTTTCCTTATCTGCCAGCACTTTCACGAAACCGTCGGTGTCACCGGATGCCTTGGCACGACCCGACGCCTTGAATGGGAACGAACCGGACTTGTAGGCGCGACCCTGCTCCTTCAACTGCTCCTCGGTAAAACCAACACCTGCCACTTCCGGCCAGGTATAAACTACACCCGGGATCAGGTTATAATTAATATGTGGCTTTTGCCCCACGATATGCTCTGCAACCAAAACACCCTCTTCTTCGGCTTTGTGTGCCAGCATCGCGCCACGCACCACGTCGCCAATCGCGAAGATGCCCGGCACGTTTGTTTCTAGGTGGTCGTTTACGGCAATCATACCGCGCTCACCCAGTTGCACACCAGCGTTCTCCAGACCAAGGCCTTCAGTATATGGTTTGCGGCCAACAGATACCAGCACGTAATCGCCTTCAAATGTTACCGTTTCGCCTTTCGGGTTCTCAGCAGTCACTTTCACTACCTCGCCCTCGTTGGTGGCGCCGGTTACTTTGTGGCTCATGAAGAACTCAAACTTCAGCGTTTTTTTCAGGATGCGCATCAGCTCTTTGCCTAGCGCCCGGTCCATGGTCGGAATAATAGAATCCATGTACTCAATCACCTGCACTTTAGCACCCAAACGAGCATATACTGAGCCTAACTCCAAACCGATTACCCCACCACCGATGATAATCATGTTTTTCGGAATTTCAGTCAACGACAAAGCCTCTGTAGAAGTGATGATGCGCTTCTTGTCAAGAGGAAGGAACGGAAGGGTGGTTGGCTTAGAACCGGTCGCGATAATCGTTTTCTTCGTTTCGATCTGTTGCTCCTTGCCTTCTGCGTCGGTAATCTTAATCGTGTTTTTGTTCACGAAAGAGCCAAGGCCGAAGTATGTGTCGATCTTGTTCTTCTTCATCAGGTAGGTAATGCCGTCGTTGTTAGACTTTACTACCTCGCCCTTGCGCTTGATCATCTGCGTCAGGTTTACCTTCAGGTTCTCCAGTTCAATGCCGTGCTCCGAGAAAGCGTGCGCCGCGTTGTGGTAATGCTCTGATGAGTCGAGCAGGGCTTTAGACGGAATACATCCTACGTTCAGGCAGGTGCCGCCCAGTACATTATACTTTTCTATGATCGCGGTTTTCAGGCCAACCTGGGCGCAACGGATTGCCGCCACATACCCGCCAGGGCCAGAACCGATAACTACTACGTCGTATTGCACTTTAGTATAGTTAAGAGTTAAAAGTTATGAGTTAAGAGTTGTTCTTTTTAGATGTAAGAATGATACTACTTAGCATCTTCTGCAACTCTACGCAATCCTTGTGTATACTTTCGAAGGCTGCGGTTTCTAATAATTCAACTGCATGGAGTAATTGTAGCCATTAGCTTGTTTCTCGCGCTTCTTTTAAAGCGATATGCAGCTTGTGTATAAAATCCGGTTTAGACTGCGCGGCAACAGCTTCTTCTGCATTCGCTCCTATAGATGTTCCGCTTCTAACCAGTTGCTTAGCAAGTATAAATTCTTGCTTCTGATCTTTTAGGTACATGTACAGCTTTGTAATCCGAATCGCAAACTGAAATGCTTTTTTAGCTACAATGCTATCAGCCATGCTTTTGTAGTTAAGAGTTAAAAGTTATGAGCTAAAAGTTGGTACGCAGGATGTACAAAAACATCTAAACCACTTATAACTCATAACTTTTAACTCTTAACTGCGCCTATTACTAGGCGTTCTTTTAAACGCCCAGCAATAGGCGCATCGGGTCTTCCAGTAGTTCTTTTACGCGAACAAGGAAGCTTACTGACTCGCGACCGTCGATAATGCGGTGATCGTAAGACAGGGCCAGGTACATCATCGGGCGAATCTCAACTTGTCCGTTGATGGCAACTGGGCGCTGCACAATGTTGTGCATGCCAAGTATGGCTGACTGCGGCGCATTGATGATTGGCGTAGACATCATAGAACCGAACACACCACCGTTAGTGATCGTGAAGGTACCACCTGTCATCTCCTCAATGGAAAGCTTGCCATCACGCGCTTTCTTCGCCAACCGAATAACCTCTTTCTCGATGCCATCCAGCGACAAGCTTTCTGCGTTGCGTATAACCGGCACAACAAGACCTTTCGGCGAAGAAACAGCAATCGAAACATCCACAAAATCATTAAAGATCATGTCATTACCATCAATCTGAGCGTTTACCGCTGGCCATTCTTTCAGGGCAACAGTACAAGCCTTTGTGAAGAACGACATGAAGCCTAAGCCTACTTCGTGCACTTCTTTAAACTTGTCTTTATACTTGGCTCGGATGTCCATGATCGGCTTCATGTCAACCTCGTTGAAGGTTGTCAGCATGGCCGTTTCGTTCTTCACCTGCACCAGGCGGCGGGCAACTGTTTTGCGCAGCGAGCTCATTTTCTCACGGCGTTGGTTGCGCGCGCCGGCAGCAGCTGGCGCCTCTGCAGCAGCCTCTTGCTTAGGCGCTGGAGCAGCAGCTGGTTTGGCAGCGGCTTGCTGGGCATTTTGTGCATCCTCTTTGGTGATGCGGCCATCGCGGCCTGAGCCTTGCACATCGGCAGGGTTAATACCTTTCTCAGAAAGGATTTTGCCTGCAGCCGGTGATGGCGTGCCAGAGGCGTATGTTTGTGCACCTGACGGTGCGGCAGCTGGCTGAGCAGAAGCTTTATGGTCGGCCTCATCTTGCTTGGCTGCAGCCTGCGCATTTGCTTTTACAGCACCTGCACCTGGCACAATGCGGCAAAGCAGGCCACCAATCTCCACTGTATCACCTTCCTGCGCTACAATTTCTAAAGTTCCTGCGGCTTCGGCTGGCAGTTCAAAAGTGGCTTTGTCAGACTCTAATTCCGCAATCACCTCATCCATCTCTACATGATCGCCGTTGCTTTTTAGCCAGTTTGAAATGGTAACTTCAGAGATAGACTCACCTACAGTTGGCACTTTCATCTCTACCGCCTCACCTGCACCGTCTGTTGCAGCTGGTGCCGCAGGAGCAGATGCGGCAGCACCGTCCTGGTCAATTTTGCAGATTAGAGCGCCCACATCAATTGTGTCGCCTTCCTGTGCTACAATGCGTAAAATGCCTGCGGCTTCGGCGGGCAGTTCAAAGGTGGCTTTGTCAGATTCCAGCTCAGCAATCACCTCATCCATTTCCACACGGTCGCCGTCTTTCTTAAGCCATTGGGCTATGGTTACCTCAGTGATCGACTCACCTACGGCAGGCACTTTAACTTCTAAGCTCATATTTTATTCAATTAGGAATTACGAATTAATAAGTAAGAATTATTTCTGATCGAATTAAGTATCATTCTGATTTTTAACAGTCTTCAGGATCGAACCTGAAATCTTTAGCAGCTCTTCACAATCTGCCAGCAACGAAACTGCCTGCTCTGAACTTATAAACTGAGTGTCTCTGAGCAACCGTAACCAATAGTTAGTTTCTCTGGCTTCTTTATAGACAATTGAGAGTTTTGCAATGAAGTCTTTTTTGCTTTAAGCGCCAGCAGCTTCCTCCGCATTAGCACCTATAGACGTGCCACTGCGGAGGATTTGCCTTGATATAACTGTATCATTTCTCTCCTGAGATAGGAACTTGTACAAATTAACAATGCGAATAGCGAACGCATAACTTTTTGTAAGCAATACATTCTCCGCTTTCACATTCTTAATTTTTAATTCCTAATTCTTAATTCGCCGCAAACGCTCTCTCAATGATATCCTGCTGCTCTTTTACATGCACTTTCATGTAACCTGTGGCAGGCGATGCACTGGCTTTGCGGGCCACAACATCTTCTACGCCGTTACGCATGATGCGCAGTACATAAGTCCAGGCCCCCATGTTCTCCGGCTCTTCCTGTACCCAGTATACTTTGGCGTTCTTATACTTCTTCAGTTCTGCCTCCAGCTGTACTTTCGGGAACGGCGCCAGCTGCTCCATACGAATGATGGCTACGTCTTTGCGCTTGTTCTTCTGCTGCTCCTCCAACAGGTCAAAGTATACTTTACCTGAGCAAAGCAGCACCTTCTTCACCGATTTTGCCGACGCATAATTATCGCCAAGCACTTCTTTGAAGCTACCCGATGTAAAATCCTCTACAGGAGAAACCACAGCCGGGTGGCGCAGCAGCGATTTTGGCGACATGTTAACAGCAGGCTTACGGAACGGCAAGGCCAACTGGCGACGCATAAAATGGAACAGGTTGGCTGGCGTAGTGACGTTTGTCACGAATATGTTGTTCTCTGCCGCTAACTGCAGGAATCGTTCAGGGCGGGCATTGGAGTGCTCTGGCCCCTGGCCTTCGTAACCGTGCGGCAACAGCATCACCAAACCGTTCATGCGCTGCCACTTAGATTCTGTGGAAGAGATAAACTGATCAATCATTACTTGTGCTCCGTTGCCGAAGTCACCGAACTGCGCCTCCCAAATTACCAAGGCATTCGGGTTAGCCATCGCGTAGCCAAACTCAAACCCCAGCACGCCATACTCTGAGAGCAGGGAGTTATAGATTTCGAATGAACCCTGCTCCTCGCTCATGTGGTTCAGGCTGTTATACGGAGCGCTTGTTACGGCATCGTGTAATACGGCGTGGCGGTGCGAGAATGTACCGCGCTGCACATCCTGTCCTGAGAAACGAACTACCCTGCCGTCCAACAATACAGAGCCATAGGCCAGCAATTCGGCTGCAGCCCAGTTTAGCTGCTTGCTCTCAAAGAACATTTCCTTACGCTCTTTAATCAGCTTCTCGATCTGCTTCAGAGGCTTAAAGCCCTGCGGCAATACAGTTAACGCTTTGCCAACTGCCTCTACTGCTTCTGCAGAAATACCTGTCTCCGGCGACTGGTTGAAATCTTCCGGCTTGGAGCGGCGCAGAGACTGCCACTCTTTCTCCATCTGCTGGTAGTTATATGGCAACGGCTTTTGCTTTACCATATCCAGGCGGTCCTGAAGCATCTGACGGAATTCTTTGTCCATGCTCTTGGCCAGGTCAGCATCTACCTCCCCACGGGTAATCAACTGCTTGTTATATACCTCGCGCGGGTTAGCGTGCTTCGAGATCATATTGTACAGCTGCGGCTGCGTGAACTTCGGCTCATCAGACTCGTTATGTCCGTGGCGGCGGTAGCATACCATATCAATAAAGATATCGTTGTTTACCTTCTGGCGATACTCCATAGCCATACGCATGGCAAACACCACTGCCTCCGGATCATCTCCGTTCACGTGCAGCACCGGTGCATCTATAACTTTGGCAACGTCTGTGCTGTAGATAGAAGAACGGGCGTCTTCAAAATCAGTCGTAAAGCCAACCTGGTTGTTGATTACGAAGTGGATGGTGCCGCCAGTATTATAGCCTTCTAAGTTTGCCATTTGCGTCACCTCGTATACAATGCCTTGTCCTGCTACGGCCGCGTCTCCATGTATAAGTATAGGCAGCACCTTGTCGGCGTCTTTGCTATACATGCAGTCAATCTTAGCGCGCACAAAACCTTCTACTACCGGATTCACCGCTTCCAGGTGCGATGGGTTTGGAGCAAGCTTCAGGTTTACTTTTTTGCCGGATGGCGTAACTACCTCAGAGGAGTAACCCATGTGGTATTTTACGTCACCATCGCCCATGGTTAAATCCGGAACGGCTGTGCCTTCAAACTCAGAGAAGATCTGCTCATAGGTTTTGCCCATGATGTTGGCAAGCACGTTCAGTCTGCCGCGGTGCGCCATACCTATTACTACTTCCTCAACACCTAGTTCAGAGCCTTTATCAATAATAGCATCAAGGGCAGGAATAGTTGTTTCGCCACCCTCCAGTGAGAAGCGCTTCTGGCCCAAAAACTTTGTGTGCAGGAAGTTCTCAAATACCACTGCCTCGTTTAATTTGGACAGGATGCGCTTTTTATATTCTATCCCAGGATTAAAGTTCAGGGAGTCTTTCTCCACCTTCTGCTTGAACCACTCCAGCACCTCCGGATCGCGGATGTACATGTATTCAAAGCCGATAGAGCCTTCGTAGATTTTCTTCAGCGCCGCCTCAATGTCGCGCAGTGTAGCCGGCCCGATTCCAATAATTTCACCAACTTGGAAAACAGTATCCAGATCCGCCTGTGTTAAGCCAAAGTCTGACAAGTCTAGCCTTGCCTTACGGTCTTTGCGTGGGCGAACAGGGTTGGTTTTGGAGCGTAAGTGGCCGCGTGTGCGGTAAGCGTGGATCAGGTTACGAACGGCAACCTCTTTCTCAGACTCACCGGCAGCCACAGCGCCTTTTGCGGAGGCCGGAGTTGTGCCTTCGGCCACCTCATGGCCGTTTTCGGCATAAGCCGTAGCAAACTCGAAACCTTCAAAAAACTTGCGCCACCCGGCATCTACTGACTCCGGGTCCTGCTGATAAGTTTTGTATAGCTCATCAATATAATCGCCGTGCGCATTAGCGATGTATGTATATTTATCCATAGTATAAACTACTGCATGTGTAAAGGCAAAGATAGAGGTATTATTGAAAAATCAAATTTCATGTATTCGCATTAGCAAATATGCCTTACAATCAATAACAAAACTTCTATTCTCTTACCCAGTTTCATACTTCGTGGTTACCTTAAGTCAGCATTTAACTTCAACATCCAAAGAATTTTAGGAGATAACTTGAATTAGGAGCATTAATCTACCGCAAGGCTTTCGTAGCACATTGCTTTTTCTGCAGCCATACTTGCCTGATACTTTAAAGCTGTTTTAGAATGTTCAATAAGTATAGATTGATCACTCTATCATACTTGCAAAAACTGCTTTAAAGATATATTCCCATCAAACAAATCAGAAATAGTTAAAAAACATTAAAGTATAATCCCAGTTACTTTAAGCGTTTATATTTCCTGTTGCAACAGTAGTATAATGCTCACCTTTATAACAGGTAAAAAAGTTCATGTCACTGCGGCTAAAATCTTAACGCTGTTACAGAGCAGCAATGCAGGTATTCCAGACCCTAACCTAGAGGTAATTATGTATAGCTATCTGCTTGAAGAACTGTCGAAGGCAATTGGGGCCAGGCTCCTGGTGAGCTTCGAGTATGAAAACAAAACTCATATAGTAGAGCCACATCTTTTAGGGCAAGATAAGCAGCATGAATCCTGTTTGGTGGCCTGGCTAACTTATAAGGATGGCCAGAAAGACCAAGGCTGGCACTGTTTTCAGCTGAGCAAGATGAAACACGCTAAAATTACGGAGGAAAGGTTCTGCAACAAACGGCCCGGTTATGACCCTTACGACAACACCATGTCCCGTATCTACTACCGCATCTGAAAGCAGACTGATACCCGCGCGCAAGCCTCTCCAGGTTATGAAAATGCCAATGCATCTATAAAGTATAAGTATAGGCTGGCATCAAACTATGCTTGATTTATTTGTGTTATACCTTTGCAAAAAGTACAGCCGTAGTAGCATTGACGAAGAGAAGAACATATAAAAGGCCGCAACAACCCCTTACAGCCCTAGAAAAAATAAGCCGCTATATGCGGGCTAACAAAGCGAAGAACACACAGCCCGAGCTGAAACTGCGAAGGGCACTGTGGCAATCCGGCCTGCGCGGCTATCGGGTGCACTGGCCTAAAGCCCCTGGCAAGCCAGACATCTGCTACCCCTCCCGCCGCCTAGCTGTGTTTGTGCATGGCTGCTTCTGGCACCGCTGCCCCTACTGCAAACCTAGCTTGCCCAAAACCAATACAGCTTTCTGGAGCAACAAGTTTGCAAACAATCTATCACGTGATGCAAAGTATGGCGTGATGTACCGCGAAGCTGGCTGGCAGCGTTTGGTAGTGTGGGAGTGCCAACTAAAGCACCGCCAGGAAAGTATAGTTGCCGTAATACAGGCTTTGCACAGCGGCGTGCCTGAGAGCTGGCAAATAGCGGCATAATAAGTATAAAGTGCTGATTTATAAAGTGTGGAATTTTCGTTATCTTGAGGAGACACTAAGTATACTTTATATCTATGAAGAAACACATTCCGCTACTTGGCCTGCTCGGGCTACTGGCATTAGGCTGCAACGAAAGCTCACGGCAGGTTAGCGAAGCTGATCAAGAGGCCGCTCTAGCTGCCGACAGCGCTAACTTACAACCAGCGCTGCAGCAGATAAGCGCTTCCAGTCTGCTGGGCCATACTTCCACACTTGCTTCCGATGCTTTCGAAGGCCGTGCGCCAGGCTCTGTGGGCGAAGATTCTACAGTGGCTTACCTTACCCGTCATTTCAAGCAGCTGGGGCTGCAGCCAGGAAACGCAGACGGCAGTTATGTGCAGAAAGTACCTATGTTTGGCTATACTCCCACTCCTAAAGCTACCATCAACGCCAACGGCAGAAACATCCAGCTTAGCTTTCCGAATGATTATGTGGCCTTAACCCGCCGTTATGCGCCTTCCGCCGAAGTCAACAATTCTGATATGGTGTTTGTGGGCTACGGTGTGGTGGCGCCGGAATACGGCTGGGATGACTACAAAGGTCTGGATGTAAAAGGAAAGACCATTGTCATGCTTGTAAGCGACCCACCTGTACCAGACGCAAACAATCCGGAGCAGCTTGACAGTACCATATTTGGCGGCAAAGCGATGACCTACTATGGCCGTTGGACCTACAAGTATGAAATTGCTGCAGAGAAAGGAGCCGCCGCTGCTATCATTATACATGAGACAGGCCCGGCAGGCTATCCTTACGAGGTAATTTCTGGCAGCCACAGCCGCGAAGGCTTTGAAATCATCACCCCTGACAAGAATATGAACCGCGCTGAGGTAGAAGCCTGGATCACAGAACCAAAAGCACGGGAAATATTCACTGCTCTGGGTCGTGACTTTGATGAGCTGAAGCAAGCCGCCATCAGTAAAGACTTCAAACCTGTGCCGCTCAAAGCTACTGCCAGCTTTAACATTAAAAATGAGCTGCGCGAGGTGCAGTCGCAGAACGTGATTGCTAAATTAGAAGGCTCTGATCCGGAACTGAAGGATGAATACGTTGTTTACACCGCACACTGGGATCACTTAGGCAAAGACCCCTCCTTGCAAGGCGACCAAGTATACAACGGTGCTTTGGATAATGCTACCGGCACCGCAGGCCTTCTGGAGCTAGCGAAAGCCTTTAGCCAGATGGAAACCAAACCAAAACGCTCCATACTATTTCTGGCAGTAACAGCCGAGGAGAAAGGTCTGCTCGGATCCAAATATTACGCCAGCAGCCCTTTGTACCCTCTCGAAAAGACAGTAGCTGTTATCAACATGGACGTGCTAAATGCCTATGGCCCTACCGAAGATGTGGTAGTGGTCGGGTTTGGCAACTCTACTTTAGAGGATGTGCTGGCGCAGGAAGCAAAATCTCAGAACCGCCGCATTGTGCCGGAGGCTACGCCAGAAACGGGCTCATTCTACCGCTCTGATCATTTTGAATTTGCCAAACAGGGTGTTCCTGCCCTTTACGCCAGCTCTGGTGTAGTAGCCCATAACCAACCAGCTGATTACGTAAAGCAGTGGAAGCAGCGCTATACCGCCAATGATTACCACAAATTATCGGATGAAGTGCGTGATGACTGGAACCTGGAGGGCGCTGTAGAGGATTTGCAGCTCTTCCTGCGAGTTGGCTACAGGGTGGCCAATACAGAAAAATATCCCGAATGGAAGGACGGTACTGAGTTTAAGGCGAAGCGCGAAGAGACATTATCTAAGTCAGCTGCTTCAAAATAAATGCATTTGCTTGCTGAAGCTTGTTACTATATGTAGCAGGCTTTTTTTATTCCCCTCCCTTCTGCTTGTTATACTACTTTAGCACCTGTTCTGCATTTAAAATTTTACTTTTTTTAAGCATAGCTAAATTTGCCAAATCACACTACGCCTTAGAAATGTTTTATTAATAGCTCCATTGTAGTTTCTGACATAAATTCATTAGCAACAAATAATTGTGCGTTAACTAGCAGCATAATGTCTTTTACTTCAAAAACAGCTACTTTATAATATCGGCAGGGTTACTTCTTGATGACTTCCGTATAAATAAGTACAAAATCAATTTATATAAGATTATGAAAAAGATTTGGAAATTCGTCTTCGCCGCTTTTGCAGCTTTCGCTTTTACGGCTTGCGGCACCGATAATAATACAACTACTGAATCAGAAACTTACGAGACAACTGATGAGGTAGGAACTGATATGGAAACCGATATGAACATGGATGAGGACACTACTATTATGGTAGAAGATACTACTGTAAATGATGGTGTTGCAGACGACATTCAGGAGGAGCAACCTCCAATCCAATAACGATAACAAACTTTCAGGAAAAGCCTCTGCTCTATAAGCAGAGGCTTTTTTTATACTTTAGATGTATACTTCCCGACGTAAAAAGAAGGCACATAAAGCTGAATATGCTTTAAACCTTTTTTATATTTAGCAATGGAAAATAAAACGCTGATACATGATGGCGTAAAGATTAAACTGATCGAGCAACAGGATCAACTTCAGGAGGCTGTAAGCCTTCTGAGCCAAAGCAAAGAACTTGCCCTAGACCTGGAATTTGATCAGAATCGTTTTACTTACGGTTTTAACCTTTGCCTGGTGCAGATCGCTGATGAGAGTGGTACCTGCTACATTATAGACCCTTTTACCTTATCTAACCTCCAGCCACTGTTCGACCTACTTGAAAACAGTGCTATCACTAAAATCATACATCACTCCAACAATGACATCTTACTGCTTGATAAGCTCGGGTGCAATATTAAAGGAGTGATGGATACCGATGTAGCCGCCAAAATTCTGAACTATGAGCGCTCTTCCCTTGCCACAGTCCTGAAAGAAGAGTTTAGCATGGAGATTGACAAATCTCAGCAATCAAGCAACTGGAACAAGCGCCCACTAACTGATGCTCAGCTACAGTATGCCGCAATTGATGTTATTTACCTGCATCGCATCAAATCAAAATTAGTACAGGAAGTTGAGCATCTTGATCGTTTACACTGGCTTCAGGAGGAGAACTCACTGCTGGAGGGGCTTACTTACTCTGAACCTACCAACCCACACCTAAAGCTCCGAAACGCCTTTAAGCTTAATTATTACCAACAGTTTATACTGAAGCATCTATTTATTTTTAGAGAGCAAATGGGCAAGCAGTTCAACAAGCCTGCCCCATATATTATAGCTAATGATGCCCTGGTAGAGCTTGCTAATAATCCTAACACAGATATTCACGAATGGCTAAACCATACGCGTGGTATACATGGGGGCCTAAAACGTTCTCGCAACGAAAAGCTGTTACAAGACGCAATGCAGCATGCTAAAAGCGCAGCCAAGGAAAATAACATCAGCCATGATTATCCAGAAAACCGTTGGCAGCGCCCACTTCGCACTCTCGAGGCGGAGCAGCGAAAAGAGGAGCTGACTAAGGTGCAGAAACAGATCGTGGATAAGTATGGCGAGTACGCGGCCCGTCTTATCATCACACAAAGCGTGATAAATGATTATAGCTTCAGCGGGCAGTTGCGCTGCTCTAAGAAATATGCCATTGATATTATTACTTCTACTGCTGAGGAAATTGGAGTTGCCCTGCCATACCCTCTAGGCACTAACCCAACACCTAATCAAGAAAACTAAATATGAGCGAGTTCAGAACAGAGCACGATTTTTTGGGAGAAATGGAAATCCCTAATTCGGCTTATTACGGTATACAGACCTCACGTGCTTTAGATAACTTCAATATCACAGGGCTCCCTATCTCAAGGGAGCCACTTTTCATTCAAGCTTTTGGCTACGTCAAAAAAGCGGCTGCCATGGCTAACCGTGATTGTGGCGTGCTCAAACCTGAAATAGCAGACGCTATTTGTAAAGCTTGCGATAAGCTTATTGCTGGCGAGTACCTTGATCAATTTGTTACAGACATGATTCAAGGAGGTGCCGGCACATCCGTGAACATGAATGTGAATGAGGTCGTTGCCAATTTGGCACTTGAAATATTAGGTTATCAAAAAGGTGATTACCAATATGTTCACCCAAACAATCATGTTAATTTTTCTCAATCCACTAACGATGCCTATCCTACAGCTTTTCGGTTGGCGCTCTACCGTAAAATAGAAAGTTTTATTGAGAGCCTGCAGGCATTACAAGAAGCATTCAAGCGTAAAGGCGTGGAGTTTAAGGAAGTATTAAAAATGGGACGTACCCAATTGCAAGATGCTGTCCCGATGACTTTAGGTGCAGAGTTTAATGGCTTCTCCACAACTATCAGGGAAGATATTCAGCGTTTGAATGAAGCTAAAATGCTGATTTGTGAAATCAATATGGGAGCTACTGCTATCGGAACTTCTATTAATGCACCGGAAGGGTATCCTGAAATTGTAACCGAGCACCTGCGCAACCTCACCGATATACCTGTTGTACTTGCTGAAGACTTGATAGAGGCAACTTGCGATACAGGTGCTTATGTACAGGTCTCAGGTGTGATGAAGCGTTCGGCAGTAAAGATTTCGAAAATTTGCAACGACCTAAGGTTACTCTCTTCTGGCCCACGCACAGGTATAAATGAAATTAACCTACCACGTATGCAGCCTGGTTCCTCTATTATGCCAGGTAAAGTAAACCCAGTTATACCAGAAGTTGTTAACCAAACAGCTTTTTATGTAATAGGCACAGACATGACCGTAACAATGGCAGCTGAAGCTGGCCAGTTGCAGTTAAATGTAATGGAACCTGTTATTGCCTATAGTCTTTTCAGCTCCTTAACATACATGGAGAATGCTTGCTATACTTTAACCAATAAATGTGTAAATGGCATAACAGCCAATGAGGAGATATGTGCTAATATGGTTATGAATAGCATTGGTATTATCACAGCCTTGAATCCTATTTTGGGGTACGAAGAGTCAGCTTCTATCGCAAAGGAGGCTCTGGCCACTGGCAAATCCATCCATGCTATCACGGTGCTAGAGCGCGAGAGGGTCACGCAGCAGAAATGGGAGGAGATTTTCTCGGTTGACAACCTGATTCACCCCAAGTTCATAAACAGCTGACCTTTCGATGCCGGCTCCCCCTCTACTAACAGCAAAGGCCGCACCCGATCGGGTGCGGCCTTTGCTTGTTTACAGGGTCCAGCTGCACGCTGCGAGCAGGGCTCCCATTGCGGTGTACACCTGCTACGGCCTATGCCTCCCCCGTTCTGCTGCTGCGGGCAACCCTGGCTGCCGCAGCTTTTGGGTATGTTGTGGTGTGAAAAAGGAAAAGGGGGGCAGCG